>JAZKES010000192.1:32898-38095 GCA_040386995.1 Pseudomonadota bacterium | reverse complement strand
GCAATCGTTTCACAGAGTTTTTCTGTGACCTCAAGCTTTGTTTTTGCTGCCAAAAACGCCTTCCATTCGAGGTTTTCCCGCTGCGTTACATCCGAGACCGTCATTACTACGTAAGCTTTTGAAACATAACGCGGTATTTCTTTAATACTTGCCTTGTAGCCGCGACTTAGCAATTCGGCTTGCGCATTTGTTGCACTCGCTTCGCGTGAAAACACCCCTAATGATATCCCTCCAGCCAACTCGCCGGTGCGCATATAAAAATTATCGATCCCCTTTGCTGCCAACTCATCAATGACAATTTGGGCGTCAGCTTGCGTCTTGTATGGAGGTAAATGAACCCACCATGTTGATGAAATTTGCTCCTGCTGAACATCCAGCCCCCCCTCGAAACCCATAGCAGCGGTTTCCGCAATGAAAGCAGTAGCTTCATTCGTATCTGCGAAACCAGACGCCACACCACACCATGTTTGTGGCATATCACTTGATTCAGAATCAGCTTCACTTAGGGTCGTCGTTTCACGCTCGATATTCTTATCTTCAATCGCAGAAGCTTGTTGAATAGCACCAACCACGCTCTTTTCCTGAGCATCAGAAGGCGGAGAAACCGACGGCAGTTCAGAAAGCAAAACCAGGGATTTCTCCGCAGACACAAAAGTTGGCTGGCCTGGCAAATCGATAACGCTCTCGCCTTCTCTCATCTGATTCCAGACAAAGTACCCAAGATTCAAAAATATAAGCAGTATTGCGAAAGTACGCATACCTAGCTCACTACGCCAAATTCAACCTGGGAAAACATGGCTAGTTCAAGGCCATCCAACACAAGATCTGATTCGTGCTTTGTTTGCCAATCAACATGAGGCAGCAAAACATTTGCATCCCCACCTGTAAAATACCACCCACGCAACACCCCCGACTTTTCATTTTCCAGCTGCATGTCACGCATAAAACCTACTGCACATCGAAGTATCCCGTTGTGTACTGCAGAAACCGTGGATGTGCCGGGCGTCGTCAGTCGCCATTCGGATTGCTCAGTTGCAAGAGCTTTTGATCGCGCAGCCAACGAATCTCGTAAAAGCTGTAATCCAGGCACAATATATCCTCCTTCATGCCGCCCGTTTGCATCAACGAGATCTACTGTAATGGTCGTACCACAATCAACGATGCAACAAGCACCTTTCTCGCGCTGATACGCCGCAAGCATTGCCAACCATCTATCAACGCCCAACTTTCCAACATCAGCATAGGCATTGGTTACACCACAACACGCTTTAACCGATGTTGCGAACTCTGGCTGTAGATGCCATTTTTCCGTCATCAACGAAGAGAATGCATTTTTAAAACCATCTCCCCTTACACTGGCAACCAACATTCGACTGATACGCTCCATCGGTAATTTTTCAAGCTGCCTTCCAAGATCAATAAATACCGAAGGAGTTTTTTCCCGTGCGAATACAAAACCATCAGCCACATTGAACCATTTGTTATCAGCTTCGTTTCTTTTCCGCAGACGCCATTTGATTCGTGTATTACCAGCATCAAGCTCTAAAATCATTGATTCAAGCCTCTTTATTACGTATTGCCAACAGGCTTATCAATAGTCGGGAATGGCACGGAGACTAATTTCTCCACCATAAAATTTGCGAACCCCCTGCTCCGTTCGAAGCAAGAGTGCGCCTGTCGTGTCAACACCCTCTCCCACTCCCGATACAGACCCCATAGCTGTACTAAGCTCGAGTTTTTTACCGGCCGTCACATCATGCAAACGCCAGTCTGAAATAAAAGACGCAAAGCCAGCAGATCTAAATCGCTCCAACGCATCAAATTGATAATCCAGAATTCTTCCTAACAACAAATTACGTTGAGTCTGTTCAAAACCCAATGCTTCTAACGATGTCCAAGGCTGGGACACCTCCTGCATCGCAGTTTCATTTTGTTTCAGGTTCAAACCCAGGCCAATGACAACCTGGCAGCTACCTGCGAAATCGCCGTTAATTTCGATCAATATTCCAGCCAATTTCTTGCCCTGCCACAACACGTCATTTGGCCATTTCAATCCCAACCCCGAAAATCCAGAAGCATGGAGCGCACCGACCAATGCCAAACCCACTACGAGACTTAACCCTTCCAACTCTGAAGCGCCACCTTCATACACCTGCACCATCGAAAGATACAGGTTGTGACCAAACGGACTCACCCATTGCCTTCCGCGCCGACCTTTGCCCGCCGTTTGCATCTCCGCGACACACAGGTAACTTTGCCCAAGCGACAAATTTAACGTCCCGCTCTGAATTCTTCGCAACGTGTGAGAGTTGGTAGAGTCAACACAACCCAAGACTTCCAATTCAGAAAGTCTGGTTTTATTTTTATTAGACAAATTGTTCAAAAAACAGTTTTTATCAAGCAAAGTAATTGCTTCACTCAGTCGATAACCCCTGCCTCTGACGGAATGTAATTCCAGTCCTATCGCTGAAAGTTTTTGCACCGCTTTCCAGATTGCTGATCGTGTTACACCGAAATGTTGACCAAGTTCATCCCCGGAATGAAATTTTCCATCTGCGAGAACCGCAACCAGTTCGAAAGTTGTGAATGACATTGATGGGAATACCAAATCAATAAGCTCGGGATGCTTACCCCGAGAAGCGGCAACATACTACAGCAAGAAAGAAGACAGCTTGATGCGGAAGATACAGATTGCCATCACAACTGCGCAAGTCAGAACGATGATGGCAATCTGCTTATGTGACAGCTCTAGAGGTCGTATCCACGCTCGTCATGTAAAACGATGTCCAGTCCTGTCGTTTCTTCTTCAACCGTAACCCGGAAGCCCGTCATTGCATCGACCAACTTCAGCACTACATAAGTCAGGACGGCAGTATAAATCAACGTTGCCACGATACCGGTAAGTTGCACCATCAATTGGCTGCTCATCGTAAAACCTTCGGCATAACCTTGACCACTGAATAGACCTAGAGCAGACGAAGTGAAAATTCCCGCGAAGAATGTACCAAGAATACCGCCGACGCCATGAACCGGAAACACGTCCAGCGAGTCGTCAATTTTGAATTTTTGCTTTATCGCTTGAGTAGCAAAGAAACAAATAATTCCCGCAGACAATCCAATTATTAACGCTCCACCAGGCCCCACTGTTCCGGACGCGGGAGTTATCGTGCCCAGGCCAGCGACCATTCCTGTGACGATACCAAGCACAGAGGGTTTACCGAATTTGATTCGCTCCATCATCATCCACGCCACAGATCCTGCGGCAGCCGATATATGTGTTACCAACATCGCCATGCCAGCATTGCCATTCGCAGCCAGCGCACTTCCCCCATTAAAACCAAACCATCCAACCCACAACATCCCCGCGCCTGTAACGGTCATCGTCATGTTATGGGGCGGCATTGCGGTTTTACCGAACCCGGTACGGGGTCCCAGCACCAGTGCACAAACCAGTGAACCAATACCTGCTGTTATGTGCACAACCGTTCCGCCTGCGAAATCCAGCAAACCTCTTTTGTATAACCACCCATCACTGGCCCAGACCCAATGAGTTACCGGAATATACACAATCAACAACCATAAAATGCTGAACAGCATTACTGCACTAAACCGCACACGTTCTGCGAAACCACCAAAAATAAGCGCGGGAGTGATAATTGCGAATGTCATCTGGAACAAAACAAATACTGATTCGGGTATCGTGCCCGCCACAGCATCTTCGACAACCCCAGCCAGCAACACCTTGTCCAACCCACCGATAAACCCATTACCTTCGGAAAATGCCAGGCTGTAACCGACCAATAGCCATACCAAAGATGCAACACATGTTATGGCGAAACATTGCATTAATACCGACAGCACGTTCCGCGTCCTTACCAAACCCGCGTAAAACAAACTTAATCCAGGTATGGTCATAAACAACACCAGTGCTGTCGACGTCATCATCCATGCGGTGTCGGCCCCGCTTAGTTCCTGGCCCACTGCTACTACCGGAGCAAGCAATAAACTAACTGGCGCAGCTTTTACGATATTTCCAAGTCTCATTATTTCCCGCTCTCCTTAAACCCCAACGCGTTATGAACTCTGCATTTTTCAGAGCACTAATGCACCACCGTGTATCACTGGACAAGCATTTGCACTCGAAGCGAGCATATGTGAGGAGATAAATGGAACACAACCGCTATTAATGCGCCATTTTGGAACTTTTCTCTGCATTTTCATTGGTCGCCGCTATCACCAAAGAGGTGCAAAATTTATCAAAATCGCACCATATATGTGCACCAATACAAATTCAGAGATTTTCAGAACGTCATAATTCGCCTAACCGCATGATAAATATATCAATTATATTTTGGCATGCAGCTTGCTTTCGTAATTTCCGTGTGCAGTAGACACTCACATTACGCAACGAGGCTCAGGAGACAGAACTAATGAAAATGATCAACGCGATTATCAAGCCGTTCAAGCTTGATGACGTCAGAGAAGCCCTCTCTGAGATTGGAGTTCAGGGGATAACGGTCACGGAAGTTAAAGGGTTCGGCCGTCAGAAAGGACATACCGAATTGTATCGCGGGGCGGAATACGTCGTGGATTTCCTACCCAAACTGAAAGTGGAAGTAGTCGTCAAAGACAATGCGCTTGAACAGACTATCGAAGCCATCACCAAAGCGGCTAATACCGGCAAAATCGGTGACGGCAAAATTTTTGTATACGACATTGAGCAGGCCATTCGTATTCGTACGGGTGAGACCGGCGACGACGCCATTTAACCTTTCAGGTCCAGGAGATTTGTAATGACAAAAGTTCCCTCTCAAATTTCAGCCACTCTGGCTGCCAAGGCAAAACATGGCGCCTGGTGGAGTATGGCTGCAGCCGCGTTTGCCTTGCCTCAGATGGTAATGGCGCAAGACGCTCCGGTTTATAACAACGGCGACATCGCCTGGATGTTGGTATCAACAGCTTTCGTATTGTTGATGTCGATACCTGGCCTTGCCCTGTTTTATGGCGGTATGGCACGCGCCAAAAACATGCTTTCAACCATGATGCAGATCTTCACCATTTTCTGCGTAATTGCAGTACTTTGGGTAGTTTATGGCTACAGCATGGCATTCAGTAACGGTAGCGCATTCTTTGGCGGCCTGAGCAAAACGTTGTTGAGCGGTGTCGTTTACGACGCGAACGGATTTTTCGTTCCTAC
>JAZKES010000192.1:3374-32798 GCA_040386995.1 Pseudomonadota bacterium | reverse complement strand
GCAAAACGTTGTTGAGCGGTGTCGTTTACGACGCGAACGGATTTTTCGTTCCTACCGCTACATTCAGCAAAGGCGTAGTGATTCCTGAAATGCTGTTTGCATTCTTCCAGCTCACTTTCGCAGCAATTACAGTTGGCCTGATCGCCGGCGGTTACGCAGAACGCATGAAGTTTTCAGCGGTTCTGATTTTCTCCGTGGTCTGGTTCACCTTGTCTTACATCCCGATGGCTCACATGGTTTGGTGGTGGCCCGGTCCAGACGCGTACACAAGTCCTGACGTAGTAGCCGAGTTGAATGCAACTGCGGGTTATCTCTGGCAGCTTGGAGCACTCGATTTTGCCGGTGGCACAGTGGTTCACATTAACGCTGGAGTAGCTGGTTTGGTTGCGGCAATGTTCCTGGGCAAACGTACCGGTTACGGCAAAGTTGCAATGCCTCCACACAGCTTGACCATGACCATGCTTGGCGCATCTCTTCTGTGGTTTGGCTGGTTCGGCTTTAACGCTGGTTCCAACCTGGAAGCAAACGGCTACGCAGTACTGGCGTTCGGCAACACCTTGTTTGCTACAGCGGTAGCAGCAGTAACCTGGCTTGCAGCTGAATGGATCATCAAAGGCAGACCAAGCCTGTTGGGTATCCTGTCAGGCGCAGTAGCGGGTCTTGTTGCAATTACCCCTGCTTGTGGCTTCGTTGGAATCCAGGGCGCTCTGGTAATCGGTATCGTAGCAAGCGTTGTATGTTTCTTCGCAGTGTCCTACCTGAAGAACATGCTGGGTTATGACGACGCACTGGATGCATTCGGTATCCACGCAGTTGGCGGTATCGTAGGTGCAATCCTGACCGGCGTATTCGTTAACCCTGCCCTCGGCGGCGCTGGTTATGTAATTGATGGTTGGGTTGGCCCTACCTTCGGCTACGATTCCGGACAGATCATGATCCAGGTTAAAGCTGTTCTGATCGCGGTAGTCTGGAGCGCAGTAGTAAGCTCAGTGATCCTCGCCATACTCAAGTACACAATCGGTCTGCGAGTATCTGCCGAAGTTGAATCCACTGGTCTGGATCTCTCCGAACACGGCGAAACGGCTTATCACAACTAAGCCTGCATAAAGACAGCAAGATGGTTCCGCTGTTGATATGACACGGTACCAATAGAACACAGAATGCCCGTATCGCAAGATGCGGGCATTTTTTTATCTGCGTGTTTACTTGGGATGCGCAGGAGATGAAGCTGTTTACACCGTCAGAATTCATGCGTTGAAGCATCCTGGACATTTACATGTTTTTAACTTCAGGCTCATACGCTGTACTTAACAAATCCTGGAACTTCCCCAGTCGAAAATACCGAGGCATCAGCTATCCCCCATACCGAACCGACCTGTCTGAAGAAATAACAACCTCGATATGCGCCAAGCTTCTTTTTTGCTAAATCGCATGGTATCTACGCCTTGCGAACACATAAAAAAACCACAATATAAACTCGCTGCCACACGCACCTTTTTCTGGGGGAGATTTTCATGAAGCTGCTTATAGCTACGTTTGCGCTGGCCAGTACACTGCTGGCACTGCACGCACAGGCCCACCACTCATTCGCTGCACAGTATGATCGTAGTGCTGAACTCTCGATGGAAGGCATCATCACGAAAGTTGAGTGGACCAATCCACATGCCCACGTCTATCTCGACGTGAAAGGCGCAGACGGAAGTGTCGCGAACTGGAATCTCGAACTTGCCAGTCCAAACATGTTGATTCGCAATGGTTGGAAAAGAGATTCGCTAGTGGCAAATGATCACATCAAAGTCACCGCCTCTCATGCGCGCGACAAAACCAATACGGCCGCGATCGTGTTGATTACTCGCGATGATGGGACCGAGCTGACCTTTATCTCCGGCGATGACCAATAGGAAACCAAATGAAAAATCTCTTTGCTTCCATTTCATTTTTTCTCACATCAAGTTTTACATTTGCCGCGGAAGAAGTGCCGCGGTTACCGGATGGCAGTCCCGATATGACGGGCGTCTGGATGGGTGGCGGCAGCAGTTCGGCAGACATTCGCACAAGCCTGAAAGACGGTGAAGAACTGGTCCTTTTACCCTGGGCATCAGAACACATGAAAACGCTACGCTCGCAAGATGATCCGCAAGGGAACTGCCTGCCGTCCGGCGTGCCACGTGGATCTCCTTATCCCTGGCGCATGGTCCAGGCGAGCACACATTTGTCGCCCAGCATTATTTTCATTTTGTTTGAAGGCAACATTCACAGCTATCGACAGATCTTCATGGATGGCCGCGGTCATCCCGATGATGTGACACCCACCTGGTTTGGCCACTCAATCGGCAAATGGGAAGGTGACACACTCGTGGTGGACACTGTCGGATTCAACGATAAATTCTGGTTCGACTATCTAGGTCATCCCCACACAGAACAGTTACATATCGTCGAGCGTTACACGAGGACCGATGTCGAAAAAATGAATATTGAAGTGACGATCGAAGATCCCGGCACCTATGCCAAACCATTCACGACAAAAGGTGACGCCAATCTACTGCCTGGTGAAGACCTGCTCGAATATATCTGCAATGAAAACAATATCGATTTGCAGCACGTTGATGCACCTGCACAGCTGCCCTGAAAATGTTGCTTCGCAAAACTGAGAGTCGGTTGCAGCCAGAGAAATTCTAAAACCAACGGCGCCCGTGATATCAATCAATAATTTTTTATGAATACTTCAACATCGGTAAACAGATTTTCAACGAGGGGATAATTGTTCACGATAACACTCCAATCATTTTTCTTCCCTGCATCTTCGAGAACCACGCAGACATCTGCGAGTGAATTCGCACCAATGGTGCGTGCAGAGGATTTGAGTTTGTGCGCGGCGTTTTTAATTCCCACTGCAGAATGGTCCGCAAAAGCCCGGTTCAATTCCGAGAGGACGTTACGTGATGGAAGAGTGAAATAGCCCAACAATTCCCTGATGCGGTTTTTATCGCCGCCAATGGTTTTCGTGAGCACTTTTTCATCTACAGGGTATGGAACTTCAGCATGCATATCGAGGCTATTCTCCTGAGCCTTAGTTGATAACAAAAGAATAACGCTGTTTATTCTCTGGGTCTATCCGGGAGATCGCCGCATTACTCGTAGCGCGCTACTCCTCTGCTATCAACACAAGCTGCCCACAACTACTGAATAAAAATTAAATCACGACGCTGATTCGGTTTTCATAACGCGACTACAAACCAGTTTTTCCCGCAGGTTTAAAAAAGTTTTCATGTAGCTGCAGATAACGTTGCCCCATATATTCGGCGCCCGAATAATTAAGGTGGTCGTTGTCGCTGTACAAAGGCATGCCATCCAGATCCAGTTTGCATATGTCGTTCTCGCACATCAGGTCTGCAAGATTGATGCGAACAATTTGCGGATAAATAACCTGAACACGACTTAAAACAGCTTCGAAAATTTTATTGCTTTGTTTACTCATTCCGCAATCAAGCTTCTCATTGAATGCTTCCCGGCGGATGGGACACTTCGAGTCATTGGCACCAAGATCAGGAATGTCATCGAAAACAACCGGTGTTGCACCCGACTCGATGATTGCGCCGATTGTTGCCGCAAAACTGGTCTCAATAATTTGCGAGCTTTCTACCAGATCCGCCAACCATTCCCCCTCACGATACACACGAACGGGATTGGCAGGCCAGCTTGAACCGAGAAGAACATAGTCGAACTTGTTATTTTTTATTCGCTCCAGGACCACGGCATTACGTTTTTTGCACGCCTCCGCAGTGACTGGATTCCGGCCCCATTCGAGATAAAAAATGGCAGGACACTGATCCAGCGTGTAGTCCTGAACTTGAACATTTGCATCCTTGGCGAGCACATCAATAAATCCCGCAAGATGATTTGCATGTGAATCACCGAACAGGAACGCATCAAACTCATCGCCGTTGTCCACACCCAGGCGACAGTTCACATCGGGACTGCGGGCAGCTTCACTTAAACTGGCGTGACATAACGGTCGCATCTCGTGGCTCAATGCGTTCACGGCTTGATCCATTTGGTTGATCTCCCCGGAATATCTCATCTCCAACCCGTTGCGAGATAACAAAACAAAACTTATAACCATCACCATCACCAGCGGACGTAATAACCAAAGATCCGCCACTGAAAGCAAAGAAACATTCTTGCTATTGCGAACAGGTGTCTCGACAAATTTCCAGCTTAGCCACGCGAGCACAATCGACAATGTTATGCAGCTGGCCTGGACTACAAACGTCATCGGTATTCCCTGATATCGGACAAAAACGAGAATAGGCCAATGCCATAAATACAAGGAGTAGGAAATCAAACCAATGAATACAAATGGTGACAGGCTCAAGACGCGATTAACGCAGCCCATATGTTCGCGATTGGCTAATAAGAGACAGGCCGCTCCGACTGTGGGATATAACGCGTTGAAGCCCGGAAAACTGCTGGTCTCGTCGAGAAAAAAAGCAGCGTAAGCAATCAGGCCCAACCCACACAATGAAATGATATGCATGAACATTTGCGGCAGCTTGGGAATATCCTTCCAGAAGATCGCCAATAGCGAACCCAGCATCAGCTCGAACATTCTGGTCGGCAACAGGTAGTAGGCAGCTCCAATCGCTACATTCAACGCCCACTCGGAAAAAACCACACACAGAAAAAATAGTCCAACGGTGGCGATCGCGAACACACGTGGTGAAAAAAGCTTCAGGCCTACAATCAGATACAACGGCCAAATCAGGTAGTACTGTTCTTCCACCGCGAGCGACCATGTGTGCAGCAGAGGTGCTTCCTGCGTGTTACCTTCAAAGTAGCCACCGTGTTTTAACCAGAAATAAAAATTACTGACGTAAAAAATTACCCATGTCAGGCTATTCGCATATTTCTTCAAATCGGAGGGATACAAATACAGCAGCGCAAAAATGGTTGTAACAAACAGAACGACAAACAGCGCCGGCATCAAACGTTTTATCCGGCGCACGTAAAAATTTGCGAAAGAAAACGTATTATCCAATAGCCCATTAAAAATAATGGAGGTGATCAAAAATCCGGAAATCACAAAGAAAATATCTACACCGACAAAGCCGCCCGGGAACAGCGAAAATCCCGCATGATTCAGCACAACCAGCAACACTGCTACTGATCGCAAGCCGTCAATGTCGTTGCGGTGGAAATTGTTCAGCATTGTCATGGTGATTCCAGGCTTCCAACGACTCGTGTTGACTTGCTATCAGACAAAATACTATGTCAATTTGAATTTCGGCTTACCGGGCTAATGGATCTGCAAAGCTTGTCGTAAAACATTAAGGCAGATACAAAACGGGTCTTCCGGGTGACACAACTAAAAACAATATAGTAGCCGTATCAGAACGTAATGCACCCCTGACAGTGGAATATGACAACCGGATCACATCCCTGAGACAAAAACGACCCAGCACAACGAAAATCTTTCCCGATCCCGTAGAAAAATTAAAGCTAAAGCTAAACCGCTGAATATCCGTAATGAGGTCTAGAAGTGAAATATTACATAAAAAAACCGATAACCATAAAAGGTACGACGCTTTACTTCTGATGTGTAGTCACCTGGGTCGATAGGAACCAATGAAGTGTTTGTATAAACCACTCACAGGCATTATTTTTTGTCTCATCATCCCTTTATACGGCACTTTCGCCGCGGAAGCCGACCGTGCTTCCGCGAAACTGCTGGATATGGGTCTTGAAGAACTGATGCAAGTGCAGATTATTTCTGCGCCGGGCTTCGCCAGTCATCCCAAAGACATCCCATCGGCTGTGACGATCATCAGTGCAGCGGATATCAGGCTCTATGGGTGGCAAACTCTGGCCGACATCCTGAATACCTTACCGGGCTTCAGTATTACCAATGACTATACCTATAGTTATGCCGCTGTTCGTGGTCTCGCCGTTTCAGGAGACTGGCGCTCGCGAATGCAGGTTCTCATCAATGGCATTAACGTGAATGAGAACATTTACGACAGCGTCACTATCGACACTGCATTTCCTCTTAATCTCGCACAAGTCGATCACATCGAAATCATACGTGGGCCCAGTGCATCGGTTTACGGTAGCAACTCAATGTTTGGCGTCATCAATATCGTCACTCGCGCCGGAAATGAAATACAGGGCCTTGAATTAAGTTCGCTGCAAGGGAGCGGTCAATTCCAGCGACAGAGTGCATTGTGGGGAGACGTGCTGGGCGAAACAGACGTTATGGTTGCCGGTAGTGTTTTTACGGCCGATGGAAGAAGCCTGGTTTTTTCGGAGCTCGCCAATGCCAACCAACCAGCAGTCGCGACAGCAGTAGATGCCGAAGAAGGTTATAACCTCACCACCCGAGTGCTGCATGGAAACTGGCGTTTTTCGATGCATCTATCGAGTAGGGAAAAAACGGTACCGACGGGCAGCTTCGGTACCGTACTTAACGACCCGAATCATTTTGAGCGTGATTCAAACCGGCTGACCGAACTGGGCTACCGTTTTAAGTCAGGCACGGACTTATCCTGGGACACCCGCCTCTATCACGGTAACTACAAATATGATGCCCAGTTTCCTTATGACTACGAACCTGATTACGTCTTGAACCTGGATGACTCAGATGGCAGTTGGTGGGGTTTTGAAAGTGCAATCAACACCAGGCTCGGCGGAAAAAATAATCTCATCACAGGATTTTCCTACAAAGACAATTACAGACAGAACTTGCGCAACTACGACCTTGGTTTGGGTTGCTTCGAAGAATCAGACCACTATTGTCTTGAGTCTATGACGAATAGTGAAATCGCATCGCTGTACGTGCAGGACGAAATTCAGCTATTAGCCAATACCAGTATGACTCTGGGATTACGATTGGACAAAGCCACTGATCATAAAGTGCAAAACAGCCCACGCCTCGGTTTGATCCATAATTTTTCGCGATGGGGAACTGTTAAGTATCTGCTCGCGGAAGCCTACCGAAATCCCAACCCATATGAAAAGTTTTATTCGATTGTTGGCTATTACTCCAATCCTGACTTGAAACCAGAAGCGATGAAATCCCAGGAAATTACGTGGGAAAAAGCGCTAACAACCAACCAGCAGCTCACTCTCTCGTATTATCGGTATGAACTCACCGATTTCATTTTCAGTGAAACTGCCAAGCCACTAAGTAATATGTACGGTTTCAAATCGGCAGGAACTGAAGCAACACTGACAGGCAAATTTCCTTCCGGTTTCGCCTATACAGCCTCCCTGACCCATCAGAGAAC
The DNA here is from genome assembly GCA_040386995.1 of Pseudomonadota bacterium. Classification (GTDB taxonomy): domain Bacteria; phylum Pseudomonadota; class Gammaproteobacteria; order Pseudomonadales; family Pseudohongiellaceae; genus CAILUG01. The sequence goes on along the minus strand of JAZKES010000192.1, from coordinate 25,515 downwards.
AATGGACGCGGCCGATCTGCTCGTGAAAGAAAATGTTCCCTCCTACTCGCTGAAAATCAATTTGTCTTTCCCAACACCTATCGATGGCTTGACCCCAGCTCTGGAAATGAGAGCTGTAAGTCATCGCCACACTTTTCTGCAGGAAGCAAAAATTGCTGGTTACGGGATCATGAATCTGATCGTTAATTATCAGCCTTCTTCCTCCGCCTGGAGCATCAGGTCAGGGGTCAATGATGTTCTCGATCGCGAATATGAAGATCCCGTGGCAGATGATCCATTTATGGAAATTCCGCGCGACAGGATTCGTCAACTCGGCCGCACGTGGTTTGCAGAAGTTGCGTACAAATTCTGATGTAGAGATCGTGTTGAGGGATGGCTTATCCACATCCAGGGACATGATCGAGCAAGACTAATTGATTGTGATCTGCCGAAATAACTACAGCTATTATTCATAACGCTCAACCCCGCTTATATCGAACCTCCTTACTCGACCTTACTCTACATTCGCACCTTGCAGTATAGTGTCGACATGAGCCGAAAATTCATCCATTGCGACTGCGACTGTTTTTATGCAGCGATAGAAATGCGCGACGATCCTGCGTTGCGTGGCTTGCCTGTGGCTGTTGGCGGCCCAGAGAATAGCCGTGGCGTCATCGCCACTTGTAATTACGAAGCACGCAAATACGGCGTACGTTCAGCGATGCCATCAGCAACAGCAAAACGTCTCTGCCGCGACCTGATCATCATTCCAGGGAACATGGAAAAATACCGGCAGGCTTCGCAGCAGATCAACACGATCTATCGCGAATATACCGAGCTTGTGGAATCGCTGTCGCTCGACGAGGCTTTTCTTGACGTCACTGACAGCATCGCCTGCAAAGGCAGCGCGTCGCTGATTGCCGGTGAGATTCGCAAGCGGGTTCGCGAGGAAGTTGGCATCACCATTTCAGCCGGGATCGCGCCCAATAAATTTCTCGCGAAGATAGCCAGCGAGCGCCGCAAGCCGGACGGCCAGTTCGTCATCACTCCAGCGATGGTTGCGGAATTTGTGCGGAAATTACCGGTAAAAGATCTGCACGGCGTAGGGAAAGTAACCGCGCAAAAAATGAATCTGCTAAGCATTGATACCTGCGCAGATTTACAACGCTACACACTACAACAACTTCTTGAAATGTTTGGCTCGTTCGGCGACCGGCTCTATTCTCTGTGCCGCGGTATAGATGAGCGAATTATCCAGACGGACACGGAACGAAAATCCATCAGTGTTGAACAAACTTTTGCCGAAGATCTGCGAACAATCGAGCAGTGTCTCGCCGTGGTGCCTCAGTTGCTTGACGATCTGAATGGGCGTATTGCACGTTCGAAAAAACGCATAGTAATCGGCAAGCAGTTTGTAAAAATCAAGTTTAATGATTTTGTTTCCACGACTGTTGAGCAAACAACGACCGAACTAGAACTGCCGCTTTTTAATCACTTGTGCAAAGTTGGCTTCGAGCGTGGCAACAAACCGGTACGCTTGCTTGGACTCGGCGTACGCATGCGCACTGAGTCGCGCTTCACTCAACTGGAACTTGAACTGGCCAACAGTGCTTGAAATTTATGTCTCGTTATCTTCCCCCAGCCAAACCGATGGCGCCCTATATCACCCCCGAAGGAGAACGCAGGCTTAAAGAGGAGCTGCACTACCTCTGGAAGGTGGAGCGTCCCAAGGTTACTCAATCAGTAACGGAAGCCGCAGCCCAAGGTGATCGATCCGAAAATGCTGAATATACCTACGGCAAAAAACGCCTGCGCGAGATAGATCGGCGCGTCAGATATTTGCGGAAACGGCTGGAGGTATTAATCGTCGTGCGGCAATTACCGTCGGATTGTAACAAAGCCTACTTTGGCGCGTGGGTCGAGTTACTCGATGAGCAAAATACAACCTTCAAGTACAGACTCGTCGGCCCCGATGAATTAGATCCTGCGAGCAACTACATCAGCATAGATTCGGTGATGGGCCGCGCCTTACTCGGCAAAGCTGTCGACAGTGAATTTACGATAACCACGCCTTCCGGAGCTCACACCTACGTCATCACTGAAGTGGAATATCCCGCCTTCCAGGTAGAGGACTAACAACGTGCAACACGTAACAATTGTCGGGTTCAAAAAAGTATTGGGCACGAGCATCACCATTCCGATGGAAATGCTCAATGCAGCCGATCTGATCAATCGAATCGATGGCAAAGGTTATCGTAAGTTGCACATGCAATTGGTCAGTCCTGATGGCGGCAATATTCCGCTCACTGCCGGACTCGAATTGGTTTGCACAACAAAACTGGCAGACGTTACAAAAACCGATCTCGTCATAATCCCCGCGCTGTGGGGTAATCCGAAAGGAATCATCAGACTCTATCCTGAACTATTGGCGTGGCTGCAACTGCACAATCAGCAGAACGCATTAATCTGCGCAGTTGGTACCGGCAGTTTTTTTCTGGCTGAAGCTGGTTTACTGAAAAACAAAGTGGCAACAACGCACTGGTATTATTTCGATCAGTTTTCCGAGCTGTATCCCGAAGTCCATTTGCAACGTGATCGCTTCATCACGCGGGCAGGCAACATATATTGCGCAGGTAGTGTTAACTCTGTGCGCGATGTGATGCTGCACTTTATCGAAGAAGCATCCAATGCCGAAGTGGCTAATCAGGTGTCACGCCATTTCACACACGAAGTGAAACGCTCCTACACATCGACCTTCCTCAAGAATGCACCTCAGCACTACCACGATGACGAGGGCATTATCGAAGTGCAGGACTGGATGCACAGTCAGTATCACGCAGCAATAAACATGGAAGTACTTGCAGAGAAATTCGACATCAGCGTGCGCTCGCTCAACCGACGCTTCAAACGCGCGACGGGCAAAACGCCGATGCAATATATCCAGCAGGTGAGAATGGAGAATGCGAAGGAGTTATTACGCACCAGCAATCTGTCGATTGCCGAAGTCGGATTCAATACAGGCTTCCCGGACTGCAGTTATTTTACCGCGCAGTTTAAAAAGGCCGTCTCTCTCACGCCATCTGCCTACAGGGATATGGTGAGAAAAAAACTCTTCAAGGTAAATACGTGAGGTCGTTGGAAGATGGGTTGATGGCCGAGACCATCAACCCATGTTCATTGTGAGTGATGATTACGGATTAAGGACGGCTTCTTCGCCTATTGTCAGTGTTGACAACTCTTCACCGAGTTTCTTGGCGTGCCGGCCAAGTCTGCGTTGTTTCCCGTAAACAGCCTTCAAGCGACGCTCAAGCGCATTAAATGCGTCGCGAATAGCGACATAGATATCTTCATGCTCGTGTTTGTCGTGCTGCTCGTGGGTTACGTGGACATCGTGATTCGGGATTAAGGCTTCCACTCCTACGTGGTATACCTTGCCTTTATGATGATTGTTGTGAGGGGTTTCGAGAATAACTCTGAGGCTGTGAATTTCATCACTGAAACGCTCGAGTTTGTTTAGTCTTTTGTGAACGGCATCCTCTACTGCCTGCGAATGCTCTATACCGCGAAATACAACCTGAGTATCACTAATCATAGATGCGCCTCCTGTACGCGATTCTTCTAGAGTTAGGATCAAGTTCTTACCTTCCTTTGTTTTCGAATCCGTGGACTTTCGATACTACTCCCGGGCGATGCTCTGTCAATTTTTTTCTAGCCAATTTATGCGTTGTAACAAATATTCATAAACACGCACAAATAATGCTTGTTAAGGCTTAGGCGGAGTGCTTGAATATTGCATCGTTTTTACAGACGTGTGCTTTTTCCCGCATTTCTCGCCCTTTTTTACCTTTCCTGCTTTTTTCACTCCTTCTTCTTTCCAGGTTATTAGCTTAAGTTGTTTGTTTAACCGCTTTAGTTGCGGCTCGAATTACTACTCTATTTATCACTGACATTCCCACCGCTGAAGACTTTCTCGTTGGCTTATTTTTTTACCTCCCATAAGCTTTTATCGGGTCTTCGTTAAGCGATATCAAGCTGATCTTATGAATGATTTTTCAGCAAAAAAATAAGGCAGTAATTTTTTGGACTACGAATACACCGATATTATCCCCACATAAAAAACTAAGGGCGATAACACCAGTGCCAGGGTTCGTACTGAATGCCACTTGTACTGGCTTTGGGAAAGGACATATAAAATTTAAACGTCGCAGCATTATTTTTCAGCCACTCGAATGCCGCGCTTTTTTCAAACACGACTTCCAGATACGGAAAACCCGGGCATCCAATATCGAGTGCACGGCCGGTGTGGTGTTCGCTGAATCCCGGTGCTGCATTCACCTGCAGAATGGTGTCGAGACTGTCGCCTCGCGCCAGCTTCCGCATGAACAATTGTTTCTGGTAATCAAAACTACGATAGGCCGACACAATCTGGAGCGCGATGCCATCTTTCGCAGCGGCTGCTTGCATGTGCTGCCACGCTGCAAAGGCCTCGGCGTCCAGTTGCGGCTGGCGGCCGAAGACGTCCGTCTCTGTATTGACCAGATTGGTGCATTCAGACTGCAAGGGTAAACCGCAGACCGACGAATAACCCGAGGGGATACCTAATTCGAGATGGATAGTTTTGAGGAGCCTCGTGGACTCGCTGTCAGTACTCACAAACCGGGATCTCCGAGTTGGTCATGAAAGGATCGATGCATGTAGGCAGGTTCACACACTGGGGTTAGCTCATGCAGGTAGATGCATGCTAGTCGGAGGCTGGTGGATGAGCAACTGGCTCCAGATGGCAGACAGACTCAATGTGCCTCTTAAACCGTTACCGCCTCAGCGCTCAGGCCTGGCCCAATAATTATAGTAACTGGCTGCATAATTATATTTTAATTACCACCCGGGGTATAAAGTGCGGTCCATCTTAACAACCGGTTTGTCTGAACTTCATCTATGTCCCATCTACCAGTCATCGTAAGTTTTGGCGGCATCAGTCCGGCAGGTCGCAGTTCATCTCACATGGGTTATCAGCGTCTGGTCTTCGACAAGCTGCCGCGCGTGGACCAGCTTGCAACCCTGCAGAATCTCGCCGTGTTAATGAACCTTGTTGCGTTTGATGGGGCCAACTGGATAAGCAATGGCCATAAAGTCACACTGGAGAATTTTCTTCAGGAACAGCAGCAGTACATTCTCGCCAGCACCCTGATACGCAAACTTGAAACCAATTTGTTCGATCCCGCGCAATTGCTGATGCATAGCAGCGTGACACTCAGTTCACCCGATGATTCGGGCAACCTCGAATTCTCGATTCCTTCGCGAAAATTGCCTTCTTCGATGCCCGCCAACTGGATTGTGCTTGAAAACGATGGCAGGAATTGCCGCGTACGAGCGCCGGGCGGCCTGGAAGTTTTATTGAGAGATTGCTTCGGCAGTCCGGTTAACACGGCAGGCCAGCTTCCAACGGGTTTTGTACCAGATGCCATGTACGCTTCGCGCAGCCACCCTCGTGGCCTGCAGATGACGATATTCGGCGCTTCCGACGCACTCTACGCGCTTGGCCTGGACTGGGAGGAGATACGCTCGAAAGTAGCCCCCGATCAGATCAGCGTGTATGCCGGCAGCAGCATGAACCAGCTCGATTACGACGGTTATGGTGGCCTGCTGAAAGCGCGCTTGCTCGGCAAAAAAGTAACCTCGAAACAATTGCCGCTGGGTTTCGGCGAAATGCCTGCCGACTTCATCAACGCATATATGCTTGGCAATGTTGGAAATACAGGTACGAATCTCGGTGCATGTGCATCGTTTCATTACAATTTGAATCAGGCCATTCGCGATATTCAGCGCGGCACCCATCGCGTTGCAATTGTTGGTTGCAGCGAAGCGCCCATCACTCCTGAAATTATTGAAGCCTTCGCCAACATGGGCGCGCTTGCCGACGACGCGGGCTTGCTTGAGCTCGACAAACATCTTGGCCTCGCAATGCCCGACCATCGTCGCGCATGCAGACCGTTCGGTCGCAATATCGGTTTTACGCTGGCTGAGTCTGCACAGTTCGTAGTGTTGTTTGATGATGCACTCGCGCTTGAACTTGGCGCCACTATTTACGGCTCGGTAAATGATGTGTTTATCAACGCCGATGGTTACAAGAAATCAATCGCAAGTCCCGGTGTCGGCAATTATCTGACCGTAGCAAAAGCCACCGCAGCAACACGCGCGGTGCTCGGCGATGACAGTCTGCGCAATCGCACTTTCGTGCAGGCACATGGCACAGGCACGCCGCAAAACCGCGTGACGGAATCCGCTATATTTGCCGAGGTAGCGCAGCATTTCGGCATAAAAGACTGGCCAATCACTGCCATGAAATCCTATCTGGGTCATTCGATCGCCACCGCTGGTGCAGATCAACTCGTGATGACCCTGGGTGTGTGGAAGCACGGCATTATCCCCGGCATCCTGACGACAGATGTAATTGCAGACGATGTGAGTACACAAGGGCTCGAATTTTTACTCGCGCATAAGGAAGTTGGCGTCGAGGCAATGGATGCCGCAATTCTCAATGCCAAAGGTTTTGGGGGCAACAATGCGACTGCATCCATTCTCTCGCCTGCGGTAACACGCCGAATGCTCGAGACCAGACACGGTAAGAAGGCGCTACAGAATTGGCAAAAAGCAAACGAGTCTGTACAGGAAGCCACAGCACTCTATAAGCAAAAAACCAATGAGGAGAAAGTCGCACCCATCTATCGTTTTGATCACGATGTGAAGAATGGCAGTGACCTGTGTTTTAGCAGCGGGAAACTTTCAATGCGAGGTTATGCGCAAGGCATCAATCTAGATCTGCCAAATCCTTATGCAGATATGACGAGCCCTGATACTCAAACAATATAACGTTTATTGTCCGGCACGGAATTATGATTTGCTTTTCCGCGCCGGCAGAGTTTTCTAGCCCACCAAGCCACCGCAACGTCGTTTGTTTCTGGAACCGTTTCGCAATTGCCGCGCTCGCGGAATGGGCGCTACAGAATAAAATTTAATCCTTTGTGTCTCTCAACTGCAGAATGTATGCGGTCAACAGTTCCATCTCCGCAGCACTCAAGACACCTTCCTGTGCAGGACACACGGACTCCACTCCGCGCGTAATCGTCAGCCGCACATTCATCATCGAATCACCATGCTGCCAGTAGCTGTCGGTAAGATTCGCGCTACCCAGTTCAGGATTGCCGCGCGCTTCAATGCCATGGCAAACAACACAATGTGTCGCGTAAATTTCTTTTGAGCGCTCTAAAAAATCCTCTGGAGTTTCGCCAGAGTTGAATGAACGCACATACGCTACGAGACCTCCGAGTTCCACTTCGCCCAACACGCTGCCCAACGCCGGCATGAGGCTGTGGCGCCCCGCAGAGATCGTTGTGCGAATAGCGTCTGCAGTGTCGCCGTAGTCGAAGATACCCGTTTGCAGATTGGTTATATCGCGCAAACCAGGAGCATTCTCGCCATGGCATTGATCGCAATGAGCTGCGAGCAAAGTCTGTCCCAGGGCCATCGCTCCAGAGTCAGACTGCAAACGGTCAATGTCCAAGCCGCTATAAGTGTCGCTCTGACTGCGCAGCTGCTGAAGCTGTTCGGCTGTGAACGTGGGCGTACTTATGTCGTCGCTGCAAGCACCGAGCAGCGAGATAAGTAGCAAGGGTGGGAACAGGAATCTGTATCTAGACAAGTCGTGTTACTCCAATGCAGAAATTCTGGTGGCGCAGACGCAGCCAATCAGTAAACCGCTTACGCAGATGGTTGTGACGGCCGGATATACATGCGTATATCTGGATCGTTAGCCACGCTGGAGAATCTACAAGAGAACCAAACAGGAAGCAGCTCTTTAACGGTTTATAACAGTTACCGATATGTTGCTTAACGTTATCTGCTCAGGATGCGGCTTTGATGAACGGATCGAATTGTCTCTATATCTGTAGAGGTTCATACGGCAGAGGCTCATACGACTGTCGCTGATTATCTAACATCAAACACCACGCAAAATACTCGCGCATTTTCGTGGCGCTGGTTTTGGCGCCCCATAAAAAAGGGGGCTTTTGCCCCCTTTTCTAACCATGCCTTTCGAGCATTGTCATGTTGTCAGCACAAACCTAACCACGCGCAGGATGCAGGTTTGGCATGTCAGCCTCGGGCTCTTTTTTCGCACGCTTGGCAGGTGGCACCCAGAAACGCGGCTGAATCGGCAACAGCAGAATGAAGCCAGCGAACGCAACAAGGCTGTACACAATCAATCCGATCTTGTACGTACCGAAGACATCGACGAAATAGCCGAGCACCGGAGGTCCTGCAGCAAAGCCGAGATTCACTGCAACCGACACCAGTCCAATCGTCATGCCGAGATTGCGAGGTCCAAGGTAATGTTTGGTCAACACAGGCACCTCAACAATCAGGCCGCCGTGAGCAACGCCCTGCACTGTCAGGAAAATCAGGAGCGAGAAAACGCCCGCCACTGGCAACGCAAGCAGTACCGAGAGTGATAACAGAAAGTAGAAAAATTTGATCCCGCCAATTGAAAACCGATCGTAAACCCAGCCAGCACTTGGTTTGGCCACAACAGCAAGTATGCCCGCATACGCCGAAGCCCACGCTACAGATGACAGGTTAAAGCCCTTGTCGTTACGCAAGTAGGTAACGTAGTTCTGCGTCATCGCCTGGTCGACCGCTGACACCAGGAACACACCAATGATGATGAACCAGATACCCTTCTCTTTGCTGATAACCTTGAAGTGATCCCACATCCCGGTGCTGCCCACTTCTTTCCTGGTACTCGAATTGATCACGTCTTGTGTAGCACCTTTGCGCGACATGAAGAACACCCAGAGCGGCGCAGAAATGAGCAACGAACCCAGGCTCAAGCCTGCTGCAATGTGACGCCAGTTAACCCCAGCGTCGAGTAATGGTCCCCATACCGCAGGCATCAAAGTCTGGCCCATGCTGGTTGCGCTGAGCACGATGCCAATCGCAAGCCCCTGATTGATTTCGAACAGCCGTGAGATAACCACTTTCATCGCCGCCACAATCGACGCGGCCGACAGACCGAGAATTGCGCCCGACAGATAATAGATCGGCAGATTAGTCGCGAATAAAAACAGTCCCATCGCCACACCGCCAGCCAACGCACCAAGCAATACGGCAGACTTGCCGCCGATCTTGTCCACGAGTATTCCCATGCCAAGCGCTGCGACTGCGCCGATCAAAAACTTCGCGGTGGACAGCAGATTCACCTGAGTATTACTCCATCCGAATTCATCCATCGCTGGCTTGTACATAAATGGCAGCGAAAAATTGGGAACCCCGAACGAGAAAAATACCAGCAGAAACGCCACCACCAGCACCTGCCAGTTGTCGAGCATTTCCTGCCATGTTGTACGTGCAATTGGTTTCATAACCTACCCTCTGAAAAGTTGAATTTTTTGGCAGGACTTTGTTTTTATTGTTCCTTGCCATCCTAAAACCTGAAGCCGTTAAAAAGGCGCATCGATAACTTGATGCTACTTTCCAAGCTATTTTTACCGTACTTTTACGCTCCTGCCGGCCCAATCATGTGTTCTGCATCCCTGTTATTTTCCTGGCAAAGATAATCAAATGGCTCGTTGCCAGCGACCCAATTGATATACCAGCCACCACTCCATACCGCGGTATAAGCGCCCGGGTCATCAACTGTGACCTCATACACCAGGTTGTCAAAGTTGACGCGCGTAAAACGTTCTATCAAATGTAGTTGTGTTGTGTGCGGCACTCCTTCTCGTGTCATCCAGAATTTATCGTTGAAACCTACCGTGTCTACTACGAGTGTATCGTCTTCCCAATGACCGACCGAATGGCCGAACCATGAAGGTTCCAGATTGGCAGGATGTTCACGACCATCCATAAAAATGCGGCGCCATGAATGCGGCGCGCCTACTTGCAAAAACATGATCTCCTGCGAATCAGACAACTGCAGAATCTCGAAACCATAGGGCGTGTGGAACATACGCGGACCACCGCTGGGTTTGCAGCGTGTATGCGGATCGTCCTTGGTCAGTGACGCCTGTCGCTCGTCGAATACAGTGCGTGCCCAGGGCTGCCAAGGCACCTCATCGATGGAAAGATTGGAAGGAAGATAAAGTTCAGCGTTATCAATTGCGCCGGGAATCGGATTGGTAAACAGCACTGCGCCTGCATTACCTTCCCAGTTACCAATTTCGGCAGGTGGTCCAGATAGATTAATCGTGCCATCGGCAAGCCTTGGCGCAGGACGCTCAGAATCACGATTATTCTCCGCGAGAAATTGTGCTTGTGCAGTAGTTACGAACATTGCGGTCAGCAATGTCAGCAACCTGAAATGTCCCGCCCTGTATCCCATATTCCCCTGCCTGATTTGTAATGACTTGTGCAACTTGCTGGTGTTACGCGCTACGGTGTTTATGTAGCAGTTTGCGTTCGCCGTTAACGATCCAACTGCTCGCTGGATGCAGCACCCAGCCGCACGTCACTACCAGCCAGCCTGACACTGCGTGCATTGGCATTGTGGCTGCCATCGCGCGCACGTGTTGCAGAAATATCAACTTCGGCGCCTATATCGAGTGTATTTTTTTTCCAGCCATTGTTCTGCAACGCATGCGGCGGACCAAGTTCGAAGCCCCAGTTTTCGATCTTGCCTTCCGCATTCTCGATGTCTACGTAGATGTAAACGTGCGGATTGGTCCATTCAACCTTGGTAACGTAGCCTGTGATCTCAATCGGCTGCGTTGCGTCGTACTGGGCTCGAAAAGAATGATGGGCTGATGCGTTCGCAACACACAGAAGTGATGCGAGCACCAGCACAGGGGCAAACAACCGGGGTCGCGTCAAACGGATACTCTGCATAATGACAACCTCAAGCCTGGTGATTTATGAGTGGGCTACAAAAAAATGTTGCCCTTATTTTTTTTCCACCTTCGTTTTCTACACCGTCTTTTCTTGCATTCGACCCTGCATTTTTTCGAGCCAACGCGTGCCCACTATTTCCAGTACGCAAAGCCCTGTGCGGTTCCGGTGCCTGCAATGGTTCTGTAACACGGCACGTAGCCGATTGTTTCACCCTTCAAGTCAGTGTCGAACAACGCACCGGCTGCCGCGATCCAGTTTCTGATTTCGGACGTGCCTTGCATCAATGTCGTCTGTGGCACGGTGCACAGGAATTTCTTGTCACGCGTTGCCAGGGACTGCATCAACGCATTATCAAAATCTTCATCAATCGTGAAATGGGTCAGACCACCTGAACCAATCACCGCAACTTTCACATCACGCTTCCAGGCCTTGATGGCCTTGCCGATAAACTCACCCATTTCAAAACAGCGCTTTGACGTCGGCTGGTTAGGCGGGAAAAACGTATTGGTGATGATCGGCAGAATGGGCACTGCGTGATCTTCCATCACGCGGCGGATAATCCAGCTGAACGCGTGCGGTGTACCGATGTGGTGATGTTTGCCGGTATCAGGCCACATTTTGCTGGCCGCGAAATCAAACCCTGCATCAGCTCCCATCTCAAATACCAGATCTGCGAGCTCGGGCAGACCCGGCCATACCACTGGCTCAGGTGGCCGATACGCCCACTCACTTTCCTTGATACCAATCGGCAATTTCGCCGCACGTTCATGATCCACTGGTGCCTGCCAGAAATCCGCACCGTGATAAACGGTGAACATCGGCTGCATACTTTCCTGGATCAATTCGCGCTGGTCGTTACCCATAATGACGCATACGTCAGGCTTTTCCTGCTTCCAGATTTCCGCGAGTTTCGCGACACCTTGCTGACACAGTGCATGTCTGCGTGTGCGTTCTTCGAGCGTGATTTGCGCAGCGAAATTTTCATCCTTGCGCAGCTCAACCAATTCCTCGAACGAATATTCACGGTTCCGGAACCAGTGCCGGATTTTATGATCATGCGGCACACGCAGCATCCATTCCTCGGGTGTGGTGTTGAGGATAGGACCGTGGGTACTCCATAGGCCTAACGTGATTTTTGCCATTTTCCTTTACCTTGATCGTTTGACTTTGACGTTGCGGAGCCTGCGATCAGGCTTCACGTCTGTTACAACATTTGTAACGCAACAATTCTTTCCAGACCAGATGCGTAAACTAGATTTTCAGATTAAAAACTTTTTTGGCGTTGCCTTCGAAAATCTTGAACTTGTCTTCTGCGCTGAGCCAGTCGATGTTTTCAATCAGCGGCACAGTCCTGTCGTAAGTCTCGCCCGTTTCATGGTTGATCGACGAACCAACGCCTGGACATTCGGACCCATAAAGAATCTGGTCGGCGCCAACAACTCTTATCAACAGCTCAAGCGCTTCTTGCGAATACAAAACAGTATCGAAATACATCTTGCGCATACGATCAATAAAAAGACCGCTGCTTGTCGAACCTTGCGCACCACTCTTCGCGGAACCCGCATTAAAGCGCCCAATCTGATAAGGCATCGCGCCGCCGCCGTGCGACACCACAATTTTCAGTGCGGGAAAATCATCGAACACGGTGGAGTTAACGAAACCATAAACTGCGGTGGTTTCTTCGTTCACAAAATACAAACTGTAAGGCTCGCGAGCAGGGAAACGCGAACCGGCCGTATGAATATGTAACGGAACATCAAGCTCACAGGCTTTTTCATAAAGCGGATACCAGTAGCGATCCCCCATCGGCGGCGCTTTGTTGCCGTCGTTCTCGTACGGATCAGGATTCAGCAGAAAACCCTTGAAGCCATAATTTTTAACACAGTGCTCCATTTCCGCAAAAACCACACTGACTGGTTCGCCACCTTGTTGTGGCAAACCACCCACGCCGAAAAATTTGTCGGGAAACAGCCGGATGCTGTCCGCGATGATCTTGTTGCACTCGTGGATGTACCACTCGACGAGATAACCGGGTTTTTCCGAATGCATGGTCTGGAACGGCCGCGGCGAAATGAGCTGCATGTGAATGCCGTTGTTCTGCATGTGTTCGATGTGACCACAGGGGGCCATTTCTTTACGGTTCCACGCGGCGACGAGTTGGTCATCCGTGTATTTCACTGCGCCGCGGCCGTGCGAGCCTCGATGAGAAACAAGGCCAGCTTTGTATACGGCCAGTTGTGGCGGGGCAGACATATGGGCATGACAATCTATGATCACGAGTATTACTCCAACAGAAACGAATTATTTTTTATCAGGGGTTTGCAGGCTGTGGTATTTCATTTGTGCTCTGGCTTCACCAATGGTTTTACCTTCTTCGAGCATCGCGCGAATTTTTGTCTCAGCCGCATCGATCTGTTCTGCGACCGCGAGCACTTCTTCTTCACGCGACTTCGGAATACACACCACGCCATCCGCATCACCACGCATCAGGTCGCCAGGTTGTACTCGTGCATCACCAATGTTGACGGGTACCTGCTCGGCATCCACTTGAACGCGATCTTTACCCGTGCGCATCGAATAGCTGCGTGAGTAGATTGGATAACCCAGGCTCAAACACAAATGCACATCGCGGCATGCACCGTCAATCACCGTGCCCGCCAGGCCTTTTTTGTTGGCCAGAAAAGTCAGGATATCGCCCCACACAGTCGCGTCTTCACGACCGCCATTGTCAATCACAGCGACATCGCCCGGACCCAACTTATCGATGAAATCACCGACTGTACCGGGTTTTTCTGCATCGAGCGGGCCATAGAGGATTGTGTATGCCCTGCCAGCGAGGCGGAAATTCTGGTCTCTTGGTTTGATACCAAGACATTGTCCTGAGATACGCAACTTGTCGAGTGCATCACTGAGGGTGGCCGTATCAAGTTTCGCCACACGCTCTACATTTTTGTCTGTCATTTATCCGTTCTCCTGCCTACTGCTTCTTGAGCATGTTTTCGTAATTGGTACCCATCACTTCTGACACCGATTTGCCGTCGAGCACATCGCGTGTCATGAGCCGTTCTTTTTCTGCGATGCGTTCGGCCACGGGCAAGACCTCGGCAATTTTTTCCGCCGCGATGAAAACCACACCGCTGCCATCTGCAATCACGTAGTCTCCTGCCCTGACGATGCTGTTGCCAACTTGCACTGGTACGCCGAAGGATTCTTCCCAGACTCTGCCTCGCGCGGTGTGTGGAGTCGTGTAACGGGAAAACACCGGGAAGCCGATTTCTTCGTATTCATCAATATCGCGCGCCGGACCTTCCATGATGACGCCACGCACACCCTTCACCTTCGCGGCGTTGGCCAACACGCCACCCCAGCCAGCGCAGTCGATGCCCGTACGTTGTTCAACCACAATGACAGTAAGGTTATCGGACGCTTCGATGGCAGCCGTGCCCAGGTGACGTTTTGACCCACCCACCGGTTCCATGCTGTGCAACTTCACTGTTTGCACGGTGCCCGCAATCCTGCTTTTAGTCGAACGGCGCGGCAGGCCCGAATGTGCGCCCTTGAGGCCGAAGGTATCGAGAGCATCCGACACCGCGCAGGCGTCCAGCTTCTCAAGTCTGGCAATAATTTCGGCACGTGTGGCCACTGTTTCCCCCATTAGATTTTGGTAATTCAAAGCCTTCCGATGATAACTGCAAACATCTTTCAGAGACATTACCGCCCGGTTCGGCTGGTGTTTATGGCTTTTCCAGAACAGTCGCTAACCCCGCGATTTTGTTAGCTTCGTCACACTGCGTGTTATTTAGTTGGAAATATTTCTAAATATTTTCACATTCAGGTCGCAATAAAGTTTCGAAGTCAGAAGTTTATAAGGCTATTAACAATGGGCACAGCACAGCGATGTTCGGTAAGCGATCTGGTCAATGAAACCAATGTCTTTATTTCATTACCCGAGATTTGTTTCAAATTAAGGCGAGTACTCGTCGAGCCGTTGCACACGCGCAAAGACGTGGCCAGTATCATTCATCTTGATACTGCACTGTCCGCGCGCCTGTTGCGGATCGTGAACAGCGCCTACTTTGGCCTGCCCGTACGTATCAGTAATATTTCCCAGGCGCTTGGCATCATCGGCGAACAAGAGCTCAACAATCTTGTCTTCGTCACCGCGATCGTCAAATCATTCAGTTCCACGAGTGGCAGCTTCGATATCAAGCAGTTCTGGCGTAACAGCATCTTCGTCGCAATCATTGCCAGAAATTTCGCCAAGCGCGCCAATCTGTCGGGCAAAGAAGAATATTTCCTCGCAGGACTGCTGCTGAACATCGGCAAACTTGTGCTGTACGCAAAGGAGCCCGAACTACGCGCAACAGTCGAAGAAGAGATCGCCAATAGCGGCAGAGCAGATTTTGAAGTGGAGAAAGACCTGCTTGGCTACGATCACGCAGAAGTCGGCGCGGAACTCGCGAGCAACTGGAATTTCCCGGAAACATTGATCGAAAGTATTGCGAAGCATCATCAGCCCGACGGTCTTTCGCGCAGCACCGCCCAAGAAATCATGTATTGCGCATCATGGCTCGGTGAGCTCGCGCAGAAACACGGATCTATCGAGAATATCGAAGATGTCACGTTCGTCAGTGACTTTACCCAAACGCTCAGCCTGCGAATCAGCGCTGAGGAACTTTTGCAAATCATTCAGTACAGCCATGAAGAACATCTGCTGGTGTACGAAATGTTTTGTGGCAATTCATAGCTCCTTAACCGCTGAAGTACCTAACCATGAAAAATTGGAACCAGGAGCGCAGAGCAAGAATTGCAGATGAACAACTTGCAAGACAGTTGGCCATCGCGGATTCGACCTCGGATTTAGTCGGCACAGTTGACGCCGACGGCTTTCTTTTATCGATGAATACCTCCGGCTGGCAACTACTGGGCTTGAAGCCAGAGCATGAAATTTCCGGCATAAGACTGCTAAGCTTTTTTGATGCCGACAGCAGAGACAAATTTCTTGAGCAAGACATACCAAGCGCAATTAAATTCAATTCCTGTCAATCCGAAGTCTTGCTGGTCGACAGTGATGGAAACAAGATTCCGTGTTCTCAGGTTCTTGTGGCGCACAATGATATCGACGGCAACATTGATTTCTTTTCACTGATCATCCGCGACATCCGCGCGATCAAGGCTGCCGAAAAAGAACGACTGCTTCTGCAGCAACAATTACATCAGGCGCAAAAGCTCGAAGTGATTGGGCAGCTCGCGGGCGGCATTGCACACGACTTTAACAATTTCATCACCGTGATGATGGGTCACGCAGAGCTCGGATTACTGAGTGAAGGAACGAGCCCCGAACTAAAGGCTGATCTCGAGATTATCCTCGATTCAGCGCAGAAAGCCGCGCGCCTCACAGGCCAGCTACTCGACTACAGCCGAAAGAAAGTAGTAGAGCCGCAAACCCTGGATCTGAATTTTGTGATCCGCGAATCACAACAATTGCTGATGAGCCTGCTTGGCGAAAACATCGTTATACAAACTCACCTTGATGCCGATGTCTGGCCGATCGCGTACGACCGTTCGCAGCTGGAACAGATAATCTTTAACCTCGCCGTTAATGCGCGCGATGCAATGGCTGGCAAGGGAATATTTATCATCTCGACGAGTAACTCTTCGCTCGAAACCGACGAACAGTTTGAGGACGCAACGCAAACTGCCCACGATTTCGTCAAACTCACGTTTGCCGATAGCGGCTGCGGCATGAATGAAGAAGTAATGAGGAACATTTTCGAACCGTTCTTTACGACCAAGGATAAAGGTAAGGGAATTGGCATGGGACTCGCGGCGGTTTACGGCGCGATCAAACAGAATTCGGGTGATATCAAGGTTGAAAGCCAGCCCGGCGCAGGCACCACCTTTACCATTCGTCTGCCGGCTTTGCGGCATCACGAGTTGCTCGAAACTCCGGCACCGAATCCCGTAAAAGCGCAGGCCTCGAATAAAGAAACCATTCTGCTCGTTGAAGACAATTCTGAAGTACGTTCTCTGCTCCGGAAAATGTTGGCCAGACTTGACTATCAAGTGCTCACTGCCAGAGACGGCCTCGAAGGCAAAGCCGTATTCGAAGCACATCCGGGCAAGATCGATTTGCTGCTGACAGACGTCGTGATGCCAGGTCTTGGAGGCATTCAGCTCGCCGAACAACTGACCCATCTCGATGCTGATTTAAAAGTGTTGCTGGTATCGGGTCATCATGAAGAAATACTTTCATTTGACCAGCAGTACAAACCCAACATCAAAATGCTCAACAAACCTTTTGCTGTCGAAAGACTCGCGAAAGAAGTGAGTGCTCTCTTGAGCGATGTCTGATCCTCGCGGTTCTCCCGGAATTCGCGTCAATACAGACATCCGCAACTTCGTTCGCACCAACTGTTCACGCTGCTTCTTCCGGTAGAAAGACACCGGATGCAGGCGGCTGAGAATCGCATTCCTGCACATCAAGCGTTATGCACCTCCCCGATAACGCTAACACATCAACTCAACACCCCGCAGATGATCGCCACTCCGTTCAGGACACTGCGATTTAAAAGTTCGCAAGCAACAACCTCACGATTACGCTTCCTTTCGCACTTGTATATCCACCGCAACCATCGCCGCCAGTTTTTATGAACCAGGGAAACAACTGTTGGCAAAGGTTGATTTTCAGCTTTTGCGCCAATATGTAATCACTCAGGGTTTGGGAAATACCATTACAAGTGCAGTGCGATAGTCAGGCACTACACCTGTTTTGATCAACCGAACCATTGTCAGAAGTCTACCTGCAGCAGGACATACGAGCTTATGTACTACGCAACCTGGAAGCCCGCCGCGGATATTTTTTATTCAGGCAATCAGTGGCTTATCAGAATGGAACTGGCCGGAGTCGCAGCCGACGAGGTGAATCTGCTTGCACTGCGCAATGTGCTGACTGTGCGTGGCAGACGCCGCGACATGCGCATTCAAACTGGCTTCGTGTGCCATGCGCTGGAAATCAGCTACTCGCATTTTGAACGCGTCATCACCCTGCCCGCCGACATTTCCGTGCCAAGCATTCGGCTGGAATTTACGAACGGCATCCTGACTATTTTTCTAACCACAGAGAGCTATCAATAACTGCCATGAACAATGCAATCCAGACAGCCCAATTGCCATTGCTTCCCGTCAAGGACATGGTCCTGTTCATGAATATCGAACATCCCGTCGTGGTGGGAAGGGAGCGTTCTATCGCCGCAATTGAATCCGCGGTGAATGGCGCTGACAAGAGCATCATCGTGGTGACACAGCGCGACGCCGGCGTTGAAACACCGGGACGTCATGATCTCTATGAAGTCGGCACACGAGCCTATATTCACCGCTTCGAACGTGTGCAGAACAACGTCGTCAGCCTCGTGCTGCGTGGTATAGAACGTGTACGTATTCACGCGGTCGATGACAGCAAAGAGTATCTGCAAGCCACCTACGAGACGCTGCCAATACCAGGCACCCAATCGGATACAGCAGAAGCCTTGCATCGCGACATCCTCAAACAGGCACAAACGATCAATGGGCTGGTGGACGCAGATTGGCCAAAAGGTTTACTCGCCTACATCATCAAATCAATCAAGGATCCGATGGAACAGGTCTACGTGCTTGCTTCTCTACTGAAGCTCGACGTTGCGAAGCAGCAGGCCATCCATGAGGCAGAGTCGCGCGAAGAAGCGATGAAACTGCTGCACGATGCACAGCTGCATGAAATCCAGGTGCTCACGTTGCAGGCGGAACTTGCAAGCGAAGCGGCGAGCCATGCATCGGCCGAACAGCGTCAATATCTGCTGCGCCAGCAACTCGACGCGATAAAAAAAGAACTCGGCGAAGATGGTGAAGATCAGCCAGAGCTTGATGAGTTGCAAAAACAGCTCGACGGCGCAGGCTTGACGGGTGAGGTCGCAAAAATTGCGAACAAGGAACTGGAGCGCCTCCAGAACATGTCGCCTGCCGCGCAGGATTATCAACTCACACTGTCCTATCTGAAGCTGATCGCTGAATTGCCGTGGCACAAATCGAGTGAAGATCGTCTCGACCTCGCGTCCGCGCGTGCCGTACTCGATGAACAACATTTCAACCTGAAGGATGTTAAAGACCGCATCATCGAACACCTCGCCGTGCGTAAATTAAATCCCGAAGCAAACAGCTCGATCCTGTGTTTTGTCGGCGGTCCGGGTGTGGGCAAGACCTCGCTCGGCGCCTCAATCGCGACTGCGCTCGGACGTGAGTTTGAACGTATCAGTCTCGGCGGCTTACACGACGAAGCTGAACTGCGCGGCCATCGCCGCACATACATAGGCGCGATGCCCGGCAGGATCATTCAGGCCATTCGCCGCAAGGGTGTGAACAACCCGGTGTTGCTGCTCGATGAGATAGACAAGCTCGGCAGCGACTATCGCGGCGATCCTTCCGCAGCGCTCATGGAAATTCTCGATCCGTCGCAGAACCGCGATTTTCGGGATAACTATCTCGATCTGCCGTTCGATCTGTCCAAGGTATTTTTTGTGACCACCGCGAATACACTGGATACGATTCCACGACCATTGCTCGACCGCATGGAAATATTACGACTGAGTGGCTACACCGAAGAGGAGAAAGTACAGATTGCGAAACGCCATCTGCTGCCCACGCAGTTGCGCGACGTGCGGCTTGGCGCAGAACAGATCCTGGTATCTGACGATGTCATCAAATATATCGTACGGCATTACACACGCGAGGCTGGCGTTCGCGAACTGAACCGGCAACTCGCGCGTATCGTGCGTAAGTGCGCGGTGCCGTTTGCGAACGGCGAAACCGCGCCGATAACGGTGACAGTAGACGAGCTTGGCAAATATCTCGGGCTCGAGCGTTTCACGGGTGAAACCATGCGCAGGGATCCTCTACCCGGCGTCACCACAGGACTTGCGTGGACCGAAGCCGGTGGCGACGTGTTGTTTGTCGAAGCCGTCAAAACACCCGGTAGAAACGGCTTGATGCTCACAGGTCAACTCGGCGATGTGATGCGCGAATCCGCGCAGGCTGCGCTGAGTTATATCGGATCGCAGGCTGACGCGCTGCATATCGATGCAAAATCATTCAACGATGGGGGCGTACATATTCACGTGCCTGCCGGAGCAATACCCAAAGATGGTCCATCTGCAGGTGTGACAATGGCGACGTCACTTGTATCACTTTTCACGGGGCGTCCGGTGCGTAGTGATACGGCGATGACGGGTGAAATTACGCTGGCAGGACTCGTGCTTCCAGTAGGAGGCATTCGCGAAAAAGTGCTCGCTGCGCACCGCGCGGGTATAAGACGCATCGTGCTGCCTGAAGCGAACCAGAAAGATCTTGCGGAGCTCGACGACGCCGTAAGAGCACAGATGGAATTTATTCCGGCATCAAACCTGAGCCAGGTTTTCCCCGCAGCACTAACTGCACCAGTGGGCCAATAACCAGCAGCTCTTGCTCATGCGTAGTTACGCGTCACGCCCTGTGTTAGTCGCAGGGCGATTTTATTGACTTGAAAAAAAACCGAATGACCAAAGAGTGGAAATACTGCTATACGTCTTCAGGACCGACAACCAGCAGCTCCCGATGTTCAACATGATAAGGAGATTATGTATGTACGTTAATGAAGCAATGACCACCAATCTCAAAACCTGCCGTCCCCACAATTCACTCAATGAAATCGCGCGCATGATGTGGGAAGGCGATTGTGGTGCCATACCTGTAGTCTCGGACGATAACAAACCGATTGGTGTGATCACCGACCGCGACATCGCGATGGCCGCGATGCTCAATCATCAACCGTTATGGGAAATCCAGGCATCAACCGTTATTCACGGACAGCACTTGTGCTGCTGCAATCAACAGGAGTCGATTGAATCCTGCTTGCACAAAATGGAGCAGAGCGAAGTCAGGCGTGTACTGATAACGGATCAGACAGGCTCACTGACCGGCATTCTTTCGATGGGCGACGCGCTCGCATTCACGAGGGCAGACAATTCCGGCGCAGCAAAACGTAGCGACAAAGTTGATGTCGATAACGTTCTCCCGATGCTTCAGAAAGTGAGCGCCCATCATGCGATCGACAACTCGATGATGGATACATCTGCCTCAATGCGCAGCGGGCAAAGAGCCGAGTCTCAACAGTCTTTTCGATCCTGAAACGTTTTGGGCAACAAGAAGAAAAGCACCAAATCAAAGCACTAAGTCATAGATGCTCAGGTTACCAGCGGCACGATAACAGTGAACTAATTAATGTTTGCGTGTGGCCCCACCAGCGCTTGAACGCACAACGCTGGTGGGATCACTTGATTACATTCCCGGTGATGGCACTACGAATCACGTTTTTGACGCGACTCTTTAGCTAGCTACTTAGTTAGCTACTTCCTGGCTACTTCGCTACGAGTTCTTGCGACATTACTCTTGCGACACACTAAGCCGCATCAGTGATTCACATTAATTTTCCTCACGCAAAATGCGCGAGGATTTCCTGTGTGTCTGCATGAATCAAATTTTTGTTGACGGTTTTTGTCAGCGCTTTTTCACAGTCGCCACTGAGATGTTTTCGCATCAAGCCCAGAAGATGTGGGCCCGCCGCAATCTGCAGATCAGAAAATTTGCCGGCGTTGTGGTCTTGTTGCAGCAACTGACATACGTCGCGGGCATAGTTTTCCACATCATGGTCATGGCTGTTTTCCTCGCCACCCATGCTGTGATACCCGGCCGTGCTGTTCTGATTCATGCCTGGTTTATCGGCATCGAGTTCGTGCCGCTGCTTCCTGCCTTCTGGATTTTCGATGGCATGAACCAGGGTGAGTTCGTTTTTGCGGGGTTCTTTTGTGAAAATTTTTGCAAATGCACTTTCTGCTACAACGATGTATAGATCCTTTTTCATTCTGAAGCTCCTTCTATGGTTGTTGCTGTCATCCTTTCGACATCCAACACTGCGCCCTAATGGTTGGAATGACCACTACTTTCTCGAATATTCCGCGTTGCGCTCCTGGCCTGTTGCTGGGTTGCGAAGCTGAAGCTCGAGCTCAAGAGGTTCTGATTAATTGCGAACACCCCATACCCGCGGTTTTTAAATAAACTTGTGCCCGCGAAAGCAGGAACGGGTATCCGGCGAAATCAACAAACTGGATTCCCGCTTTCGCGGGAATGACGAGTTAACCTCGCGGGAATGACGAATTCACCTCGCGGGAATGACGAATTAACCTCGCCGGACGGACGAATGCACCTCACCGGA
>JAZKES010000192.1:0-3274 GCA_040386995.1 Pseudomonadota bacterium | reverse complement strand
ACCTCGCGGGAATGACGAATTAACCTCGCCGGACGGACGAATGCACCTCACCGGAATGACGAATTAGTGAGAACCTTAAAAGTATTCACTGAAGCACAGCAGCAAATAAACTGCGCTCAAGAGTGAAATAGGGATGGATCGAGATTTTACAAGGATGAGAAAACGCTGGTGATATTTTGATGGGAACTACGGTGCAACGAAGGAGATAACCAGATAACAACAGCGCCGACTTTACGTCAGACGCTGCTTAATAAATTTATTTCTTTTCCCACTGACCTGAAGTGCTTTGCACGTATTCGCCGCGAGCCGCTTTTTCACGCAGCTTCTCGGCAGACACAATACCGACTGCATCAATGGTGATGTTATTGCGCTGGGCAAGGTCAGCATAAACCTGGCGGCGACCATCATTCGTGGTTTTGATCAGCGCTTCAATTTCTGCAGTTGGGTTCGCGATAACGGCCGCAACGTACCCATCCACTTTTTCACCAACAAGGCCTTGTGCTTTTGCTTCGTCAAGCGTGATGGCAAATGCCATGCTCGCAAAAAAGAAGCTCGCGACCATGCTCAACATCATTACAAACTTTTTCATTTTCTGTTTCCTTTAACCTGACCGTTTAGTTAGTGTCTTACGCCGCAAAGCTTTCCAGAACAGCTTTTATTAAAAAGATCTTCCTAAAAAAGATCTTCATTGTTGGCAAAGACATCGTCGAGTTCCTTGTCAACTTGCACCCTTATCTCGTGTTCAATTTTTACGTTCAAATTGATCGTGATGGGTTCACTGGGCATCGCCACTTGAACGGTGGGAGTGCATGCTGTCAGCAGATAAGTTGTCGTGATCAGAGCGATACTGTAGAAAAATTTCATTGCACATTGCTACCTGATGTTTTGGGCATAGTATCCTCCGGAATGAATGAACGCCAGCTTAAGCAAACTGCTGGATTCACTAATCAGCTTATGGTTCCCGGCGCTATTTATTTGTACTGCTCCTGCAAAAAATCTTCGATGACGCGACCTGCTTGCAAGCTTTTGAGCAGTGTTGGAATGTTATCGCTGATGTTCAAATTCAGGTTGATTGCCTGACCACCATTCATATCCGGATTATGGCCACGCAGCTGCATGCCGAGTAACAACTCACCCTCGGGGCTATAGTCAATCGAACTGTCGAGACTCTGGAACTGGTAATTGCTCAGCGCCTGATTCACAAGATCCATCGCAGGATTGCCCGCTCCTCCGATTGGCGCGCCGACATACTTGATACTGCCGCCCGGGGCTTCTGCATAAAGTTTGCCTGCACCCACCTCGATCTTGCCATTGGTAATAATGACTGGTATTTCGCCACTGACTGCACCAACTGCTTCGATGCCTTCGTATTCGGCAAGGTCAAGCATTCGCTCGAGACGCAGTCCCGAAAACACAAACGTCATTTCGTTGACCTCTTTGCCGAAGTCGTAATTGATATCCGTGCCGCTCACGCTGCCATCAAGCACACTTGCTGAAATGGAACTTATATTTGCGAGCTGATTGTTTGCATCCAGTTGATAGTTGAGCGCAACGTTAGTAATCGGCATACCAACATTGAGTTCATCGATGGTCAACAGAAGTGGTGGTGTGGTGATTGGCAAGGTGGGAGCCGAAGAATTGTATGTGCCTTCAAGCGTGGTACTCAAACCGCGAAAAAAACTTTCTTCGTAAAAGCCCGCAACATCGGTCAGCACGATTTTTGTGTTGCCGGTAATTATCGTCTCCTTTGATTCAGCGCCTGCAGCATCGCCAGGTTGCAACTGCACATCCAGATTGAGCGCAAGGGTGCCTGTCATTACATCGGCTGGGTAAGGCCAGCCACTGAGATATGAAGACAGCGAGTTGCCTGTGCCCGTTAACGTGAGCGTCGGTAATTCCAGATGTATTTCCCCGGTGCCCGCGGCAAGATCATATGCACCGCTAACTTGCAGCTGCGCATCGCTCGGCGCATTCGCCAATAACAAAGGTGTGTTGAATGCGACCATGTCGCCATCGATGCTCAGATCCGCATTCAGGCCTATTGAAGGCAACCACTGCGAACCTGTTGCTTGCAGTCCGTCAGTCTGCAGCGTCATTTTTCCGGTGAGTGTGTCTGCTACGGTCAGGCTCAAGTTGCGCAGCGCAAGATCTGCACTGACCTGATAGTCACCAAATTTGAAATCTGTCAGCGTAACTGCAAGTTGTTCTGTAGCAACCGACGTCGTCGACGAGGCACTGTCGATATTCGTCGCAAATCCTGCATCACCAACAACCATATTAAGTGATGCGATGTTGTAGGAGGCCCCAACCACAGAGCCGCTGCTTACCCGCGCGTCGGGCGAAACACTCACTGCGATTTCTGCATCGTTGACGTTCACGCTGCCCGCTCCTGCAAACTCGATCGTGTTGATCGTGATGCCTGCAGCGGGATCATCACTTGCCACCACATAGGCCGATAGACTCGCGTTGCCATCAAAGCCGCTACTGCAGTTTATGACGCCGACCAGTTGGCATTCTGTGGGCGTAAGAACCACATTGCTTTGTAAACGCTGTCCCTGCCAACTGCCAGTAATGCCTAGAGGCATATCGGCTGTAGTGATACTCATCGCTGCAGCAGGATCAAGCTTCAGTTCAGCGTTTTCAGCAAACTCGACTGTAAGCTCCCCAAGGTCGGGCACCAGGCCTGGACGCAGAACAAGCGCTGAACCGCCCGCAAGGTTGAGCGTTATTTCACTAACGGAGTTATTGAGAAAATCATCAACAACATTTGCAGCCAGCTCCCACTCAAGATCAATAGAAGAAAATGGCAGCGGCTCTTTCAGGTATTCCGCAAACGGTGTGTTCGCATCGGAGAAATTTACGTTGCCGTTTCCTGCCAGCTGATAGCCCGAAGGCTGAGGCAGCATTGAGACTGCCATTTCACCAACTGTTGTGCCGTTCGCCTCAAGGCTCATGCGCATTTGTGCAGTTGTATCGGGACTAGCTTGAGAGAAGGTCGTCAAGAACTGCAAGGTGCCGCTAGTCATCTGCAGCTGCAGTGCATCCGTATCTTGTTCGAGATTCAGCGCAATTTTTTGGCGAAACTGCGGGACTTCGAGGTCTGCGAGGCTCATCCTCCTGATCGGGAATGCGCGTAGTTGCAGCAGCAGATCGCTCAGCAGCAAACCCGAATTCGCTTCATCAATTTCTTCATCGCTGGTGGCCGCCGAGCCGTCATCAGGAACAACACCTTCAGTCGTGTTTATCAGCCGCGCAGAGGCAATCGCAAGATTGT
>JAZKES010000191.1:0-2180 GCA_040386995.1 Pseudomonadota bacterium | reverse complement strand
ACGGAATGGCGGTAGGTGTAATCGCAAGATTAAAAATAATTCCCGAAAAACAGGCTGATTTCGAGCTTGCGTTCAGTCGCTTCCAGAATACGGTGCGAAGCCAGGAGAAGGGCAATGTGTTATTTGCCCTGCACAAGTCGCGTGATGTAGTAGGCGACTATGTCGTGATGGAAGAGTACATCAACGACGATGCACTGGTCGAACATCGCAACACCGAACACTACAAGGCCTTGCCCGAACGCATGGGTGAATTTATGGCTGGTCCTCCCGAGATTCTCGTCTACGACAGCGTTAATTAGGAATAAACGCTTCTCCCCACCGCTATGTAACAAAGTCTGAAACTCGGCAGAGTTTCTTTCCTGCATACGTCACCCGCATCGGCATAACGTTTTCGGACGTGGCCGGCTACAGCCATACATTCGATCAAGCAAGAATTGATCGACCAAGATCCGCGCAATCAAAATAAGTGGCAAAAACACGATGAATAACGCAAAACCAGGAATCAACCTCACCTCGACCGCTAAAAAAAGCAGCGGCTCGGACGAGGTCACACGTCGACTGTTATATAGCGCAATTGCGCTTACGCTTTTTGCGGTGCTGTACGCGGACATCCAAACTCCGTTGGGTGTCGCGGTGTGGGTCTTCTACATCGTTCCCGTCACAATCTCCCTATGGTTGAAGCACCCGATAGTGCCCATATGCGTGGCTGTTTTTATTACGCTGCTCATCATTTCCAGTTTCTATGTAGATGAACCCGACATGGAAACCTTTGTAACGCAATCAAACAGAACCATGGGCGCTTTTGCAGTATGGGTGGTGGCGGCAATTGGCTACTTCTTTATTCGCAACCGAAATTTTGTGCAAAGTGAGGAGTGGCTGCAAAGCGGCGAGACGCGTCTTAGCGTGTTGATGCTTGGTGAGCAGGTGATCGCCGATCTTGGCACAAACGTGCTGGGGTTTCTCACTGACTATCTGGGTGCTGTTGCGGGTGCCTTTTTTGTCCAGGATGATGAAGGCTTCCTGTGTGTTGCCACGCACGGAGTCAGTGGCGATGGTGTGCCCACCCGTTTTGCGCACGGTGAGGGATTGCTCGGCCAGGTCGCAAAAGACCAAGGTATAGTCACAATGAATGACATACCCGAGCAATATCTGACGACAAGCTGCGCGTTCGGTAGAGGCAAACCCAGGCACGTCATGATATTTGCGATAAACGACGACAATCTGGCTAACGCAGTAATTGAACTCGGGTTTGCGCATCAACCTGATGAAGCAACGATGGCGTTTGCAGCCCGCATCTCTGAGTCGATCGGCGCGGCGGTGCGCTCCTCTAAATATCGTTTGCACCTGCAGAAATTGCTCGAAGAAACCCAGGTGCAGTCTGAAGAACTACAAGTGCAAAGTGCAGAACTGCGCGTGTCCAATGAAGAGCTCGAAGAACAAAGCCGCGTGTTGCAAGAATCACAGGCACGGCTTGAACAACAACAAACCGAACTCGAACAGACCAATGTGCAGCTCGAAGAACAAACACAACAACTCGAATTACAACGCGATGATTTGCAGAAGGCCCAGGACACCCTCGAGCGACGTTCGGACGAACTTCAGCAGGCGAGTCAGTACAAATCGGATTTTCTCGCGAATATGTCACACGAGCTGCGTACTCCACTGAACTCTTCACTCATTCTCTCAAAGCTGCTTGCAGACAATCCGGATGGCAACCTGACGGCAGAGCAGATACTGCATGCGCAGACCATTCAGTCAGCCGGCAATGATCTTCTTGATCTGATTAACGACATTCTCGACTTGTCGAAAATCGAGGCGGGGCATATGGAGATCATGCCGGAGTCGATTCGTGTATCGACGATAGTTGACAGTATCAACCGCACGTTCAAGCCCGTGGCAGAACAAAAAATGTTGCGATTCAGCTGTGATATCTCGCCCGCTTGTCCGCGCGAAATTCAGACCGATGGTAAACGTCTCGAACAAGTGCTCAAAAACCTGTTATCGAATGCCATCAAGTTTACCAAGCAGGGCGAAGTAAAACTCACGATCAGCCGTACTGCAGATGAGCGCATTGCGTTTGCAGTCAGTGACACTGGAATTGGTATCTCGGCCGAACATCATCTGATTATTTTCGAAGCATTCCGCCAGGCCGATGGCACGACCAACCGCAAATTTGGCGG
>JAZKES010000190.1:0-3177 GCA_040386995.1 Pseudomonadota bacterium | reverse complement strand
CTGTGCGTTATCTGCTTGAACGGCACTACCAGAATGTATTGACCTGCGCCGATCCACAGGAGATCCCCGCTCTTATGCAGGGCGACTTGCCCGACGTAATCCTGCTCGACATGAACTTCCAGCCTGGCGCGTCCGATGGTGAACTTGGCTTGCAGTGGCTCGAACAGATACTGCGCATCGATCGCGATGCAGTCGTGGTCATGATCACCGCACATGGCAGTCTCAATGTCGCGGTAGAAGCGATGAAACGCGGCGCTGTCGACTACCTCGCGAAACCCTGGGACAACCAGCGCTTGCTGGCCACTGTCTCTGCGGCGCTGCAGTTACGCAAAAGTCGTCATGAAAATTCGCGCCTGCGCCAAGGCAATCGCACGTTGAGCCAGACCAGTCAGCCGCAAACCATCATTGGCAGTAGTCCTGTCATGCAGGACCTGATGTCGCTCTGCAGCCGCGCGGCACCAACCGATGCGAATGTGTTGATACTTGGCGAAAACGGCACCGGTAAAGAGCTTGTGGCTAAAGAACTGCACAGGCTATCCAAACGCCAGAATCAGGTATTTATCGGCGTGGATCTCGGTTCAATCTCTGAGACCTTGTTTGAATCCGAATTGTTCGGTCATCGCAAGGGTGCATTCACGGATGCCAAGGACAATCGCATCGGTTACATCGAGGCGGCTAATGGCGGCAGCCTGTTTCTCGATGAAATCGGCAATCTTCCGCTGCATCTGCAAGCGAAGTTATTGGCCGTGCTTGAGAAACGTGAAGTCTCGCAAGTAGGGTCAACAACCGCGACACCGGTCGATGTACGCATCATTGCTGCTACCAACATCAGTTATAAACAACTAAAGGATCCGACACGGTTCAGACAGGATTTATTGTTCAGGCTCAACACAGTGGAGATTACCTTGCCACCGCTGCGCAAACGGCCTGGTGATCTTCCGGCGATAGCGCGGCATTTTATCGCGCTGTACTGCAACAAATACGGCAAGGAGTTAAAGCAGTTGAAGCCGGAAGCCATCGAGCTTTTACTGCAGCATTCCTGGCCAGGAAATATTCGTGAATTACGCCATGCGATAGAACGCGCGGTGATTTTGTCGCGCGAAGACAGTCTCGGTATAAACGATTTTCAGTTTCATCAGCAATCGGGTGCAGCGCAAGAAGCTGGCGCACCATTGCACAACACTCACGCAGAGGATCACGACGCCATGGCGAGCGATTCTGAAGCCGATCTTAATCTGGAGCGGCTCGAATATCGCGCTATAACCCAGGCATTGAGACGCAACAGGTATGTCATTAGTAATGCCGCCAAAGACCTCGGCCTCACGCGTGCTGCGTTGTACAGGAGGATGGAAAAATATGGCATATAACCATTTCGGCGCATCGGTGATGCTGCGGCTGATCCTGCTGAGTCTTGTGATTGCAGGATATGTGTACAGCATCATGCTGGCAGGCTGGCTCAGTACATTGGTATTGCTGGTGGTGATCGCGCTGGTTGTCGAACTCTGGAATTTCCTGCAGCGTACCACTCGGGAAGTAGCGCGATTTTTTGCTTCGGCACGTTACGCAGATTTCAACCAGAGTTTTGAATTTGCTTCACTTGGCTCTGGTTTTCACGTGTTGGGAGAAACGTTCACCGACATCCTCGCGCGGTTGAAGGAACAGCGCTTGAGTCAGGAAGTCGAACTACGCGGCTTGCGCGCAATGGTGGATCATATGCCGGTGCCGTTACTCGCACTGCAGGAAAATGGCCAATTGAAATTGTTGAACAATGCAGCGCGCCGTTTCTTCGCAACAAACCAGATTACGAACAGTATCGACCTCGGCAAATTTGGCCACGAGTTCCAGAAACAGATTGAAAACTGCAAGCCGGGCGAAAAACGCCTCGCAAGTCTCACGATGGATGGTGTCGAAAGTCAGGTAACAATTGCGCTCACTACCATCACGAGTGGCACAGGTGTGATCAAGCTGATCAGCTTGCAGGACATTGGTCAGGAACTCGCACTTGCACAACTTAATGCCTGGCAGGATCTTGTGCGGGTGTTAACCCACGAAATCATGAATTCCATCACGCCGGTCGCGTCATTGGCGCAAACCACCGCCGACATGACTCATGATCTGTGCGAGGAGTTATCAACGAATGATCCACGCCGGGTGTCCGTGGAAAGAATAAACGACGCAGCCGGAACCGTTGCGCGCAGGGCTGGCAACCTCATGCAGTTCGTTGCTAACTATCGCCAGCTTGCTGGCCTTCCGGAACCCGCTAAGCGGCGCATGAATGTGCTCGAACTGCTAACGCATATCAGTCGGATCAGTGCTGTTAATAATAACGACAACCAACTTTGCGTTGCGGTTGACGTAATACCTGCAAGCCTTGAAATGTACGCAGACCCAGAACAGATCGAGCAGGTCCTGATAAACCTTTTGCGTAATGCAGAACAGGCGCTCGCGGGCAAACAGGACGCGAGCATCACGCTACGCGCGTTTCTGAATCCGCGAGGTCAAGTGACAGTGGAGGTGAGCGACAATGGTCCTGGCATCGATGAGAAAATCCTGCACAAGATCTTTGTCCCGTATTTCACGACCAAGCCCGATGGCAGTGGTATTGGACTCGCGCTCGCGCGGCAGATTGTCATGAGTCATGGTGGTAATATCCGCGCGGAAAATCAGCCGACAGGTGGCGCAGTGTTTACGCTGAACTTCCTGTGAAGCATGCTAAGGAGCCTCTGATTAATTGCGAATACATCATACCCATCCCCGCGAAGGCGGAGACGGGTATCCAGCAAAATCAACAACCGGGATTCCTGCTGTCGCGGAATGACGAATTAATCAGAGCCTCCCTAAGTGCAACTGCGCTGAATGTGCTTGCAGCTATTCAGCGCGCGATAACGGGTGATGGTCGAGTGCAGTGAGTTTTACTCATTGGTGTCGAGCTGATGAGTACAAATAATTCCGAATGAAGAGCACTGCCTGTGCTGATATGTATCAAAATAGAATCAATGCGAAGAAGAATGGATAAGATGTACAGCATAAAACGGCAACTACTTCTGGCGCGTAAAACCTGCTCGTTCTTACTCATCACTCTGTTGCTGCTGCCAGAAATCCTGATGGCGCACGACGCACGCCCTGTAGTTGTCGACATCGCAGAAACGCTGCCCGGAATTTTTCAATATTCACTGC
>JAZKES010000189.1:0-5878 GCA_040386995.1 Pseudomonadota bacterium | reverse complement strand
CCGTGTTGATTCTCCTCTCCCGTGTTAATTCCCCTCTCCCGTGTTAATTCCCCTCTCCCGTGTTAATTCCCCTCTCCCGTGTCATTCGCCCTTCCGGTGTTACCTCGTCATTCCCGCGAAGGCGGGAATCCAGATTGTTTGGATACACGTCTTCGTCTTCGCGGGACAACTTGATAAGCGGCGAGAATGACAAATAGAAAGATGCTTAACTTTCTTTGATTGCTGCTTCGGGCGCAACTGTTGATGAATGTCCAAACAGTGCCAAGGTCAGCGCGACTCTTTCTTTTGGATCAGTCGGAATAGTTTCGATCGCTTCGACCTTGTCGAGACGTTCCTGCATGCCGGCGTGATTGGCAATCTGGATCGCGAGCCCTGGACGTGCGTTGATCTCGAGAATGAGCGGACCTTTGTGGCGGTCGAGTACGATGTCGACACCCATGTAGCCGAGGCCGGTCAATTCGTAACAGCGTGCGCCGAGCTCTAGCAGATAGTTCCACTGCGGAATTTGCAGGCCCGCGAGTGGTACACCAAAGTCGGGATGTTCGTGCACTGCGCGATTCTGCCAGACACCTTCTATCGTGATACCCGTAGCCATGTCGATGCCAACACCTACTGCGCCCTGATGCAGGTTTGCCTTGCCATCGGAGTTACGCGTCGGCAGGCGAATCATCGCCATCGTCGGCACACCTCTGAACACAAGTACGCGAATATCCGGCACGCCGCGATAACTGACGGTGTCCAGAACTGGATCGCAGCGCACGCGATATTCGATCATTGCCTTGTCGGGAATTCCGCCGAGACTGTAGATGCCGCTCAAAATATTCGACGCGTGGTATTTGATTTCTTCGAGTGCCAACGCGCGGCCATCGGTTTTCACAAACAGATCACGACGCATGCCGTCGATTACAAGAACACCTTCGCCGCCACTGCCGTGCGCGGGCTTGATTACAAATTCCTGATGCTCGCCGAGAATTTCCGGCAGCCGTAATAAATCGTGCGGCGTTGCAACACTGCCATAGAGTTTCGGCACCGCGATGCCTGCAGCGATTGCGAGTGTTTTAGTCTTGAGCTTGTCGTCCACCAGCGGATACGAATGACGCTGGTTGTATTGCATGATGTAGCGATGATTACGGGCGTTGAGCCCGAGCACACCCTTCTTGCGCAAGCGCATCCATGTGCCGAGCATTACGCTTTACCTCGTGCGAGATCCTTGAAGCGTAATACTTCACTGATGCGATAACCCGTGTAAGTACCAAACAACATACACACGGCCAGCACAATCAGCAGCAGCTCGGGGAAGTTGAACATCAGATGCATCAGGTACACGTTGTTCATCACATAGTAGCCCGAGATCGCGACGAGCAAACTACCGAGAGTTTCCTTGATCGTTTCCACGCCGCCACGTTCTTCCCAAACGATCGACATACGTTCGATTGTCATGGTCAGGATCACCATCGGGAACAACGCTATCGACAGGCCTTGGGTGAAACCGAGACGCGCGCTGAGCAAACTCATGATGGTCATCAGACCAATCACGACGATGAGCATCGAGGCAAGCCGCGGCACCAATAATAGATGCAGGTTGGCTAACGCGATCCTCACTAGAAAACCCGCCGACAGAATCATCATGAACAGCGTGATGCCCCAACCGAGTTGGGTTTCGCGGAACGCTAGCGCGATCAGGATCGGCGTGAACGTACCAAAGGTCGGCACACCCACCACGACACGCATGAACGCAATCACCAGCGCACCAAGTGGCACCATGAGGAGTACCTTATAAACTTCCTGCATCGGAATAGGCAGACTGTATAGCGTGAAATTCATCAGGCCAGTTTTGAGAGTGCTTTCTGTCTGCTGTGCGAGTTCTTCCTGTACGACGCTGCTTCTGGTGGCCGAGAAACTGACGTTGAGATTACGCACGCCATCAGTATCGATAACGTCGCGCACACCGCTGACCCATGGATAAAAGTTTTCGGGATAACCGGTTTCGCCCGTATCAGGATTGAAGCCGCGCCAGCGTTCGCCGTTGCTGACCTCAAGCCAGGTGATCATCGGGCGATCGATAAATTCGTTCTGCAGTGAGATGCCGTAAATAGCGCGCGATGGAATGCGCGCACCCGCGAAAATTTCAGTAAGCAATGTGACCCACTCATCTTCAGGACGCGAATCGTGGATAACCCTGACGTTCTCGTCGGTGGCATCACTCAGTATCGCAAGCAAGCGACTTGCAAACGTGAAGATGTCGGCTGACTCGCTACGTGCGCGCGACAGAACATCATCAATTGCCGAAGCGAGCGGCTCGGGATAATCCGGTACATCGGGGAAGTCGCCAGACGGAACTTCTTCTGGCGGACGGCTGAAATTTTGTGCTTCGGGAAAAACCTGCGCGCGATAGAACAGCGCTTGTTCACCTTGCGAACGGCGGAGCGTCCAGATGGCTTCGCGGTAACCAGCATTTTCTTCGAACGTCAGACCAAAACCGCGCGATACAAAATTTTCATCAAGGCGCGTAAAGCCGGGCGCTTCCTGCGGCAAGGTGAAGTTCACGCGCGCAGGACCATTGCGGCCCGTGAAATCAATGCGGGCTTCAACCGTCCACACATCAGATTCCTCACCAGGCTTGAGCGGCATGTGCAGGTAAGACACTTTCAGATAGACGATAAAACACGCGAGAAAAGTAAACACCAGAACCACCATGGTTACTGGCGACAATACAAAGGTACTTTTAGAAGTCATACAAGGATCTAGCTACGGGGGCATTCAACCCGGTGAGTGAAACTCTCGCTTGAATCAACGAGGATTTTATTTTTGAGGAAATCGCGCCCCAGCAACACGGGGTAATTAAAATTTGAACGGTTGGCGAGCGTGAATACAGTGTTATAGATTTCACCTGCCAGACAGAATTCGAGTCTTACCGCGAGGCGTGATTCGCGCACGTCGGTATTACGGATCTTGATATTCACTTCACGCACCAGCGGCCGCTCAACCGTAATGCTCTCGCCGCCAGCATCATCATGGTCTTTTAAGATCTTGAACCGCACCATCTCTTTGCCGTCTTCCATGTACTCTTCAATATCTTCAGCATGAATCGCATTCGACTTGGCACCGGAATCAAGCTTGGCCTTCATCAACATACGATCTGGCAACAGGCGGATATTCTGCACCCAGCCCAGCACTACCTGCTCTTTAGCTGCGGGTTCGTCACGTTCTGAACTATCGGACTGCGCATAAAGGGAGCCGCTCGCAATGGGAAATAGCGAGGCAAGAAGAACAAAAACTGGGAGGCGTGATTTCATGGGTGCCAGTTTACCCCTTTGCGCCGCCGGAAAAAACCGGCACGTGCGAAACAAACATGATTGGCTTCGCATTGCCGGAAGATTTGCAGGGGCATTGGTGTCACGCGCCAGTGGCGACTGGCCTGGTAAACATTGTTTGATACTGACTCTGCATCTCTGGTGAACGAAGATTCGTCTCACAGAGCGGGTCACACCATTCTCGTGGCACGACTTACCAAACCAGATGGCATAGTTGCCCGGCGGCGACTCAAATATCAGACGGATATTCACAGAGTTGCAAAAATAGGATGGTGGATAACAGGACCTCATTTGCAGGAGATAACCGGACATGCTCGGTTGGCTTTTTCGATACAGAATGCCGAGTCCGAAATTTTTGTTGTAGCTCAATCTATTGCAGATTAACTTCATCAATATGAAAACTGCCAAGCGCGCATGCGTACTATACAAATGTTAAGAGCAAGGAATAGTCCAGTGAACGATTCGCAACTTAAAAGGTGTATACAGTCGGTCGGCAAGAGTTGTTTCGTTCTATATTTCGAACAGTTCGCCAACCCACATATTTCGAATGAAGATCTGATCGATCGGCTGGTGAGGGATGAGCAGTACATGGAGTCAGGAGCCAGGACTCGAGTATTTCAATCCCGTCGAATAATTAGAGCGGGGCGCGCTATTGATGTGCTCCGAAGTATTGCGTCCTCAGAGCGAGTTCCGCAGGTAGTTCGCGAAAGGGCTAGAGATATGACAAATGCTTTTTGAATTGCTTGCTCATAACAATGCGGTCAAATCGGACGCAATAGACTTCTGCATCAAAGGCGCATGGCTTCGCCATTTTATGCGCCTTTGATGCTCCATTATTGCGCCGTTTACCTTGGCGTTAGGCCTCACGATGTAGGAACGCGTATTGAAGCAAGCCGAAGAAATCGCATTGCGAGTTGCGCAAGGTGAGGCTGATCCTGGATAACAAAACCATCAAACAGTTGCCGCCTCAAGGCCGCGACCATCGGATCTGACCACGCAGCGCGGCATTGGCACCTTCGCAATGCTGCTCGAAGCGCATGACGATATGCTGGAGCTGACCTTGGGTCACGGTGAGTTCGTCGATCGTGAACCAGCCTGCCAGCGTGTTGCAACCGCGTCCGTTGCCGCTCCAGTTCAAACCTCCGTTGATCGGGTTATGAAATGGATAACGTTCGAGTCCGCTGTAGTACCCCACCTCCAGAGCTTTGCCCAGCATCGGTACGAACGTCGCATTCCAATCATCAACCGCGACGCTTAACCCTGTAGCGCTCCAGGTGCCCTGCAACGACGTGTAGAGATAGCTCTGGCCGCCACCGATGTAATCGCCTAAATCACTCTGGAGATAGACATAGTTGCCCAAGGCGGGGACTGCCGACGTTGGCGCTTGCCACAGGTTGCCTGGCACCGGGATTACGGGGCCAGGTAGCTGGGTGGGATCGTTCGCGCCCCAGGAGATGGTTCCCCGCAAGGCTGACGAACCGCCTTCACAGTTCTGCACGAAGGACATTTCGATCGAGTCGAGCGACCCGTCATTGTAAGTGGCCGAGGTGACTGTGATCGACCCGGTGAGAGTGTTGCAGCCACGACCCTCACCGCTCCAGGACAGACCGCCTTTTTCACTGTCGTGAAAAGGCCAGCGAGTAAGACCTGTGTAAGTACCAGGCTGCCAGGTCGACTGACCGGCCGGCAGAACAAACTCAGCGAACCAGGACTCGTCGCCATTAACATCAACCGACAGTTGGTTGCCACTGCCACCGATGCTGATCTGTGCGTTTGCCTTGGTGTACTCATAAGTTCGGCCGCCACCGATATAGTCGTTGAAGTCGCTCGTTAGTTTGATGCGTGTTGGCCGGAAAGACAGCGGCACCGCAGGCACCACTTGCACTACGTAAGAGGGGGCGCTGATGCCTTGTTGATTCACGGCCGTGACGATGCAGGAGTAGGTCCTGCCATTGATCAGGCCAGTCACCGTTATTGGACTCTGCGTGCCCGTCGCGACACCGATCGAGTTGAAGCCCGATGCGCAGCTCGCGTCATAGCGCATGATCGGACTGCTGCCACGGCTGGTCGGCGCATCGAAGCGTATGATCGCCGACCGGTCATGCGCCGTCACGGACGTGATAGTCGGGGCAGAGGGTACGGCACAGCCTATGTTCCCTGCCACGCAGGCGAAGTCGTCCAGGGTACCGACGAATGAGAGCCTGCTATTGCTGATCGGACCAAGCACATAGACACCACCATCGGAGACGCCGATGTAGTTGCCAGTCGCCGGGTAGAAACGATACGTAAACGGAGTCGCAAATTTCGTCGGCCTCGCCGTTGGCGCAAACAACTCCGGGTACTCCCGCTCGGCCCAGTTCATCAACATGTCGGGCGTCAGTTCGTCCGCGCAGGCAGTCAGTGCTGCGGCCCACGCCAGCGCGAGTATCGATATTTTCGCAAACCACGTGGGTCGCGACACATGCTTGACGGTCACTTTACTCTCCCTGTCAAAGCCGACGCTCTATACGACGGGCACGGGCGTAGAATAGCGGGGCAATACCGGACGGTCCAGCCGGGCTGGC
>JAZKES010000188.1:0-13407 GCA_040386995.1 Pseudomonadota bacterium | reverse complement strand
GCCATGATGATCGTGGTTTGTGACTGACTCGAAAGGTGTTCAAGGAAATACATCACGCGATGACGGTTGACCTCATCCAACCCTTGAGTGGGTTCGTCAAGAATCAGTAGAAGTGGTTGTTTGACGAGTGCTCTCGCAATCAGCACCAGCCGTTGTTCGCCATAAGACAATTGTTTAAATGCGGTATTGCAATGGTGGCTGAGGTTCACAAGAGCGAGCCAACATTTTGCGTGCTGAATCTGCGTAGCTGATACTTCCTCATACAGACCAATACTGTCAAAGAATCCTCCCAGCACAATATGCAAGGCAGATCCTGGTACGCGATGATCTCGATGCAGTCCTGGGGAAACGATACCGATGCGACGCTTCAATTCCCAGATTGTTTCACCGCTGCCACGTTTGCATCCGAACAGGGTCAGATCATTGCCATAACATTGCGGATGATCTCCCGTCAGCAGATTGAGCAGAGTTGATTTGCCCGAGCCATTTGGGCCAGTCACCAAGGTGTGTGAACCCTTGTTGATCGTCAGTTCGAGGTTGTCAAAAATCAGGCTCTCGCCGTAACTGACTCGCCCCTTGTGCAAAACTACCAGCGGATCGGGTGGGAGTGTTTGAACCAACGACTCGGGCCATGGAGGAAGCACTTGAGGATCAAACGCGAGCAAGGCCTGGATATCAGCGTTAGCGAGAATTGCTGATCTGCTACCTTGCGCAATCATCTCGCCTTTTTCCATCACGGCAACATGGGTGTGCCACGGAAAAATTTCTTCGGTCGTCGTCAGTAGAAATAATAAAACGGTTGAGCCTTCCTGCAACAGATGTGCAAAGAACTCCTGCAATTGTTGTTTGGAATTCACATCCAGGCTGTCAAAAGGTTCGTCGAGAATCAGCAGGTCGGGCTTCTGCAGAATAGCCTGCGCCAGTAGCGTTTTGCGGGCCTCGCCGCTACTCAGCAAGCGATAACCGCGATCCAGTATTTTATCGAGCCGAAGAAACCGTAATTCCGTCGGCAATTCATCCGTTAATCCAAGTAGTTCCCTTACCGTCGTTCCCGGATCAGCATGATCGAGAAAGTCGGTATCGTCTTTTTTGAGTTCCGCTTCGTAAAACGCCTGTTGTGCTTCAAAAGAAAGCAGCGCGACCGAATTAAAGGCATGTGTGACACATTCCTGCCCAGCCTCTGACTTGCCGGATAATAAATTTGCCACATGACGTTTGCCCGCACCGTTGCGGCCAAGAACAGTCCAGCATTCGCCCGGTTGGATGTTCCAGTCACTGATTGTTAGCAGGGAAGTTTGCAGATTTCGAATTGTGCAGAGTGTCACAGGGGGATTCTTGCTAGAGCTCAGGGCTTGATGAGAATTCGGTCGAACATTATAGCTGCTCACAACTCAGTCACACCAACGCCGGGTATATTTCCGGGAAGGTAAAATTCAGCAAGAATCATCAGGCGGATTTATGGGGTGTAGTGCAGAATCTCTCGACCTGATTCTCTGATAGTTGCAAATTTACGTACGCCTGCCTGACGCCCCTTGCGATATATCCAGCACAATGAAATTTGCAATAGAGCAATTGATGTTTGGAAGGTCCGGCTGAAACTGGGTTAATCAAGTTCGTTATTGAATGTCTTGCGTGGCGAATTCTGCCAATAGATGGTTGCTTCGTTTAAAAAACGGCGGTGGTAACTTGGTAATAAAATTTAGTTTAGCTATTTCAATAGCTTATTATTGTAAAAAACTGGCATGGCAAATGCTAAACCATTTCGTGTGAGTATATTGTGTAATTTTATGCGCAAGGCATGTTCTACAGTTGTGGCAGCAGCTCGCAACGAATGGTCAGATTTTGGGTGTTGAGAATTATTGCATCGCTGAAAACTTCCATACGGACAGCCTCTTGAATGCCGGATCAATAGTCTGGTTCACTTTTCCTGAATGACACTTATGAAAACAAATAGTCGTAATTTATCGCACATATTGTCGTTAACTATTGTTGTAGCGGTTGCGCTCTGGATGGCAAGTGGTCTGCTAGGCAACGACCCGGAAGCGAGCGCCATCACCGCCACAGAAACCGCATCGGCAGAAGATGCCATTCAGCAAGTCAGGGTGCAGCAGTTCGATGCCACGGAAGTTGCACGTGAAGTTGTGGTCAGTGGCAGGACCGAACCCAATCGTATGGTTGAGGTGCGCGCTGAAACAGATGGAACCGTGATTTCTATCAATGCAGAACGCGGCGCGATAGTGGCGGCAGGTGCTCCGCTACTAACACTGGATATACGCGACAGGAACGCGCGTCTTGCAGAAGCGGCAGCGCTGGTTGCGCAGCGCGAGCTCGAATACAAGGCGACGCAAAATTTGCGTGGCCAGCAATTCACTACTGAAGTGCAGATAGCCGACGTCAATGCGCGGCTCGAAAGTGCCAAAGCCACGCATGAAAAGATAAAACTCGAAATCAGGAATACTGTGATCTCGGCACCCTTTGATGGGGTTGTACAAGAACGCAGTGTAGAAATCGGTGACTTTGTTCGAATTGGCGATACCGTCCTTGAACTCGTCGATCTCGATCCCTTGATCATTAGCGGCGAAGTTAACGAGCGCGAAATTTCCGAGCTGATAGCAGGTGGTGGTGGTATCGCCAATTTAAGCAATGGCAGCCAACTGACAGGCACCATTCGTTACCTCGCACCCGTAGCTGACACCAGTACACGCTCTTTCAACGTAGAGCTCGCAGTTCCTAATCCCGACAACACAATCCGGGCAGGACTTACGTCCGACATTCATCTGTATGCCGATGTGATCAAGGTTCACACGCTGAGCGCCGGACTCTTGAGCCTCGCCGATGACGGCACAATTGGCGTCAAGATTGTCGACAACCAGGACACGGTTCGTTTCTATCCTGTAGAAATTGCCGGTACTTCGACAGAGGGAACGCAAGTAACCGGACTGCCCGATTCCATACGCTTGATTACTGTCGGTCAAGGTTTCGTTACTGAAGGCCAGAAAGTAAATCCGGTTACCGTGTCATCACCCGAGAGTGCTGCCAGCTATGAACGCGCTGATTAATGCTTTTGCCAACCGGCCGCGCCCGGTTGTGACCTTTATGTTTTTGTTGCTGATTGCCGGTGCGATCAGCTATTACGATATTCCGAAGGAAGCCGAACCCGATATCACGATTCCAATGCTATACGTGAATATCATTCATGAAGGCATATCACCCGAAGATGCGGAGCGGATGCTGATACGTCCGATGGAAACCCAGCTTCGCACTCTCGACGGTCTTAAGGAAATGCGTGCCACTGCATCTGAAGGCGCGGGTGTAATCATTCTGGAGTTTGAAGCGGGTTTTGATACTGATCAGGCGCTCACTGACGTGCGCGAAAAAGTCGATCTCGCACGGCCCGAGTTACCGGCAGATTCTGAAGAGCCATTCGTGCAGGAAATCAATTTATCGCAGTTCCCGATTCTTGTAGTCATGCTGCATGGTGATGTGCCTGAACGCACTCTCGTAACAATCGCGCGCGATTTACGCGACAAACTCGAAGGTTTACCCGGCGTGCTTGATGCGGCGGTCGGTGGCGACAGGGAAGAGCTGCTGGAAATCATCGTTGATCCAGTTGCGCTCGAAAGTTACGACATTAGTTATGCTGATCTCATCAACTACGTCTCACGCAATAATCGGCTGGTTGCGGCAGGTGCACTTGATACGGGGCAGGGGCGTTTTTCAATCAAGGTGCCGGGCATCATTGAAGATCTGGATGACCTGCTGAACATGCCTGTCAAAACGGATGGACAGCGCACCGTTACTTTCCAGGATGTCGCTACAGTACGTCGAACCTACAAAGATCCTGACAGCTATGCACGTCTCGACGGCAACCCCGCAATCGCACTCGAGATCAGCAAACGCTCAGGCTCGAACATCATTGAAGTTGTTGATGCGGTGAATGCCTTGGTCGCAGCTGAACAGACACGGTGGCCTACCAACCTTCACGTCACGATCACGCAGGATAATTCCAGGCAAGTGCGCACCATGCTGGTCGACCTTGCCAACAATGTCGCAATCTCTGTCCTGCTCGTGATGATTGTTACGTTGGGTATGCTGGGTATGCGGTCGGCGGGTCTTGTTGCGATCTCGGTACCGGGTTCATTTCTTACAGGCGTTCTGATCATTCATATGATGGGCTACAGCATGAATATCGTGGTGCTGTTTGGACTCATTATGTCGGTAGGGATGCTGGTTGATGGAGCTATCGTTGTGGTTGAACTCGCTGAGCGTAATCTGGAGAACGGCTACTCCCCGAAACTTGCGTATGTAGAAGCTGCCAAACGCATGGCTTGGCCGGTAACCTCATCCATTGTCACTCACCTTGCTGCATTTTTACCGTTGCTGTTCTGGCCCGGAATAGTCGGCGAATTCATGAAGTATTTGCCAATCACTCTGCTTGTGACTTTATCTGCGTCACTCGTGATGGCCTTGTTTTTTGTTCCCGCTTTTGGCGCGATGCTGAAACCCAAAGCACATACGTCTGGACCTGTGCGAACAGTAGCCGCAGATACCGACATGCTTGGTGAAGCAAGACATAACTTTACGGTTGCGCATGGTGCAACGCGCGTCTATCTGAACATGTTGCAAAAAGCCATAAGTCGACCGTTTACCGTGTTGGGGCTTGCGATTGCTTTCCAGATTGGTGTGATGATGCTGTATGGAGCAGTAGGTCGAGGCGTTGAGTTTTTCCCGTCGATTGAACCTGAAGTTGCACAGCTTAGTATTCATGCACGCGGCGACCTGGCCGTGCTCGAGCGTGACGCATTGGTCAAAGAAGTTGAAGAACGTATTCTCGATATGCCGGAATATGAATCAGTTTATGCACGCAGCGGCGTGCGTATGGGCAACGATACTGCCGAAGACATTATTGGGCGCATTCAATTGCAATTTGTCGAATGGAACCAACGTCGTCCGGCTGCTGAGATCATGGAGGATGTCAGAGAGCGCACCGCTGATCTGGCGGGTATTTATGTAGAACCCGAAGTGCAGGAATCGGGTATTACGTCGGGCAAACCAATACAGATCGAACTGTCTGCCACGGATCCCGATATTCTCAATGATGCGATAGAAGACCTGCGCGAAGGCATGGAACAGCTTGGTGGTTTTATCGATGTAACGGATAACCGGCCACTGCCTGGTATTGACTGGCGCATCGAAGTCGATCGTCAGGAAGCTGCACGATTCGGTACGGATATCAGTAGCATCGGCAGTGCAATCCAGCTCGTTACTAACGGCATCATGTTAGGCGATTACCGTCCGGACAATGTCGATGATGAAGTTGATATACGTGTGCGTTTCCCGGAGAACCTGCGCAACCTGAATCAGCTCGACAGACTTACCGTGAATACATCACAAGGCAATATTCCCGTCAGCAATTTCATCGACAGAGTTGCCGCCCCGCGCGTTGGCAGTCTTGAGCGCACGGATGGTGTGCGCGTGATGAAACTTGCTGCAGATGTTGCCGACGATGTGTTGCCAGATGCAAAAGTGCAGGAGCTGCAGGCGTGGGTGAATGCGGGTGGAATGGATCCCGGTGTCACCGTAACGTTCAAGGGTGAGCAGGAAGACCAGCAGGAATCTGAAGCGTTTCTGACCAATGCTTTCGGCGTCGCAATATTTTTGATCGCGATCATTCTGATTATTCAGTTCAACAGTTTTTATCAAACATTACTGATTTTGACGGCCATTATTTTTTCGACCGTCGGTGTGTTCCTCTCGCTACTGATCACCAATCAACCATTTGGAATCGTGATGTGTGGCATCGGAGTCATCTCGCTGGCGGGAATTATCGTGAGCAACAATATTGTGCTGATCGATACTTTTAACAGGTTGAGAGCGGAAGGTATTTTAGCTTCAGAAGCTGTTTTGCTTACGTGTGCCCAACGTCTGCGTCCGGTGCTGTTGACAAGTCTCACCGCTGTACTCGGCTTGCTGCCCATGGCATTCAGCATGAATGTCGACCTCGTTAATCGCAATATAGAAATTGGTGGTCCGTCCACACAATGGTGGTCGCAATTATCTATTTCGATTGCTGGCGGCCTGACCTTCGCGACTGTTCTTACGCTCGTGCTGACTCCCTGCATGCTTGTGATGGGAGAGGTGTGGAGAACCAGGAAGGAAAGGAAACGAGCTGCAAAATTGGCGATTGCCTAAAGAAAAAAGCGACGATAGACCAGATGAATTGTTGGTTGCTTATTAGTTGATTGCGTGTCAATAAATTCCCGCTGTGGGTTAACGGGTTAATCTATCGCTCTCTCATGTTCAACAAAACTGGATTTAACCAGATCGACTCCCCGCAAATCTTTTTCCATTCCGTCTGTATAGAAAACGGACCTGTTGCGGCCCTGTGCCTTGGCGGCATACAGCGCGATGTCAGCTGACTTGAGTGCATCTTCCATTGATTGTCCGAGTGATACTTCATGAATGCCGAGACTGATGGTAAGTTCTATAAAACGGGCATCTTGCAACGTAACCTTGAGGGCCTCGACAGCTTTGCGTAATTTTTCCGCAACGAAGATTGCCTGGCCGGGCACGTTGAGTGTGCATAAAACACAAAATTCCTCACCTCCCATACGGGCAAGATAGTCACTCTTGCGAAGCAAGCGACTGAGTTCTGCGACAAGACTTATCAATACTTGATCACCAGCATCGTGACCGTAGGTGTCGTTGATTGGTTTGAAGTTATCAATATCAATTGCTATTACGGCAAACGGAATTTTATTCCTGTTCAACTGCGCTTCTGCTGCAGCATATGACCGCTGAAAGGCTCTGCGATTCATTGCACCTGTTAATGAATCGGTCCTGGAGCTTTTCAGAAAATAGTCGCGCTGTTTGCGTAACAGTGCCATGGACAATCTGACTTGCCGCTGGTGTTGCACAACACTATAGAGAATGAACGCTGTAATGCTGAAAACAAGCAGGGAGGCGAGTAAAAAATTGTTGCGCATCCTGTCGCGTTGTTCGAAGTAAGCGGTCGCTGCAATATCCACACAGACCAAGGTCGGAAAAGCGTTGGGGATAGGTGTTAACGGGATGCAGCGTTCAATGTGAGTGGTGGAGTCGCTGATAAAAGGAGCACTTGCCCCTGAATCACCATTGCCCGCTGACGCGAGGTAAGCTTTAAGAGCATCCACATTTCCATCGTCATAGGGTTCCATGAAGCCAGGCATATCCAGCGTTTGAGCGCCGCTTTGCAAAAGGTTATTGCGGCCACTATCGAGCACGATGAATACCTGATCATCAATCGCGACGAGTGTCCTGAGACTGGCGATTTGCTGAACGTTGTTTTGTAATGTGCTGAGGCGATTCACCAGCTGATTGTATTCGGCACTGCCGGTTCCCGATTGGGCAACAATAAGAGCATGTGCCTGAGGGTCGATCTGGCTGGCGGCTGAATTGACAATAACGGTTGTCAATTCGGCAAGCCTTTCATCCAGGATATTTTTTGCGGTGTTGAAGTAGAGAAAAAGGCTCAGGAGGGGCGAAAAAGTAACAGCGGCTAAAACAAAATATAACCTGACTTGCG
This sequence comes from Pseudomonadota bacterium, assembly GCA_040386995.1. Taxonomy (GTDB): domain Bacteria; phylum Pseudomonadota; class Gammaproteobacteria; order Pseudomonadales; family Pseudohongiellaceae; genus CAILUG01. Next base: position 5,843 of record JAZKES010000188.1, on the reverse strand, counting down.
AACGCTGAGCGCCGAGCCTTACACGGTTTGCCTCCTGCTGAAATTTTCTTTCCTCTTCCGGCAGAGCTTTATCTATCATACCGGTTACTCTCAAGTGATAGCTGTTCTACGGTCAAAAGCACGATAGCACTAAAATTCCGGTCGTTGGTAAGAAATGAATTGACCTTGTTCAGTCTGCAGGAAATGGCTCGGGAAATCTGCAAGAAAAGCAGCAAGTTTCGGTGGGATGATTGCTACGGGCGAGGAAAGTTAAGTACGGGTAAACCGTTGAATTAAGCCGGGCAGCAAACAGGGTAATAACGCGGGCAATAAAAAAGGGATCAAAGTGTGTACTTTGATCCCTTTTTTAATTGGTGCACTTGGCAGGATTCGAACCTGCGACCCTCTAGTTCGTAGCCAGATACTCTATCCAACTGAGCTACAAGTGCGTGTTCTTTGAGGCTGCGCATTGTCTGGTAAAGTGATTACTCTGTCAATCCGAGATGGCCAAATCCTCGAAATTGATCAGGTAAATTTTGGCGGTTTTTTCGATATGAAGCACTCGGAGCGGATCTGCCCTTAGTCATCGAGTAATGCGGCTACAAAAACCGTAGATCATCACCGAGAACTTGGCCATGCCATGGCAGAGAATGTGGTGACCAGACCCCGAATCGTGTTGGATAAACAATGATCATGGGAAATTTGTTTGGCCTGCTTCTAGTTGTCAACAATACATTGAGGTGATGTTGTTGTGAAAAACGTAATTTACGGCAGGTTCCACAGGTAACAAACTCATTACTTACCTGTGGAGACGCTGAATTTTGTTGTTGATTCCCCGTCTCAGGTCTCATTTTGTTCCACGGCCGCACCAGGAATTGGTTGTTCCTCATCCTTCCCTGAAAATAGGAAAATGGTATTCACCAGGGAATAATGAGGAGGAATTATCCAAGTCTGCGTAGGTAAAGGAGACAACAATTGATCAAGCAAATTTACACTCCTTCAGAAGTGGCCGAGCTTCTTGGTTTGCACGTAAAAACGGTAAGACATTACGTTCGGGACGGCAGACTCAAAAGTGTGAAAACCGGCAAGCAGTACCGAATTACCCGCAAGGATCTTGAAGTGTTTGCAGGTGAGCCGCTTACTGCTGTAACTGAATCACAGGTAGGAGTAGCAACTGAAGTGTCCTGCATCGTTTCTGTAGAGGGTATCAATACAAAATCAGCAGAACGCATGGCGACTTTTATTCGCGCCGCAGTTAAAGACCGCAATGAAAGACAGGCGCTAAAAATTGAAACGCTATACGATGCCGTGCGCGGCAGACTCAAAATAATAATTATCGGTAGTCTTGAAACAGCCCAGGAATTTCTTCGCATGATTGAACATCTCGCACAGCGCTCAGCCGCGTCCGCCAACCGAACAGCAAAAACTGCCAAATAAAATTGCTACACACAATTACTCCTATCAATTTGACGAGAACAATAAAAAATTTATGAGAGATTTAACTCAAGGCTCAATTACTAAAACTATTATCGCAATGGCCTTGCCGGTCGCTGCGGGAATGTTATTCCAAACGATGTATCTGCTTGTCGACCTTTATTTCGTAGCAGCTTTGGGGGACGACGCTGTGGCGGGAGTGGGCGCTGCGGGTACGTTGATGTTCATGATAATGGCGATTACGCAGGTGCTGGGCGTTAGTGCAGTGGCGCTGATCTCGCAGGCAGTCGGAAGCAAACAACAGGACCAGGCCAACTTGGTATTCAACCAATCGATGTTATTGGCGGTCATTCTCGGTGTGCTGACGTTGCTGGGTGGTTGGCTCGCTGCAGATCTTTATATGAATATCATTGCTGCGGATGAAGGCGCGCGTGAACAAGGGCGTATCTTCCTGATCTGGTTTATTCCTGGCATGGCAATGCAATTTGGTCTGATTGGTATGGGTTCGGCGTTGCGTGCGACTGGCATTGTCAAACCCGGCATGATGGTGCAGATGCTCACTGTTTTATTAAACACCATTCTCGCACCGATACTGATTGCAGGGTGGGGGCCTGGTCCCGCCTTGGGTGTGATGGGTGCAGGTTTGGCAAGCACCTTGTCGGTAACTGTGGGCATCATCCTGTTGATCATCTACTTCCTGAAGCTCGAAAAATATGTGTCTTTCCAGGCGCATCTCTGGAAAGCAGACTTCGCTGTCTGGAAACGTATGATCAACATCGGTTTGCCAGCGGGTGGCGAAATGTTATTGCTTTTTGTCTATTTCGCCGTCGTTTATTGGGTTATTCGCGATTTCGGTGCAGCGTCCCAGGCTGGATTCAGTATCGGTGGCCGGATCATGCAATCCATATTTATGCCCACGATGGCAGTGGCTTTTGCTATCGGACCGATCGTGGGACAAAACTTCGGGGCAGGTAAACCGGAGCGAGTACGCGAGGCTTGTTACAAAGGCATCATGCTCAACAGTATCGTGATGTTTGTTGTTACTTTGATGATGCAGATTGCACCGGAATTGATGATAAAAGGCTTCACCAACGAAGCAGAAGTGATAAACGTGGGCAGCGGATTTCTGCAGATCATTTCCTGGAATTTCATCATGCAGGGTGTAGTGTTCACGTGTTCTGGTGTGTTTCAGGGACTCGGTAACACGAAGCCCGCGTTGTTCAGTACCGCGATCCGCTTGCTTATATTTGTGCCGACTGCTTTTCTGCTGTCGCGTCGCGAGGGTTTTGAGGTCAACCATATCTGGTACGTGTCGGTAGCGTCCGTATTTATCCAGGGCATCCTGAGTTTCGTACTGGTAGAACGGGAGCTGAAAATCAAACTCAAGACTCCAGCACTGCAATCTGGTGCGGCAATTCAGCAAGTTTAGTCAGGTCACCTTCTGACGCCATGTGTAGGATACATGGCGTCGAGGAGAGTCATGAAACAGTCAGAAACAAGTCGCTACGCGCGGCGTATCAACAAGGTTATTGCCTACATCCTGCAACATCTGGATGACGAGCTCGACCTTGAGAAGCTTGGCAAGGTCGCAAATTTTTCTGCCTTCCACTTTCATCGACAATTTACTTCCTACACGGGAATCACGGTATTTCGGCTCGTTCAGCTGCTGCGCCTGCAACGCGCGTCAATGCAATTGGTGTTCAATCCGAAGGCAAGCGTCACTGACATAGCACTGGAAGCTGGTTTTGCAAATGCGGAATCGTTCACAAGAGCTTTTCGCAAAGCGCAGGGTCAAACACCGAGTGCGTTTCGCAAAGAACCTCAGTGGCAAGGTTGGCAGGTAGGAACCCTCATAAAAAAAACTGTGGAGTACAGTCCTATGCAAGTTGATCTGGTTGATTTTCCTGAAACGTCCGTAGCTGCGCTCGAACATCACGGCCCAGAGCGACTTGCATTACAAACCTCGTTGAAATTTATCGAGTGGCGCAAGGAATATGGCATCAAGCCGGATCAGGGCAGCACCTACGGTTTGCACTACAAGGATTATCACATCACGCCACCTGAAGAATACCGGATGGATATTTGTGTATCTGTTACAGCGCCGGTGCCGCCAAATGCGTATGGCGTTATAAACAAGGTTATTCCAGCAGGACGCTGCGCGAGAGTCCGTCACCTCGGTTCGCGCCACGATATGAGCGCCTCAGTAGGATGGTTGTTCGGACAGTGGTTACCTGCCAGTGGCGAGAAATTACGCGATTACCCGGCTATTTTTCATTATGTGAATGTTGGGCCAGGTATAAAGAATAACGACATGATTACGGATATTTATCTGCCGCTGGAATAATTAGCCCGAAGGTTCCTGTGTTTATAGATGTGTGCTGCTGAACTTCAGTTTGTCAGTACTCAAGATTAAACCTATTTGTTATTTTGCATGCATCAGCTCCCGCTTGCGACCGTAATTCGTCAGCGACACGCAATAGCTGTTTTGCCTTAACCCAACCAGTTCCGCGGTACTTTTGTCATTCTGGTTTTATACGTCGTCTGATTCTTATCTTTCCACTGGATCTGCGGCACGATGAATTCAGATACATATATTTCCCCATTGAATTTTGACGAAGATCTCTTCCAGTGGGCGAATCAGCACTCAAGACATAACTTCAAGCGTCCAGACGACGCGCTCATGCGCTTACAAAGTATTCAGTGTGTGGTATCTGAATTCGTGCATTTTCAGCAAAGTTAACTTCGCGTACCACTGGACGTCGCACAATTCGTTTTACAGAATTAGTTAGCTTCCTTATAATAAGTCTCCATGGTAGCGGGGGAGGCTATGACAGATAATTTTGATCAAGCGCTGGGTTTCGTGATCCATGATGTTGCCCGCATGATGCGCTGGGAATTTGATCGTCGCGCACAGACTGTCGGGTTAACCCGTTCTCAATGGTTTGTACTCGCATTTCTGTTGCGTGAGGACGGCGTGCAGCAACAGCGGCTTGCCGAGCTCATGGAGCTGACGCCAATTACCATGACTGGATTGCTGGACCGGCTCGAACGTGATGGCTGGGTCGAGCGGCGGCAAGATCCTGAAGATCGGCGCGCCAAACGTATTTTTATGACAAAAAAAGTTTTGCCAGTGCTGAAAAAAATAAAGGCATTGGGTAAGGAAGTTCGCAAATGTGCAGTGGCTGGTTTGAGTGAGCAAGAGCAGGAACAACTGATTTCGTTATTGCTTAAGGTCAGATCAAACCTTTGCACAAAATCCGCATAAACATCTATATATCTGAGAGGTAGTCTCGCCATGCCGTGGTTGAAACGACTGATTCGAATTGGCATTTTCTGGTTTGGGCCTGTGGCGGTTGCTGCCGGGGGCGGTTGGCTATATCTGCAAGGTGGCCGCAACATCAGCACTGAAAATGCTTATCTGAAATCCGAAATGATAAATATCAGCAGTGAACTTTCCGGCAAAGTCGTGGAAGTTCTGGTCGCAGATAGCGACAGGGTTGAGCCTGGGCAATTGTTATTCAGGATTGATGATCAGGTTTACAAAATTGCGCTCGCTCGAGCTGAGGCAAATATTCTGAAAGTGCGCAGTGACATCGAAAGTATGCGTGCGGATTATCTGAACAAGCTCGGCGATGTGAGCAACGCTGAATCTGATCATAACTACTATGTGAAGGAGTCAGAGCGGTTGCGCAAGCTTGCCGCTAGCGGCTCGATTTCCGACGTGCAGGTTTCCGAAGCGGCATATGAAGCTGAACATGCGTTGAAACAACTGCAGATCACGCAGCAGGCGCTTGAAGTTGTCAAAGCCAAACTCGTTGATCCTGCGCTGCCTGTTGAACAGCATCCTGACTATCAGCTCGCAGTGGCAGAGAGAGAAAAGGCGATTCTGGATCTCGGCCATGTTGAAGTTCGTGCTCCTATCGCTGGAATCCTTGCGCGTTTCGAAGTCAAACCCGGTGAAATTGTGGCTGCCGGAATTCCACTCTTTAGCCTGGTGGACAACACACATATGTGGGTGGAAGCAAACTACAAGGAAACGGACCTGACCTGGATGCGCACAGGACAGACCGCGGTCATAAAAGTGGATGCTTATCCTGACCTGGAATGGAAAGGCGTAGTCGCCAACATCACGCCCGGCACAGGGTCGGAATTTTCGTTACTGCCCGCGCAGAACAGTTCAGGCAACTGGGTGAAAGTTGTCCAAAGGGTTGCAGTAAAACTCGACATGGAAGCCCTGTCTTCTGCTCCCGAACTTACTGCGGGTATGAGTGCCAATGTTTCGGTTGATACCAGGCACAAAAGAGAATTGCCCTGGGTAACCACTCGATAAATAACATGGATACCGCAGCCAAACTTGCTCCGGCAGATAAAAAAATTGTCACCATGGCGGTGATGCTGGCAACTATTATCCAGGTGCTTGATACCACTAT
>JAZKES010000187.1:0-5932 GCA_040386995.1 Pseudomonadota bacterium | reverse complement strand
AGCCAGAGCGCGACCCGGATGCGGACAGGGATGATTTTGATTACGACGAACTTGAGTCGGAGTTGTCTGCAATGCGCCGAACAGAGATTGCGCTTGCCGCTACGCCGGAAGAATTCAGAGACATGTGGAGGAAGTTGGCATGATCAAGTCAAAAACAAAACTACCAGACAAATTATCAGAGCTGATTCTCGTGGCGCTGGAGGATTTGGACAAAGTTAAGGCTGATCCTCGATACGAGATTGATTTGTCCTCTTGGCATACAAGCCAAGAATACACAATTAGCGGCAAATGCTCTGTTTGTTTTGCTGGCGCAGTTATGGCCGGAAGGATGGCCCCGGACCGAATTGGAGAAAGCATAGATCCTCACGATTTTGAACCGAGCGATGCGAGAAAGCTTCGCGCGCTGAACGAGCTGCGAACCGGGTCGCTACTTGATGCGATGCTCGAAATGGATCTGGAAGAAATAAGCTTGAGTGATGCGCCCGGTATTGGCCTTTACAGCGAATATGATTTTATTGATCCGGACGCATACGCATCGTTCCGGGCCGGAATGCGCGCCACATCTTCATGGCTTGCCGAGCGCGGACTATGAAAAAACTCCTCGGCACAATCGGCTTCATAGCCTTCGTGATTATTCCCTACCTGTACGCCAGTGATGCGCAGTTCGAGCAAGACAAAAAAACAGAGCAGCTTGTTGAGAGTTTTTGGCAGGCCGATGGAAGTAGGCATTTTAGTGGAGAAGAAGAATGAGCAACGCACTAGCAGTAATGACAAGCAAGCTCGCGCAGCGCCTAGATATGGGCGTAGACGGCAGCGACCTGGTAGATACGCTCAAAGGGACCGCTTTTAAGGGATCTGTCACTGACGCACAAATGGTGGCTCTATTAGTGGTCGCCAATCAATACGGGCTGAACCCCTGGACCAAGGAAATCTATGCCTTCCCCGATAAGAACAACGGGATTATTCCGGTAGTCGGCGTTGATGGTTGGTCGCGCATTATCAACAGCAATGATCAATTCGATGGCATGGACTTCGAGCAGGATGCCGAGTCGTGCACTTGCATCATTTACCGCAAGGACCGCAGTCACCCGATCAAGATCACTGAGTACATGGCCGAATGCAAGCGCGATGTTCAGCCGTGGAAATCTCACCCCAAGCGAATGCTCAGACATAAGGCAATGATCCAGTGCTCAAGGATCGCTTTCGGTTATGTCGGAATTTATGACCCCGACGAAGCAGAGCGAATTCAGGAGGCGCCAACCATGAAGCAGGAAGGTCCTGCCGTTGTGCTAATCACCGATGAGCAAGTCGCGAATTTAGAAACAGCAATTATTGATGCAGGGAAAACCATCGAGGCATTTTGCAAGAAGGCGCGCATCAATTCGCTGTCCGATCTTGAAGCAAATCGCTATGAAGCTGCATTGTCTCTGCTTGCGCCAAAACTGGAGACAGCAGATGCAGAGTCTTGATGCTGGCTACATTCGCGCAATTCTCAGCTATGACCCTGAAACAGGAATTTTTACTTGGCTTCCGATGGGAGGCGACTCCGAAACAGCGCGCCGATGGAATGGCAAAACGGCGGGGAATATTGCTGGCACTGTTGGTAAGCGCGGCTATCGAGCGATTGGCGTAGCTGGAGAAATATTCCAGGCGCACCGCCTTGCATGGCTCCACGTTTACGGCGAATGGCCGGGGAACCATATCGATCATATAGATCGGAATCCGGACAACAACGCGATAGCGAACCTTCGTGTAGCGAGTCAGTCTGAAAACAGCGCCAATAGATCGCTCCCATCAAATAACAAGTCCGGAGCGAAAGGCGTTCACTGGAACAAGAAAGTTGGCAAGTGGCGAGCAGGAATTCGCGTTAAAAGAAAAATGATTCACCTCGGACATTTTGAAAGTGTTGTAGATGCTGCGCTGGCTTACGAGGCGGCAGCTAAAGAACACTTCGGGCAATTCGGAACTGGAGCAACCAGAGCATGACAATCATCCACGAATGCGAGCAAGGCACAGAGGAATGGAAGCGCGCCCGCTGCGGCGTCATTACGGCGAGCATGTTTTCCACGATCCGCGCGAAAGTCGGAATGCCGAACGAGCAGCAGCAGATTTATATCAACTGCTTGCTTGCAGGACAAACCGAAAAAGCTGCTATGGAAAAGGCCGGATATAAATCAGCGCCCAAAGCCGATTGCATCAAGAAGGCCGTTGCTGGCGAAAAAGTTGGTGAGTGGTCGGATGCCGCAAAAAACTATGCTTTCCGATTGGCGTGCGAGCGCATTGCCGGCGAACCATTGGATGGCGATCAGTTCGAAACTTTTGCCATGAGACGCGGCAGGGCTTTAGAGGAGCAATGCCGACTTCGCCACGAAGCGGAAATTAAAACCATTGTGGACCTTGCTGGGTTCGTCACAACTGAAGACAACAAATTTGGATGCAGTGCCGACTCACTTATTGGCGAGCATGGCGGCGCTGAATACAAAGCTTTCTATGCGCCAGAGAAAGTTAGGCCGGTTCTTGCTGAAGATGATTGGGGCGACATCCTGGATCAGGTGCAAGGCTGCATGTGGATCACGGGCCGCAAGTGGTGGGAAATGTGCCTCTACTTCCCCGCCCTCGCCTCTGTCGGCAAAGACTTCACACGCAAACGCATACTGCGCGATGACAACTACATTGAATCTCTCGAAGCAGACTTAATGGAATTTGAAACGCTTGTCAGTGAATGGCAAGAACTTCTCATGCAAAAACCACAACAGCAGGCGGCCGCATGATCACCACAACAGAAGAAGAAATCGGAACGCCGCTAATCAGCGACATTGATCCTGCTGAAGATGCGCCAATGCTTGTAATACCAGGCGGATACGTTGCGATGATAGCTGGATTGTGTTTTGGCGGATTGATGTTGATTGGGCTGATCGGAGACAAGCTGTGAATTCAAAGACGCCGACTTTAGATCAAATCATGGCCGAATATGACGCTGCTTCTGAAGATGCTGAATGGAGTGGCGACCACCCTATTCTCAAGATGGCTGCGGAGATTGATTCTCTGAATGCCGAGTGCTCTGCATACGCAGGCTTTATGCATGAGGCACTAATGATGATTCCAGATTCTGGCAAAGGATCGGATCTATACAGGCGCATCGAGGCTGCAATCAAAAGCGGCTCCCTTTCAACGCATCACAACTGAGGCAGGCGCAATGACAGCAGAGAGAGATATGAGCGGCGGGTCGAATTTAGAAGCGGAAGTCTTGCTCGACCTATCTGAGGAATTGATATGGCAGTTCGTGCTCAGACATTTGGCTGAAATTAGAAGCATCACCAAGCGAATGCATGACACCGAATTCAGGTTCGGAATGGAGCATGCCCTTGACGAACTTGATATCCGATTAACGCGAGAAGAATACAACGCATGCTTAGACCGAGCATTGCAACCCAATCCGGAGCCAGTCGCATGAGTGAGTTAACAATCAAGCAGTTCATAGAGGCCCACGCAGGCTGGGATGCAGACAATTGGAGTCAAGCTGACCTCGACAATCTCCGTGATTTTGTGAAACGGAAAGAAGCCGAACAAACAGATTTTGCTGCGGCGTACGCAGGAGCGCGGGAGGATTTACTGATCTGGAAAAATAGAGCTTTGGTGGCTGAGAGCCAAAATAGACCTGCACATAAAGATGATTTAACTGATGGCCAAATAATTTCCACATTCAGAAAGATGTTTGGCGGCGATACCGGGGCATGGAGGATGTACCAAGCAGAAATTGTTGCACTGTACCGATCCGCATTGCTGGATGAGGCGAAACGTCATAGCGAGTTTATGAAGGGGAAAGTGGCTGTGGATGCCTCATGGTTTTCAATGGCGACATGTAAAGACAAAGCTCAACTCCCATTCGTGCACGGCATGCATCCTTGTCAATGGTGCGATGAGTTTGATGCATATCTGCTTGAAGCCCTCCAGCAATCCACCCCTACCCCGTTAGAGACTGAAGTTGATTCTAAATGCGAGGTTTGTGGCACGAACGCTATGCCAGATTCAAGGCTTTGCTATCTGCACGAAATGGATGAAGACAGCATGGGAGATATGGCATGACTACCCCGTTAGAGCAGAGCGGAGGGAAGTGCGACGGATGCAACGGCAATGGACTTGTTACGGGCACCGAATCAGACGGATCGTATCAGGATCACGAATTCCCATTCTGCAAAGGCACTGGCACCAACTAACCCCCTATATGTATGTGTTTTAGAGAGGAATAAATGAGCGAATACATTTTAAACGAAGCGCAGGAGGTTTGGTTGCAGTTGTTGGAGTCTGGCGAGTATTCGCAAGGCAAAGGCTGCTTACGCTCAGGAGATAGGTATTGCTGCTTAGGCGTTGCTTGTATCGCGGCCGGGAAATCATTCGATGGCAGCACATGCGAGGGCCACGTAATTAATGCTCCGCCACAGGTTGCCAACTATCTTCGGCTTCGCGCTAACGATGGGCAGCTTTATGGCGACCAAACTATCGCCGACAAGAGCGCCATATCTCTTGCGCACGCAAACGATCAAGGCGCCACCTTCTCCGAAATAGCCGCCTTTATCCGATCAAATCCGCACGCTGTATTTACTGACTAACCTACTCACGGAGCACCAATGATCAAACTAAAACTGCTAATGCTATCCCTCCTCCTTTCATGCTCTGTGATGGCTCAGGATCATTCTGAGCATGTGACATTGATTGACGATACTGGCGCGCCTCTTTCCTTTGGCTTTGGTACGTGGGCGGGAGCGCAACCTGGCGAATGCTCAGCAGAAGTTCATAACAGGTACAGTGGTGTTCGTGCAGCCGATGGCTTCCGTTATCACATGTTTCACCCTACACGCGACCCTGAAACCGGCTGCACCTTTGGGCACGATCACGGCATGGACCCCGCGCTTTCTTCCCTTGAAGATTTGTTCGGTCCTATCTACTTCGCAGTAGCAAACCAGACCGGGATGCTTGGCGGCGTTCAAATGGTCCACACTTGTACGGATCAGATCACCAATGCAATTGTGCGCTGCGAGGATAACGTAGGCCAGAAAACATTGAATGGCAGACGCGAGTTTACTTCCAAGGTTGAAGGCGCAGCGGTTCTTTCGTGTGACACCCGCGTTCTATTCCACATGGGCACAAGTACGATTGATGCAGCCACTAACAACCTCCACGGCTTCACGTACCAGCTTGGCAATTGTGACAGCGAACAGGACATTTACTTCGACGTTACGTTTCTGGCGCAGATAGATAAGCCTGGCGGATTCACGCGAGCATGTGACGGCGTGTATTTAACGATGGGCGCTTATATGCCTTTCAACTCGCCTATCGTTGTTAATCACCTGAACAAAGGCGGCTCATTCGGTACGCGCAACATCCCCGAAGCCAAGTGCATTGAAGGCAAGGCAGGACATTCAGCGTCAACCAGCTTTCACGAACTATGGCGCGCCGTTGTTGTCCTCAACTCACCAGTGCCGACGATCAAGATAAGCTCTTACACTAGACCGCGTATACAGATTACTGATCAGAATTCCGCCGCGCTACAAGTGAACTGGTATTGGAATGCAAGCCCTGTGGTTAGGTATCTGGACTCAGTGACCAAGAAGTTGAAATATTCCGTTGATGCTTGTCAGGAGAAGGATTCCGCCGGCGCATTCATGGCGAAGACCGGGCCTTGTGTCAATTTTCGAAAGCTCGAAGCCAAAGTTGGTCACACCATCGCATTCAACGATCCTGATTCAACTTTCTGCGGATGCAGTCTTTCAATGCGGGAAACCGGTTTTCAGTTTAAGAACGGTCCTAGCCCAAAGACAAAGCCTGATGTGTGGTTCACAGATAAAGATGGCTTGAATCCATCGCTTGAGGAATTCCCCGGATCGTTACGTTGGGAAGGCCGACCCACCGAATGGTATGTAAATGCAATTGG
>JAZKES010000186.1:13211-14277 GCA_040386995.1 Pseudomonadota bacterium | reverse complement strand
TCTATCACGCTTTCGTTATGTATCACGCATTCGCACATATACCGCTTCCGCCTGTGTGACGCTTGCACACGTATGCCGATTTCAAATGTATGCCACATTCACGCGTAGGAAGCTTTCACACGTATTGCTCTTTGGCACGAATGACTCTTTCATATGTATGGCCCATCCGCACATACGACGCTTTCGTAATCAGAGCTTCCTAAACTAAACCCCACACTCGATGGCAAGTACACCAACGAGTTTATCTTGCTGCAACTGCCACACCTTCAAACTACCACCCTCGTAATAACTCGAGTTCACCAGCACTTCGAGTTCGCCATCGCCGTTTAAATCCAGCACTCCTGTAATCTTGTGGATGCTCGGCGCGGCGTCTTCCAGCTTTTCTGGATAAAACTCACCGCTGAGTACTTGCATCTGTCTTTGGCCGTTCACTACGCGTTGCAGAAAAACAACAGAGTAATCACCGGGTTCTACCGTAAGCAGCTCGTCTTGATGCACATAGTGAGTAGCGGTGATAAGTTCTTCTGCGTTGCCGTCATCATCAAGATCAATGCTTAATACCTGCGTGCTTCCTGGCGTCGCTTTGTTGATGCCATTGCTCGCGAGCAGCTCGGTGATTGCGTGTTGATAAGCGGCCTCTTCTGCATTCACCAATTGCGCTTTGCGTGGCAAAGGATTCCATGTGGCATGAACACCAATAGCTAGCTGTTCCGGATCAGGCGTGGGTGTCAGTGTCTGCATCATGACATCGGGACACACATCGGCATCCGGTGCTGCTGGCGCACCGCTGATTTGTTCTACTTCCGCATCAAGCGTGAAAACGCGGTATGCCGTGGTAGTCGTCAAGAGCTTGCCCGTATCTTCACTATCAAACCACTGGCCATTGGCATAACCACCAATCACATAGCGCCATGGCAATTCGACAAAGCTCGCGAAGGCGGCTGTGTCTTGGGCGCTGACGATGTTGCTGACACCGAATACCGAGAGCAGAACAGAGAGACGGACTGACAGGCGCAAAGTGAAAGACGCAACGAAGGCAGTAATGAGACGACTGGTCATAAAGACG
>JAZKES010000186.1:0-13111 GCA_040386995.1 Pseudomonadota bacterium | reverse complement strand
GCGCAAAGTGAAAGACGCAACGAAGGCAGTAATGAGACGACTGGTCATAAAGACGCTCGTCGTAAAGATACCGATCATGCAGGCACTAGTCATAAAGACGCTGATCATAAGAGCATTCGTCACGTAGCTAATAGTTAAAAAGTCACTGTTCACAAGAGCACTGGTCATATAGGCACTACTCATAAAAACATGCGCCGGTGGAAATAATTTGTTCGTTACTCAGGTGATCCATTCTCAATCACCGCACCGGAACAAGCGCTTCTTCGAAAGCGGCAATGGTTGGTGCGAAATCGACACCAGTGCCAGCGAATTTCTTCGCGATGGCTGGAAGCGTTTTTCTTCCCCAGCTCAGCAACTCCTTGCGGCGTTCGGACGACATGTAGTTGGGTGCCGGAATATCACTGGTGAAACGTTCGACGGCTGTTCGTGTTGGTTGAGCGAGTATCGCCAATTCACCGGGCGAAAAAGTGGCGCTGTAAACAAACGCAAGCGCTGAATCCGAGCCACGCGAATTTAAACTGGCAGCAAGTACGTCGATAAAATCCGGATGTGTGCGCAGCCGAGCCGTGGCGGCTTCGCGCACAGCATTGCTTTCGTTCGCATCAGCGCGTTGCAGCAGTTCGGTGAAGTCGTTCTGCACGTCAAACGTGGAGATCTGCGCGAGGATTTCTTCAGACGCGGGATAAACCTGGCGGAATTGGTTCGCGACGCCCATCAGTTGGTTGCCACCCGTGCGGACGAGTTGGTAACCGACGAAGCCGATGCAGACAGTGATGCTCAGGCTCGCAAAAATAAGCCAGGGAAATCTGAAGAGTTGCGGTGCGAGGCCGGAGGTAAAACGCGGATTAAGGCTCAACATCACGAGCAGCATGGTCGCCAGTGGAAACAGGTAAATCGGCGCGCAGACCGCAATACGCTCGAACATGCTTGAGCGCGGAGTCATCCCCATAAACAGCAGGGAGACAATAGCCATCGCGAGTGTTGCCGCGATTGTTAACGTATGAAGCGCGGGGCGACTCAAACGCAGCCAGTCAAGACCGCCGCTAACAGTCACGCACGTCAACGCACCCCACAGCAGCAGCCACATGGGAAGCAAGACGATCAGAGCAGCGATTGCTCCGCCGGCGCTGTCATTCTTTTTGTGGGCGAATTCCCACAACAGATTTTGCAGCGGCAGCAGATAGATGATTGCCGCAAGGATGACACACACATTGGCGATGACTTGGTAAGGTGACATGGTTGACGGATTCATAGGCTGGTTTATTCCGCCTTTTGCTGGACGGGTTGGTAATAGACGGGACTAGTTTGCAAGCGTCACGCTTCCAAAAGGAGTAACGAGGGGTTACATCGAGGTTACATCAGGTGGAAATTGAAAAAACGGTGGGCTGAGCGAGATGTGAGGGAATGGTGGAAACAGCAAAGCCTGCAGTGTCCACCGCCGATATGTTTAAGGCAAAAACACATCGGCTGGACGGAGTAAGGAAGGGGTTAAGGCGAGAGCAAAAGTAAAAAGCGCTTAGCCGCGCTGACCACGTTCCATTTCTGCGCTGATAAAGGCGTAAGCATTGATCCAGGCTTCCTCCATGTCATCCGTAAACTGGTCGCCCAGACACTGTTGAAACATCCAGAGCAGCGAGGAGCCAACTGCCGCATAGTGATCCACTTTCACGTTGTAGCCTGCATGGCGTTCACCGAGCGCATGCAGTGCAGGCAATAATTCTTCAGGACGATTCAGGTATCTCACAACCCAGAACAGGGTATCGAGCAACTTCTGGGCTTGCAGCGATAAATCAGCGGGAAACAGTTCGCGTACTTCTGGCGCGAGTTCGAATAAGCGCTCATAAAAAATTGCGGTGCTGTTGATCGCGTCAGTGGGTAACAACGCAATGCTGGCTCTTAATAATTCTTTGGTCGGTTGATCTAACATACCTGCCTCATTTCTCCGCGGTTGCTACTTGTAAACGGTTGGTGATGCCAAGAGCCGCATCGCGCGAAATGGTTTCTTGTACAGCAAACACGTCGGTCAGGTCCTGCTGATAGATATTCGAAAAAATCACGCGTGCCGAATTTAATTCCATGACATTCACGGTAACGCGTACCCGTTTGTCGGCGCGCCGTACGCTGCCGTCCACCAGGTAGCGAGCCACGGTTTCATGCTCACTGACTGGCAAGCGTTTGTCGCGTGCAATCACTTGCAAGATTGCCGACTGCGTTAGTTGATGCAGCAGCTCTGCGGTCAAACCATCACAAAATTCCTGGTTTTCAGGATCCTGACTAAGGCTGCGAAATGGCGTTACAGCCAAAGTCACCGCGTTGCCTGCGAATACCTGTTGCAAGGTAGCAGCAGGCTGTGGCGCGCGCTCGGCGACCACCACAAACTGTGGAATATAGCCGCCCTTTGGCAGCTCGATGCGAATGACGGAATTTGGTTCGAGGTCGTAGTATTCCCGCAGGCGGGTTCGTAAGCGTGCGGCTTCTACTCGTACGATGGGATCAACACGCGGATCGTAATCGACGCCGCGGTTATAAACTTCCATGCCAATTTCAAATTCCTTAAGGCCTGCCTTGGGTTCTTCCAACGCGCGATTCACCACGAAGCGTAGAAAACTCGCCTGGCGCCCAGCATTGCGAAATAGTGAGGAAGATAAGGCCTGGTGCAGGTGCTGCTGTACTAATTCAGCTTGAGGGACGGACATTCAACAACGCCTGGGTTTAGTCTTGTTTGAGATAGGGATTAGACAAGTTCTTGCTTTACGCAGCAATAGTTTGTTGTATTGAAACAGCGATGATTACGGCTTGTTCAATGCGTAGGCAGAAAACTCTGGAACTGACCAGCGCCGGGCAGAAAGGTAAGTTGGCAGGCAAGTAGATGGACAGCTAGCTGATTTCCCGCGCCGCGATATACTCAACACGATTGGCCGAGCAGTAGTGCCGACCAACATCGTGCGATTTTTGAATACCAGTGGGGGATCAGGTGATGAGCATCAAGACAGTTTACGTTCCGGCAGGCGGCGGTTTCGCTAACGTTGTGGTGGGCACAGCTGATTATCCCAACGCGCCCGGGCCCGGCGAGATCACCGTGCGTATACACGCGAGTTCCCTGAATTACCACGATCTGGCCGTTGTGAGCGGCGCAACTCCCCCGAAGGAACAGCGCATTCCAATGTCCGACGGGGCCGGCAAGGTCATCGCAGTGGGCGCAGGTGTCGACGAGTTTGCGGTGGGCGATCATGTCGTCAGCACCTTCTTCCCGGACTGGCTCGATGGTCCTCCCATACGCGCAGGGTTTGGTCGTACCCCCGGAGATGGCATTGATGGGTTCGCACGTGAACAGGTCACACTGCCTGCCACCGCATTCACTCATACCCCACACGGCTACAGCCATGCTGAAGCCTCAACCTTGACAACGGCTGGCCTCACGGCCTGGCGCGCGTTGTTCGAGAATGGTCAATTGAAATCGGGCGAGACTGTACTCGTGCAAGGCACGGGCGGGGTTTCGATCTTTGCGCTTCAGTTGGCGAAGCTTGCCGGGGCGCGAGTCATTGCCACGTCGTCGAGCGCTGAAAAACTGGCGAAGTTGAAAGCACTTGGCGCCGATTTCGTGATCAATTATCGCGATGATCCAGAATGGGGGAAAACAGCTCGAAATTTGACCGATGGTCGTGGCGTTGATCATGTACTCGAAGTCGGCGGGCCCGCAACACTCATGCAGTCGATCCTGGCCAGTCGTGTGGGCGGACATATCGCACTGATCGGCGTATTAAGCGGCATCGTCAGTGAGTTACCGCTAGCCTATGCCCTCTCCCGCCAGATACGCCTGCAGGCAATACTCGTCGGCAACCGCCGTCAACAACAGGATTTTGTGCGCGCCATTAATGCGACAAATCTACGCCCTGTAATCGACCGGCATTTCACATTGAGCGAGATTGTAGCCGCGTTCCAGTATCAGGCCAGCGGACAGCACTTTGGCAAGATTGTGCTTGATATCTAGAGTTGGTTGATTCAAAAACCAAGTGTCAGCAGCTCAGATAGGACACTGATATTTTCTGCTGGGCTTCGATGTGCAGAGCGTGCCAGTCACCCTTCCGCAAAGCGTTGAAATTTTTCCATGCTAATACGGTGCACTTTCTGCTAATTAGAAGTATTGCATCGGTCGAAAAAGCCGAGGCTTCCCTAATGTTGATTTGCCAGCATGTAGTGCAAGAGCCACCTCGTGTATTTTGTAAAAACATCTGGCATTCGCTCATCGGCAGAAAATTGCTCAAACAAGCCGCAGGGTCAGACGACGCCCATAAAAAAAATTATAACTTCACGTGTTACTAAAACCATAAATGGAGGGGGACGTATGAAAGGAAGTTTGTCACGAGTAATTCGCAGCCGCAGTCTTTCACGTGCAATCGCCGTTATCGCGATGGGTAGCGCTACACACGGTTTATACGCACAGGAAGTGGCGGAGCTCGAAGAAATAACAGTTACAGGCTCGCGTATCACACAGACCGACGGCATGATTAGCCCGGTGCCGGTCACCACCATTTCCCCCGCCGAACTTTCGAGTTTTGATCCTGGCGGCACGGTGTCAGAACAGCTTGATGTACTGCCCCAGTTTTTTGGTAATTTAAGTTCGCAAAGTTCCACCGGCGCGCTGAACTTCGGTTCGGGTTCATCGCGGCTCAATCTGCGCAATCTGGGATCTCAACGTACGCTCGTTCTGTTTGATGGCTCCCGCGTGGTGCCCAGCAACACAACGTCATCGGTAGATATCGACGCGTTTCCGACCGCCCTGGTGCGGTCGGTAGATGTTGTCACCGGAGGCGCATCGGCGGCATACGGAGCAGACGCGCTTGGCGGCGTGGTGAACTTTGTGCTCGACCGTGAATTTGACGGCCTCAAAGTGCAGGGTGGCGGCGGCGTGACGGAATGGGGCGATGGTGAACGTTGGAACGTATCGGTTGCCGGCGGCAAAAGTTTTGGCGAGCGGCTTCATGTCGTGGGTTCGGTCGAAGCGCGCCGTATTAATCAGATATTGCGCGCACCAGAAGACCTGGATAACGACTGGTGGCAGCGCTGGGGGCATGTCACCAACCCTGCGTGGTCGCCTGGTGCGGCCATTGGCATACCCCAACGGCTGACGCTGCCGTGGGTATCCTCGACTGACCACACACCCACCGGCATGATAGATGCACCTGGTTTCTCACTCGACAACTATGTGTTTACCAATGACGCGCAAGACGTTCGCCCATTCATTCCCGGCGACGTCGTGGGGACCAACAGCCAATCCGGTGGGCCTGAAGGGCAGATTGCAAACCGCGCATTCCAGAGCGGCCCGATGGGCGCCGAAACTATTGGTCGTTCAGGTTTCGCTGCGGTCAAATATGATTTTTCGGACTCGCTGTCAGGCTTTGCGCAGGTGATGGTCGGGCGATCGGAATCCAATTCTCCCGACCGCCGCAGCGCCTATAACCTGAGAGGTGGCTGGGCGGCTACTATTTACCGAGACAACGCGTATTTGCCAGCGTCAGTCGCACAGGCCATGGATGCGAGAGGCATCAGCTCATTCCGCCTGCAAAAATCCGGCTCTTTCCTGGGCGACAACAGCATAGGCCTCGGTGATGGCAGGGCAGTGTATTCACTTTATTCATGGAGTACGGGGCTAGACTGGGAAATGCCCAACGGCTGGGATGCCAGGTTATCGTGGCAGCGCGGCGAATCGACAAGCCGCGCAGGCTTGTACGGCCAGACCCGCGTGGATCGCATGTTCCTTGGCATGGATGCAGTACGCGACCCCGCCACCGGTGCAATTGTTTGCCGGGTGCAACTGTTCAATCCGACCGAAGCGCAGTTGGCCAATACACCGGGCATTAAGGGACGAGTATCAGTCGCAGGCGGACCCTTGCGCTCGCCGGTGGGCCTCGACAATTCCATTCGTGACTGTGTTCCCTACAACGTCATGGGTGCCGGCAATATCAGTGACGCGGCGGTCGCGTATACGCAATCAGCGCGTATCGACACGGCTGCGATTGAGCAGGATTTTGGCGAATTACTGGTCAACGGTGAGTTATTCGAGGGATGGAGCGGCCCCGTTTCTTTTGCTGCCGGCCTGACCTGGCGAGAGCAGGAATTTGAGCAGCGCATCATCTCCGACGTCTATGAGTTCGGACCGCCAGTAAATGCGCCGGAACTCGGCATTCTCGGCATCGCTCCGCTTTATATCGGCGGCAGCGAAACGTTACATCTCTTTACCTCTGCGCGTGATTCTCAGGGAGATATGAATGTATGGGAATGGTTTGGTGAATTAAATGTACCATTCTGGCAGTCGGGCGGAGGTTCACAAAGACTCGACGGCAGTGCTTCGTTCCGGTCCTCGGATTATTCGCGTTCAGGCCGCATAGAAACCTGGAAAATTGGCCTCGATTTTCAGGTGTTCGAAGATCTGCGCCTGCGTACCACCAAGTCGCTCGATGTTCGCGAACCTACCTTCCAGGAATTGTTCGATAACCGGGGCGGCGGTGGCGGTACCGTAGATGATCCGGTGACAAATACAACTTACCCAACGAGTGTCAAAGGCGGCGGCAATGCGAGATTGCTTCCTGAGGTGGCGAATACACTCGTAGCCGGAGTGGTGTATGCGCCAAGCTGGCTTGACGGGTTGCAGCTGTCGACTGACTGGTATGAAGTTGATGTGCGGGATGCGGTCGGCACACTGGGTGCGCAGCGCATCGTAGATGGTTGTTACCGCGACAACATTGCCAGCTTCTGTCCTATGATACATCGCGATCCAGCATCCAACCTGATTGTAATGGTTGAAAACGGCTACCTGAACGTTGCCAAGGCACGGGTTGAAGGTGTTGATTTTGAGGCGACTTATCGCACCGATGTCGACATGATTGAGGGACAGGAAGAAACACTGGATGCGCGGCTGCTGGGCGGTTACACAATCGAACGTTCTGATACACCCCTCGACGGCCTGCCGCGTGACATCGCCGGCGAGATAAACGCACCGGACCTCACTGTAATTGGCACGCTGTCTTACGACGTCGGTCCAATTGGTATGCAACTGCAGCAGCGTTATATCGCCGATACCCTGCTAAACGTGGACTGGGTGGAAGGGAGAGATGTCGACGATAACAGTGTCTCGTCGGGCAACTATACGAGCTTGCGGCTTAGTTATCGTGGAGACATGAATTCCGGCGGCACCTGGAATGTCTCATTCAACGTCAACAACCTGTTTGACCGTCCACCACCGGTGGTGCCAAGTTTCGGTGCTGGTGGCAACGCACAGACGATTCCAAACGGGTATGACGATTACGGGCGCCGTTATCAGCTGGGTTTTAATATCGACTATTAATCTCGCCAGCCCCGGCCTGCAGTGCTGTTACAGGCCGGGACAACCACCACACCAGCTAAGGCTGGTATGCCAAGCATTAGCGAATAGCAGTGCGAATTCCGCAAATCGTGGCGTATGAAAGAATCTGGATCTTAAACGCTGACAGGGTAGTACAAGAAGAAACCAAAACAGCGACGATCCAGTAGAACATTATAATGATGGATATCATAATTTATCCCCGTCTGTCGCATTTTCTCGAGTTGAAACTTTTGCCGCGCCCAGTCTGTCGACTCTTGCAATTGCAAGGCTTGAGGCAGCTATAAAGCAGAAATAAACAGGATGTTGCGAAGCAAGTTATTGGCCATTGGTGTTTCCGTTATCCGCATGCGACATTTCAATCGCATTTCACCATGCCTCATCTCTTTTGCTGTTAAGCGATACATAATCGCTAGGGAATTATCGCGATGCAGTATTAATCTAATATCCTGTCAGCAGCATATGGGCCTACTGCAAATGAACATAAAAGAATTTTGAATCAACTTTCTCCTGGACATAAAGTGCCCAGGTGCAAACTTAAAGTTTGCTGCTGAACGCTCGAATCCCATCCCCGAAACAAACACCGCTAGGGTACTGTTTTTATATCGGACTATCTTTCTAAATTAAGCAGGCGCAATTTCTAACGCGTCTTCGGACGGCAACTGATCAGGACTTATAGTGACGAACAAATGCGGCTCCGTTTGGAATACTTCCACTTCGACAACTTTTTGATGTTTGCTCTCGTAGAGCTTCACAGATAACTCGGCAAGCTCGTTCTCCATTTCCTCCACTGAGGAAGTAACTTGCCCCAGGCAAATTTGGAGGGGAGTTCCCGTCTTATTCTTCATGGGAATTTGAAAGCTCTCAACGCCCATGTACTCTTGAAGGTTAAGCGCCGCAGCGATCAATTTTTCCTGGAGACGTACCCGCTGATTGAGCCATTCTGAACATGTTAGAGACATATCGTTTACCTTCTCGCTCATTAGTTGAGTTGCAGCATACTCCTTTTAAGCAACGTATCACCAACCACTTTGTTTGGGTCTGTATGCAGGGGAAATTTTCCCGCCCCGCCGTTGTGAATGCGATGTTTGTTTCGCTGATAACACTAGCTTGATATCAAGAACAGTCAGTTATGAATCAAATAAGGAAAATTCATTAATTGACTAGAAGTGCCTGCATAATATTTTGAAAGGGTTAAATTTAGCGTCGCTTGATGTAAAGAGACGCTTGTCAGCAGTTAATGCCCAACGGACGTCAGTCGTCGTTGAGAGAAGGATGCTCTCTATCCATTCGCCGGTCGATTTTTGACGGAGCCCACGGATGGGCTTTGCTAAGACTGCTGACTATTTTATTTATAATCTGCTCGAATGCGGCCCATCAACATACAGATTATACGCAGAGCGTAATTAGCTAAGCCTGACATGCTCACCCCCTCTTGACCCACTTAGGTGGGTTTTTTTTATGTTTGGTTCAGATGGTGGTTCAGATGGGACACTCACATCTTCTGGTGAGCTTCAATGTGCAGAGCGTGTCAATCACTGGCCGTGTGATCAACACGCAAGGTTGACGGGAAGAGTTTTCAACACAGTTTCTTGGTGGCGTTCCAAGCCGGCATACTAGATCCAAAAATTTCTGGAACCGCTCAGGGCACTATAGTTTTCACTACATCATTGCTTGCTGATTTCATCCGCAAGCATGCCAATGGCGACGGCGTATTTCGACGCGGGGTTGTAACCCATAATCGCGCAAAAATTGCGCTGAACTAGGTAACCTTTGTTCTGGCCTTCATCACCCATGATCAAGGCTGCAGGCAATGACTGATCCGGAAGATCCGCGCCGTCCGGCATACGTACACCGAGAGCTTGCCATTGTTGAAGTGTGCGCCAGATGCCGAACGTGGTGAAACGTTTGCATGAGGGGTCTGGAGTTAGGCCTGCGGATTGTTCACCCGTCAGAGATTGTTCCGCAGCGACAGGCAGGTTTACTTCGTAACCCCACGTCTCGTCGCCCTGCCATCCGGTAGTCTTGAGGTAGTTAGCTACCGAGCCGATGACGTCGGGGCCCATGCTCCAGAGATCCTTCATGCCATCTCCGTCCTGATCGACGGCCAGCTTCAGATAATTGCTCGCGTTGAACTGCGGATAACCCAACGCGCCAGCCCATGAACTTTTCATGCCATCAAACGTGGCATAACCCTTGTCGAGGATTTCAAAGTTGGCGAGTAGTTCGTTGCGAAACTGCGCACTGCGACGTTTGTCAAAAGCAAGTGTGGCAACTACGTCGAACACCGACAGGGTTAATGGAAAAGAGCCGTAGTTGCTTTCAACGCCAAGTATCGCAAGAACATACTGTGGTGGAACTCCATGTTCTGCGGCAGCGGACCTGATCATGTCGCCTTGTTCGCGCAGCACCTTGCGGCCGTTCTCCATGCGCCACGGACTCACGCGCTGCAGATAGACCTCAAAAGTATTATTGAATTCGGGCTGATTTCTGTCTGCAACTATGGCCTGTCTTGTCAGTGTTATCCCAGGCAATACAGCATCAAGGGTTTCGGGGCGTATGCCTTTTGCAATTGCTTCGCCTCTGAATTCCTGCAGAAATGCGGCGAAGTCTTCTTCTGCGTTTTCACCCAGCTCCTGTGCGATCACTGCGAAGCTGCCGAAGCACCCCAACAGGACAGATGCACCGAAAATTATTCTTCGACTGCAGAGCAAAACCATACTGGTGACGTCACACTTAAATAAAACGCTGCGTTGATGAAACATGGCGATGTCCTTTCAGGCTTGAAGATATGGCAGGTGAACGCAATTAAAAGAGTATGGCATTAAACGGATCTGCCCAAAATTTTCTATAAACCCAGCGCATCCAATATCGGTTTTTCGTAGGTTGCATCTTCCGCGGGGTAGCGTAAGTCAGGGAGTTCATTTTGCTTGGCAAGTGACCACAGAATACTTTCACCCGCTGGCAGTACCTCTGGAACCTCAGTGTATGCAGAATCACTATATGCCTCTTCCGGATCTACTAGAGCCCAACCTTTGGATCTGAACATTGCGACTATATCAACGATAAAAGCCGCGTTGATTGCATTGGTGTGTAGAAGAATTACGTGGTTGATACTACGGTCGAAAATGCTGTTTGATAGTTGGTCGTAATAAGAAGCCCTATTCCACAAATGATCCAGGTAAGCTTTTCGAAGTACAGCAGGATCTTCTTCGCCATGACTCGCCAACTAGGCCAGATAACGATCGCTGTAATACCAATCACTGGTATCAATACTTACTGCGCCCGATTCATAGTTATGTTCAGTCAGCCATCGCCTGAAGCCATCGCGGGTTTCCACAGTGCGACCTTCTTTTAAATACGGAAATCTAAACCTGTAAACCCATCCAGCAGTGTTCTTTAACAACTCCTCATTTTTCTCAACATCCTGGATGAAATTCTCCAGTGAATTTGCACCAAGACTAAAGTGGCTATAAGTATGATTCCCAACATCGTGCCCACTTTCTCCCCAATTGGAAACCAAAGAGAGACCTTCAGGACTTCCTACCCGGCTGCCCGAAGCATAAAAAATTGCTTTCACTCCAGACCGCGACAAGCCGTCCAGCATAGCGGCATTCCATTCTGCCGCTTTCTGCTGCGTTGTTGGATCAAAACCATCGTCGAAAGAAAGGGCGATATTCTGCGCCAGTGAAAATAGCGGGAATGCGAGTAGAAGAAAGGCTAAGGCAGTGTGTAGTTTCATGAAGACGGCTTTGTCTCTTGTCCTGACACCTCGGTGAAATCAACCGCGCAGACTCGTTTGACTTTCAAGTTACTCCGATCCGTTCGATGGTAGGTGTGGGGCTATTTTGCGAAGTCGCATATTAGGGTCATTGCACTTCGATTTGTTCCAGCCGGCATGTCACTTGATCCACTGTTCAGCGCCGCTTTCCCGGTCTATCAACTCCATCAAATTAAGGAGATCAGACGTGCCCCAGTATTCATGACGAGCTTGCTTCTCGTACTGCCCAATCCTGACCCTTACAGTTAGTGTTGGCAGGTCGGTGGATCTAGTGTGGCCGGTACTAATTATTCCATTCTTCTCCCCTATCATTATTGGCCCCATATAAAGATCCGGCATATTAAAAAAATCTACAACGTAGAGTTGGCGAAGTATGTTCAAAACATTGGACTTGTCGATAGTGTATTCTCGCGTTCCTGTCACACGTACGAATTGCCTTCCTTCATAGATAACGCGGCCATCCCCAAAAATTCGCAGGGTATAAGAAGGACAGGTTCCAAAACAGACCGTCCGCTCCAAACCAATTTCGACATCTTTCAACGAATATTCAATAGGAGGTTGGACGCTTTCTATCTGGCTTCCGGAAACCGTGACCTGTGACCATGCCAACGAACCCCCTGAAAATAAGAATCCGATTATTAAGGCTTGCAACAAGTTCTGGAAATGTTTCATACGCTACAGGCTCCGAAGGCACTCACACATTAGATAGTTTTTATTAAAGTGGAGATTAAACAAAGAACAATAAGTCAGGGTGGCACGCACGCGCTCAGCTTTTACTCGCTTGAGTCTACACTTTACCAACATTGCATGGCTCGCTGTGTACGGAGTGCGTCTCAGGAATCAAATACCAAGCAATAACCGGGGTTCGCCGCCAGACTCCACCGGTTCGTCGACTGATGACGCCCTGTTACAGAAGAACATGTCATCGAGCGCGTCGCCGTTGAAGTCGGCGACCTCGATGTCAAAGCCGTTGCCGTTAGCGGAGGCCGGGAAATAAGTATCTGGCGCTGCGCGTGTAAATTGACCTGTGCCATCATTCAACAGCAATAAATAATCACCGACCGAGCTCATTGTGCTCTGCGCAACACTCACCACTTCGACGCTGCCGTTGTCGTCCACATCGTAAAACTCAAGGTTATTCTGGCTGAAAATTGCATCATCCTGATTCTGAAGGTTGAAGACTGAACTCCAGATGGTTAACTCGTTAGTGCCATTGCCATCGAAGTCCAGCTTGTCTGGTTCAACCGGAACGAGTGTCACCCCTCCCGCATCCTTCAATAAAAAGTCGTCGCCTTCATTCGTGAACATGAATTCTTGTTCATCGATGCTGGTAAAGATGTCCTCATCACCGTCACCATCGCGGTCGTCTATTCCAAAGCGGCTTATGTGATAAAAATGGCGCGCTCCGTCCGGCCCGGTCGCCATCATGTACGTGATTTGTTCATTAGTAGGGAACACCGTAGAAGGCAGTAATAGATCTGCATCGCCGTCGCGGTCGATATCGATCGTCTGCACGGTGAAATTGCTGCGCGCATCTTCCGGAAAGGCGAGAGTGCTCTCGGTGAAATTGCCTGTGCCGTCGTTCAGCAACAGATAGTCGGCAGAAGTGCCTTCAGTGATAAACGCAACATTGGCCACGGCCAGATCAAGATCGCCGTCACCATCAATATCAACCGCGCGAATCTCGCGCGTTTCATCATCACGCTGCGGCAGGTTGCTGCTCGTGACTTCAACGAACACGCCATTCTGATTCAGGTACAACTGGTTCTGTCCTTCATTTCCAACGGCAAGGTCGAGATCGCCGTCATTGTCGGCATCGAACAGTTCGAGATCTTGCGTGCGTGAATCAACGGTCTGCGGCCAACGCGCGGACGTCGCATCGACAAAAGTTCCATCGCCATTGTTGAGCAGCACCGCGTCGGGCCCGATATTGCCAAACAACAAATCCATTGCTCCGTCATCATCCAGGT
>JAZKES010000185.1:0-1435 GCA_040386995.1 Pseudomonadota bacterium | reverse complement strand
TTCCTTTGATACTATTCTCCCGTGTCTTTTGTCGACGAGGCGGATATGAAATTTACCGAAGAACTCTCCTCTTTAAAGCGAAGAATAAACAACGAACTTATTCACCATCTCTCCCAACGCATCGTCGCAGAACAGAAAGCGGCGGATCTTCTGCAGCAGGAACGGGATCTCGAAATAGCCTCAGCTCGCGCCGGTAACGTTGTGGACCTACAGGACAATTGTTGTGTGAATTGCTACGTGTTCAAGGGCATCAACATACCCGTGACGGTAGTCTACAGCGATGACCACCTGGACAAATTCAGCTGCAAGTCCTGCGCGGTTGTTTATGAGGTTTCGGCCTGAATAACAAGGATGTTCCAGAGCGTCCGATTTGCTTTCCTTTAAACTGCCTGACGAGCGGGAGCACACGGATCTGCACTGACCCGAGTCAGTATTTGATTGGCGTGGATACTGCGAACCCAGATCGGTGAGTTTTACCCATATTCAAGTGCAATCAAGAGGTTAAGATTGAGCCAAAAATCGGCTTACAACGCGATTCTAACTTCGCCATTCTTCCCCGGGCTGGTATACTCGCGCCCCGTCCAAAACCGGACAAAAACCTCCATTCCCCACTCACGGATATAGCAATGTTCCAATCAATCGAGCGACGTCCGCCTGATCCTATTCTGGGTCTGTCTGCGGCCTATAAAAGCGATACCAACCCGAAAAAAGTTGATTTAGGCGTTGGTGTTTACAAGGATGAAGCAGGCAACACCCCGGTGATGACAGCGGTCAAGAAGGCCGAACAATTGCTCTGGAAGACTGAAGACTCGAAGTCATACATTGCGCAGGCCGGCCCCGAACTTTTTATCAAACACACCGCCGACCTCGTGCTGGGCGCTGATCACGCTGCACTGAAAGACAAACGTGTTGCGACAGTACTCGCACCCGGTGGTTCGGGTTCATTACGAGTAGCTGCCGAATTCGTCGCGAAGAATTTCCCAGGCACCAAAATTTTTGTAAGTGATCCAACCTGGAACAACCATGTGCCGTTGCTGGGTTCCGCGGGCCTCAAGCTCGAGTTGTATCCTTATTACGACTATACAACTCACAGCATCAAGTTTGACCAGATGATGGACAAGCTCAAAACGGCTGGCAAAGGTGACTTGGTGCTGTTGCACGGTTGCTGCCACAACCCTTGTGGTGCCGACCTGAACAACGACATGTGGAAAGCGGTTGGTGAAGCAGCGCTCGCGCAGGGCTTTACGCCATTCGTTGACCTTGCATACCAGGGCCTTGGCGACGGTCTTGCTGAAGACACGTACGGTTTGCGTTTGCTCGCAAACATGCTGCCTGAAGTGATCGTGGCAAGTTCCAGTTCGAAAAACTTTGGCTTGTATCGCGAACGTACCGGAGCCGTGATGGTGATTGCAGGTTCGAGTGCTGCAGCCGAAGC
>JAZKES010000184.1:0-2297 GCA_040386995.1 Pseudomonadota bacterium | reverse complement strand
CGCGCGCTACGCCATAACGCATCGCGGCGATCATCGCTGCGCCGACGAAACCACCCGTGGCGGCGGTGCCAGTAAAGGCTGTGGTGAAAATCATTACGAACGCACCGGGTATTGCAGCTGCGTTAGTCACCAGTACAAGTAGGCCGCCCAATACATAAGCGAGCGCCATGAAAGGTACTAGCCAGTCGGCAATGGCTGCGATGCGCTTGATGCCGCCCAGTACGACCGCTCCAGTGATTACCAACAGGACGATGCCGGTGATGGTGTGATTAATGCCGAAAGCATCCTGGACCGCGTCTGCAATGCTGTTCGCCTGCACCATATTGCCAATGCCAAAGGCCGCCAGACCTCCGAACACCGCGAAGGCTGTGCCCAGCCATTTCCAGTTCTTTGACATGCCATTACGAATTGCATACATCGGCCCACCGACGTAGCGGCCATCCTCGTCGCGTTCGCGATACTCTACGGCAACGACCACTTCTGCATACTTGGTGGCCATGCCAACCATCGCCGTCATCCACATCCAGAACACCGCGCCCGGTCCCCCAATCGCAATCGCAGTGGCCACGCCCACGACGTTGCCCACTCCGATAGTAGCGGCCAGACAGGTCATTAAGGCCGAGAAGGGACTGACTTCACCATGGCCGTGATCACTCTTGCGGCCTTTCCAGATCATGCGCAGGCCCTGGCCAATCATCAAGATGGGCATGCCACGCAGACGAATCTGCAGGTACAGGCCGGTACCGAGAATCAATATCAGCATCGCTGGACCCCAGACGACGCCATCTATTGTGTTGAGCAAGTCATTCATTGTGATTCCTCAAGGTGAAAACAAAATTGTACAAAATATCTGGCAAGATTCCGGATCGAAAATATCGTCGTTACTGGTTCACTCTCCAGTATCGCAAAAGATTGCAAAAGCCACGCCACGTTACCTCAAAAACCGATGCAGAAGGTGTCCGCGACATTTACCATCAACAAAAACTATCGCCCTTTTCACGCGCTATTCGCTATGTATGCGCTGCGCAAGAACTTCTGATCACGCTTATGACTATCACTTCACAGGATAAAAGTTTGCAAGCTTTGCGATGCTCTACCGCATAGAGGATCGTGAGTGAACCAGGGTTGTCAGTCTGACAGGTTGTTCGCACTTTAGTAGTGCGCGGCCATACGGCTCAAGTTCCAAATTACCATCGAGGATCAACAAATGAATTCGCTCAACAAGAATCAACCAGATCAGGTTCCTTCGGTATATCAACTATTGCGTAAGGCCACGGCATCCAGCCAGGAGCAATTGCGAAGATACCAGATTCGAGTTGCAATACAGCTCGTTTACGTGGTTCTCAAATAAACTCGAACATGGGACCGGAGCTGGCTCCGGTCCCGTCTTGCGGGTTACTGATCGAGCGGCGGGTAAGGAACACCGAGCTGCTCGAGGTAGGAACTGTAGCGGGTCGGATCGTAGTAGTACTTGCTCATCTCGGGGCGCAGGCGGTCCATCAAGTCCTTGTTGAGGTGGATGCCCGGGACGTCATCGGGGCCGAGCACCGGCGCGTAGGTCATCGTTTTGGACTGCACGTTGTCGAAATAATCTTTCGCTTCGGCCAGCAGTTCCGGCGTCATCATCAGGTCCAGCAGCGTTAGTCCGACGGCTTTGGCGCCTGCCACTGCTCCCTTATGGGCGATCGGCGTGGCCATCGCCATTGCTGCGGTCACATGATGCCCGGTAGTGCCGGAGATGTTGGAGGGATAACGAATTGTGATTGTGGGAACGGTCCACATGATGTCGCCGATGTCGTCCGATCCACCGCCGGTGGGACGCTCGCTGACTTCGGGCTCGGACAATTCGGATACTTCGGTACCCAGCGACGACTTGCTGTCCTCTGCGCCTCCTCCAATATACGGTACGAACGAGGTGCGCGTATTACGCTGTACGGCACTGGCAAACATCAGGTCGTTCTCGCTCCATTCGGGCATGCCAACCATCTGGATGTTCTTGTAGGCTGCTTCTGCCATCGGCTTGTTGCCGTGTTGGGGTGCAGCGTAACCGAGAATACGGCGCGTAACGGTGGTTTCGCTGGCAAGCGCTGCCGCGTCAGCTATTGTGTTGCCGACTTCGAACAGGTTGCGTACTGACTCGAAATCGTGATCGCGGAAGTAATACCAGACAGATGCGACGTCGGGCACAACGTTAGGCTGACCGCCGCCATTCGTGATCACGTAGTGCGAACGCTGCGAGATGGGCAGATGTTCGCGGCGCATGTTCCAGGCGTAGTTCATGATCTCGACCGCATCGA
>JAZKES010000183.1:0-3203 GCA_040386995.1 Pseudomonadota bacterium | reverse complement strand
ATGCCGCGGTAGCAATCGTCGTAGTTGGTGCTGTCGTATCCAGTACATAGGCCTGGCTTGCCACCATCCCCGTATTGCCCGCGGTGTCAGTCAACCGCAACTTGAGTGTATTGCTACTGGTCAGCGCAACGCCGGCCACAGACCACGTGTTCTGGCCGACGGTAGTTGTTGCAGTGGTCCAGGTGCTGCCGTTATCGATGGATACTTCGACGATTTCGCCCGCCACGATGTTTGCGCTGGTGGTTCCGGAAATAGTTTGCGCAGCTGTCTTCGTGATGAAGTCTGTCGATGAAGAACCGGTATCGGCCGAGAATACGCTTGTCGCAATCGTCGTAGTCGGTGCTGTCGAATCCAGTACATAGGCCTGGCTTGCCACCGTCCCCGTGTTGCCCGCCGTGTCAGTCAACCGCACTTTCAGCGTGTTGCTGGATGCCAGCGTTACCCCGCTCGAGGACCAGGTGTTTTGTCCGACGGTAGTTGTCGCAGTGGTCCAGGTGCTGCCGTTGTCGATCGATACTTCGACGATTTCGCCCGCCATGATGTTCGCGCTGGTGGTTCCGGAAATGGCTTGCGCAGCAGTTTTCGTAATGAAGTCTGTCGATGAGGTGCCCGTGTCAGACGATAGTGTGATCGTTGCAATTGTGCCAGTGGGCGCAGTGGTGTCTATCGTGACCACCAGGCCGGAAGATGCTGCGCTGGTATTCGTGGCCGCATCAGTAGCCTTGGCTGTGAGTGTATGCGAGCCCTGGCTCAATGTGTCGCTCGTGATTGACCAGTTGCCGGCACCATCGGCAGTTGCATTGCCAATTACCGTCGTGCCATCGGTGTCATACAACTTGACGCTTGAGTTCGGCTCCGCCGTTCCAGTGAAAGTGCCAGCCGTGACGTTAGTAATGTTGTCAGTGGCAGAATTCCCGCTATCACTATCTGATGAAAGATCGGGTGCGGCGGGCGCTGAAGGTGCAGTGGTGTCTGCGTTGTTCCCAGGCTCCGGGTCGGGGGTGGGCGGTATCAACTTCGGATCAAACAAGTTTACGGCGTAGGCGACCGTGGCGGCGTCCTTGGTCACCGGCAAGAGGATGCCCTGAAGAGCCACTATGCTTGTGCTACTCAACTCCGTAATTACTGAGTGATAGTAAGCCACGGTGGTTTTGTTATTCAGGATCGCCTGGGCATCCTGAAAATCGGAAGCCGTCGTTTGCTGAAGAGCTTGCAATGCTTCGTAGATGATTTCGCCTTTGCTCATTCCCGCATTGAATCGGCTAACAACAAAGTCGAGAGCAACAGTGTTTGCCTGCAGACCCAGTGGCGTCAGGAACCCGATCGCGAACTCACCTGCAGTTTGCACGCCAGGTGAAAGCGCCGTAAAGAGTATATTGTCTGAAAGCACCCGAGCCAATTGCGCGATGCTGCGGCCACTTTCTTCATAAGCGATAGTCAGGCTTGTTAGGTAGAGGGCACCTGGTGAAGCATTAAACATGCCTACGACCAACCTGATTAGATCGCTGATCTCTTGCGGCGTTATAACAACATTGATGCGGGGATCAAATAAGCTCTCCGCGTAGATAACAGTAGAAATATCCTTCGTCACCGGCAGCAGCACCGCCTGCAGCTCGGTTAAATTTTCACCGCTGAGCGCCATGTCCACTGAGTGGTAATGGGCCACGGTGGTTTTGTTATTCAGGATCGCCCCGGCATCCTGAAAATCGGAAGCCGTTGTTTCCTGAAGAGCTTGCAATGCTTCGTAGATGATTTCGCCTTTGCTCATTCCCGCATTGAATCGGCTAACAACAAAGTCCAGAGCAACGGTGTTTCCCTGCAAACCCAGTGGTGTCAGGAACCAGTCCGCAAACTCGCCAGCGGTTTGCGATGCATGTGAAAGCGTAGTAAAGAGCGGACTATCAGAAAGCGCTCGAGCTAATTGCACAAGACTATGTCCGTTACTTTCATAGACGGCTGTCAGATCCGCCAGGTATGCCGCACCAGGTGAACCATTGAACATACCCACGACCAACGAAATCAATTTGCTGCGCTCTTGCGAGGTTATGGCCATGGTATCGCCTTCAAATAAAGTGAACAGAAAAGTCTTGTCTTCAAGACCCTTTGCGAGATAACGCTATTGGATGGATAAGGTTGAGCGTAGTGTTGGTGGCTGGAGTTGACGGACATTCATGAGTGATGCCGCATTGTACTCGTAATCCAGGAGAAGAGATCAGTGCATCGGACGCATGAAATTTTTTCAAATTCCCAACACGAGGGCGAGCCATTGTTATCCGCATCTCTCGAAGTGGTAAGAAGGCTATTAAAGAAAACATTCACGCATTACCTGAAGCTAGACGCATCTGCAACATGGAAATTTTGAACGCGCAAAGCGATATCAACATGAGATTGATTGTAAGCAATGTCGTAAAAACGAAATGATCCACACCCAGCCGCCCGCTATATTATTTCTCAAGTATTTTTTGAAGCTGAAGTCGATGCCATATAAAAATCAATCTTCAATTTTGCATAACACGATTCCTGCGCCGCGCTGTTGTCGAGCAGCAGGATTATCCATTGTGCATACAAAGCTCTTTTTATATCGGGTGATCGAAGCTCTAACTATCGTGGCGAAGTATCTCAAAATAAACTTTTTTTCAGAAACATTTCTTCTTGATCGGGTTTCCGTTGACCAAACCCATTTTATGAAACATCAAATCGTCGGTAATTGATTGCTTCAAACAGGTGTGATCGCGTGATGTGTTCGGATGTAGCTAGATCCGCAATGGTGCGTGCGATTTTGAGGATTTTGAAATACGCTCGGGTCGACAAGCGCAAACGCGTCATCGCTTCATTCAGGAGCGCTTTGTCGGGATCGGATAATGCGCAGACCTGCTGGATTGCATTTTGTTCGAGGCGAGCGTTGATCATTCCGCTGCGCTCCATCTGCATGGCGCGACACTCGACAACCTGGGCTCGCAATTTTTGACTGCTCAACGTTTCACTCGTGCGCTTTTTGAGAAGCTGTTGTTTGTCGTCAGCGCTCAAGCGCGCCACTTCTACCTGCATATCAATGCGATCGAACATCGGGCCCGAAATGCGCTGTTGGTATTGCTTTACTTTTTCCTGGGTGCAGCGACAGGCACGTTCGGCGTCGCCGTAATATCCGCACGGACACGGGTTCATCGCCGCAAGAAGCTGAAAGCGGGCTGGCAAGCGCACCT
>JAZKES010000182.1:0-34741 GCA_040386995.1 Pseudomonadota bacterium | reverse complement strand
AAAAGGCAATGTGCTGTCGTCACTCAACTATGCGTCAGCCTACAGTTTTTATCAGAAGCAAGTGGAAGCCAACACTGCTAACACCCACGATAATTTTGCGAGCATGGCGCGTAACTATCCGCTTGGCATTGAAAATCTCGATGGCGAGATTCTGGTGCGTGAACCGATCCACCTTAAAGATGAACAGTTGGTCTGTATCGGCGAGATTCACGAAAACTCAGTGGTGTACCTCTTGAAAGGCAAACCGGAAAATCTCGTGGAGGCAGCAGGCCAGACAGCCCGGTCGCTTGGCGTAATGGAGAAACCGAGGAAGCGTGATTCAGTATTGTTATTCGATTGCCTGAGCCGCGCGCAGTTTCTCGGCGATGAGTTCTACAAGGAACTCGACAACATCAGCAATAATTTATCCAGCAAAGATGCGCTGTTTGGCGCGCTGACAATCGGTGAAATTTGCAGCAATTCAAACGGCCAGGTCAGGCTGTTGAACAAATCCACAGTACTGGCGGCGTTCTGATGCCCCACCAGACTTACAAATATATTTCACTGCAGCATGAGCTGGGCATGGCCATTGGTCTTGATCTCAATCTCAGCAACATGTTGCAGCAGTTCACCAAGGTGTCGATTCGCCAACTCGGACTTACCAGCGTCAACGTCTACTTTCTGCACGATGATAAAAACGACATCGTGCTGAAAAAGGCAGACGATACATTCATGAAGCACTTTCTATCAGTGCCGGAACGAAACTCTGTCAGGCCTTCCTACCAACTGCCGGACATTGATCTTGATACCACCGACAGCGAGTGTATTTTCGTACAGGTATTCGATAAGAAAGAAAACGAACACATCTACTACTATTCACTCGGCAAGTTTGGCTGGATTGCCTTTCATCGTTACGCAAACGCGATCAACGAAAACTTCCTGAAATTATTGCTGCCCATCATCAACCGACTGACGATTAGCTGTCAGGCCTCTATTGAACACGACCATCTGTTGTACGCAATTCAATCCAGGATTGAAGTTGAACAGGCGATTCGTTTCAAAGCCTTTCATGATGATCTGACCCAGCTGCCAAACCGGCACATGCTGATGGAGAATCTTGCCAAGGACCTCGCGCGCTGCAAACGTCACAAGCTGCTCGGCGCAATCCTGTTTCTCGATTTGAACCGTTTCAAGGCAATCAACGACACCCTCGGTCATGCGGTAGGTGACCAGCTGCTGATAAAAGTCGGTGACATCCTCAAGCAGATCACGCGCAAGGAAGACACGGTTGCGCGTTTGAGTGGCGACGAATTTGTTATCCAGCTGTGCAACATCAAGCCTGGCGAGGAAAACGGCAAGGAAGCAGTCAAGACGATTCTCGGCAAAATCCACAAGGCATTTTCGGATGCGCTCAAAGTGGGTGACCACACACTACATGTCACGCCCAGTATCGGGGTGGAAATTTATCCGCTTAATGACGAAGGCGCCGACCAGATTCTGCATCACGCCGACATAGCGATGTATCAGGCCAAGACCCAGGGGCCTAACTCGTCGATGTTCTACAACAGCAAACTTTCATCCGGCTACAAGATGCGGCTGGAACTTGAAAAAGAACTGCAGATCGCGATCGAAACCATGCACCAGTTCCAGTTGTATTATCAGCCGCAGTTCAACAGCTGGGGTGAATGTGTGGGCGCGGAAGCGCTGTTGCGCTGGAACAATCCGGACCGCGGTTTTGTGTCTCCTTCGATCTTCATTCCGATTGCTGAAAAAACCGGCATCATGCTCAAGCTTGGCAACTGGGTAATCGAACAGGCGTGCCGCGATCTTGCAGTGCTCGACAAGCAAGGTATTCCGGCAACATTTGAAAAATGCTCGGTGAACGTGAGTGCAATTCAGTTTGGCCAGGAAAATTTCACGACCAACCTGCTCGCGATTCTCACCACACACAACATCAGGCCTGGCTTGTTCGGTGTGGAATTGACAGAAAGTACGTTGATTAAAAATATCGAAGATACGATTACGATTATTGATGAACTGAAAGACGCCGGCATCGACACATCGATCGATGACTTTGGTACGGGTTATTCATCACTCGCTTACCTGACACGTTTCTCGATCAAGACACTCAAGATCGATCAGATATTTGTACGCAATATCGATACTTCCTCTGCGAACCGCGCAGTGGTCGATACGATCATGGTTCTGGGTACAAACCTCAAACTGTCGATTATTGCCGAAGGCATAGAAACCGAAGCCGAGCTGAAGTGTCTGCGCGAATTCAATTGTGAGTTTTACCAGGGGTACTATTTCAGCAAGCCCGTACCATTCAAGGATCTGCAACTTTTGCTTGAAGGTATCAAGAATGAGAAGCAGGGAGACTATCTGGAAGCGGACATCGAGGCGGACCCAACGGCGATCGAACAAGCGAATCAGCTGACGCATGAATACAGCAATCTGGCGCGCGCAATCAGTTGAGCTTTGTTAGTTTCGCGCTGTTGAGAGATAACGACGCAAGTTCTCGGCAGCAACAACAATCCTGCATTGCAGCGCACGTTCCGGGTAACAACGAAAAGCCTGCCGCTGCAGAACAAATCGCCTACTCGTCAAACTCCCCTTTCTTTGTACAACGCTTCAATCTGTGACCTGTACTTCAGCGCAATACGCTCGCGATGTAATTGGCCGTTCTCGAGCATGAGCTCTGCATCTTCCGAGAAAGGTTGTTCAACACGCAGCCAGTCTTTCACCTGCGCGTAGTCGGGCAGCCGGATGTTCGCGGACGCAACCACCTCTGCAAGCACGCGATCTGATATTTCAGGCTTTCTTGCGGTCAGCAGCGCAACACAATAGTCGCGTGAGTTGCCAACCACCATGGCTTCAGCCAGTAGTGGTGACGACAACAGTTCACTCTCCACCCATTCCGGCGAAATGATCTGGCCGTGACTCGATAACAGCAGATTGCCACGGCGACCCGTGAGATGCAGAAAACCCCAGTCGTCCATGTAGCCAAGATCACCCGTGTAGATGCGCTCCTGGTTCCAGCTGCCAGGTTCTCCCGCATAACCCAGCATGGAATTACCGTTGATCGTAATCTCGAACTGTTCAATCTCGATCTGCACGTGCGGTAACGGCAGGCCACAACTGCCAGCCTGATCGGTGCGTGGAGTATTAAGGCTTACGAATGATGCACCCTCGACCAGCGCGTACCCTTCATAAACAGGTAACTCAAGCGCACGCGCCTCGGTAATCAACGCGGCCGATACAATGCCACCGCCAACAGCAATAAATTTCATCAGTGGTGGTTGCCAACCCTGCTTAACGGCATGCACCAAGATCTGCAGCAAGTTAGGGGTAAGGACGAGTGTATCGGGCTGCACTGCAATAAGCGCATCAAGAAATTTTTGCGGCTCGAGCATGCGGTTGCCAACGTAGCCAAGTTCACTCAACGACCTGATTATCACCGTGCCACCCGCCTGCAAGGTTGCATACGCGCCTGCGACGTTTTCCATCAGGTAGTTCAGCGGCAACACACAAAGGTGCACAGGACTCTGGATCTGCACAGCGTGCGCAATTGCCTTGGCTTGCGCTAATTGCTGGACGGTGCTGAGGCACACACCTTTGGGGCTGCCGGTAGCTCCTGCAGTAAAACTGATCTTGCTCGTGTCTTCGGGCAACGCAAGGCCCGAAGCTTCAGCGTTCAGCATGAGGGACAGCGGCACGTCGGTGAATTTTTTATCGAGGGTGAAAAGGTCGGTGAAGAGATCAGGTGCTGATGTGAGCAATGCGTCTATGCCACAAACCTGTAACGCCCACTTGCGCTGTGCAGCAGTAAAAAACAGGGGTAATGGAACACAGGCGACGTTTGCTTCCTGACACGCGAGATCAGCGAATAACCACGCTGCACTGTTGTCGGCATGCAGGCCAATACGTTTGAAGCCAGCTCTGCGGATGGTGCGCGCAACCTGCTGCACTTTATGCACGACTTCCGTACAGGTGAAATTGGTGTCGCCTTCCCTGAGCACGATCTGCCGAAAACTGACTGCATTTGCGAGTGTTTCGATAACACCAGCCATTCACTGCCCCCGTAACCACCCTGCAAACGCAGGAATGCACGGCACAATACAAGCGTAACAGCTTGAGTAAAAGCGTTAAGTCCAACTATTTTGGTGCTTTGCAAAACGCATCACGTGCAGGATTGTGGCTGCCAGGGCCACATCTGCAGGGAGGTTTGCAAAAGTTACTTCAAACATCACGCGCTACATTTGTGGCGCACGCAACGGATTGAGCAGCTAGATGACATCGCGAGATGTTCATGCGCTGTGATAGAGCCGGTGAAATTTAGCCGACGTGCGGGCCGAAAACTAAAACTCATATTCGATCTGCAGGCGCACGGTCTGATCTGGTGAGTCCTGATCCAGGCCAAACAACAGGCCAGCTTCCCAGTGCAGACTTTTGCGCAGACCAACCACTACGTTTCCCTGCAGTACTGGCCCAAGGGCAAGTGTGTCCTGGCCGGCATATAGTTCAATCGTGGGTTCTAACAGTTGTGAATAGCGGTAACGCGCCTGTAGTGCCAATACAGATTCAAACTCGGCATCGATGTCGTCGCCCCATTCATTGATAAGCAAGAGATTGCCAGTGCCACTCCAATTACCCCACTCTTTCTCTGCCAGGATGCCAACCGTAGCTTCCTGGATATCATCTTCAGTCTCATTTTCATATTCGAACAATAGGCCCCAGTCGGCAGCGTATTCGCCCTGCTCTGTCAGTTGCCACTTCAGCTCGGCCTCAAACGCGTCAACACTAAAATTGCCGCCGCGCGTTTTTTCACCGACGACATAAAGCTCACCAAACAGATGATCACCTATCGAAGTACCAAGCGACAGTTGGTGTTTCTGCGTAGTACTTTCGAGTCCTTCCGGTGCATCCTGGAAAATTGACCGCAGCTCAATTTCTCTTTCGAGTGCGTCCACGTACGGATGGTAGACCTTGTCGACAACTACACCATCGGCAAGTACTACGGGTGCAACGATGAATTGCGCGACAAACGTGCTGAACCAGACAAGCGTTTTTATTGCACGTGTCATAACCCGATGAAAATTCCTCACGATGATGTTGCCTGCGCCTGCGCCCGTGCCAGAACAAGCAACGGACTACTCAGCACCAGCAGAGCGGTGACAATGTAGGCGCCAGCCTGCAATAACGATGGGTTCGCTTCATAACCAATCAACGCATACAGCAATTGCCCCGGAACGCTGTATTCAGCCAGCAGGTTTGAGCTGTCCCACAGTTCGGCGGTATACGGAAGCCAGTCGGCCTGGGTCAGCAGCAATACACCTTGTGCGGCCATGTTGCCGGCAAACAGTGCGAGTAACACAAGCGCAGCTCTGAACGCATGGCGCGGTTTTAAACTGACCAGCCCATAAAACAAAAACCAGCCGCTGCTGATCCCTATGCCTGCGGCCATCAGGCCACCGAGTACTACCGGCGTAAAGTTTTCGGGTTGGCCAATGATGCCTGCGCCATACAGAATAATCTCCGAACCTTCTCTGACAATACCCAACGCCACCGCCGCAATCAGAAAGATGCTCGCGATCAAGCTGCGCGTGGGGGCGTTTGCCTGAAAAACTGCAGGATTGAGCGCATAACAGAAACCCAGCAACGAGCCGATGATGCCGAACTGCATCACTGCATCAATAATTTCGAGGCCCGAATAATCAAACCAGGCTGACACCGTCGGCATTATCCAGGCATAGAAACATGCGCCAACTGTTCCGGATAACACGGCATAAACAACCCATTTCGTTCGTACCTGAAAAGTATCTGGCCAGTAGCGACGCAGCTGATTAGTCAATACCAACATGACGCTGATCAGCATTACTGCTTCGAGAATTTCCTGTAGTACCAGGATGACCGCATTCAAAAACATAAGTGCTCCCCTCTCTAGCGGGCGATAACCACGCCCTGCGCAGTCCTGGGATAAAACTCACCAAAAAACGGATATTCTCCGGGCTTGAGTGGACCAATAAAGATGACGGTTTTCGATTTACCCGGAATTACTTTTTCACGGTTCAAACTGTAGCTTTCGAATTCTTCGGGCGTTGGATCGTTGTTGTTGATGACCAGCCGTACCTTGGTGTTGGCGGGAATCTCGATAGTTGCAGGAAAGAACAGGTGATCCTTGATATCCAGCGTGAGCTCCGGCACCGCCGCAAAAGTCGTTCTGGCAACCAGCAGCAACACCAGAAATACCCACCATGCTGATTTACGCGACATTATCAGGCTCCGGAAAACTCACCTTGAACGCACTGCCACTCGCAAAGCCTGAACGCCCAACTTCAATATGCGCGCGATGTAGTTGCGCGACGTGCTGCACAATCGCCAAGCCGAGTCCGCAGCCTGGAATAATTTCTACGCCGCCGTCATTGGTGCGATAGAAACGTTCGAAGATGTGCTCGCGTTCAGCAGGTGCGATGCCGGGACCGCTGTCTTCAACGAGCAGGTAAGGGCCTTTTGCATCTGTTGCGGTGCGCAGCAACAGAGTGCCGCCCGGAGGCGTATATTTGGCGGCGTTCGTCAGCAGATTTGCCACCAGTGTTTCAAGTGCGAAGCGATCACCAATGATTATTGTTGAATCACCCTCGAGTTCGAGCGTCTGCTCGCGTGACTCAATCAGTCCGTAATGCCGCGCAACAATGTCCTGCGTTATTTCATGCAAGTCGACACGTGTGCAGGTTGCCGCGAACTGCGCAGGTGAGCTGCGATACAAAGACAGCAGCTGTTCCACGAGATGTTGCAAACGTTCAACACCCTGCACGAGCTCGTGCCATGAAGTGCTTTGTGTATCGGCTTCTTGCGCGAGATTATGCAACTGGATTTTCAGTGCGCTGATCGGCGTGCGCAACTCATGTGCTGCGTCGGAGGAAAATCGTTGTTCGCGTTCGAGCGTACTGTTCAGCCGTTGAATGAAACCATTGATCGATTGCACCACTTGCGCGAGCTCAGGAGGAATGCCGTTCGAAGGCAGAGGCGTGAGGTCATTCACTTCTTTGTCTCGCAACCCTGCCGACAACAGCTTGAGAGGCTTGAGGCCACGGCTCACAATTATCCAGATCAGCAACGCGGCGATTGGTATGCCGAGCAATATCGGTGCGATCGATTCGAGCACCACATTTTCCGCTAAGGTAAAACGCAGATCGCTGCGTTCAGCCACGATTATCCAGCGGTTCTTCTGTGTATCCTGGCGCGTATAAGTACGCCAGCGATACCCGTCGAAGTTCGCAAAACTGAAACCGCTATTAAATTCATTCATGCGAAGTTGCGGTGCATGGAACGATGCAGCGACCAGGTTATCGTTTTCCCATACCTGGAACGCAAGGTTGTTGCCAAGCCGGAAATCGCGACTGATACGTGGCATGTCCAGATTTGCAACAAGCTGCGAGAGGTCAAGCAGTTGGTTGTCGAACAACGTATCGGCTTCCGCCATGCTGGTCTGGAAACCACGCAGCGCTGCAACAAAATTAAACAAGGTCAGCGTTGCAACGATGCCTGCAATCAGGAATAGTCGAATCGATTTCACTGCTTTACCTTGTAGCCGACACCACGAATCGTGCGAATAAAATCGTTGCCGAGTTTTTTCCGCAGATGGTGAATGTGTACCTCAATTGCATTGCTCGCGACTTCCTCGCCCCAACTATACAACCTGGATTCGAGCATCGACCGGGTCTGCACACGACTCGCATTTTCCATCAGACTTTTTAACAGCATGTATTCGCGGCGCGGCATTTCGATTTCCTTGTCGTTGACGAACACGCGCTGTTCCAGCGTATCGAGGCACACGCCGGCTATCATGATGCGGGCACTTTTAACCTGGGCGAGTCTGCGTTCGATCACGCGCAGCCGCGCAAGCAGTTCCGTCATTTCGAAAGGTTTGGCGAGATAGTCGTCAGCGCCAGTGTCGAGACCAAGCACCTTGTCGTTGATGCTGTCTCTTGCGGTAAGAACAATCACCGGCAGATCATTCGCCTTCCTGCGAATTTTCTTGAGCACATCAAGACCTTCCATGTCGGGCAAGCCGAGATCGAGAATCACCATATCCGGCGGCTCGACCTCCGTTACATGTAATGCTGCTTTACCTGTTTCCACATGATTGATAACAAAACCCTGCGCCTGCAATGCTTTCTGCAAACTGGCCGCGAGCGGTTTGTCATCTTCAACCAGCAGTATGCGCATTGGTTATCTGTTATTTGCCTGTTATTTGTTGAAGTGCTGCCAGTATTTCTTTTTGCCTGCCGCTATCGGCAACTTCGCGGCCCGGGCGTGCTGGCGCTTGCTGGGCTTTAAGCAGGTAAGGACGCGCTTCGGCATAACGTTCCTGATCGATTAGAAAACTTGCGTAGAAATAATTACTGTCGATGCCATCAGGATTTAATTGCAGCGCTTTCTGCAATAACTCTCCCGCTTTTACGTCATCGCCAAAACCAATCGGCCAACCCGGCACACTGTAATACAACGCACCCAGACTTGTGTATGCCGAACCTTGCAGCGCATCGGGATTCAGCGCCATTGCTTGTTCGAGATCCAGTTTCGCTGCTTTCACCAGCGACAAAGCGCCGAGACCACCTTTTGCGCCAGCATACGTTGATTTGATGATACCACTCCAGATGTGTGCCTCCGCGGAGTCTGGATTGGCGGCCACGATTTCTTCTGCGTCTACTTTTAATTGTTCAAACGCCGACAACCGGGTTTTGCCTTCAAGCTGATAGTTGACCTCGGCCCAGCGCTCCTGCAGATGGACCACATCACTAACTACGCCAGCCATCAGACTACCCGTAACCAACCAGAACACGCCAGCGACCAGCAGTTGAGTTGTCATACCAAAAGTTTTATTCATGATTTTTACCTTATTGTTGAGCGAACTTTTTGATCAGGGACAATTTTTTCGCCAGCGCGGAAAACACCACCGCAGGCAGAATTGCATTGATATATACGAATAACTTTTCCGGCCAACCCAGATAACGCAAACGCTTGTTACCCGCGAGCATAGCGACGATTTCCCTGGCGACGAGTTCAGGCGCGTCGGCCCTGGTACCAAGCGCAGCATTTAGTGCATTCAGCTTGGCGGGGTTGAGATTCGTATTGGTCGCGCGGGGTGCTATATAAGCCACGCTCACATTGGTGTCGGCCAATTCCCTGCCAAGCGCTTCACTGAAGATTTTTATAGCGGCCTTGCTCGCGCAATAGGCGGCAAATCCGGGGTGGCCGATGCTGCCAAAAATAGAACCGACGTTCACGATTCTGGCGCTTGGCCTGGCAAGCAACATCGTGAGAAGGCTCTTGCACAGCAGCATCGGGCCAAGTGTATTCACTTCGATGATACGCGTGACTGTTGCATCACTCTGACGGTTATACATATCAAAATCGAGAATACCGGCAAGATTGACCACAGCATCGACGCCGCCCGCTGCACTACATGCTTGAACGATAGCCATACGGCCCTCGGTAGATCCGACGTCTGCAACAACCGTGCGCTGAGTCGATCCGAGCTTCAGTTGCAAGGCAACCAATTGCGTCGCAGAAATACTGTTAAGCACCAGTTGCGCACCCTCTGCAAGCAACAGACGACACAGCTCTGCCCCGATGCCGCCAGCAGCACCTGTGATCAGCACAGTTTTATTGGTGAGTGTCATGGTTGCCTCGTGGAATGCCATGCGCAGGATCGAGGCTGCGGAAAATGTTGCCGTACAACTGATAGAACATATTTGCTGCATGAATGATGAGAGCCTGCTCTTTCGGATCAACAATGCGATCCATCAGGCCAATGAAAAACTTCACATGCTCCTGGTCCAGCGAGCCGTGGGAATACAAGTAGCTAAAGGCCTTCTGCGGCAGATTCAGTTTCGCGCGAATGGTATCTGCCGCCTTGTCGGCGATATTGATACTCGTGCCTTCGAGCACATGCACCATGCCAAAAAAGCCGAGCGGATTGACACGACTGATCATGTCCCATGCATACGCGACCATGAGTTCGGTGCTCGCAAGCGGCGTGAGTTTGCGCGCGGCTTCTTTATCGTAGCCGCATGCCGCAATATCATTGAGCACCCATTCCTGATGGCCGGTTTCTTCTTCGATATATTCACCTAT
Organism: Pseudomonadota bacterium; assembly: GCA_040386995.1. GTDB lineage: Bacteria > Pseudomonadota > Gammaproteobacteria > Pseudomonadales > Pseudohongiellaceae > CAILUG01. Next base: position 24,619 of record JAZKES010000182.1, on the reverse strand, counting down.
CGCTTCGCGTAACCATTCTTTGTCGTCAGGCAGGCGTGCGCCGCAGGCCATCAATAGCGGCACCGTATGTTTAACGTGATGGAAAGCTTGCACGAGAAAACTCACATAGTCGTCCAGTGTGATACTGCCGTTGAAACAGCGCGCGATAATGGGTGCCGACAGCAGATACTGCTGCTGGGTCGCCGTCTCTTTCTGCAACGTCTGATAGAAACTCATAATGATTCCGGGTTCCTGCTGTATGCGGTTTCGATTTGCTGGTGATACTTCTGCTCAATACGGGCACGCCGTGGGCGACCATTTTCAGTTAACAAGCCATCACCTTCAGCGAGTGATTTGTCGAGTCGCACCCAGTGTTTTACTCGCGCGTAGTCGGGCAGTCGCGAATTCGCGACGGATACCGCAGCATCTAACAGTGCGTCGGGAGTTTCAGGATGGCGCGCGCGCAGCAGAGCCACGCAATATGGCCGCGCATCACCGAACAGCACGGCCTCCGCGAGCACAGGTGAAGACAACAATTCACTTTCCACCCACTCCGGCGAAATGTTGCGACCGTAGCTCGATATCAGCAGATTTTTCTTACGACCATTGATGTGCAGAAAACCCTGTGCATCAAAATGGCCAAGATCACCGGTCAATATTTCTGCAGGATGCCAGCTGTCTGGCTCGCCAACGTAACCAAGCATCGTGTTGCCGCTGACGACAATTTCGCCCTGCCTGATGTCGACATGTGCATGCGCCAGTGGCTTGCCGCAACTACCAGGTTCATCAATTGATGGTCTGTTGAGACTGACCACCGAGGCACATTCGGAAAGTCCGTAACCTTCATACACCGGCAATCCGAGCGCGCGGGCCTGCGTGATAAGCGCAGCAGAAACCTTGCTGCCACCAACTGCGATAAATTGTAGAGGCGGCGGTTTCCAGCCTTGTTTTACCGCATGCACGAGCAGATGCAGCAATTGAGGAATCAGGATGATGGAATCGGGACGTGTTTCAAGCAGTGCCTGCAGGAATTTTTGCGGTTCGACAAGACGGCTGCCGCTGAAACCAAGTTCATGCAGCGGCTTCACAATCACCGTGCCACCGGCCTGCAAGGGCGCATAAACACCTGCGATATTTTCGAGCAGCGTACTCAACGGCAACACACACAGATGCACTGGATGTTCAATTCCCACCGCCTCTGCCAGCGCCTTTGCCTGCAGCAACTGCTGTGTTGCACTCAGGCAGACTCCTTTTGGTGTACCCGTGGAACCGGAAGTAAAAGTCACCTTGCTTGTGCCTTGCGGCAGATCTGGCGTGATGGCGCGTGTAGTTTTCATGAGAGTAAGCGGCAGGTCGGCGATGTAGTCGCTGACGGGAAACTGTTCTGCAAATAATTCGGGGGTCGCGGTAAACACTCCCTCGATACCACAACTCTGCAAAGCGTATGCGCGTTGTTGCGCCGAGAAAAACAGTGGCAATGGCAGGCACAAGACATCGGCTTCCTGGCACGCAAGATCGGTGAGTATCCACGCGGCGCTGTTGTCCGCGTGCAGCGCGATGCGTTTAAGGCCTGACTTGAGAATCAGTCGCGCAATCTTCTGTACCTTGTACACAACTTCCGAACACGTGAATCGGGTGCTGCCTTCCCTCAGTACAATCTGGTTCAGGCATGGCGGCTTCACGAGTATCTCGACGATTCCTCCCATGTCACTCTCCTCCGAGCTGAGCAACCATGGCGTCTATATCCGCCCGATACAAACGCATGACCTTGCGGAGCAACGTACGACCGAGAATTATTTTCATCGCATCTTCCAGACGACCTGCGACTACCACTGGCTCTGTCTTGTAGTAATCACCCCAGTCACGCATGGCGGCCGGAGTGAGATTCGCGGGGCTGGCCTCTGCAATAACATGAACCGGAAAACCAACCTTCTCCAGATTGTTCCGCAACGCTTTGGTTGCGGTGAAAACTATCCACTCATAACCGGCCTGATACAAAACAGTGGTGAACAGCAGAAACAACAAGTGGCTCGCGCCCTTGCGCTGCGCCACGAGATTGCACACTTCAACAATGGCGGGGCGTTTGATTTCTGTGCCAAGCACAGCAGACATGGCCTGCTCGACGGGCACATCCAGGTATTGCTCGAGATACAGCCTCGCGTTTCCCGCTGGCCGCAGACCGGCAGCACCTGAATGCTCGCCCAGGCACTGCATGCTGATCAACAACGGACAGAAGTTAGTGACACGTGCCTGATACGAGGCGAGGTAACGTTCCTTTATATAGTTTTCTATTTCGTCCCTACCCACAGCTGCAGGCCCAAGCAGTTGAAACTGCGGAGCAGGATTCAGCAGCTTGAGCAGCAAGGCATCGCGATTAACATTTGTTTGTGGCAGAGCTCCAGAACCGGCACCCATAACAACACTCCATAATTCGAGGTTGGGCCAGTCTAAAGAGCGTGTCTTAAGGAAAACTTAAAAATGGTACCGTCTAAACCAGGACGGCATGACACGGTGCACCGGCCAGGTTTGCTAGCGATCAAAGAAGATTGAATTATTCAGTGCGTGACAGACGGAGGGATTTCAGTACTGGGCGGTTGCAAGATATTGGCCGCAGGTGATCGCCCGCGCCGTTCGAGAGGCGCTCGTGTAGCCACCGATCGCGCTGAATGTCTGCCCTCTTTCATATTAGCGTTCGTAATTTCGAAACAAAGTGCCAAACCAGCCCGCCCGCATAATCATCGACAGCAATTAAAAACCCCTTTAGTCTGATCAGGTCTCTGCCTGTTCATTCGGCGTGACCCGCGGTATTGCTCTGCACAAACAGGGAGATGGCTCTTGAGCGACACAGTAGCGAACAATATTGATGACAGCGCGGCATTCGATGCTGACGCGAGTTTCGAGAGCGCAAATGACGGCACGCTTTATTGGACGTTGTCGCTGTATATCGACGCGGCGAAAATCAGTAGTCATTTGCCCACAGGGGTGACGGGAAAAACTGTAACGAAGTTATTTCGCAAAGCGCAGCTGCAACACTATCCGTCGTTTGCACTGCGGAATGCGATTGATCCTTTGTTTAATGACATTGCCGATCGGGAACGGCTCGGGCAGGCGCAGGACTTTCTTCTCGCAGCTGGATTAAAGGGTTGGCAAACGCGCAGTTCCGCAACAAATCCTCTTGATGAAGCCGCAGGCGCGGTACGCGAAAGCAAGTCCACGCTCCGCTTCATGTTGCCCAAAGAATTCAGCTGGACGACTGAGGGCGAAATTTTTACGTGCAGATTGGCAACAACTGATCAGGACCCAACCCTCGTGCGCGAAGTTTCCTTACGGCGCTTCTGGTTTGCGCATAGCGACGGCGCACTTTCCTACCATCTGTCATTCACTTATCACTATGGTGCAGAGCACGGTCCTGAAACCTACTATTTCCTGTCGTTGCTGCAGAAGCTTGCAGTGCCGAAGGAATTCAGCCTGAGCTCGACACGACTGCAGGAACTGATCGATAAAACGGACAGCCTGAGTACAGATCCCTATACATTTTCCGTGTTCGACGCCAATCTCGGGATTGATCCACTCGACAAGATTACCGTTGTGGATACCGCTGACAACACGGCCCAATCACCTGAACGGTTCTGGCCTTTTATCAGGACGAAATTCGAACAGGATGCGGAAATTTTATTCACTGAAGTCCTCAACAAATCATACGATGCAAAACTTGCGAACCTGCTCGATACAACACTCGTCGATGTCATAGAAGTACCCGGCTTGCGTATCCCGCGCAACAGATCCTTGTTTCATATTCAGGATGAACGTTTCTTCAAGCGCTTGTTGCCCGTTGCGCGTGACACCGGCTTGCCAGTGCCGCGTAAAAGTATGGTGCAGGAGCTTTGCTACAAGCCGTATCAGAGACGGTTCGACAGCGAGCGCAAATATTCGCGGCCGGTTATCATCGGAGAAGGTGCAAAGTTTCTGAACTGGCAGTGGTTAAAGAACAGAGAGGATTACCAGTACGCACTTGCGAATGGATGGTTCTGCGCAGATGAACAAGGTGTTCATACGATTACCGATCCGGCGGATTTTGAAACAGCGATGCATACAGGTGAATGCTGGCAAATGAAGGACGTTGGCAAGGACGACAACGTGCATAAGCTTGCTCGTCCTGTCCGCCACTACGCACCGTCGTATGAGGCTGGACGTACCGACTGCATCGACTATTTGTTTCTGGCGGGTTTCAATCAAAACATTATCGATTGGTTGAATCAGGACACGTCCGAGATTCTCGACAGCACCGATCCGATTTATCCCGTCGACGACAGTCAGCTGGAAGAAGCATTTTTTGTACGCTACGCAAATCACCGCGCGCTTATCACGTATGTTGCGCGCAGTCGTAGTCTGGAAGTGGGTAATGACTACATCGGGACCTGTCCGTATGCATTCCTTATTCATATACTCGCGATGCATAATGAATTTCTGGCGCGCAGTCATGAAGATCGCGCAGCGTCGCAAATTGACAAAATAAATGGCGACCTGAATAGTCCGTCGCCGGATTTCGCGGATATCGAAGCGCAGATAAATTCGCTCAAGACCGCCAACTACGAAGTGTTCGAAACGCATCGTTATCTGAATGTATTCAGATATGACACGGAACGCGATGTGTTTGAAAAACTCGAACAGTTGCGCGGTATCGACAGACGTAATGCTGCGCTGTTGGAAGCGATTCAGAGCCTCGAAGATAAATCTTCTGATCTCGAAAGCAGACGTAACGCCGCGCAGCAGGCACTGGAAGAAAAACGCAACAAGACGCTGACCTATGTTGGTATCGCAATAGGTTGGGTTTCCGCGGTCGGTGTGTTATTCAATGCCAGCCAATACAGCAAGGACAATCCGCTCGGTTATGTCGAAGACCTTGGTCTTGATCGCACGGAAGTTGCCGCGTTTCTCGGCATGACGGCATGGACACTTGGGCTCGCGGGTTTTCTGGGCCTGGCAGGCGTACTGGTTTATGAAGTGATCCGGTTCTGCAAAAATTTAGGCAAGGCCAAACAAGATTGAGGCAGCTATGTTTGTTGCCGACCATTTGACTGCAGGGAGTATCAATGACAACCCAAATCGATGAATGCCATGTCGTGCAGCTAACGGCACCGTCCGGTTTGCTGATCGATGCATCAATTGCAAACAATCGAGTACTCGAGGAATTTTACCGCGACTACGACGCCGCATTTATTCTCGCCAACGAGAAGGAAGGTTATGCAGGTTTTGCGGAATGCCTTGAGCTGAACTCCGGCGAGGCTTATGAAAAACTCACGCAGCGTTACGGCATATTTCGTGAATTTGTTATTGTTGTTTACGATCCGGAAACTAAGGCGCGTATAGGCGGCGCCAATTTTATTGCGTTCCCTCTGAAGACGCTGAACGAAATCGACAGGCCGTTTCTGTCGATAAACCTCAACTATATTTTTATCAATCCTGATCAGCGCAAGCGCGGCTATTTCAAACAGGTCATAAAAGATTTGCCAGAGCTCGCATTCCGCCTGCTGCTTGCAACAAACCAGCTGGATATGCCGAAGATCTGGCGGGCGGATGATTTTCATGAGCCTGTTGAACTACCACAGACCCTGGTGTTCCTCGAGCAGAACGATCCGTTTGTGATGTCGGCTGAAGACTACAAACTGGATACCGCACATTCGGGTCTCGATCAGCTTGACCGCATCGCCATCTGGACAGGCCTCGGCGCAAAGATCGTCGATTTTCCGTATGTCCAACCGCCACTCACAGATACGCAGAGTGCCGCTCACGACCTCGTGCTCGCAGTAATTGGCATGGAGGCTGATACGCTCGATCCACATCTGCTCCACCAACATCTGGAGAGGTTTTTCGGAATTTCGGTACTGAAGGGAACAGATGTTGCGCGGAACGCCAGTGCGGCGAAACAACTGGCGTTGTTGACTCACGCAAGTGAGCAGGGAAAACCGCTTCGTTTGTTGAGTGGCGAATCATTGGCGAAGTCAGCCGATGCAAACACTGGTGTGCGACCCGCGTCACTGAGAGACGCATTACGCTCCTGACTTATTTAGTCTTGCGCAGAACCGTAGCGTAATTGCACCGTGTTGAGCTTTGCCTGTGCTGCACGTTTCTTGCGTGACCTTTTGTTGCTTCGCGAAAACAACAACCAGCTCTGCAAGCCTTCCACAAACACTCACCACACCATTACCGCGTTGATCAGAAAATGTAGCTGGCTTCGAGCGCCAGTTGACGACCTCGGTCTACAAAGCCATAGAAGGTATTAGTGCCGAAGGTATTGGCGGAAAGCGGCACGTTGCCCGAGTAAGTCAGCACCTTTTCCTCGGTCAGGTTTTTGCCAACGAAAGCCAGCTGCCAGTTTTCTGCCTCAAGACCAATACGCAAGTGGATGCGCGAACTCGCGGGAATCTGCAGTTTTGGATCAAGATTGTCGTGAACATTCTGCTCATCCCGATAACTGAACATCAGGCTGCTCGCAAGCGCCAGATTATTGCCGAGAGAATAACGATGATCGAACGCGAGATTCGCACTGTGCTCGGGTGTGTACTGGCCACGTAAGCCGGTGTAGTCGCAAAGCCTTGCGCCATTAACTGGCGGGATAGTACTGACCTGGCGGTTATAACAATTACCGTTCCTGAAATCAGTGAACTCAAAATCGAGCCATGAATACGCATAGCTTACGGTCAACTCGTCGGTTGCCGCCCAGCGTCCATCAAGTTCTATACCTCGCACCTTCGTCCCTTTGGCATTGCCGACATTGAACCCAAGCGTGCCGTCAAACTGGCTGATCTGCAGATCTTCATAGTCTGTATAAAACAGCGCTGCATTCAACTCGAGCGAACCGTTGAACAAACGACTCTTGTTGCCAACCTCAACAGAAGTGGCCTTTTCCTGCTGAAACTCGAACGAAAATGGATTATTGGCACGTGCATCGAAGCCACCCGCTTTATAACCATTGGTTGCACTGACATACAACATGCTCTGGTCATTGACGTCCCACTGCAAACCAACAAGAGGAGTGAACTGGGTTTCGCGACGTTCGCCGCGCAGTGAATGGCCCGGCAGTATCACGCCAGGTAACAGCTCTCTGCCTTCCACTTGCTCAGAGTAAATTTTGAAAGAGCCAACATAAACCAGCGGTGCAAGCGGGTTACGCGTGATGGTACCCGTCGCAAGATCGAGCACATTGATTTCGCGGAACGCAGAACGATCTTCCTGATTAAACCGGCCACCGAGCGTCAGTCGCAACTCATCAGCAAGAGTCCATGTGCCCTGGAAAAACGCTGCCTGCATATCACTCTTATGTTCATTCTGGCGTTCGATTCGTGTGCCCAACAAATTGACGATCAGGCGTTGCTGTGGATTGGTAGTGATTGCTGCGACGGTACGCAGCAACGAATCGGGATAAACATTAAAGCCCTCTTCGGAGTTCATCTTTGTGTCCTGCAGATAAACACCAAGCAACCACTCGAACCTGCCGCGAGACGTTGAACTCAAACGCAGTTCCTGACTGAACTGCTCGTAATTTTCGCCGATGGTGCCTTCGAAGATATTGGCTGGCGTGTAGTCGCAGTCGCACAGCTCTTCGGTCTCGTATTTAACCCGGCCACTGACGGATGTCAGCGTGTAGTTGTCGAGATCATACGTAAGCGTGAGCGTCTGGTTGTCGACATCAGAGTTACTGAACTCTGCTGCGTTTACCTGGCGTTGAAAATTGAAAGCACTTTCGAGAACTGGCTGACCTAACACACGCATGGCCCCCGCAAGGTTCAACCCGGCGAGCGGTGATGAGCCCGGAGGAAACAAGTTGGGTTCATCGAGCACAATTTCGAACTGCCGCCCGTGCGTATCAAAGTTATCGTGCTCGACTTTAAGTGACGCACTGAATGCTTCCGTTAAATCCCCATCAATCGTTAAACGCACGGCGTCTTCATCGCGCTGCGGCTCGTCGGCATTCTTGAGCGTATTACGAATGAACCCGTCTTCTTCATAACTGCGATACGCAAGCCGCGCGCGCAGATCGTCAGTGAGCGGACCCGACACAATCGCGGTGTATTCGCGCTGATCGGATTCAAACTCATGGAGCGAATCGAGGCGCGCTTCAAACTCGTCGGTTGGGCGCGCACTTGTGAGGTTCAGCGCACCAGCAATTGAATTTTTCCCAAACAGGATACTTTGCGGACCACGCAAAACTTCAACACGTTGTAGATCAAGGAACGGCATACGCAGCAGTTGCTGACGGCCATAATAAATTCCGTCGATATATTGCCCGACGGATTGCTCAAAGCCTTGATTGTTGCCCGAGCCAATACCACGCACGTAAAGCTGCGTGCTGGCGGCTGTCTCAGTCATGCTCATGTTCGGCAGAAATTCGCTGAGATCGGCAATTTTATTGATATTGCCCGCGCGCATTCGCGATGCATCGACCACACCTACGGAGATTGGCACTTCGGACAATGTCTGTTCGCGCTTTTGCGCTGTCACGACAATTTCTTCGAGCCCAGCAGTGCTTTGTGCAGCGATAGCACTATGCTCGATTGCCACAACCATGCTGGAAGCCGCAATTGCATAGCCAAGACGATTGAGGCGGGTTCTTCGCTTCAAGGTCGGCTGATCTATGAGAGAAAATAATCGGGTCATTGTTTTTATTATTGCTCGTATGTCCAGGCTAACAAGGCATCCATGAGTTCTATGCCTGGACCGCGATCAGCGAGTTCATGATTCAGGATGCCACTGACGGCATAGATTTTTCCGGAGCGCGCATTTACGTAACCCGCCACTGCAGCCACTTCGTCGAGACTGCCGGTTTTGACATGCATGTTGCCACGCGTGCTCGCATCGCTCAGACGGTCGCGCATGGTACCGTCAATACCACCGATCGGTAACGAGGCAATAAACTCCGGCATCAGGCTGATGCTGTACCCGCGCTGCAAAATACCATTCAGCAGTGCCGTGCTCATGCGGGCTTCGCGCGAAAGCCCTGCTCCGTTATTAATGACCAGTCCATCGACCGGAATATTGCGGCTGACCAGATAATCAGTTGCGGCCTGAACACCTTTCTCGACAGTTGCGGGTGCACCATAACGTTCAGCGCCGAGCGTCAACAACATGTGGCGCGTCATCAGGTTGTTGCTGAATTTGTTGATAGACCTGATCACATCGGAAAGTGGCGGCGACGCCCACGTCAACAAGGGTTGCTGTAGTTCGGGCGCCTGACTGCTGCGCAGCTCTCCGACAAATTCGCCACCGAGTTCTTTCCATAACAACTGGAACATGCCGAACGTATAGGTTGGTGCGTCTAGTACAGCGCGTGGCAAACGGTATTGTTCACAACTCGCCGGAAAATTGCCGGAAAAAGTAATGCTGCCCGGATTTGCGCTGTCCTCTTTGAAAGCAATGCCACGCTGATAACCGGTGCATGCACCTTCGGCAAGTTTCAGATTGTTGGTGATCACAAGATTCGGCAGCACCGGATCAGTGTGAATAACAACATCCTTGCCATTGGCAGACGGCGAGAAGAAAAACGTTACGGTCTGGAAATTTACTGACAGCGCATTCGGTAACACGTTGTAGGCCCGGCCGCTTTGGTTGTCGATTGAGGTTTCGGTACTGACTGCCGGATCGAAATACGCGGTGTCGAGCACCAGATTGCCACTGATCCGGGTTATGCCTTGGCGCTGTACTGCTTTGAGCATGCTGCGGAAATGTTCTTCCACGAGGAATGGATCGCCACCACCCTTGATCAGCAGGTCGCCGGTCAATGTGCCATCCTCGATCGTGCCAAGCGCATATATGGAAGTCAGCCACGTGTAGTCCGGACCGAGTTGTTCGAGTCCTGCAAGTGTCGTCAGGGTTTTCATCGTTGAGGCAGGATTGAGCGGTACACCGGTGTTTATTGCGAGTAGCGGCGCCACCGCGTTGATTTCCTGCACCAGAAAACTATACGAGGATTGTGGCAACTTATGCCCGGAGATCACGAGCTGGATGCCCGGTGGTAGAACGGATTCCACCTGCTGAGCGATCACAAATGCGGGCAGCATGCAGAGCACAAACAATCTTGTGAGTGTTTGCTGAAGAGATTGAAAGAATGCAGATACGCAACTCAAACGCTGACTCCTGTGTAATGACTAGAGGGTAATGATCCGGGATTTTCCCGTCCATCGTTTCTTATATCCAGTGTAAACATCATCACGCATCAATCCGGCGGGAATCCATTTGCGTGATCGCGCACTGCAAGCCGCCAGAAGTCTACTCAAGTATCTCTCGATTAGACGTGGGGTGGGGAAATTCGGTGATCGCGCTGCTAATATCGCACCATGCCTGACAATAAACGGGGGCGTCCCCCTTACCCTGACCAGCTGACTCCTGCCGAATGGCGGGTGCTACATGCCGCGCAACATGGAATGGCGAATCGCACAATGGCAACCGCCATGCATGTCAGTATCGATACGATCAAATATCACCTGCGCAACATACTCGGCAAACTCGGGATGACCAGCAAGAAAGACCTGAAGTCTGTGATTCGTATTCCAGCAACAAGCTCACTGAACACATTAACTACAAACACAGCCGGAGTTGAAGCCATGAAAATATCGATGATTGGGCAGATCGCGCGTACGGTCAGCAATATTGATGTGGCGCAAAACTGGTATGAACTTGTTCTTGAGCTGCCGCATCTATACCGCTTTGGCCCGCTGAGTTTTTTTGACTGCAACGGCACACGGTTGATGTTAAGTCAGCAGGAAAAGCTCAACCCTGATGAATCGATACTCTATTTCAAAGTAGCTGACATTCTGCAGATGCACGCTAATCTGCTGGCAAAAGGTGTGGAATTTATCGCCCCACCGCACTGCATTCATAAACACAGCGATGGCACAGAAGAATGGATGGCTTTTTTCAAGGATCCGGATGGAAGAACACTGGCGCTGATGACACAGGTGAAGGGAGCATCAGCGTAACCACCATCGAATGGATGGAAACGCTGAATAAGATCATCGAGGTTTCCAGGTTGTTGCGGGAAGTACTATAAGAAGTACTATAAGAAGTACTGTAAGTTGTTTCTGGAAATACTAGTTGTCGGCAGATGCCTTGGGGCTTGAGCGGCCCAACAGTTTTTTAACGCTGCCACCGAGCCATGCTTTTTCGGTGTCGCGCAGGATGCCGCGCCATTCCCATTTCGAGAGCGACTTCCGCAAAGCTGCGAGTAATGGCTGATCATTAACCTCTTCCGCAAGTGCAATTGCTTCTTTCACAAATATCGCTTCGCTGCGATCACCCGGAACCAGTTTCGCAACAGCACTCACATCGGAAAGAACCGGGAAATTCGGTGACTGCAAACCAAGCAGGCGCAACAGTACCATCGTGCGCAAACACTTCTCACATTCCCCGCAGTTGAAACCCTTGTCTTGCCAGCAGACTCGCAGTATCTCGAGTGCGCCGGGTTGCTGGGCAATTCGCACTATTTTATCGGCACGTGTCACATCACGTGCATGGTGAATGATGTTCACCGCAGAAGAACTCCACAACGGGTCTGTCAGCGGATGTGAACCATCAGGCCAGAGTTCGCGCCAGGTATGACCACTTGCTATGTACATCGTGCCGGCGCCGAGAACATGAGCAAAGCTCGACAGGCCGCCGCCAAAATAGGTACTCCAGCCGAAACCATATGCCTTGCCGACCCATCTTGCATTACTCGTCATGGAAATCAGCGGAATGTTGCGCTCTGCAAGCCAGGCCTCATTACGCTTGAACGCTTCATCATAAATTGGATTATCGAGCTGGAAATCAACACCTCTCACGAATACCGCCTCGTCGACATGAGGCGCTTCGAGCAGCGTATAGGTTCCATCAACGCCACCGGAAAAGAACGACATTTTCTTTCCGCGCGATTGCGCCGCTTCTGCACGTGCGAGTATCGGAACTCGTTTGAGAGGCTGTCTAAATCCAGGTCCCCACAATGCAAAAATGTGTTGCTGACGTTCGAGGTTAGCCAGCAAGAGTGGATCTACCGGTAGCGATGAATCTATTTCCAGCGGAATACCAAGGCGCATTGCAGGCAACAAACCTGCGATGGCAAATGCATCACCGCGCAGTTCTGTTGGTGCGTGGCTCGCTGGCACGATATACCAGAGGCGTTCGGTTCCGACCATTGCGGATAGTTCAACCATGCCATTGCCAACATCAGCAACAGCCGCGTCTTTAATTTTCAAGGTAGCGCTCATCATAGCTCCGGACGGGGGCCACGGCCCCATGGCTGAAGATCCAGTTTGTCATCCTGCTTCTTTGCCAAATCGGGCAGCAGGTTGCGCCAGAGCCGTCGCAATACATCGCGCCTGAGGGCCGCGCGTTCGCCCTTCGCGAGCCGCGGCAGGATGTCTTCACGATTTTTACGCTTTGCGACTTCTTTTACTTCATTCAAATAAACCAGTTCGGTGCCTTTGGCCATCATGTTGAGCCAGGGATCAAGCGCGTCACCTTCACTGGGTGGAAACGCAGATGTGTCAGCATCGAGAATCGAGAGCATGGCGCGCGTGCGAAGGCACTTCGGACATTTACCACAATTGGCAACTGGATCTTCAAAACATACCCACAGCAATTTCAACAAGTCTGGCTGCTGCGCAATAAGCGCGATCTTTTCCACGCGAGGTGAATCATTGCCAACATGCGAAATTTGTACGGAGTCTGAACTCCAGTGATGATCGAGCAGCGGATGGCTGCCCCAGGGAAAAAGTGCTGCCCAGGAAAACGATGATGCGATATTGGCTTCAGCGGGATGCATCAAGTGCGCAAGTCCGGCAAGACATGCACCGTGAGAAGTTGAACGCGCAATTCGCTGGTTACGCGTCATCGCGATCCAGTTTGTTTCGATCGTCAGCAGTTCGTGACCCAGCCGTTCAGCGAGTTTGCCAAGCCGCTTGTGTACAGCAGCAAACGCTGTGTTGTCCATCGTGAAGTCGAAACCGTTGATCATCACCAACTGCCCGGCTTTCTCCTTCAGGTGCAGCACACTATGAACAGCATCAACGCCGCCTGAAAAAAAAGTGATCGCACCGCCTTCGGAAGGCGTGGGTTCTTCGCGCGCCAGAATCGGCACACGATGGAGGTACGGATTCCAGCAGCTCCATATTTCCTGGACTTTATCGATACTGGCCAGCAAACCGGCAGACACCGGAGGCATTGCAGTCAGGTCGAGGGGCCGGTTGTGGTACATGGCAGGCAACAGGCTGATGGCAAGAAAAACATCTGAACGTTCTGGCACATTGCCGAGAGAACTGCCGTTGAAATTTACCTGGAAACCATCAACAGAAGCGCTGACACCCGGCGCGCCCTTTACTCGCGTACGGGACCAGTCACGTACTATCAGGGGAGAATTTGCCGTAGCCTGGAGTTTTGTGGAACGGATTGTTTTAGCTAAATTTACGTCTGTATTTTTTACCATTCTTACATCACTTTTGATTCAGTCCATTGAACAGTTAATGCATTCCTTGCTTGGTCGCCATTGATGGCTAACGCAAAGCCATATGTGTAAACATCGCGGCCATCATACCCGGCGAAACCGCTCCACGAGTATAACAGAAGCACCATATTGACGACCCCTTCACATACTTTTATGCCCATGCGCAAAACTTCAGAAGCAGAACCGCCCTCTCAGTTGTCGCAATTTAGATTGACGGACAAAATCCAACCTGCTTGACTGACGCCGCCTTTTTGGTCGCGTATTGCAGGTAGATTAACGCCTCGAACGACAACGAAACGATTATCCTCCACTACTTTTCTGACATCCAAAACACACTGGCGTTTCATAAGGAAATAAAAATGCTCGGCAGAATAAAAAGCGTTGTTAAGAGAATAATCTCTGGTGATCAGGACAGAAAACTGGAGATTCACTGGATCAAAAAAGGCGAAGGCACCTGGCTTTCGAGCCAACTGCGGGAAGCAGCGATCAAACCCGCACGCACCGCATTCAGCAATAAAATCGAAAATCTTACGCGCGAAACCAACGAACAGGGCCCACAATCCGTGTGGAAGGGTTATGAGGGCAACAACACCTCTGGCCCTACCAGAATGCCCGATGATGTGTGCACCGATGCTCCGACGGGTGATTTCTTTTCATGGCTTGTCCAAAGTTGGAAGCCCGAAACCGTTGTTGAATTTGGCACAGCGTTTGGCGTTTCAGGAATGTATTTTCTGGCAGGCCTGGAAAAGAATCAGAAAGGTCATTTGCTGACGTTCGACCCCAATGATGTCTGGCGCAAACTGGCTGTGGGTTGTCTCTCGGCTATCAGCAACCGCTTCACAAGTGTTGCTGGCACATTCGAAGAAAACGTCGACACGGTGATCGCAGGCAGAACCATCGATATTGCGTTTATTGATGCTATTCACACACGCGAGTTTGTGATCCCGCAACTGGAGCTCGTACTTGCACGCTGCAGCGACAACGCAATCATCATTCTGGATGACATCAATTTTTCCGACAACATGCGCGCATGCTGGCAAGAATTGGCCAACGACAGCAGGTTTGCCAGTAGCGTCACAATTGGCGAGCCAGTCGGGATTCTGGAGTTTATTCGCAAGTGAATTGTAAAAAGGAGATGAAGAATGGATTTGGGAAGTCATGCAGATCGTAGTTCCACTTGCCATAATCCGGCTTTCTGCTTTTCCTTCACATGCAGGTGTTGCGTGAATTCCTCACTCCAGTAATATTGGGTCAACGTTATTGTTTTCAGGAACTCCCGTAGCGGTCACTTAAACCACGATCAGCGGCGAAACAGTCAGCAGTCAAACATGTCCAAAAATGTCATCCTCGAATTTACCCGCCTTCAACGCGAAGTGCTGGAATTGTCGTCGCCTGCCGAACAGGTGCGCAAGATCGTGGATTCCATTTCAGCAATCGTCGCTACCGACGTCTGCACGTTATACCTGATGGACAAGGACCACGGGCTGGTACTCATGGCCAGCCATGGTCTGGCGCAAACAGGACCCGTGAGCATTCCTGCAGGCAAGGGACTTGTTGGCCTTGTGGCCACGAGCCGTCATCCGATTAATATTGATCGGGCAAATGATCATCCCAGTTTTTACTACGTCGAAGGCACACAAGAAGAACGGTTTCAAAGTTTCTGTGGCGTGCCCCTCGTGCATTACGGCAAGGTTGTTGGCGTATTGGTTGTGCAACGCGTCGAACCTCTAGCGCTGTCTGATGAAAGCGAGGCCTTCCTCGTCACACTTTCTTCCCAGCTTGCACATATCCTGGCCGACATGCCCGTTACGCTGCAGGGTGCACATTTCAATACTTATATACGCGCCGTAAAAGGCAGCTCCGGCATCGGCATCGGGCTCAGCGTACTATGCGACCATGGTGATCTTTATAGCGTACCCGATGAGCCCTGCCCCGATATAAATGCGGCGTTGGCTGACTGGAAGAAGCTGCTGGCCAAGGTACAGGATGAAATCAAATACGAAGAACATACGCTGAGCTCACTCCTGACGAATAATGTCTCCAGTATTTTCAGCACGTATTCTTCACTGCTCGCTGACCAGGCGCTGAATCAAAAAGTAGAACTCGAAATTCGCAATGGCAACTGGCTGCCTGGTGCGTTGCGCAAGAGCTTCCAGTATTTCGGTGATTTGTTTCTGGCCATGGAAGATCCCTACCTGCGTGCGCGGCATGAAGACATTCATCATCTAGGCAACAAATTATTTGCGACGTTACAGGGCAGCAGCAACTCGCATCTGAAACAACTCGAAGAAGTCGCCCAGGTTGTATTGATTGGCGACGAGGTCAGCATTTCAGACATTGCTGCAGTGCCGGGCGACAAACTTGTCGGCATCATTTGTTTCTCCGGCTCCAGCATGTCGCACACCGCGGTACTGGCCAACGCGTTGGGCGTGCCGGCCGTGATGGGCGTAGGCATACTCAAAAACCTGCGCAATCGCGAGCGATTCATCGTTGATGGCAATAGCGGCCAGATCGTGCGTTATCCCAACGACATGTTGTGCAGCGAGTTTCAGCGTCTAATCGACGAAGAAAAACAATTACTGAACAAATTATCGACGTTGCGGGATTTGCCCGGCGTGACCCCCGATGGTTTTCTGGTACGGATGTTTACCAACTCAGGCCTGCTTGCCGACTTGTCGCCTGGTCTTAAACATGGCGCGCAGGGCATTGGTTTGTACAGGACTGAAATTCCGTTCATGGTCAGGGACAGCTTTCCTTCCGAGCAGGAGCAAACCGAAGTTTATTCGCACGTTTTCCACGCCTACGCAGGCAAGCCCGTTTACATGCGAACCCTTGATGTAGGGGGTGATAAACAGCTGCCCTACTTTCCGATCACCAATGAGGACAATCCAGCTCTCGGTTGGCGAGGCATCCGGTTCACGCTCGACAACATTCAGCTCATGATGACGCAAGTACGTGCAATGCTGCGCGCCGCTGGCCCTGACGGTGATCTGCATATTCTGCTGCCGATGGTCAGCGCAACAAGTGAACTCGACACGTTCAACGAATTGCTGAGTGAAGCTGTCCAGCAACTGTGTGATGAAGACAAAGAGGTCAAGCGACCGAAGGTTGGCGTGATGGTTGAAGTACCTGCGGCAATTTCACAGCTGCCGTTCTGGTGCAAAAAACTGGACTTCGTTTCTATTGGTTCCAATGACCTGACGCAATACCTGCTGGCGCTCGACCGTAACAATTCCAGAGTGGCCGGTCGTTACGATCATCTGCATCCCGCGGTGATTCACGAAATCAACCGCGTAGTTGGTGTGGCCAGACAACACAACTTACCCCTGAGCCTATGCGGTGAAATGGCATCCGATCCGTTGGCGGTTATTCTGCTGATAGGCATGGGCATTACCACGCTCAGCATGAGCGCAACAAAACTTGCGCGTATCAAGTTCTTGATACGTTCCCTTCCGCAGAGCAAGGCTGAGTCCATTCTGCAACAATGTTTGCAGATGGATAATGTTCAGGAAATACGCGCGCTGCTGCATTACACGCTGCATGAATTCAACCTTCACGAACTGATCAAATAGATCTAGTCAGATCAAGCCGATTCCTGCTCGATGAGTACTGAAGAAATTCAGTCGTTAACCAACTGCCTCAGGTTTTATTGCTGTTCGTAAATGGTTTGTCAAAACGCGCCGAACTGAACTGCTGGTTTTCGCTGCGCATTAACGGGATGGTGGTCGCTTGCAGTTGCAAGTGTGGCTGGAACTGGAGTTATGGGGTTATTCGAACCCGGCTTTGTCGACTAGCCGCCATACGGGCTAGTTGTCGATGGCAATCTTTTTGATCCAGGGATAAAGCATGATCACGATAGCCAACGCGCGCAGAACATCGTGGTCAAGGTTGTAGGCAACCAGTTCGCTCTGAGGGACTGTGACAAGCAACGTGAGAATCAAAACAGCGATAATGGAAAATATACCGCGAAACGCCAGCAAAGTTGTGAGAGCCGCACCGAGCGCAACTATTGTGGTGTAACTCGCTTCAATGCCAAGACTTAACAGAACATCTCGCGAAAAGACCAGGCCGATAGTGACAAAAATTATCAAGGCCCCAAGTAACTTAATTATCATAAGAGATCACCGCCGCAGTGAAATTAGGCCATTTTGGAGAAACTTTCTGAGAATGATGTCACAAAAGTGACTGGTCCATTTTACTCTGCCATGGCTTGCTCAACACAGATAAGCTGAAGATATCCACTTGAACATTTCCGGCATTTGGCTCGATAAACAAGCCGCATCTCTATTCGCACTATAGCGATTGGATGTGGCTTTTTTTTAATCAGTTCTATCAACTGGCCATACAAAAGACTCTTCAAACTTATAACTTGCAGCTAATTATATCGAGCACAAAGTTAACTACGGGGGATCAATCGAATGAACATAGTCGGTGGTGCAACCCGTAAATTCGACACAACAAATAACGAACCCATTGGAAGGGTTCGTTTCATTTAACCAGTCGAACTAAAGGAGGGATGTTGATTCGATATAGCAATGATTGACCGACATCCTTACAAGCGAGTGCGCTCTACGATGCCCATAATCTTGTAAATAAGAAGGGCAGCCGCGCCGTCGTAATACGGTTGGCCGTCCACTGGACTGAATTCAGTGAGGTCAAAGCCAATTACATTCGCCTGTTGGGCAATGGATTCAATCAGCATCAATACCTGCACCCAACCCAGACCACCTGGCACAGCACCAGGCGTGGGGAAAACCGACGGATCGAAACCGTCAATATCAATACTCAAAAACACCGTTTCAGGAAATTCGCCAGGCAACTCGACCTTGGTGATATTCCTGGAAACCAGAAAATCAGCATCATAGAACTTCACACCATAAACACGACGCGCATCAGCTTCTTCCTTGCTTATGCTTCTGACACCTATCTGAAACAAAGGCACATCTTCGTCAACGATGCGCTTCATGACACAGGCTTCGCTCCATTGATTGCCATTGTCATCGTCGCGAAGATCAGCCTGTGCATCGATATGAATGACACCAAAATTTTCGACACCAGCATCCAGCAAACCTTTGACCATGCCATACGACACAATGCCATCACCACCGATACCAATCGGAAACTTACCGAGCTTGGTGATTTCGCCAACTTCACTCGCAATTTTCGCAAGAACCTTTTCGGTGGTGCCTTTGCAGTCAACCGGAGCATGGGTATAAACACCATGTTTGGAAGGAGTGCTTCTGCCATCCCAGTGATCAAGTTCTGCAGATGCATGCAGAATTGCTTCGGGAGCACTTGCCATTGACGACTTGTTGAACCGTTCACCTACCAGCGGGATAGGGAGGATGTGGAAGAAGGCTTCCGATGGTTTTGGTTGCTTTGAATTAGAACCTAAAAAAACAGCAGCTGACGATGCTGCTTTTTGTTTTGGATTGGGCATTAAAAATATTACCTCATGCAGTTAGCAAGTTGCAGTTTCCGGACTTCCGCGCCAGGAATACTATCAGGGTGGTCTAACCCGACCCCTTTTTAAATCTAATACTTAAAGATATCCAGAGTTATTATCAAGATAATCGGTTTCGGAAGTCTTCATAACCGAATTCACGCACGATGCGCAAGTTATTCGTACTGGAATTCCAGATTGCGAGTGCCGGCAAAGGCACTCCGTTGAAAGTGGTGGTCTTCACCATTGTGTAATGTGCCATATCATCGAACATCAGACGCTGTCCGACCTGGAGAGGCTGGTCGAAACTATAATCGCCCATCACATCCCCTGCAAGACAACTTAGACCGCCAAGGCGGTATGTATGACTGTATTGTTCGGCGATTCCCGAATTAAAGATGTGAGCCCGATATGGCATCTCCAGAGTATCGGGCATATGGCATGTAGCTGAGGTATCCAGTATTGCGATACCAGCCTCATTCTCCATCAGGTCCAGGACCTCGCTCACGAGCACACCACTGCGAATTGCAATTGCTTCACCGGGCTCTAGATAGACCTGCACCTGGTATTTGTCGCTGAAACGCTTGATGCGTTCGATCAAACCTTCAACGTCATAATCTGGATGTGTAATGTGATGTCCACCGCCAAAATTCACCCACTTCATGTCATGGAGCAATTGGGGACATTGCTGTTCGACAGCATCGAGTGTGCGTGCGAGTGGCGCGAAATTCTGCTCACATAACGTGTGAAAGTGCAGACCACTGATCCCGCTGAGATCCTTGTCGAGTAACTGAGAGATTGGTGTACCGAGCCTTGAGCCCGGAGCACAGGGATCATAAAGGGGAACCGCGCCTTCAGAGTGGCGCGGATTAATACGCAGACCGAAATCAAGATGAGGACGCTGCTGTTTTGCTT
This sequence comes from Pseudomonadota bacterium, assembly GCA_040386995.1. GTDB lineage: Bacteria > Pseudomonadota > Gammaproteobacteria > Pseudomonadales > Pseudohongiellaceae > CAILUG01. The sequence continues at coordinate 4,808 of JAZKES010000182.1, read as the reverse complement.
CGTTAATCAGCGGCTGAAAACGCTGCCATTGCGACCAGGTGTTAAAAACCACATGGTCCGCAATCCTGAGAATTTCCTGTAAGTGCGGCGCGGTGAACGCCGCGGAAAAAACATGCACCTCTTTGCCGTATTCTTCCTTGCCAAGACGCGCCTCAAGCAAGCCGCTCGCACATGTGCCGGACAGATAACGCATGATCAGCGGCGCCATGCTGAACATCGAAAAAGCTTTCAGGGCGATGAGAACTTTCGCGCCTGACCGTTTCTCCACGTCATGCAGGATTTGTAAATTACGCTCGATTGCAACTTCATCAACCACGAAGCAGGGCGAAGGTACCCTGCGTGGATCAAAATTCCTGAAGGTGTTTGCAGCTATCTGCTCAGACAAGGTTAAATCCAGGCTCTTCGATAACCTGCCAAGGCAGGCCGTAGCTATTCATATCCGCCATGAAAGGATCTGGATCCATCTGTTCGATATTCCAGACGCCGGGTTTTGCCCATTTCTTTTCAATCATCAATTTCGCTCCGATCATTGCGGGCACACCCGTGGTATAGGAAATGGCCTGCGACATGACTTCGCGATAACACGCCTGATGATCGCAGACGTTGTAGACAAAAATCTTGCGTGGCTTGCCGTCCTTCAGGCCTGTTACATGACAGCCAATACATGTTCTACCGATGGTGCGCGGACCAAGCGTAGAAGGATCTGGCAGTAATGCTTTCAGAAACTGAATCGGCACAATCTGCTGACCCTGGAATTCGACCGGATCAATACGTGTCATACCAACGTTGCCTAGCACTTCGAGATGTTTGAGATAACTCTCGCCAAAACTCATCCAGAACTGGGCTTTTTTCAAGGTCGGGAAATTTTTGGTCAGCGATTCCAGTTCCTCATGGTACATACGATAGATGTTGTATGTGCCTACGCCATCAGGGCAGGTGAAGGATTGTTTCAATGACATCGGCGGGGTAACAACGAACTCGCCGTTCTCCCAGTGTTTGCACTCTGCCGTTACTTCACGGATGTTGATCTCGGGATTGAAGTTGGTCGCAAAAGGATAACCATGATTGCCACCATTCACATCGATGATATCGAGCGTGTGTATCTCGTCGAAATAATGCTTGGCAATCCATGCGGTGAAAACGTTGGTCGCACCCGGATCAAAACCAGAACCCAGCAATGCCATCACGTTGGCTTTCAAAAATTTGTCTTGATAAGCCCACTGCCATTTGTATTCGAATTTTGCGTTGTCGAGTGGTTCGTAGTTGGCGGTATCGAGATAATTTACGCCGGTTTCCAGGCACGCATCCATGATTGTGAGATCCTGGTACGGCAGGGCTACGTTGATTACAAGTTCGGGCTGCAGTTTCAGGATCAGCGCGACAAGCTCTGGAACATTATCGGCATCAACCTGGGCCGTACTGATAATGCGGCCCTGTTTTTCGCGAATCTGCTCGGCAATTTTCTTGCATTTGGATTCGGTGCGGCTTGCGAGGGTTATATCACTGAACACTTCGGGCAGCTGCGCACATTTGTGTGCTACCACCTGTCCCACTCCGCCTGCACCAATAATCAAAACTTTAGCCATGACTCGCTCCGTTTGTCGTCTATGCGTTGAACTCAGTCTTCTTTTTCGTAATACGTGTAGCCATTCATACTTTCGTTGAACAGCTTAATGATCTGCTGCCTGTCCTTGGTGGTGATCCTGCCCTCGCGCACTGCGCGCTCTGCGGTATTGCGATGCCGCAGATGCATTTCCTTGGGATGGTATTCCACGTAACTGAGCACATCCGAAATTGTGTCGCCGTGCATTTCCTTGACGAAGTCGTAAGTGCCGTCGCGATTGATGCGCACACTCACCACGTTGGTATCACCAAACAGATTATGCAAATCGCCCAGCGTTTCCTGATATGCGCCGACCAGAAACACTCCGACGTAATATTCCTCGCCTTCGCGCAGGTCATGCAAAGGCAATACGGGTGAAACGTCTGTCTCACCAACGAACTTGTCGATCTTGCCATCGCAGTCACACGTGATGTCGGCAATGATGGCGCGACGTTTCGGTTCTTCTTTAAGGCGATGAATCGGCGCTACAGGGAACAACTGATCGATGGCCCATGCGTCAGGTAATGATTGGAACAAACTGAAATTACCGTAGTAGATATCGGCCAGCGACAATTTGAGACCTTCGAGATCGGCTGGCACACGAGCCATGGTTTCAGCGATATCGGAAATTTTGTGGAGCAGATCCAGGAATAAATTTTCTACCGCGGAACGCGTGCGCAAATCGAGATGGCCACGTTTGAACAATTCCCGCGCTTCGTTCCTGTAGAAGTTCGCATCGTTGTAACATTCCTGCAGTCTGCTTTCGGAAAGATTCGGATAAATGTCGCGCATCTTGGTGATAATCGCGTCTTCATCTGCATGTTGCACCGGCATTTTCACCGCTTCGAACTTGGTGGTATCCAGGATGTTGAAGATCAGGATGGATGAATACGCAATCGTCGCGCGACCCGATTCTGTGACAATGGTCGGATGCGGAATGTCGTAATCATCAAACGTGGACTTGAGCGTGTCGACGATGTCCTCGCAATATTCGTTCAACGAATAATTGCGGCTCTGACCATCATTTGAACCCCAGCCGGTGTAGTCGACAGCGAGGCCGCCGCCCAGATCTATGTAGTGCAGATTCGCGCCTTCCTTGATGAGGTCAGCATAGAACCGGCAAACTTCCGTGATACCACTGCGGATGTCCTGGATGTTTGGAATCTGCGAACCCAGATGGCAATGCACCAGCTGCAGGCAATGCAGCATGTTTTCAGCTTTAAGGGTATCAACGAGATCAACGAGCTGCGTCGCGGTAAGACCAAATACGCTGCGATCGCCACTTGTGCTGTTCCAGTGACCGCTTACGTTTACTGTGGTTTTGACGCGCACACCAATGATTGGTTCGATCTTCATCGCGCGGCTGCGCTCAATGATGATGGGGATCTCGGTTGGTGTTTCGACTACAAACACGCAGATAAAGCCGAGTTTGATTGCGGTCAGGCCGAGTTCGATAAACTCCTGGTCCTTGTAACCGTTGCAGATGATGATGCTGCCGGGTTCTTCAAGCGTGGAAAGTGCGACGATAATTTCAGGTTTGCTGCCGACTTCGAAACCATGTTTGTAACGTGCGCCAAACGCGGCGATTTCTTCCACTACCTGAGCCTGCTGGTTCACCTTGATTGGGTAAACGCCACGGTATTCACCTTTGTAGCCCAAGGTGTCGATTGCTTTGCGGAATGTGGTGTTAAGGCGATGGATTTGCGCATCCAGGATGTTCTCGATGCGGAGCAGAACAGGCATCTGCAGATCACGTTCGAGCATACCTTTGACAATTTCGAGCAGCTCTACTTCAGAATTGAGGGTCCGCGCCGTGACGTTACCGTTTGCCGACACACTGAAATAGTCATTGCCCCAACGTTCGAAGCCATAGAGATCCTTCGATTGTTCAATCGTCCACTCGGGGTGTTCAATGGCATTCAATTTTTTCATCCTCAAAGACCACATTTTCGGGAGGCGCGATTGTACCGGGTTCATCCCGCAAAGCTACCCCAACGGGGTAAATTTCAGGTTAAGACCAACCCAGTTCGGGATGGGTTTTTCCCGTATTCAGATAGCAATTTTGGCCACACATTGTCGGTTCAGTACCACCCTGATACTGACACCATAACTACTCGTTATTATTCCTGCCAACCATAAATCATAGCGGTTGTTTTTGGTGAGATGGCATATGGCACAAGGATGCCATGCGAAGGCATCCGGGTACACGACTAAGAGATTTTAATGCCCTCAACTGTGGTCATTGTTGCAGGCCACAGTGAGCCGGGACATCAGGCGGCCGAACCATATGTGTTGCCTGAACCGGGAATATCTATTGCGGCTTTATTGCCTAACCACAGCGGGAGAATCTTGAGCAGATCAACCCAGGAACCTTTCGAATCACGCAGATACAACAAATTGTTTTTATTAACAATTTATAAAAAATATGAGCAATGGGAACATCCACAAGAGGAGATCAGCCACGTGTTGATGCTGCGCGCCGACGCATTACCTCATCAGACCCGGAAAGAGAAAGATAGCTCACTGCCTTCCTTTCTCGTTACAGCTAGCGAGCTCAATTTTCGAAAAACAACTGTGGACTCATTGGGGCAACAATGTGCAAATAATGTTGACACACCTGTTTCCAGAGGAGTAGTTTGAGTTCAAACCAAGAAAATAATAATAAATTCTTAATAACAGGAGGGAGTTATGATGATTCATAAAGCTATTGTTATTTCGTTTTCCCTATTGGTTCTGCCGTCTTTGTGCCAGGCTCAATGCGCCAACCAAACGGCAGCTCTGTGTGATGATGCAAAAGCCACTGAAACAGCAGCAAAAGCAGCAACGGTGGATGCAACTGAGAACACACGAGAGGCCACTCTCAATACCGGCGAACAGCGCGCTAACAATGACGCGGCAACCACCTCGAAAGCCAACCATTCCTCCCGCAAAAACAAACACGACCCAAAACACAATTATCCCATCTTTGAAACTGCCGACCCGCGGGACACCGTACTTTCCAGCGAGATCTGCGTTTACTCGAGCGCTACCTACACTTACACCTGCAGGTAGGACAGGTAAGTAGGAAAGCCAAAATTCTCAGTCTTTTTGAAGCGGAAAATTCCTGCATTTTTTCCGCTTTTCTAATTCCCGCCTCCCTTTCCCATTAGGCTAATCATCCAAGCCGCCATTTCCACCGTAATAATGCGTATTTGCACTCAGTTTG
>JAZKES010000181.1:0-1055 GCA_040386995.1 Pseudomonadota bacterium | reverse complement strand
TGCGTTACAACCGCAGTCCGGAGGAAGTCGCTGGCACAGTTGTTATCTCAACCCTGTTGTCCTTTGTGACTTTGCCGCTACTACTCTGGTATGTGCTGCCAGGTTAGAGGCGTTTAATACACGTCAATATTACTGAATCTTCCAAAGGCTGAAGGTTGCTCATGAATCAACCTGCAACAGAGAACACTCCCGATAACCCTGAATTACGGCTTTTTATTGGTATTGCTTGCCCTCTGTTGAGCAAAGTTGAAAACCTGATGAAAGAGCTGCATAGCGCAGCACTTGAGCCGGGAGCCGGAATTAAACTCGTCGCTACCCGGAACCTGCATGTCACTCTGAAATTTCTTGGTTCAGTGGAGGCTTCATTGATACGCGATATTGCCAATCTGCTGGATCAGGTTGCTGCCGACACAAGTCCTTTTGATATAAGGCTGTCAGGCATAGGTATCTTCAAGGATGCATTCTGGCTCGGCGTCACACCTTGCGAAGCACTAACTGCACTGGCAGCAACTATCGATCAACAAATCGAGCCTTATGGGTTTACTCGCAGAACGGGGCCTTATGTTCCACATCTGACCGTGGCGCGACTTAACAAAAAATCTCTTGCTGATTTCCAATCCAGAGTGCGGACCAGCAATTCCGAACGCTGGGGCAACCTGCACGTGCAGGAAATACATCTCTACCAATCCAGAACGCTGCCTGAGGGCGCGCAGTATTCAATAGTACACACGTCGAAATTCAAACCACTTGCCTGAACTATCTTTGCTCTCCCATAAAATCTGGTTTGACTAACACGTCACGTGCAGAACGCGTAGCCACTTACGGTGCGAGTCTTGCAATGCTCCAGGTCTTGTCGGCCAGTTGTTTATATTCAAAACGATCATGAAGCCGATTCGCGCCTCCCTGCCAGAATTCAATTTGATGTGGCGCTATTCGGATTCCGCCCCAGAAATCAGGGAGCGGAACTTCTTCCGCAAATTTCTGTTTTACAACTTCCAACTCCTTTAGCAAGAAGGAGCGCGAGGCGATGGCGTGGCTTTGGTTGGAAGCCCACG
>JAZKES010000180.1:0-1792 GCA_040386995.1 Pseudomonadota bacterium | reverse complement strand
TCTGTATTTGCTACTACTGCGCACTCTTGTTCTTTCCGTCACGCTGCTTTTTCTTTCGCTCTCGTCTTCAATGTCAGTCGCACAAGATTCAGCTGTGGACTTTAATGCTCAATCGGTGCAGTTAGCATTGACCGGTGAGCCACGTAATCTCAATTCAATGAAGGCCACTGATCAACTCAGCATATTTGTACTCGAACATGTGATGGAAGGTCTGTTGTCCAAAGATGCACGCAATGAATTAGCGCCAGGTGTAGCTGAACGCTGGGAAATGACAGAAACAACCGCCAGGTTTTGGCTACGAAAGGATGCGGTATGGAGCGATGGTGTGCCTGTAACTGCTCATGATTTTGTATTTGCCTGGCGCAACGTTGTTAACCCGACGACTGCGGCTGAATACGCTTCAATTATGTTCCCGGTGAAAAACGCTGAGGCTATCACGAAAGGAGAAGCACCGATTGAAGCGTTAGGCGTCAGGGCCATTGATGACTACACATTGGAAGTCGAGCTTGAAGCGCCGACAGGATTTTTTCTGAATCTCACAACGTTCATGATTTTTTTTCCTGCTCGCGAAGATTTTTATGCGGCACAAAATGATCGCTACTTCGCTGATGTGGAAAACATGGTCTTCAATGGCCCCTTTAAAATTACCAGCTGGGTTCACGGTGCGTCCTTGCGAATGGAAAAAAGTCTGACGTACTGGAACAAAGACATTGTGGCCTTAAACGTAATCGATATTCCCTATATCACTAATGATTCTTCTGCTCGTTTCAATCTTTACAAAGATGGCAAACTTGCTATCGAAAATGGCTTGCAAGGATTGGAGGCCGAACAACTAAATGACGCGCTACAAAATCGCATGCGCATTTATGCCCATTCCGACGGCAGTGTTTTTTATGTGGAATTCAATCATCGTCCGGACCGCGTCACACGCAATGCAAATCTAAGAAAAGCCATGCAGGCGGTCTACGATTCTCAAGAGCTCGTATACAAGGTGATCGGAATTGCAGGGTATATACCTGGCAAATCGCTGTTTCCCGTTTATATGAATGGAGTTTCCGGCAAATTTCGCGAAGAGTACCAAGCCAACAACCCAGAGCTTGATCTACAAAAAGCGCGCGCCTATCTTCAAGCCGCAAAACAAGAACTGGGTCTTGAAAAAATTCCGCCTCTTTCGCTACTCGGTGACGATCGAGAGATTGCGGCTTTGCAGGCACAGTATCTACAGTCACTTTTTAAGAGAACCCTTGACCTTGATATCAAGATCGATATCCAGACTTTCAAGCAGCGACTCGACAAATCGCAAAGTGGCAACTTCGACATGATATTGACTGGTTGGGGGCCAGACTACGAGGATCCCATGACGTTCGCTGATCTGTTTGCAAGCTGGAACATGAATAATAAGGGCAGGTATAGCAGCGCGGAATACGATAGTTATATCAGAATTGCACAAGGGACGGCTGATCAGAAAATCCGTATGGATGCGATGGGGAAAGCCCAGCAACTATTGATCGATGACGCGGCTCTACTGCCTACGTACGAGCGAGTTGCAAATACCGTTCAGCATCCAAAGCTGGAAGGTGTTGTCTTTAAACAAACAGGTGCGGGAATGGTTCTTACCTATGCCAAGGTTCTCGAATAAATATTTTCGCAAATGGATGTAATTAAAAATTCATGATGATCTACATTTTCAAGCGATTGCTTATCGGTGTTGTAACCATTTGGTTCATCGCAACTTCCACTTTTATCGCCATGCACCTTGTGCCCGGCAATCCACTCGCTAATGAAAAAGCGA
>JAZKES010000179.1:0-19933 GCA_040386995.1 Pseudomonadota bacterium | reverse complement strand
AAATCACGCCAACTGATACGTGCATACCGTGGAATCCGGTGATCATGAAAAACACCGAACCGAATTGCTGGGCACCAAACGGATTGCCCCAGGGCCTCACGCCTTCTGCAATGAGCTTGGTCCATTCGAAAGCCTGCATGCCGACGAAAGAAGCACCGAACGCCGCGGTTATGAACATGAACAGGGCTATTTTCTTGCGGTCCCTGAAGTGTGAATACCGCACGGCCAGCGCCATCGTGCCGCTGCTGGTGATCAGGATGAACGTCATGATCGCAATCAGGATAAGCGGAATGCTCTGGCCAAAAAGTGTGAGCGCAAACACTTCACTTGGATACGGCCACGGAGCGGTGGTCGTCATCCTCACGCTCATGTATCCGACGAGAAAACAGCTGAAGATAAACGTATCGCTGATGAGGAAGACCCACATCATCAGCTTGCCCCACGGAACATAAAACGTTTGTTTGTCGCTCGACCAGTCTTCGACAACAGTATTCATGTGACCAACTTTTGCCAACGCATGTTCAGTCATGATGTATGTCCTAATCCTAGGTGTACGAAATCAAAGCAAACACTGCCAGCCACACCAGCAGCAGGAAATGCCAGTAAGTGGCACACAACTCGACACTGAGCCTGATTTTTTCCGGTGCGGCGCCAGCCATGACGCGCACACTTGCGCGTGTCCACACCCACAGGCCGCCAAGTATGTGCAGCGCGTGTACACCGGTGAGAACATAGAAAAACGAGTTGGCCGGATTGCTGTAGAGGTAATAACCTTCTGCTGTCATGCGCTGCCAAACTGCAACCTGGCCGAATACAAACCCGAACGTGAAGAGTGAGCCAAGCAGCAAGCCGATCTTCACGAGGCGTATGTCACCACGCCGCAGTACATGACTTGTCCACTGTAGTGAAATACTGCCCAGAAACAGCAGCAGGGTGTTGAGCCATAGTTGCTGCGGTTCGGGTATCGGCCGCCAGTCTGCAAGTCCCATCCGGATGAAATAAGCCGTAAAAAACAGGCCGAACAATACGCCCACCACACCCAGGAAAACCCTGAGCGCCACTTTCTGTGGCGGAACCAGTGACGCCTGGCTAACCTCCACAGTATGACCACCGGCCATCTGCGGTGTTCTGAGCCAGGGTTTTTCCGCGAGGAGTCTGAAAGGGTTCATGAATAATGGCCCTCGCTGCGATCAATATATTTGCCGGCGCCGGCTTCCATCACGACTTCTTCGGGTGGCACGTTCTGCGGTACGAAATCATCCTTCACGCCGGGAACGCCATATTCATAAGCCCAGCGATACACAACCGGCAATTTATCTCCCCAGTTGCCATGACGCGGTGGCGTATCGGGCGTTTGCCATTCAAGCGACACGGCTTCCCAGGGGTTGCCACCCGCTGGTGCTCCGTTGCGCAGGCTCGAAATAATGTTGTAGATAAACACCAACTGCATCACGCCGACAAAAATGGCGGCTTGGGTGATGTTGGCATTCAGCGCCATCGCCGAATCCGGAATGAAGTCGGTATTGCCGATTGCGAAGTAGCGGCGCGGCACACCCAGGAAACCGAGGTAATGCATCGGCAGATAAATCGCGTAAGTGCCGAGGAAGGTTGCCCAGAAGTGGATCTTGCCGAGCGTCACATTGAACATTTTTCCGGTGATTTTCGGGTACCAGTGATAGATCGCGGCAAACAGCACCATGACGGGTGATACACCCATCACCATGTGGAAATGCGCGACGACGAAATAGGTATCCGACAACGGCAAGTCGACCGTCACGTTACCCAGAAAAATGCCGGTTAGTCCGCCATGGATGAAGGTGAAAATAAAACCCATCGCAAACAGCATCGGTACGGTAAGCCGGATATTGCCGTGCCAGAGTGTCAGCACCCAGTTGTAGACTTTGATGGCCGTGGGTATCGCGATGATTAGCGTGGTGAACGCAAAGAAGAAACCGAAGTAGGGATTCATGCCGCTCACATACATGTGATGTGCCCACACGATGAAGCTTAGTCCTCCGATTGCAACGATCGCCCACACCATCATGCGATAACCGAAAATATTCTTGCGAGCGTGTGTGCTCAGCACATCCGATACCAGGCCGAACGCGGGCAGCGCGACGATATACACTTCCGGATGTCCGAAAAACCAGAACAGATGCTGGAACAGAATGGGGCTGCCGCCAGTATGTTCAGAAACTTGTCCCAGTGACGCCAGCGCAGGCATGAAGAAGCTTGTGCCGAGCACCTTGTCGAGCAGCATCATGAGAGCACTCACAAACAACGCGGGAAATGCGAAGAGAGCAAGAATGGTCGCAACAAAAATTCCCCATACCGACAATGGCATGCGCATCAGTGTCATGCCGTGAGTGCGCGCTTGCAGTACAGTCGTTACATAATTCAGGCCGCCCATCGTGAACGCCATGATGAACACAAGCAGCGAGACCAGCATCAGCACGATGCCTCCGCCCTCAGTGCCGGGAGTGCCGCGCAAAATGGCTTGTGGTGGGTACAGCGTCCAGCCAGCGCCGGTGGGTCCGCCCGTCACAAAAAAGCTGGCCAGCAAAATCAGCACGGAGAGCAGATAGAACCAGTAACTGAGCATGTTCAGATACGGGAACACCATGTCTCTCGCGCCTATCTGCAGCGGGATCAGATAATTTCCGAAGCCGCCAAGAAACAGTGCAGTGAGCAGGTAGATAACCATAATCATGCCGTGCATGGTCACAAACTGGATGTAGTTGGCCGGGTTGATGAACGAGAACGTGTCGGGATAACCAAGTTGCAAACGCATCATGGCCGACAGCGTCAGCGCAACGAGGCCGACAAAAATGGCCGTGCTGGCGTATTGGATCGCAATGACCTTGTGATCCTGGCTCCAGACATATTTGGTGATGAACGTGTGCGGGTCGTGCATTACATGCGTCTGATCCGCTATGGGTACATAACTTGTCATCTGGCTATCCTCATCACTATTCTTCCTTCGTAACCGTTCTGCGTTTCGGCAGTGTTGGTACCAGTAGCAAATCTTTTGAACAGTTGCAGCTGTTCCGCATGCCGATCAACGCAATGTATTGATGTAGGCGACCACATCATTGATGGCCTGATCGTCTTTTAATGCCGACACCATCTGATTCATCTGGAAACCGTATTCATCTGCTTGATGTGTACCACGCACGCCCTTCTTGAAATTTTGTAATTGCCGTACCAGATACCAGTCGGTCATGCCGGCCAGCGCAGGCGCGTTGACGGCCCAGAGACCTTGACCACTCGCGCTGTGACAAACGCCGCAGGTAGACTCGAACACGGCTCTGCCATTGTCCGCGTTGCCGGTAACCGTAACGGGAGCGGGAGTATTCGGCAGCGTTTGCAGATAGGCCGCCATATTGCTGACCATTGCATCGGTGGCGAGTGTCGCTGCCATGGGCGCCATCTGCTGACCAAAGACGTCATCGGCATGGGTGCCACGGATGCCACCCTTGAAATACTGCAACTGGCGGCGCAGATACCAGTCTTCCTGGCCCGCAAGTTTGGGCGCATTCAGCGCAATGTTGCCCTCACCGTTGGCGCCGTGGCAGGCACCACATACGGCATAAAACACCTGACCTTGTGCGGGATCCCCCGCGATCAGCGCATTGGTTTGTGCATAGGTAGGATTACTCGCAAGCCAGGTGTTGTAACTCGCTTCGTCTTCGACAACCACGGAGCCACGCATCACGAAATGGGCAAGGCCGCATAGTTCCTCGCACAGAATGTCATAAGTACCGGCAACGGTCGGTGTGAGCCAAAGGTAAGTAACGGCGCCTGGCACCATGTCCATCTTCACGCGAAACTGCGCCACAGCGTAATCGTGCAGCACATCCTTGGAGCGCAGCAAAACCTTGACCGGACGGTCGAGCGGCAAATGCATCTGTTGGCTCGACACCAGAACATCGTCCTGGCCATTCGGGTCATCAGCGTCCATACCGAAAGGGTTTTCTGCCGTAATCAATGCGCTGTCTGCCGCGCCGAGCACACCATCGGCGCCGGGATAACGGAAGCTCCACTGCCACTGCTGGCCAATCACTTCAACTTCGTGTGCGTCCGCAGGAACGTTCACGAAATCTGCCCACACGAACAAGCCCGGCGCGAGCATAGCGGCTACCCCAACGGTGGTTAACGCGGTGAGCCAGATTTCCATTTTTTTATTCTCGGGCTCGTATTTTGCGCGGCGATTTTTCTGATACCTGAACCGGTACACCGCGTAAGCCATGAATAAATTGACAACAACAAAGACGAAACCAGTCACCCAAAAAGTGATATTGATCGTGTCGTCGATTTGCGTCCAATTGGATGCAATAGGCGTCAGCCACCAGGGGCTCAGGAAATGAAATATCAGGGAAATAACGACAAGTAAGATGATCGCGATGATAAATGGCATGTCAGTTCTGTTCCTTATCCTGATTTTTGTCAGCCCGACGGAGTCTCATCCGGGCTGCTAACCGGCGAGGAAAAATAACATTCTGGAAAAGGGGATAAGCTGGGAGGGGACGCAGGATGAACATCCTGTCCCGGGACATATGGGTGGTAATTCCTGCAGCATTTCTCAGGTATTTACTAACACTGCCACTGCTGGGAACGAAAAATTCACTACCGTTCAATGCCCTGCTCCTCAACTACAAAGTGATCAATAAAACCGCCGGCAGCCTGTTCGGGCTCCATGCGTTACTACTGTTTCTTTTGTCGAAAGTGCGTTTGTCAGGCAGTTTTTATCTTCTACTACTGCATTTTCTGCCAGTTCGTTTGCTGCAATAAGAGCCGGTGTGCGTTGATTTTTTTGGAGTTGACGCCCGGTCAGCGAGTGACGGGATCACAACAACGCCTGTCGGCATTTGCCCAAATTAAACCTTCGAATAACTGCCTGAGCGTCTTGGGCGCACACGTCCAGGCAGTTGGGTTTTTATACGGGTTTCGGCTCAGAGAACGGGTTGTAGAACCTTGAATCCGTGCCTACCAGCCGCGCTTCAGGATGAAGTCGCCGCATCATGGCATCGATGTTCTCTTCCTCGTTTTTATGGGCATAGACGAGTATCAGGTATTTACCCGATTCAATTTCGTCATGAAAACGATGGAGTTTTTTGTTCTCGGAAGAGATGCCAGCAAGACCTCCCTGCCAGGCGCCGAAACAACTCAGCAGGAAAATGATGCCGAGGTAGGCAACCACTGGAACATCGGGACCGAACGGTTCGAATACAGAAAATAACCAGGCAATCACAACACCCGCAAGGAAACCCAGCACGACGCCGATAAGGCCTTCACGAAGGACATCAAGTGTTTCAAGATAGTTGCTCGAATGTAGACGATGGCGACCAAGGCCATCTTCATTCTTGCTTATGATGTGAATAAACCAGTCTTGAACGCCCGCCTTGTGCAGGTCGTCAGACACATGCTCAGTATCGGCTAGTGTGGGTGACAGGTAATAAAAACATTTCATCTCCGACCCCTCTTTCAGTAAATGATAGAAGACCGTGATTCTCTGTTTCTTTCGAGACTTGCTACGCTATCTACAATAACTGCAAGAAGAACTACTAGCGTACTTCCGGGAAAGTACTGCGAAGAGAAAAACAATTTTTCTTATTCTCTTTCTGTTCTTTTTATTCTTGAGCTCGCTCCTCTTTTGCAATCGATCTACAAATAATTTTGTTTTCAGAAGCAGCTGAACAGAATATAAAACTTTAAACTTCCCATGGCTATAGTTTTTTCCAGTTCGCGAAAAAGCTGCTAAGCCGCTGTTTTAAGCCTGTTTTTACCGGCATTATATGATTTTCTGCCCAACACGAGCAGCAGGATACCGATCACACAGGTGCCGAAGGCTGACTCTATTGCAGAAATAGTGCTGCTTACTGTGAGGGCTTGCAGCATGGCAAGGAAGGTCGCGCCACACACGAGATAGATCACCACAGACAGGCCAATCAGCAGGTATCCGATCAGTTGGTCTGTCATGAATCCTCCTCTTGCAATGTTCGCGAGTCGCTGCGCGAGTGTTATCGTTCAGATAGTTGGGAGCCTCTATGTCGCGAGTGTAGATCGACATCAGATAAGAGGCTAGCCCCGGAATTACCACGCATGGCAGACGTTAACCTATCGACCAGCTCACACATTAACGGTAGGCTAGTTGCAGGACAGTTGTTCTGCAAGGATTCAAGGCAGTACTTTTTGCAGCGTAGTTCATCCTTGCAGCACGTTTGCTGCAAATGCTCTTTGCTCAAACCCGGATCCGGTCATAAGTCATGAAAAGTCGAACTGATACCGATCACCCAGTATTCTCGCCTGCACTTGCCGACTATCTGGCACTGCTCAAGTTTCGCCTCCTGTCGCTCGTGCTGGTTTCCACGTGTATGGGATTTTTCATCAGTGCCGATGCGCAAACGCCTCTGCTGCCGCTGATCTTCACTTTGCTTGGCATCACACTCGTGGGTGGTGGTGCGAACTGTCTCAATCAATGGATAGAGCGGGACGCGGACAGTCGAATGCTTCGAACTCGCCTGCGCCCCTTGCCTACGCTGCGGCTTACCGCGAGCAACGCACTGCTTTTCGGATTACTGATTTCGCTCTGCGGGTTTGTGCTCATCGGTTGGCAGGTCAATCAATTAACCTTGTGGCTGAGCTTTGTGTCGTGGTCCAGCTACTTGTTGATTTACACACCGTTGAAAAGCAGATCACCGCTCAACACATGGGTCGGTGCGGTGCCCGGTGCAATTCCTGCCATTCTGGGTTGCACCGCGGCCGTTAATACGCTTACGGCTGATACGTTAGCGTTATTTCTGATCCTCTATGTGTGGCAGATGCCACACTTCTTCGCGATTTCATGGGTGTACCGTGACGACTATCTGCGTGGCGGGTTTCGTATGTTGTCATGGAATGATGAGTCTGGAAGGCGAACGGCGATCCATATCCTGCTGCACACCGTGCTGCTTGTGCCCATCAGCGCTGGCTTGTACCTGGCTGGCAGCTCAGGTCTTTTCTACCTGGCATCGACAATTTTGAGCAGTCTGGTTTTTCTGCACTATGCCCTGCAGTTCTATCGCGACCCAAGCAAGGCAGCTGCAAAAAAAGTTTTTCATTATTCAATTGTCTGGCTGCCCTTGTTGTTTGCGACCATCATGCTCGACAGGCTTCTGCGATCAATCGCGTTCTGATGGCGAGCTCACTACTTAAATTCGGCAAGCTCGAGTTCCGCTTCAATTGGCTCATCGCGATTTGTGTGTTGCTGTTTGCGGGAGGTCTTGTTCGTCTCGGGTTATGGCAGCTTGAGCGTGCAAGCGAGAAAATTGAAACCCAGCGCTCGTTCCAGCAATCAGGCGAACAACAAGCGACGCCGATAACAGAGGTTCCCATCGCTGGACTGGAGTTCGATTTGATCCAGCATCAGAACCGGCGCGTCGCATTAAGCGGACATTACCTCAACGACAAATCCATTTTTCTGATCTACCAAAACTACCAGACTCAAATCGGCTATGAGATTGTCACACCGTTCCAGCTCGACGACAGCGACATGATAGTGATGGTCAGTCGCGGCTGGAGCGGCATCAGTGACTACGCGGAACTGGCCGCGACGTTGCCGAGAATTGAGGATCAATTGTTATTGGAAGGCCAGCTCTATGTGCCGACCGCAAAGCAGGCCAGTCAAGAAAATATTCCCCACGATCTGGCATGGCCACTCGTGATCCGTTATCTGAATATGGAAGAGCTCGCAGCTGATTTTCAATCACCACTTTTTCCGTATGTAGTGCGCTTGGCTGAGAACCAGCCTGGTGTGCTGATACGTCACTGGCCAGTCGTGCTCGTCGATTCAGGCCGTAATTTTTCTTACGCTTTGCAGTGGTTCGCGATGGCCATCGCTGTAATCGCGGTGAGTCTGATACTGAGCAGCAATTTGTTGAGGCTGACTCAGCAGAACAACAAACCACGCTAGCGAATTGCGCCGCTTGAGTGCGAAAGAATTTTCCAACAAAGTTGTCTAACTGCTGAATGAAGCGGGGGGAATCAGGCGATGGTCATTGCGAACGACCATGTCACATACACGCAGAAAACAGTAGTGTCGAAGAAGTTCACATAGATGATTCGGATGCCGATGCATTTGCTGTGCTGAGCTTGTTAGTGATTGCGGCTGCTGCGGTTGTCTATTTTCTCAATCACTAGTGCGCGGATGAACTAGTGACACTCTGAATACTCACAGCTCCTGGATTAAATTGCCGCCAGGAAAAAGCCAACCGCGTCCGGAGGCTCCCGCACTTTCCTCTCAAACCGGCTCCGCCTTACTCCGCTCGCCTGCCTTCACAGCAACCTCGTGCACCTTCACAGCAGTTGCCTTGTGTTGTTCCAGAATATGTACTGCTTGTTGTTCATTGCCTGTGTTAACTCGTACAAAAAGCAGCATGCGTCCTTCGTCGATCTGATGTTGCAGAAAGGCAGCGTCACTCTGATGAATAATCGAGCTCACAGCCAGCCCGACAAGTCCAACGCCGACTACGCCACCAACGGCGGTCAGCAAGGCGCCGCCCAGCACAGCTGCGGATGTTACTAATGCGCCGGTAACCCCTGCGGTTCCGATAAAAAACAGGCCGCCGCCGAGAGATTGTCCCGCTTCGCCTAGTGCATCCTTTCCGACGAATGCAATAGCGGGTGCGCGGTTTGAATCATGGCTTTCATTAGTATCAGCATAGAAATCACCAAGCGATCTCTTCACCACTTGCTCACTGGCAAGAAGTCCCAATTTCTCGCGTTCAAACCCGTTGGCAATCAATGTATCAATCGCCTCCCTGAGCAATTCCACTTCCGAGAATACGCCGATAGCTTCACGAACAGTTGGTTCTTTGCTTTGCGTCGTCATGAGGTTTTACCTGATAGGTTAGTCACGTTGAGGCGGAACCTGATGAGGAGTGCGCGGACTTATCTGTCAAAGCACGAAGGATAGATAAGAAGGGGCGATGCCAGATCAGCGTTCCATAACAGACTTGAATACGAATACAGGCCAAGCCTTTTAAACATTAAAGCAATTCATATGCCAGACGAAAACCTTGGCGCTTGCTGATGAGCCAGAGCTCGCTGAATCCTTCAGCTAGCGGTTGTTCAGCATGAGTGCGCGTCTGTTGTGCGGTGGGAAGGCTGCTGACGAGGCGATATGACGGGTAATTTTTACAGGGTGGACCTGTAAGTCGGCAGAACACGTAAACATCTATGGTGATAGTTATGCCGTACCCATAAAGACTATCCAGCGAGGTTGGCAGGGCGTGTCATTTTATTGCCTCATAGAAATCGCGCGGTAATCGACATGATGAGGAAATTATTGAATCTGTCTGCTTAACTCTCGCTGATTCTCAGGAGCTACTAACGTCATTCACTTTGGTAGTGTAGATAAATGCTGTCGATGCTGCCGAAGAGACAACCTCGATATGCCCACCATGAGATTTAACAATCTCCGACACGATAAATAATCCCAGCCCGAGCCCATCCTTCGCGGAATTAGGTGAGCGCCAGAAAGGCTTGAACAGTTGCGCTATTACTTCTGGTGGTATCGCCGACCCTTGATTCGTCACTTTAAGTTCAAAAATTCCGTGATCGATCGTAACAACGACAGAGACGGCGTGCTGATCATCTCCATGTACTAATGCATTCTTGACCAGATTCGACAGCAACTGGCCCATTCGACCTGCATCACATACCAGCGTAAATCCCGTCTGGATTTTGCTATCGATTTCGCGGCCGGGATAAATCTGCCGTAGTTCATCTATCACCTGATTGAACACTTCGTGAAGTGTATGCTCAGCACGCAGGTGCAACGATATGCCATTTCCCATCCGGCCGCGCGCGAAGTCGACCATGTCGTCCACCAGCGCCGAAATTCTGAATGCACTGCGGCGCATCATCGCGATCAGCGGTACAACCTTCGGCTCAGGGCCATACTTCGTGAGGATTTCGGTTCCCGTAATAATCGTCGACAGTGGAGTGCGCAAGTCATGTCCAAGCACCGCAATAAACTGTTCACGCAATTCGGCGGTGGTGCGTTCGTCGAGCAACGCAATCTGCGTATCGCTTAAACGCTGGTCGTTATGCAACTGCAACGAAATGAGCTCGGCGAACAATGTCATGCTTGTAGTTGTGCTTTCGTTGCTCAAATCTGAAGGTTCAGGATCGAGACCACACAAGGTCCCAAAATAATCTCCGTTGGGTCGAAACAGCGGTATCGAAAAATAACTTTGGAAACCGTAGATACGCGGCGTGTGGTGGTCGCGATATTTTTCGCTGTTGCTCACGCTATCGATGATGACGGCAGAACCGGTATCTCGCACTTCCTCGCAAAGGGTGGTCGTCACGTCCAGTCCGTCACCGACCTTGAGACCAAAATCGAGTTGATCCAATACAGCACAAGCGTGCCACGAGTCTGGGGTGACACGCGCGACACAGACAAATCGCAAGCCTGTCGTGGCGGCCACAGCGCGAAGTATTTTTGGTACGGCGGAGATTGCCTGAATGGAGGCGATGTCCGCGCCGAGAAATTGATGTGACATAACCGAGACACAGTTGTTTATATAAGGCGATGATATCTCACCCCAACATTCGATTCTCGTAATTTCCCTTGTCGCGGCAGTGGGGTGGAAGCCTTCGCCAGATTCGGATTGCCCGCGAGCCGTACAAGATCAAGCCGTGCGCAACCTGGGAGCCATACTCACCATACGTGGTTGCGTTTGAGTGAAAAAAATCACTAAATTTCTCTCATTTTTAACAAAATTCGTTTGGCTAATTTCGAAATGATTCAATTCGCAAACTGATGCTCGTCGGCAGATTGCGCCTGCATCGTGAGGAAATTTTACCGGCTATCGACGTGTGCAGCTGTGCGCGAAATTAGCGCAAACATCTTATATCTAGTTGATTTTATATGATTATATCTTCAGCCGCTGCGCGCTGGCATGGATACTGCACTTACCGTTCTGAGGAATATTCATTTCGCAATCCGCGAGTTTGAAATTCACTACCTTAAGGAAGGAGGTAAATATGAATAGCGAAAAAAATGGAAAAATTTTACGGTCATTTTTTGTGACAGCACTTTTGCTCAGTAGTTCAAGTATGGTACTAGCCGACAAACTGCCTGAGGAAAGATTCACCATGGCGCGTATGGCCATCGAGGAAGCACAGGAATCTCACGCCGACAAATCGGCGAGTAGTGAATTGATGCTTGCAGAGCAGAAACTTCAGGAAGCGAAAGAAAATGACGACGATGGTCGCGAAGAAGTCGCCGACAGACTGTTGCATCAATCAATGCTCCATGCAGAACTTGCGGAAGTCGAAGGGATGCAAGCAGATGCAGATGTTTCATTCAACGAATTGAATGCGGCACTTACCAGTCTTGAAGCCGAAATCAGGAGGCCTTAATCATGATATTTTCAAAACATTTTATGCAGAAGAAATCACTCGCCAGCGCAGTTAAGGTCACTGTACTGGCTAGTTTTGTAGCTCTGGCGGGTTGTGCAAGTCTGCCACCGCATCCAGAACTTGAAGCGTT
The DNA here is from genome assembly GCA_040386995.1 of Pseudomonadota bacterium. GTDB lineage: Bacteria > Pseudomonadota > Gammaproteobacteria > Pseudomonadales > Pseudohongiellaceae > CAILUG01. The sequence continues at coordinate 8,394 of JAZKES010000179.1, read as the reverse complement.
GCAGACACGTTACGAAGTTATGTCGGGCCAGTCGTACGCGAGCCAGGAAGCTCAGGACGAGCTAGTTAAAACCCGTGATGCTATTGCGCTGGGCCGCGATGCTTATGAACGTGATGATGACGATGAGTTATCGCACTACATTTTCGTAGCAGATAAAAACCTGGATATAGCTGAGGCGCGCATCGAGTTGTATGAAACCCGTGCACAGATAGCGTCCGCTACCGAAGTGCGTGAAAACCTGCTGCGTGAAGGTCGCGATTTTGATGTAGCGCGAGCCGAAGCAGAAGCACGCGCGGCCACCGCTGATGCACGTCTCGCGCAGAGCGATGCTGCACGCAGCGGCGCTGCACTTTCAGCTCAGCAAACGCAGCTAGCACTCCGTGAAGCAGAACTGCGCGATCAGGAACGTGAACTTGACGTCAAAGACGCCGAGCTCGCGGCCAAACAAGCTCAACTCGAAGCCGCAGAACGCGAAGCGCAAGCTTTGGCAGATGAGCTGGAAGAAGTAAGCATGGTAGTAAATGAGCGCGGAACAGTTCTGGTGCTCAGCGACATCATGTTCGACTTCGATTCCGCCGCTCTCAAACCCGGCAGCGAAAACGCACTGAACAAAATCGCCCAGTTCCTGATCAATCAGGATAGCTCAGACCTTAAAGTCGAAGGTCATACCGATTCGCTGGGCACAGACGGTTACAACCTTGTGTTGTCGAGTGATCGCGCCGAGTCAGTACGCGACGCACTTGTGGCCCGTGGCGTACCGCGCGAGCGCATTTCAATCGCAGGATATGGTGAAGACTATCCCGTCGCATCCAACGATGGAGAGGCCGGTCGCCAGTTGAATCGTCGCGTTGAGATTGTTCTGAATGACCAGGTTGGAAGACCTGTCGGGATTGGCGCAAGGTAGTTGCCAGTACACGTATCGAAGCAGGTCGAAATAGAAAGAACCAAGGCGGCTATCGAAAGGTAGTCGCTTTTTTTATGTGCTCTCCACATGGGGATTTTGGGTGCCCGCTGGCTTCGCCGCGCTTCCGCAAAAGTTCACGTGGCCATGAGGTCGCCAATACTTCGCTTCATCCTGACGAGAAATTGCTTTTTCATAGCTGTTCATCTCCCTGGCTTTAAGGTGAGGTTTCAATTCGAGTTTTCAAACTTCGAAATCTACCCCACCTGGTACCGCTTCTTCGACCTCGGTATCGTCATTCCCGTCGATACGTTTTGAAGAAGTCAGTTCATCTCCGCAAAAAAATCAGGCGGTGTTACCGTAGGCAGGGCTTGAAGATTCTGCAATCTCACAACTTCGCAAATGCTCATCATCCAGTACTTTGATGCCTTGTTCATCCGCAAGCAAACCAATATGATTCGGCCGCCCCCTCCGATTATTTTGAAGGTATAACAATGATAAAAACGGGTGAAGGTCTTGATGTGGACCGCTTGCAACATTTGCGTGAAGTTATTGCAGCCGACATTGCCGCGGACAAATATTTTGGCGCTGTCATCTCGGTGGCGCGCAACGGGAAACCTGCGCTGCAGGAAGCGTTTGGTTATGCGGATGGTGCACATCAGCGGCGCCTGAATACCGATTCGGTATTTTCCCTTTTCTCACTGACCAAGGCCTTCACTACAGTGTTGACCTTGCGCGCGATCGAGCTCGGCCAGTTTGCGTTGACGACGCGTGTGGTCGAAATCATCCCGGAATTCTGCGGCGGCCAGCGCGAAAAAATCACCTTCTTTCATCTGCTGACGCACACGTCCGGTCTGCCAGCGTTGTGGATTCCGAAGCCGGGCATGTACATCGATCGCCTCGACGAAATCATCGCGGCCATCTGCGAGAACATCCGCTCGGTCGAAGTGCCTGGCCAGAAAGTACATTACTCACCGCTCTTTAATCATGCATTGATGGGCGAAGCAGTGCGGCGCTGCGATCCGAAGGGACGTAGTTATCGCCAACTGTTGCAGGACGAAGTGCTCACGCCACTTGGCATGAAGGATACGGCGATTGGCATGCGTCCCGACTTGCGTGAGCGGCACATTTTTCCGGACTTTCGCGGCAAGCCGCCGCAGGAACATCTCGGCCGCAGCAATCTCGGCCCGCAGGGTGCGTTCCTCGAAGAACATGCGGAGATGCCGTGGGTCGGTGGTATCTCGTCAATGCCGGATCTGTTCCTGTTCAGCGAAATGTTGCGCTGCGGCGGCACATTGAATGGCGCGCGTATTCTTTCGCCCGCAATGATCGACATGGCCACACGCAACTGGACCGGCGACAAACCCAACGAACTCTACAAGGCAGTGGCGATCAACCATGGATGGGAACCGTATCCCGGCTATATCGGCCTCGGTTTCTGTATGCGCGGCGAAGCAATGTGTCCGGGCCTGTTCGGCACACTCACCACGCCACGCACGTTTGGTAACTACGGCTCGGGCAGCACATTGTTCTGGGTTGATCCGGAGCTCGATCTGAGTTTTGTTTGTGTGTCAGCGGGAATCATGCAGCAGGCGCAGAACATTGAACGGTTCCAGCGCTTGTCGGATATTGTGGTGTCGGCGGCGCTGTGAACACACACTCGTACGAAGCTGTTATTAAGAGAAGCTGTCGTAGATAGAGCCGGTGGTTTGCGAGATTTTTCCACCGAACTCTTGATTGGCAATTGCGAACCGCAGAAGTGCAGCACTGCTGTTTCGAATTGTAGATCGTAGATTGGAAGGGTGGTGCCCTGGGGGAAGGTCAGAAAGAAAACTCGAAACAACTGCAGCAGGGACGCTCTAAATAAGCCGTCATTCCCGCGAAAGCGGGAATCCAGGTTATTGATTTTTCTGGATACCCGTCCCCGCCTTCGCGGGGACAAGCCTTAAAAGCCGCGGGTATGACGTAATTTGAATTAATCAGAGGTTCCTTAGGTACTAATCGCGAACCACAGAGGTGAAGCACTGAATAAGTCGTCATTCCCGCGAAGGCGGGAATCCAGATTGTCGATTTTCCTGGACCCATCCCCGCTTTCGCGAGGACAAGCCTTAAAAGCCGCGGGTATGACGTAATCTGAAGTAACTAGAGGTTCTTTAGGTTATTAAAATACTTTTATACAAGTGAAGTAGCAGTGGCCAACGTCAAGCGCTCATCGTTGAAAGCCTCTCTAACAATTCCAGCTAATTATTTAATATCCATCAAGAGATATTCGCCAGTGAAAGAATCCGGCACCACACAGCAGTTCGACTACCTGATCATCGGCGCGGGTACTGCAGGTTGTGTGCTCGCGAATCGGCTATCCGCAGATCCAGCAGCAAGTGTCGCATTGCTCGAAGCAGGTCCGTCCGACAACACACCACTCGTACACATCCCGTCATTCGTTGGCACACTCATGTTCCACAAAACCTATGGGTGGGGTTACAAGACCATTGGGCAGCCACAGCTGGGCGGACGCGAAATTCTGCTGCCGCGCGGTCGTATTCTCGGCGGCTGCAGTTCCACCAATGGCATGGTGTACTTTCGCGGTCATCCGCGCGATTTTGATGAATGGGCGGCGCTCGGCAATACAGGCTGGAGTTTTCGCGAAGTGCTGCCGTATTTCATTCGCTCTGAAAACAACATTGATTATCGCAACTCACCCTGGCACGGCACTGACGGGGAAATGCATATTTCCCATGTGCGCCAATACAGTCCGATGATCAAACCTTTTCTTGCTGCGACGACCGCGCTTGGTTATCCGCGCTGCGACGACTTCAATGGTGTGCCTGATCCTGTCGGTTTCGATGTGCGCCAGAATGCACTGCATAAAGGCCGACGCGTATCGGGAGTCACTGCGTTCCTCGATCCTGTCAGGCAGCGTCGTAATCTGCATGTGCTCACGACTGCACTTGTGCGCAAAATTGAATTTAACAATGGCCGCGCGGTGGCGGTTGAAATCGAACGCGAAGGTTGTGTTGAAAGGCTGGCCGCCAATCGCGAGATACTGCTCTGCGCAGGCGCTTATGGTTCACCCGCAATTCTTCAACATTCAGGCATTGGTGATGCAACGCTGCTGCAGCAACTCGGCATTTCCGTAGAACAACACCTGCCAGCGGTAGGCAAAAATCTGCATGACCATCCGTCATCTGTTGTGCAGATGGCAACGAGCAACACAGATTCGTACGGCATCTCGTGGAAGGCTTTGCCGCGTAATGCGTTGAGTGTGTTTCAGTATTTGTTATTCCGCAGCGGTCAGCTTGCGGGCAACTTGTTTGAAGTGACCGGTTTCCTGCGCACAACTGAAGGCCTTGATCGCCCCGATGTACAGTTTGTATTTATGCCTGCGACACGTCCGACGCCAGGCTTTCCATTTCCAGTGGGTCACGGCTTTGGCATCAATTCAATTTTGCTGCGACCAAAAAGTCGCGGCAGTGTGACGCTACACAGTGCTGATCCGCAGCAAGCGCCACTGATCGACAATGCTTTTTTACGCGATGATGCAGATGTTGAACCGCTGCTGCGTGGCATTCGCATCGCACGCAAGATTCTCGCAACCGCGCAGATGGCACATTACAACGCAACCGAAATCCTGCCCGGCCCATCGCTCGACAACGACGATGAGCTGCGTGATTACATACGTCGCACGTGCACTGCGGTACATCATCCCGGTGGTTCGTGTCGAATGGGCAGCGATCTTACATCAGTGGTCGATCCCGAACTGCGTGTGCGCGGCGTGAAAGCACTGCGCGTGGTTGATGCATCGATTTTTCCGCGCGTCGTCGGTGGCAACACCAATGCTGCGGTTGTGATGATCGCGGAAAAAGCGGCCGATATGATTCTGGGTCGCGCGGCACCAGCAGCAATGGACCTTGCGTGATCCGGATTTGTGTTCTGTATATTTGTTTAATGAAAAGTCCAGGAGTTTTCGTTTCGATGCAGTGCGGAGAAGAGAATAAAGAAGGCTGGTCAACCAGTTCGTATTTAATTGAGTCGATGGTCCAGGTTGGCAGTCAGCAACATCGCTTTAAAAGTATGGGATCACTTATTGGATAAATGTCTTGTGACTCTGAATGAGTAAAACTGAGCAACGATAAAACGCGCAGGATATTCACCTACGTTAAACCACACGCGTGGTATGTGTTGAATGTTTATGACACGAAAATCTACTGAATAACAAAAAAATACGACTCACTCACCAAGGAAGAAAATAAAAAATTGGCTCGACGCATCAACCAGTGATGTACTCTGATACCAATACGGCAACATAAATAACAATAAATCCGCACGAGGAATGCCCCATGCAAGAAAATTACGACATCGTCACCATCGGCTCTGGCCACAACGGGTTGGTTGCTGCAGCGTATCTTGCTGCTGCGGGTAAGAAAGTGCTCGTCGTCGAGCGGCAGCCGTGGTTTGGTGGTGGTGTGATTACGCGCGAACTGACCAAGCCGGGTTTTAAACACGACCAGCACAGCATGGCGCACATTTTTATTCAGGCGAATCCGCTGATCAAAGACGATGAGCTTGGGTTGATCGCGAAATACGGTTTGAAATATATCTATCCGGAAATTCCGCTGATGTCGGTGTTCCCCGATGGAACGACACTCGCGCTTTACACCGACCGCGACAAAAACTATGCGGAGATTGCGCGCTTCTCGAAACGTGATGCTGAGTCGTATCTGAAACTTTCCGAGCTTGGCGCAACGTATCTGCCCGCCATCGTGAGTGGTCTGTTTAATCTGCCAGCACCCACCGGCGCGATGTATGCGTTCATGGATTCATCCAGGGAAGGGCGCCTCATGATGTCGATCATGCAGAAAAGCGCGTATGAAATCGTCAAAGAATATTTCACCGATGATCGCGTGTTGTTGCATTTCACCCGTATGGTCAGCGAAAACCTGACAGGGCCGGAAGAGAAGGGTACCGGCATCGGCCTTTTTGTCTTCCTCGCGTTTCTCGAAAAATACGGTATCGGTGTTGCCGAAGGTGGCAGCGGACAGCTCTCAATGGCGCTGATCCGTTGCATCGAAGATCACGGCGGCAAGGTTGAGGCAAACGTTAGTGTCAAGAAAGTGCTGACCGCAAAAGGCCGCGCAACTGGCATCACGACCGATGACGGCAGAACCATCACGGCGCGCGATGGGGTAATCGGCGCGATCCATCCTCATGATATCGGTCGTTTCATCGATGGTGTCGAGCCTGAAATTGTCGAAGCGGCTGCGCGTACCCAGTTGTCCGAGAACTGCGTGTTCACCATTCACGCTGCGCTCGATTCGCCACTGCAGTTCAAGGCGGGCGACAAACCGCGCACTGCAATGATGATTGAGTTATTGCCTAACGACATCAATGTGCTCAGAGGCCATTTCGATGATTTGCGTTATGGGCGTCTTCCGAAAGATTCGCTGATTGGTCTCGGCTCGGTTTCCAATCTTGATCCAACGCGCGCACCTGCGGGCAAAGCAACGATGCATGCATGGGACTATGTACCTTATGAACATCCACAAGGCGGCGCAAAACATTGGGATGTGTGCAAGAAAGAATTCGCCGAACACATGCTCAGTAAGATGGGCGACTACATCACCAACCTGACACCTGCGAATATTCTCGACTATCACTGCGACAGTCCGCTGGATATGGAGCGCCACTCTGCAAGTTTCCGTAAAGGCGACATCCACGGCATCGCATTCAACATGGTGCAAAGCGGAGCGCATAGACCAACACCGGATCTTGGCCAGAACACGGTGCCAGGCGTCGAACGCTTTTATCTCGTTGGACCGTTCCAGCATCCGGGTGGCGGCGTGTTCGGCGCAGGCCGCGCAACCGCAATGAAAATGTTCGATGACATTGGCCTGTCGATCGACAACATCAATTAATAATCAGGATCAGGCAACTCACGTGAGCAAGCAGTCATGAAGTTATATGCACAAGACAACAGTGTACTGATGGAAATCAGCGCCATCGAACGCCAGGGCAATCAACTGGTGTTGAAAGGCAAAGTATTCGGCTCGATGCCGATGGTGGCAAAGCTGCGGCCTGAAGAAGCACGCAAGGGGCTCAAACTGCTGGGGTTTAAACTGGCGATGTTTCTGGTGACATTTTTGTTTCGTGCTTCGGTAAAGAAGAAATAAAATCGAATCGTGCGTGCGCCTGGGTAGGAAGCGTATTCAGGAATATGCATAAGGGTATAAATAGGCGCGTAACGAGATCAGTCGCGTGTATGTTTCGATGCATCGATTTCACCACCGTTGTTACAAGGAGCAATTCGAATGGACAAGGATCAAGGCATCAAAATCGATAGCAGAACTGTTGTTACCGCAGATTTACAAGGTGTTCAGCTTGTCAAACCAGCGGCGCAGTGGAATCGCCTGGCAACCACGTCGCCAGCGACCGTCACTAAACTTAAAGCGGTCGCCAATGATTTCAGCAGTAGCACGGGCATGGTGCTGTTCTCGGGCGAACGCGGCAGTGGCAAAACGCTCGCGGCAGAAGTGATTGCGAATGATCTTGGCAGAGAGCTGCTCGTTATTGATCTATCCAGCGTGGTCAGCAAATACATTGGCGAAACCGAGAAGAACCTCAGTCGTGTATTCGAAGCAGCTGAGCACAGCAACGCGATTCTGTTCTTCGATGAAGCCGATGCATTATTCGGCAAACGCACGGAAGTCAAAGACAGTCACGACCGTTACGCCAATCTCGAAATCGCCTATCTACTGCAACGTATCGAAGAGTATTCGGGCCTCGCCATTGTTGCCACTAACAAGCGCCACGTTGATGACGCGGAGATTCGCCAACGCGCAAAACACATCGTTGATTTCGCGGGGGGCAGGGCAGGCAGCATCTGTAGATGAGTGGATTGCGAACGGAAAGCACTTCCTGTTCCCGATTACGGGTGAATACTAAAACTGCACGATTGCGGGTGTGTGTGCAGGAAATGATTGCGCGAGACTAGAAAATTTTCTGACGCATACCTGACTATCCAAAAGCTTTTAATCAATTCGTCAGTCCCACGGTGTTTAAAGCTTGTCTCGCGAAGGCGGGGACGCGAATCCAGATTGTTGATGTTTCTGGATACCCGCTTTCGCGGGTATGACGTAATTTGAGTTAATCAGAGGTTTCCTAACTTAAAGACCCTAACTAAACGGCGCTAACTAAACGGCTCCAGCTGAACCACTATTCGATACGCTAAACCTTACGGCGCAGGGTAGTGACAATTGTGTAGGTGATCCAATAGACGGCTTTCTGTACCCGACTAAATTACCATTCGACGTGCGCCAAGACGCTGCACCACCACATCATTCGACGTGCGCCACCAGTACACGATGCTGCACCACCACATCATTCGACGTGCGCCACCCGTACACGATGCTGCACCACCACATCATTCGACGTGCGCCACCGATACACGATGCTGCACCACCATCATTCGACGTGCGCCACCAGTACACAACGCTGCA
>JAZKES010000178.1:28189-31830 GCA_040386995.1 Pseudomonadota bacterium | reverse complement strand
CCACTCGCGAGCACCACCAGTGCGAGAATAATCAGGATGTCGCTATACGCGAAGCCGCTCGCATTGCGCGAGAGCGACACGAAACCTGTATCGAGCCAATTACCATCGAGTATGCGACCAACAAGTGTAGTGCCCAGCGCGCCCGCGATGATGCTGATCAGGTTGAAAATGCCCATGCCGATACCGGACTGCTCCGGTTGCAGCGTTTGCGACACTGAATTGATCATCGCAGTCTGAAACATCGTGAAGCCGATGTAGTTGCCCATCATCGCGAATAGCACGACCCAGAAAGTAAAACCCAGCGTCATTGCCATCAGCGCCATGCTGCCGGCCAGCAACAATACGCCGATGCCCACCACAAAACTGTTGCCGCGACGGTCTGCAAGCGCACCTGCAAACGGGCCGAAATACACTGCACTGATCGCGCCCGGAAACAGCAGCATGCCAATCTGGTCGGTACCTAATTCATGCACGCGTGACAGCATCAGCGGTATCAAAAAGAATACGCCGAACACAACTGAGAACAGTGTCATGCCCACGAATACGCCATTACGAAATTTTATATTGCGAAACAGCGCGGGATCGATGAACGGCTCAGGTGCATAACGAAGCCAGAGCGACATTGCAATCACCACGGCGACCAATGCCAGCAGATAACCCGTCTGATTGAGATTCAGATACAACACCAGCAAGCCCACGCTGGCAGAGACCAACACTGCGCCAATGTAATCGAGGCGGCCTGCACGCCGCTCTTCAACCGGCAATTGCCGCCGCAGGAACGGCAGTGCAATTAACGTTGGCAACGGCATCAGGAACAGAATGGCCCAATCCAGCTGGCCGGATACAAACCCGCCGATGACCGGCCCGATACCGATACTGACAGACACGACCGAAGTGATAAAACCAAACACCTTGCCACGTCCTTCTGCCGGCACATAACGCGCGATCACGACAAAACACAGCGCGGGTATTGCCGAGGCGCCCATTGCCTGGATACCGCGAGCCAGTATCACCAGCAGATAAGAATCCTGAACCATAAAACCCAGCACCGAACCGGCGCAGTAAACAACAGTGCCGAATTCGATGAGCTTGCGCAGCGAATACAGATCGGCCAGGCGGCCATAGATCACCGAGCCAATACCGAAGAACACCATGAAGATGGTCATCACCCAGCTGACCGTGGCAGCGCTGAGGTTGAACTGCAGTGCGATCATCGGCGTCGATACGTTAAAAACAGTTTCGTTCAGCACCGCGAAAAAAATCAGGTAGGCCAGCCAGCGAACCATTGGCTGATAATTGTGAGAAGCTTCCATGAAAAATTGCCGAAAATTAACAGGCGCGAATTGTAGCAGGCGGAAGGTAATTGCCAAGGTTGCGGGTCACGCGGATGGTGCACTTCGGACAGCCGCTGCCTGGCACTCAAGAATTTATCTGGGGTACCCGCTTTTAACGCCGTGATAACACGGCGTAGCATCGAAAGAAATCAGCGCTGAGCACAGGCTCGTAATACACCTTGAGCGGTTCGTTCCACGCCAACACGACTAAGCAAGCGATTCGTATTTGTAATCTGAAAGCTGAAGTTATTGCTTGTCGTTAATAACTCACCTGAAGTTGTTTGAAAACTGGTCCCGATCTCATCAATCGCGGCACCGGAATTGTTGGTCTCACGATATTCTTTAATACACATGACCGTAAACAGCTTGCCATCTGCATCTTTGGCGATAAAACGATCGACTATGTCTTTCATGCCATCCCCCATATGTTGAGTTTTAATCACGCCATCTTTTCTCTGACGCCTGTTTGATATACGTCTCAAGAAAAAACAGGAAGGGCATCTCGTTAATCAGCAGGGTCTGATCTTGTCAGCTATTCCGAAAAGTGCTGAGCGCGGCCGACCACGTATCACAGCCACATCGAGGACAGTCCAGCTTTTGGTGGGCAGCTAACTGCTGAGTCGCGCCGCAGTGATTGCAGGCATAAAGGCCACTTTCAGGGATCAGCTTACAGTCAGCACGATGATCGTGCGGCAGAACGGAAAGGCCTGGCCTAACCTGGGTGTTATCAAAAAAATAAGCGCTTAAATCGCCATCCAGCTCCACTATCGCCAACCTGACTTGACCGAGATGTTCAACGCCGAGTTGGCGCAGCTCCATGAAAAATTCGTCCTCCGAGATATTGAGATTACGGAGACTGTCCAGCTCGTATAACCCATCTCTGATCAGCGTAACTGGAACACCTTCAATCAACTTTGCCATACGCGCACTGCGTCCAACAATGAAAGTAGTGAAGCGGTACACGAGCAGCAGCACCAAAAATACGATCGCCACTGGCAACAGCGGTACGTCTTCGTAAAAAGTCACGTCGCCCGCTGCCGACCCCAATGTGAGAATAATGACGAGCTCGAAGAGAGAAAGTTGTCTTATGCCTCGGCGTCCCGAAACTTTGAGAAACAAAAAAACAATGATGAAAGCAAAAATAACCCGGAAGGCGACCTCACCGAGAAAAGTCAGGGGGAGGTCATTCAGAAAGACACGCTGCCAATCAAATGTGTTCAAGGTAGTCCTTTACCGATCGTTGATGATGATACCTGCTGCATTAGCATATTGACGGGATAATAGTAGTTCAAGGACGCGAAGGGAAATTGAGGACACAGAGTAGCTCGTCCAGCGACATCATCAACTGCGACTTCGATTAGCCAGCGGGTTATGATTGCCGCTTGTTAATCTTACGAGGTGAATTAATGGCTTCCGGTCTTTCTGCCCTTCTCGACGACATTGCAACCATCGCCAAAGTTGCCGCTGCATCCATTGATGATATAGGCGCCGCTACCGGCAAGGCTGGAGCCAAAGCGGCTGGCGTAGTGATTGACGACACCGCAGTGACGCCACGCTACGTGACGGGCTTCACTCCGGATCGCGAGCTGCCCGTGATCGCCAGGATTGCGCGTGGATCGCTGTTCAACAAGATTGTCATCATTCTGCCCGCTGCATTGCTCCTCAGTTATTTCGTGCCGTGGATAGTTACTCCCATTCTGATGTTAGGCGGAAGTTATCTGTGTTTTGAAGGTGGCGAAAAAGTGCTTGAGGCTTTGCGCCCGCATAAGGAGACCCTCGCGGAGGAAGTCGCGGAACTCACAAGTGCTGACCACGAAAAAAACATGGTGAAAGGCGCGGTACGTACTGACTTTATTCTCTCTACCGAGATCATGGTGATTGCGCTGAAGGAAGTGAGTGAGCTCAGCATCACGATGCAGGCCGCCACTTTGTTCGTGGTGGCGATTGTCATCACACTTATGGTTTATGGCGCAGTAGGGCTGATCGTGAAAATGGATGACGTCGGCTTGCATCTGGCCAACCGGTCGTCTGCACTGCTACAGAATGTAGGAAAGATGCTGGTGCTCGGTATGCCGAAGTTGCTCACGGGGCTTTCGACCATCGGTATCGCGGCGATGTTGTGGGTCGGAGGCCAGATCATCCTTCATGGCGTACACATCTACCCTGCCGAAGTGCTGGGTCTGCAAGGTGGCGCTGCAGGCTGGATAGTTGATGCTGCACTGTCGGGCCTGTTCGGGTTGGTGCTGGGTGGTGCGATTGCGTTGGTGCTGCATAGATTCACTGGCCATAGCTAGAACAACACCTTAT
>JAZKES010000178.1:25772-28089 GCA_040386995.1 Pseudomonadota bacterium | reverse complement strand
TTAAGCGCGACCTTTTCGGGTATGCGACTCACAGCGACCTGCGGGACACCCACTTTTTAATCCTTCAAAAAAACGCAGCGTCCCGGACACTCACACCATTCGCGTTCATCAATGAAGCTCATTCCCGAGGATCGTACATCAGGTACCCAAACTCCCACGGCTCCCTGAACGGGCCAAACATGGTCGCGGTTCTGTCATTGCGCCACCGTACGGAATAGATGCGTAGATTCACGGCTTCCGGAGGCAAATCGGCCTGCAGATCGATGCCGGTCCCGGCCGGTAACTCGTCGGTTTCGGCCTCGGCTTTACCTACGATCTCGCCACTGCTGTCGAGGAAGTTCACCGTCACGCCCAGATCGCGATAAGGTATGTCATCGGTATTGAAAAAGGTGCCGTACCAGATGCGGTTGCCGGCGGGATCCGTCAGCACTTCATTGCGGGTCAGCGCGATGATTTCGTCTTCCTGATGAACGATCATCATCCAGAGTGTCAGGACAGGCAGAATGATCAGCGCGGCCAGAATTTTCCAGACCTTGATTGTGATGGTCCAGTGGCGCCAGTTTTTGTTGTTGGCTGTTGTCATACAGTTGTCTCCAGTAATAGCAGGGAGCGCATAATCTAGCGAGTGTATGCCCGAAAGGCATGAGCAAGTCGTGAGCAAGTTGTGAGGGATCCCAAAAAAAGGGGTGGCGTAACTTTTCCGCAATTTCTCGCCATCGGATGTAGGCATCCCCTATTTTAGATTCCACTTTCAGCTCATCCGCGGTATATCTTGCTTCGCGATCGCCTTGAAGCCCAAAGGGTTGCGATGACCTTTGAATGAACGCAAGATCCATGACAGGCAACTCGCCCCGTGGCCGGCACAATTTGAAATCCATTCCTCCCTCAACCATCGATAGCGGAGAGCCAGTTTGAACCTCACAACTTTCAGGTCATCACGAATCGCATCAACTGCCTGTGCAGTTCTAATGCTGGCATCAGTAATGACAATCGTGCCCGTGGTGCGGGCCGCGCAGCCGGATTGGGACATAGCGGATGTAGAAACGCTGCAACATTTTCAGGCGATGCTGCGCTTCGACACATCAAATCCTCCCGGCAATGAGACAGAGCTCGCGAATCATCTTGCTGCTGTGTTGCAACAGGAAGGAATCGAAGTGCAGCTTTACAGCAAGGATCCGCAACGCGCGAATCTCGTTGCACGACTGCGCGGGTCCGGAAAAAAACGACCATTGTTGTTGATGGGCCACCTTGATGTCGTGACCGTCGATCCTGCCAAGTGGAGTTTTCCGCCGTTCGGCGCGACGCTCAATGAGCAATGGATCTACGGACGCGGCACGGTCGATGACAAGGACAACCTGGTAGCTTCATTGATGACGATATTGTTGCTTAAGCGCAGCGGCGTCGCGCTCGACCGTGATGTGATTTTGCTCGCGGAGGCCGGCGAAGAAGGCGGTGTGGAATTTGGCATCGACTACATGGTGAATCAGCAATTCGCGTCGATAGATGCCGAGTATTGTCTGGCGGAAACAGGTGACGTGGCGCGCGTCGGTGGCAAGGCGCTGTACGCAGGCATCCAGACTGGTGAAAAAAAACGCCGCACAGCGATATTGACGAGCTCGGGTATTGCCGGTCATGGCTCGGTTCCACTGCGTACGAATGCGGTGGCGCGGCTGAGCAGGGCCGTGGCAGCAATAGCGGAGTGGCAAGGACCAATCACATTGAATGACACGACCACTGCGTTCCTGAGCAGGCTCGCAGAAGTGTCATCGCCTGAAGCCGCGGCGCGTTACCGCGCATTGCTGAATCCCGGCTCGCCGGCGGCAACGGCTGCGATGGAATATTTGCTCGACAACGAGCCGGCAATCGCCGCAGTGCTGCACGACACCATGAGCCCCACCATCATCGACATTGGTTATCGCTACAATGTGATTCCGTCTGAAGGAACCGCCACACTGGATGTGCGCGTGTTGCCTGAACAGGATTTCGACGCCTTTCTCGATACGATCCGCAGCATCGTCAATGATCCGGCCGTTGACGTGGCGTGGGATACAGCCCCCGTGAGGCCGAGTGCGGTGGAACGCTTGAACACCGAAGCCTATCGCGTCATCGAAGAGGTCTATCAGCAGCACTACCAGGTACCTGTAATACCCATCATGAGCAACGGTGCCACCGACATGTCATTCCTGCGCGCGAAAGGTGTGTCCTGTTATGGCGTAGGTCCTGGTATTGATAGAGAAGACAGTCCACTTGGTTTCGGAGCGCACAGTGATCAAGAGCGAATACTTGAAGCGGAGCTCTACAAGTTTGTGCATGCGTA
>JAZKES010000178.1:23167-25672 GCA_040386995.1 Pseudomonadota bacterium | reverse complement strand
TGCATGCGTACTACGAGATTGCTGAGCGATTGGCCGCAGCACAACCGTGACACTTGAAAATTCGTGGTGGAGTTAAATATCGTAGCGAACCTGGCTTCAGCAGGAAGCCACGATGTTCAGCAAGTACATAACCAACCTGGAGCTCCTTATGTTGCTTGCTGGGGACAGGCCGGCGTTCGCCTTATCACGCCTCCGCTGTCAGTCACTCCTACTTCCCGTCCACTGACAAGCCGAGCAGCACATTGCCAGGAATCTCTCCGTTGCCGATATAACCTGAATTAACGATCAGCATGCCCCCTGCAATGGCGGGGCCGGGGCCATCCATCGAGCCGCCGCGGCCGGTGAGTCCGCCGACCGCTTCGTAGGTTCGCACACTGTCAAAGTCCCACACCACACTACCGTCGCTGGTGGAATAACCGCGTAGATGACCGTCAACCGAGCCGGAGAAAGCAATGCCGTCGATGGCGCTGACTGCCGCCAGTTGTGCAGGGCTACAGCGCGGGCGCAGGCCGCAATCGGCGGGTGGTGTGTGCCAGACTATTTCACCGGTGTCGAGCTTGAGCGCAAACATGCCACCGCCGACTTTCGGATCGACATCGGTGTTCGGATTGCCTTCCACCACGATGCGCCCCATGTCGGACAACGCGACATAGACGTTCTGCTTGTCAGCCGCAGATCCCCATTGAATGCCGCCGAGCGTGCCGCCGTTGCCGATGCGCACTGACCAAAGCAGCGCGCCGTCATTATCGGGATCGACCGCATGCACAAGGCCCGACTTCTGGCCGGCGACCAGCACACGAGTGCCATTACCGAGATCGACCAGGATTGGCGACGACGCAAAATCGTAATCGGGTCCGTTGGTGGCGGGACACGCGGTTTTATCGGTCATGCGGCAGGCACTGTTGTAGGCGTCATCAAGTGTCATCCTGTTCGACCAGAGCATTTGTCCTGTGTCGAGATCGAACGCAATGAACGCATCGCTCGTGTCCGTGGGCGGATCGCTGTAGTTGTTGCCGGTGGTCACATACACCGCGCGTCGCAGTGGATCGATGGTGGGACTGGTCCACACGGGCGCGCCCGAGGGTCCCCACAGCTGCACACCGTTAGCGTTTTTGCCGAGAGGTTTGGGCTCATCGACGGTAAAGGTCTTCCAGATTTGTTCGCCGGTGTTGGCATCGAATGCCATGACACTGCCGCGAAACTTGCAGCACTCGTAGCCGGCAGTGGTGGCGCCCACTTCTTCACCGGAAGACGTGCCGAGATACAGGCGTCCCTCGTAAAGCATCACCGAGCCCGTGATACGCGCGAGCGGATGTTGATCGACCTTCTTCTGCCACAACACTTCACCCGTCAGCGCATCGAACGCATAGAGGTTGGCGGCCCTGTCGCCGACGAAAGCGGCATAACGCGGGCCAGCGGCGGTGTTCACAGTGCCTATGCTCGGAGCGCCCCGCACCGCGGCGGCAGTTTTGAAATACCAGTGTATGCAGCCTGATTCCGCGTTTAATGAATAGAAGAGACCACCCGCGCTGCCGACGAATACACGTCCACCCACGACGGCAGGCTGGGCATTGGCAGTGAGGTCACCCGGAAACGCAAAGGCCCATTTCACTTTCAACTTCGGCACGTCGGCGGCGGTGAGACCCGCAACGTCACTGCCGGCAAAACGTGAGTTGTCAGGCGAAACACCCCAGCCGCTCCAGGCATTGGCGCGCAACACGTCACGATCTGCAGGATTGGCCCAGGCCGCCGTGGCGCTGTTATCCGCACACATGGCAGCAGTACCGGGTGTGGTTACCAGCGCTGTGCCGAAGCTTTTGCCCGTAACATATTCAGCAATGGCGCGATGGTCGAGCGAGGATCTGTGCGCGGCCATCGTGATCATCGAGCCGGCTTCCAGTGTATTGAGCACTTGCTCAGGTGAGAGTTGTCGCAGCACTTCCAGTCTCGGTGCGCGTTCGTTGGCGCCTTCGTGGCAGGTGGCACACAACTGTGTGTAGAGTGCCTGTCCGGTCTGCGCACTGAGCTCATTCGCCATGCCCAGAGCCAGCA
The DNA here is from genome assembly GCA_040386995.1 of Pseudomonadota bacterium. Lineage (GTDB taxonomy): Bacteria > Pseudomonadota > Gammaproteobacteria > Pseudomonadales > Pseudohongiellaceae > CAILUG01. The sequence goes on along the minus strand of JAZKES010000178.1, from coordinate 23,620 downwards.
TCGCCCCCACCAACAAACATCCCCAATTTTTTGTCATCATTTTTGTTATTCTCCAGTGGACGCCTGAATGCTAGCAGTTTGTTGGGAAAAGCCATATTTCCTGTAGAAACTGCCATAAGATCACGCCTAGGGAAAAACTGCTCCCTCGCGGTTTTTGAAGGTTGGCCATCCCTCATGGCCTACAATGGATCGTCTGCATGTCATCAAGTTACAAGGCGAGCCCGGATCGTCGTGTTGGCCACGAGCTCATAACGAATATGCCAACAGCCACGCGCGCAGAGCTGGCCTGGCAATGCAATATCTGTGACCCAGACAATCAATGCCTCACAAAAACCATCGAGCGCGAAACGGCACGGTGCATTCACAAACTCAGTAAAAAAATATACTCATGAGACAGTCACTTTTTGACATCAGTTCAGTCGATATCCGATGAGCAACGAGCAAGTTCGTATC
>JAZKES010000178.1:11359-23067 GCA_040386995.1 Pseudomonadota bacterium | reverse complement strand
CACTTTTTGACATCAGTTCAGTCGATATCCGATGAGCAACGAGCAAGTTCGTATCCTGTACACCTTCCGCCGTTGTCCCTATGCCATCAGGGCGAGAATGGCGATCTTCACTGCTGGCATCGACGTGGAGTTGCGTGAGGTTGCGCTAAAAAACAAACCGCAGGCGATGCTCGATGTTTCACGCAAAGGCACAGTGCCCGTGCTTTGCGACGGCACCAACGTAATCGATGAAAGTCTGGACATTATGCTCTGGGCGCTCGCGATCAGCGATCCCGACCAGTGGTATTCGCGTTACTCCGAAACCGAAAAAACCACTGCGATGCAACTGATCGAGGAAAGCGACAACGACTTCAAAAAGTGGCTCGACAAATACAAATATGCTGATCGCCATCCCGAGCACGAACCGGAATATTACCGGGGCAAGTGCGAAATTTTTTTAGCGAAGCTGGACAACATTCTGCAAAAGCAGACGCACCTGATCACCTCACGAATCACGCTGGCTGACATCGCGATCTTTCCGTTCGTACGCCAGTTTTCCAGCGTGGATCGAGACTGGTTTGACCAATGTGATTTCAAGGCTTTGCGAATCTGGCTGGATACGCTGCTTGAGTTGCGCGTTTTTAAACGCGTGATGGCGAAGCAAGGGAACACAGACGGATAGGGTCACAAGAGCTTACAAGGAACATCCACTTGCTGGAGAAGTTTCGTCACTTCCTGAATCCAGGGCCCAGCCAACCCGGTTCACGATATTGGGTGTCAGGGCACAACTCACTTCTTCGCGTTGGCCCACGGGTCGATATCGCCCCACACCGATGAGCGTGGTGTGCTCTCTGGCTCATCGACGGTGTTTACCTCACGGTTATATTGACGTTTAGGCGCACTCCCTCCGCGTTGTGCAGCAGTACTCCTGCCTGGCCCCGAACGAAATCCATCGGCTTTCTTCGCACGTTTGGCACGCAGCTGCTCGGCATCTTCGAGGCTCAGTACAGCGGGTGTACCGGGCACCTGACCTTCCGGGATAACCCTGTCTCTGGGCGGCAATAAAAATTGCTCGGCTGAGGCTCTGGGCAAATTCTTGAATTGATACAGGTAAAAACTTTCGATATTTTCACGCGCCCAATCGGTATTGTTCAGAAACTTGACGCTCGACGCGATGCTCGGATTGGTCCTGAAACAATTGTTGTATAAATAAGCATAAAGAATTTCGAAACCATAATGATCGACCAACTCGGTCAGCATGGTTTTTAAACTCACGCCATGCAGAGGATTACTTTTGTAGTTGATTTCATTGTCCATGCTAAATTCCGGTCAGGCATAAGTGTAAAGTTGCGACAGTATAACGTCCGCCAGGCCCCGAAGCTCATAGAAAGCTCAGAAGACATCCATTTTTCAAAGTGCTTTACCCCAAGGCAGCAGAAAAAGTGGCTGGCTCCTACACTTCATTTGGACGCTCCTTCTGCTCACCTTTCACTTGGAATTTAATATCCGAATTTAGCTGTGGATCACCAATATTGGCTATTCTTCATGATAGCTTTGGGCAATGAGTACAGCTCAAAACAACACCGCCGATTTTATGGCCGATACCTATTCGCAGGCTTGTGAGCCGCTGAATTTGGTCGGAGCAAGTCAGGCGTGGTTTGCCAACGAATATCACTGTCATAACCAGAGCAGTAAAAAAGCGGCCTTGATTCTGGGCGGCACCCCCTGGTTGACAAATTTATGCATGGCGAATCATCAAGATGTCCATCTCATGGACATGAGTAAAAAAATGCTGGAGTTCACGCAGACAGACTCCACGCATGCTGAGAGCAAAATTCACCACCATTGTATGAACTGGACCTCAATATCCGCGCTGGAATCTGAGTTTGATACCGTATGCGGAGACAACTCGTTCGCGTTTATTCCGAAAGAATGCTGGCAAGACTTCATTCACGACTTGTCGACAAAAATGAGTACGGGTTCAGTACTGATATCCAGATTCTTTTCTGTTCCCGACATGTACACGCCCATGAGCAGAGCAGACTTGATTCGTCACTACCGCCCGCACAAAAAAATCAATTTCACCGAGATGCGCTGCAGAATGATGTTTACCGGGCTGAATATCGATGACTTTGAAATTGATACCAACAACGTGATTGATCAATACGTAGCAAATATATCCGAGTACCAATTGGTTTCTGAAGACACGAAGATTGAATCAACGCTGCTCAATGACGTCCTCAAATATAAGGACACCAATATCAAACTGTTCGTGCCAAGGGTAAATAAAATTACTGAATTGTTATCGCCGTACTTTCAGTTAATCAAGGTTACTTATGGCTCCTACGGGATGAGTGACTTTTTTCCGCTGGTAATTGCAACGCGCAGGTAAACTGCAAAAACCAATTTTCGTTATAAAGATCTCCGTGGATTCATCATCGACTGATCCTTCTTTAGTCTCCATTTGCACGAACCGCGATTCGCAAGCGCATGAGGTACAAGATTTCTATGTATCAAAGAATTCTGAATAATATTTGCATTCCTCTTTATGAAAACACCTTCAAGAAGCGCAACTTATTAACATATCAAACGAACCTCGAAGCCAGCCAATGGCTCTCGAAAGAGCAGATACAGAAAAATCAACTGCAAAGTTTGAGAGAGCTGTTATCACATGCTTATGCAAACGTGGATTATTGGCAAAAACTTTTTGATGGCATCAATCTAAAACCCGAAAACATACACAGCTATCAGGATTTTTGTCGCCTGCCCTTATTGTCAAAACAAATTATTCGCGAACATGACACTCGCATGCTCAGTGAAAATGACACGGATGATTCGTGGTCAAAATATACCGGCGGTTCAACCGGCAATCCGCTCAGGATTTTTTACACGCCGGAAAGTCACGACAATCGTGTCGCGTCAACCAGAAGAGGATACGCGTGGGCGGGATGCAGAGACGGCGTAAAACAATTTTATTTGTGGGGCACAAGCGAACGTCATATGTCGCGTTTTGCCAAACTGAAAACGCGTATTCACGAAGCCATTCTCAGGCATAAATATTTCAACTGTTTTTATTTTGACGATGCCAGGAAGCAAGAGTGTGTCGAAATTTTAAATCGCTACCAGCCAGCAATTATCATCGGCTACACGAATGCGCTGGACAGCCTGGCAAGATACATGAAGGCAAATGACTTGAAATTTACCTTTAAAATTCAGTCGATAATTTCCGCAGCAGAAAAAATCCACGCGTCACAAAGGCAAACCATCGAAGAAATATTCCAGGCAAAAGTCTTCAATAGTTATGGCAGTCGGGAATTCATGTTAATCGCGATGGAATGCTCCGAACATGAGGGTCTGCACCTTTCTTCCGAAAATCTGTTCGTTGAGATTATTGGCGATGATGGCAAGCCTGTTGCTCCCGGTGAACAAGGTGAAATAGTTGTAACAGATTTGCATAACTATGCGATGCCGTTAATCCGGTACCGCATAGGCGATTTGGCAATCCAGGCGCGCGCGGATAACACCTGCAAATGTGGTCGCGGCCTGCCGATGATTTCTGACGTCTCCGGGCGCATTCTGGATATGATCAAGCTCGAAGATGGCAACGAGGTGCCGGGCGAGTTTTTCGTACGTTTCATCGGCAACAAGCCAGGCGTAGTTCAATACCGGGTCATTCAAGAGTCGCTATCTGTCATCTCGGTTGAACTGGTAACGAATCACTTATTTACTGACGTCATTCAAAACGCCATGGAAAAAGATCTTCGCGCAGTATTAGGCTCACAATTGATTATCAACATCCGTTTTATGGATCAGCTCGAATTAACCCCATCCGGAAAATTCAGGGTCACAATTTCCAGAATCCAGTAACACGAATTTCGCGCAGCAATAGCTGGAAATTTCAGGCCTACAAGCACCAGCCCACGACTGAAAGCACCTGTGCCAAACACTTTCAAAAAAATGTAGAAAGTGGCAGTCGCATTTCTCGCCCCCCATTTCTCATCTAATTTCACGCCTTAAGCTCAAAGAAGTTAGCTGACTCCTCAAGAAAAAAATCAACCCATCCGTAATTACCTTAACGGCAAGCCAGTCGTAGAGCCTTCATTAACAGGGAAATGACGGTATGAAAGCAGTTCGTTTTGTCAGTGTATGCCTTACATTTTTGTCGATCCTCGCATTGCACAATGCCGCAATGGCCCAAGGCACCAGCCTCACTGAGCTCGGCGGTTTACGCGTGCCGCCGGCCGGCAATGCCGTCGTGGATACCAACGCCACGTTCGCCATTGGTATGACAACCGATAACGGGCTGAGCTGGCGCACCAATGGCACCACAACAGAGTCTCTGCGGATTGTGGGCAAGATACGACCCGACGTTGCGCAGATTGGCCAGCAAGCCGATATTTATATGGTCGTGAGGACGGGCGCCGTGTTCCTGATGCGCAGAAGCAATGGCTCATTTGCGCAATGGAGCGGCAGCACAGCCGAGTTGGTGCCTTACAACGAGCAAACAACCCTCACTGCAGATACCGAAGTAGAGCTTTACACCGGCAAACTCGCTATTACCGGCACGTTTCAATTGTTCCTGGGATATCGCGGTGCTGACGGCGTGTTGCACTACAGTCCGAGGCCTTTTGTTCTTGGTATCGATGCGAATCCGGCGGGTGATACCGCACCCTGGTTCTTTGACGGCACGAACTGGCAAAGCAACGGCACACCACCGACCTGCGCGAGCCCGCTGCTGCAGGCACCTCTCGACCTCAGCAAGGTGACATCTATTCTTTATCCAGGCCAGACACGCGGCGGAGATTACAAAGCGCATGGGGGATTCCGCCTCGATGGTGCAGGCCAGACCAATCAGGTCAATGTGGTGTCGGCGATTTCAGGTAGCGTGGTTCGCGCTGTGCGTGACAATGCGCACGGTACCGTGCAATACGGCTTCGATATCATCAATCCATGCGGTGTGATGATGCGGGTAGGACACATGCTGGAACTGTCACCAAAGTTTGCTGCCATTGCCGACACCCTGCCTGCGCCCACTCCGACCAACACCTTCACCACGCTATCGGGTTACACAGTGAGCGCTGGTGAAACGATAGCCACCGCAACGGGATTGCCCGGCAATACCTTCATGGATTTTGGTATCTACGACTTACGGTCACGCAATCCCGCCACCACGAATATGAGTGGCGAACTTAAGCCGTATGGCATTTGCTGGTTCGACTCGTTGCCTGCAGCCGACAGCACACGTGTACGCAGTTTGCCACCTGCGGACGGCGTTTCGGGCAGCACGAGCGACTACTGTGACCAGGAATGACTAGAAAACAACATGGTCCGGCGACTGTTCGTTACCGGTTATTTTCTTGTTGTTTCCCGTAACGACCAAGTTGCCTCCCAGGATGGGACAGCCACTTTTCATTAAGCCTCTTTTTTTTCCTGCCCTTTCTTTTGGCGCACGCCTCGCGGCCTGCGAGCATCGCTCGTGTTAAGCTTTTAATACGGAGCAGAACCTTTGAAGGGAGCAGTTATGACGGAAGACGAAGCAAGGATTCACCTCATTGCATTACAACTCGTTGACCATGAGATTATGAACAACCTGCTAAGGTTCATTGCCGAATCGCAGCCCGATAAAAATGCCTTCCTGAGCATGCAAAAAGAGATGGTAATGAAATTTTTAGCCAACTCGAACATGAACGACCCACACCTCCTGAACGTTTCTGCGGAGCTCGCCGCCAATGTTTTCCTGCGAGCAGGACTTGAAGAACGATCAAACTGGTCAAAATAATTTGATCCTTTCCGCTTCAACTGAACACGTGGGACAGCCACTTTTAACTCTGATCAGCGGTTGATCCTCGAACCCGTTGGCCCAGCAATTCTCGACCCCGTCCTTCTGGCATTTTGCGCGACGAAATCGTTGAACGCATCGGTCAGGTTGTGCACCTCGGATAGCAGGGTCAGCGCATCGTCGCGATGTTCGGTCGCAACTTCGGGCAGCAACACCGCGTAGGCTTCGAGTACGGCGTCCTGCATGGCGTTCAGATGTTCCCAGGTCGTGCTGTACTTTTTGTTAGACAGCGACATGAAGTAGTCCATGTTTGGTACCTGCATGCTCCTGCACACTTGCCTCTCTCTGCCGCCCGGCATCGGGATCGTCTCACAATACATTTCTGTTACCGTGCGCTGCCCGCCCTCCACGTACGCGCTGAGCGGCAACTCAAGCTTTTTCCTGGCCTGCAGAAATTCGAGTGCCGCCAGATCCAGATACAGGTTGGCCAGGAACAACGCATTGTTCTGGTAGGCAGCACGAATGCCCGGCCGTTCGAGTTCCAGTCGATACAGAGCAGCCGCCTCTTGCACGCCATCAAGCGAGTTCTGCAACAGGTCATCTTCGGCGGCGCGCAGTTTCCAGAGCCCGAGCTCGCGCAGAGTCTGATAGTGCAGCGCTATGCCTGCGCCGGGATTTCTCAAGGCGATCTGGTAGGCGAGATACCTGCCCGTGTCCACGTCCTGCCAGGCAGCCAGCGCCTGATTAGAGACCAGTCGCGCCTGCAGCACCGGCAGCTGTTCGAGTTCGTAAAGGCCCTTGCTCTGCCGGAGTAACTGTAATGCTTGTTCGTAAGCCACTACGGCGTCTTCATGCCGTCCAAGTGTCTGCAACGAGTTACCAAGACCGGTGTACGCTTCGCTCAATGCCGTGGTCGCACCGGATGAATTTTGCGTAATTTGCAAGTCAGCGATTAACTGTTCGTAGGATGCGCGTGATGATGAGGTTTCTGCTTCGGGCAGACTTTCTGCGGGCTGTGCTGTGCTTAGCGTGGCGGATGCAGCCGTATCGCCCGCAGAGGGAGCTGGCTGTGCGAAGCCATGCAAACACCCTAGCAATAAAAGGGCAGTGACGTGTGGAGGGCAGCTTTTTAACCGAGTCATGAGTGCAAGTGCTCGTTCACCATGGAAGTAAACAACGACTCTTTCCTGCGACTATGACTATAACACCGGGTTAGATTGGCCACCCATTTTTTGCGCCCCTTTTTTGCTGTCTCGGGCACAAAGTGGATATCCCGTTTTTTCTTCTGAATGCTTACGCCTTCGCGGACGCGACCTCGCCTGCCGCACCAACCTGAATGAACTCAATATGTCGGAAAATTGCCGACCGCACATAGATACGACGGCCCGTACCACCTCAGCATTGCCTCAAATCAAACGTCGCCTACTGCATCGTGGTACCGTGCATGTCCAACACACTCAAGGACGACACCATGACCACGATGATGAAAGCTGCGGTATTTATCGAACCAGGACGCATTGAACTGACAGACAAACCAATTCCGGATGTTGGTCCTAACGACGCGCTTGTGCGTATCACGACCACTACAATTTGCGGCACCGACGTGCACATCCTCAAGGGTGAATATCCGGTAGCAAAAGGCCTGACAATTGGTCATGAGCCCGTAGGAGTTATCGACAAACTTGGTAGCGCTGTGCAAGGTTACTCCGAAGGCCAGCGTGTTATCGCAGGAGCCATCTGTCCGACCTTCACTTCGTACGCAAGCCAGGATGGTTACGCGTCGCAGGATGGCAGTTATCTGATTCCATCGGGCAAGTGTGGTTGTCACGGTTACAAGGCAACAGCCGGCTGGCGTTTCGGCAATCTGATCGACGGCACGCAGGCTGAATACGTACTGGTGCCCGATGCCCAGGCTAACCTCGCACCGATTCCCGATGGTCTCACCGATGAACAGGTGCTGATGTGTCCAGACATTATGTCTACCGGCTTCAAGGGTGCCGAGAACGCCAATATCAGAATCGGCGATACAGTGGCGATATTTGCACAAGGCCCGATCGGCCTATGCGCAACTGCCGGTGCGCGTCTGATGGGAGCAACCACAATCATCGCGGTCGATGGCAACGAACATCGGCTCGGGATTGCGAAGAAAATGGGCGCTGATGTGACACTCAATTTCCATAATTGCGATGTCGTCGACGAAATCATGAAGCTGACAGGCGGACGAGGCGTCGATTCGGCGATTGAGGCGTTAGGCACACAGGGGACATTTTCGTCCGCGTTGCGAGTGTTAAAACCAGGCGGCACGTTGTCTAGTCTTGGTGTTTACTCTACCGATCTGACCATTCCGTTAGCAGCTTTCGCGGCCGGTCTCGGCGATCACAAGATCATCACGGCACTATGCCCAGGTGGCAAGGAGCGCATGCGGCGGCTGCTAAATGTTGTTGCCTCAGGCAGGGTTGATTTGGGATTACTGGTGACTCATCACTACCAACTGGACGATATCGTGGCCGCCTATGAGTTGTTCTCTAACCAAAGGGATGGTGTGCTGAAGGTGGCTATCAAGGCGAGTTGATCGAACCCGCAAAGCGCATCTCCCACTCCCGTCTGTTGGCGAGCACTTCCCTAGCGAATCGGGCTGGCGCAAAAATTTACCTTCAGCCCGACTTGACTCGCTTTGGATAATTGTATCACTATAAGGATACACCTATACAATTGTGGACAGCCATGAACATCATCATTGATGTGAAGGACGGCCTGCCGATCTATCACCAGATTGCCAAGCAGATACGTTTCATGATCGCCTCTGGTTTGCTGAGGCCAGACGAAGATCTGCCGCCGATTCGTACACTCGCGACGCAACTGCGCGTCACACCCAACACCGTCGTGAAAGCCTATGAGGAACTCGAACGCTCTGGTGTCATCAGCAAGCGGCGGGGTTCGGGCTGTTTTGTGTCGGATGGTCCTTCGATGCTGGCAGAACGTGAAAAACGTCGCATCCTCGAGCAACGTATCGACGGCCTGCTTACCGAAGCGCGCCAGCTGAACTACAAACCTGAAGACCTGTTCAAGCTGATCCACAAACGGCTCGCATTGTTGAACAGCAACGTTATCAAAAATGCCAGCGGGGACGAATGAACATGGATACTCCCATAGTCGACGTGCGCGGACTGGACAGGCGTTACGGCGACCACCACGCGCTGGACAACATCGATTTTTCCATTGTTCCGGGACGTGTATACGGTCTCGTCGGTGCGAACGGTGCGGGCAAGACGACATTGCTCAAACACCTGCTCGGGTTGTTGCGGCCGCAGAAAGGCACCGTGCGCGTATTCGGTGAAGACCCAATCAGAGAACCGGTACGCGTGCTGCAGCGCATCGGCTATTTGTCGGAACACCGCGAAATGCCCGAGTGGATGCGCATCGATGAATTCCTGCGCTACCTGCAGGCCTATCATCCGACGTGGGACAAGCGTTTTGCCAACGAGTTGATAGACACGTTCAAACTCGATCCCACCAAAAAAATCTCGGCATTGTCACAAGGCATGCGCGCGCAAACCGGATTGATCGCCGCGCTCGCGCATCGGCCTGAACTGCTGATTCTTGATGAACCGTCCAATGGTCTCGACGCCATCGTGCGCCTCGACATCATCGATGCGGTGATCCGCACGGTGGTGGAAGATGGACGCAGCGTGATTTTTTCATCACACCTGCTCGACGAAATGGAGCGCACGTGTGACCACGTCACGATGATCCAGAACGGCAAGATCACGTTCAACTGCGATCTCGACACCATCAAGGAAACCCATTTCCTGACACGCGTGACGTTTAACGATCATCAGGAACGCCCGCCCGAATTTTCCGGCGCGTTGATGACTCAAGGCGGTGGCCGCAGCTGGAGCATCGTGCACGCGAACACGCCGGATACTTTTAACGGAGAGGTGTACCGCAGAGGTGGAGAGGTTGGCGAATCGCGCAATGCGACGCTGGAGGAAATTTTTCTCGCACGTGCCGGACGCAGCGTGCGCCACAACAAGGCGGCTTGACCATGCGTAATCCAGCCATCGCGTTGTTGTGGCAATGCTGGCGCCTGACGCGGCGCTGGTATGTGTTGCTCATGGTGATTGCCATCGCCATACATCTGAAGGTAATGACGGGTATACCACCCAATGCTCCGGCTGATGCGCTACAGTTTTTTCGGGACGTTCTCGCCACTCGAGCCTCCATGTGGAGCTTCATGCTTGCCTGCCTCACAACGCTGATCGTCCTCACGGTGAGTGGCCGCGCAGGCTTTCCGCTGCGCTTCGAATATCGATTACCAATCAATCTGAAACTGCTGGCAGGAATTCCATTGCTTTATCTGAGCGTCGCCTGCGCATCATTCTATGTGGTTCCCGCGTTACTGAGTCAATTGTTCTTCAACGTTTCAATGCCGCTCTCCGCGCCCACGATACTTATTGCAGTATGTGTTGCGACACTTGCGGCCGCGAGCTGGTCCACTACTGGCACGGTCACGCGTACATTTGCTGTCATTGCTGCGTGTTTTGGGCTGATTCAGCTGTACGTTTGGCTGCATGCACTGACTCCGATGCCCGTCGGGGGTACAAATCCACGCCCGGTCAGTAACATTTCGCTGACTTTTATGGACTACTCCCTCGTGGTGGTGCTGCTCGTTGTGTTATTCGGCTTCATCGTGCGCAACCTGAGCCGACAGCGCTGCAACGAATCATTATTTCCATCTGCGATATTCGCGCGAAAAGTAACTGCGCACCAAACGTCTGCACAACATTCGCATGACGGGACGACTGTGGCAGCGGCGCTTCCGGACAAACACGGTGGCAACTTCTTCGACAAGATAGGTGATGCATTCAACGTGCCCTGCCCGGTCAGCTCTGCATGGAGCGCCGAACTCTGGTTTGAATTAAAACGTTGTGGCATCGGTGTACTGCTCCTTGGTGTGTTATTGGCCTTGAGCATTCCGCTACTTCTTTTGTTTGCGAAGCTCATAGGAATGGAAAACCGCGGCAATCTGGCATGTGTTCCTGTCGCGGCAGTTTTCTTCGTGGGCATCGGTATCGCGTTCATCAACCGGCGCCAGGACAGCAGCGGTTACATGAATACGTTCGAAGGCACACGTGGTATTGGCACACTGCAATTGGCCGGTATTCAATTTCTGGTGGCAGGCGTCACGACCTTTGCAGGCGTTGTGCTGACGTCCACCAGCTTGTGGCTGTCGTTGCCATTGCTGGATGCGCCGGGCGTTGTGATTGGAAAAGTTCAGGCACTACTCGCTGCTCCCGGCACCGATTCAGTAGTAGCGCATGCCAGCGAGTTCCTCGCCGCATTCACGCTGTATATCACACTGATCGCATTTCTCGTGTGCCTCCATGCCTGCTCCGTATTCTGGGGCCGCAGAGTCTTGTACGGCATGACGATCTTCGTGATCTATTGCATTATTTTTATCTTCAACGTGATCAGAGGCGCTGCTGGCCTCGAAGCTCTTCAACAACATATGTGGGCCTTCGCCGGCGCGGTGTTGCTGCTGACGATATTCATGCTTGGAAGAGTGCTCTACATGAAAACCTTGTCGCTCAGCGGCGGCATCACAAGCCTTGTGGGATGGGGAATTTTTTTGCTGTGCGCATGGATCAGTTTACATAGCCGCGGCATACAGCTGATGAACCAGGCGCCCGAATTACTCGCGTTTAATTCTGCATTGCTCACACTGCCGTTCACATTCTTTTTGTTGACCGCATGGAGCTACGATCGGCTGCGGCATCGTTGAGGGTTCTGAAAGCAAACGGCGCTTTTTTAATCTACAAGAAGCAGCTGTTCGAAAATAAAAAGCCTGCAAAAAGCATATGAAGCAGGTGGACTCGGGTAAAGTATCCAGGAAGCTTCATTAGTCATATTGAAAGTTGATAAATAGATCCAACGAGGTTTTGATTAATTC
>JAZKES010000178.1:0-11259 GCA_040386995.1 Pseudomonadota bacterium | reverse complement strand
GCAGACTTTGATTAATTCGTCATACCCGCGAATAGATAAAGCGAGGCAGACTTTGATTAATTAGTTATACCCGTGAAGAGATAAAGCGAAGCAGACTTTGATTAATTCGTCATGCCCGCGAATAGATAGAGCCAAGCAGACTTTGATTAATTCGTTATACCCGTGAATAGGTAGAGCCAAGAAGGCTTTGATTAATTCGTCATACCCGCGAAAGCGGGTATCCAGTAGTTGGATTTGCTGGATACCCGCTTTCGCGGGTATGACGTATCGAGTTTGATCAGATGCTCTTTAATAAACGAAGTTGAATCCCGTTAAACAGTCTTGGGTTTTATAAATGAATTTTATGAATTTTGATTTTTCACTGATTCTGGTAATCCTCTGTACCGCAACGGGCGCCATCTGGCTGATCGATCACTTCGTATTTGCGAAACCCCGCTTCGAAAAACTTTTGCAGTTTTTGGCCGAGCGTAAAATCACCAAAGAAGGTTTCCAGCGTTATTTGGATGGTCTCGCTGAAAATAGCAAAATCGCAAAAGCAGCAACAGACGATATCGAAGCTCGCAGTGAGGTAGAAAACGGAGTCGATCCCGCGCGGGAAACAACCCTGCAGCAGGCAGCTGCAATCCATCGTGATCCGCTACCAGTCGAATACGCCAAGTCATTTTTTCCAATACTGTTTGTTGTACTCATTCTGCGCTCGTTTTTACTGGAGCCCTTTCAGATCCCCTCTGGCTCCATGATCCCTACGTTGAACGTCGGCGATTTTATCGTTGTGAACAAGTTTGCCTATGGACTGCGCCTGCCTGTCACCGGCACCAGGATTCTTGATATTGGAAATCCGCAGCGCGGCGATGTCATGGTGTTCGTTCCTCCGCATGACCCGCGTTATTTCATCAAAAGAGTCATTGGACTTCCGGGCGACCATATACGGTATGCAAACAATATTGTTTACGTAAACAGTGAACCTCTTCTCCAGCATGAAAAAGGCATTCTGCAGGACCAGGGCATAAAACTTTCGCACGAAACAATTGGCGGGTTGACCCACAATATTCATACATATGTTCCGCAGGGATTTGCGCGTGATTATGAGTGGCTGGATATTGAAGGAACGCTTCACACAGGATGGCTAAAACCTGAAGGAATGGTAGTCCCTGAAGGTCAGTATTTCATGATGGGTGATAACCGGGATGGCAGCGAAGACAGCCGCTACTGGGGTCCCGCGTCAGACAAAAAAATCGTTGGCAAGGCACTTGCTGTCTGGATGCACAAAGAGCCGGGTTGGCACCTGCCTACTTTTGGGCAAAACCGCTTGATAGAAAATGCGCAGTAAAAAAGCGCGAGTATGAGAAAGTAAACGTCTCGTCTTTTTCATTTCCCAATGCTGGCCATTTTGTCGAATCATCGCAATTGCGTGTCTTGAATCTCCTCTGCAAATAACTGCAATTACGCGGTTCACAGCGGTAGAGATCTAAGTGACCACGAACGCCTGTTGCTAATATCCGCACTTCGCAGCACCGTACTACGGGCGCGTCTCCTCCACTGTCTCGGAGATTCACCGAGTGACGGCAGATATTCGTTTCTTATTCATTTCAAATCACCAGGATCTTTTTGATATCCGTTCAGGTCTATAAAAAGTGGAGAACCTTCTAGATACCACCCTATTGGTTCTATCAGTTTGCGTAGCGTGAGTCGTATAAGGTAATTAATAAAAGATGAGAACGTGTTATCCGAAGCAAGTTTGTTGCTACATGTTTTTATTGCATGCCGGAGCTGGTGTCCTGGTTCATAGTGTGTCGAGCCAGGCCTGGGCCAGACTGCCGGACTATATTGATGATGAGCCAGCACGACATTGCCTGTGAGAAAGTAATGATGCCTAAACAACTTCGCACGCTTGCTGTGTTTACCGCATGGATCCTAACCTTCTGCCAAATTAGTTCCTGTACTTCGGTAGATGACGGCGGAGACGAACCGCCGTCACAAAACATCTGCCTTCCTTCAGATTTGAACCCGACAGCCGATCTGCCCATGCATATCAAGTATGTTTCCATGGTAGGCGAAGAGTTTCCGCTGAGCGCACAGTACGATTCGCGGTGGATTGCCGACACCCAAAAACTGGCGCAGTTTGGCAATGTGATTACGTTGGGCGTCAAGCAAGCCACGCCCGATGAATTGCAGAATCTTGAAAACAAATTAAGCCTTGTTAAAACCTTGCGCAAAAAAGCGGCCGTGCATATTCAGAATATATTTGTCGATCGCGAACGAACCGCACTTCATACCGATTACGAAAACAATTGGTCCCAGATTTTGCCGGTGCTGGGCAAATATCAAGATGTGATTATTGCGCTGTACTTGTGGGATGAACCCTTCTGGGCAGCGGAATCAACCAATGTATCGCCGGCTTCCGTATATGACTCACTCGTCCTGCAGAACCGTTTAGTAAAACAAACTCTTCCAGGAATCCCAACCGCAATAGTGGAGGGTTATCCGGTGATTAATGAAACCCTGCGAATTCCTCCGGGCATTGATTGGGTCGGAATGGATTGTTACGGGGATTTCCAGTCGTGCGGGGACGCGCGTTACGGGGAGATGCGTGCTATTCCTGAATATTATGAAATTCTGAAATCGAAAATGACGCCTCACCAGAAGTTGATTGCAGTACCGACAGGAATAGTCGATGGAAATTATGCTACCGATCAGGTGCCGCTAGATAAAAAACTTCACATCGTAAATGTCGCCGACGACTTTTTTAGATGGGCAAGCACTGAAGATCGCATGGTCGGACTATTTACTTTTATCTACCATTCGACTGCTGAGTACACGGCTGTGGAGAACATGTGCGAAGTGGAAGAATATTATAGGAGAGCCGCAGAACGATTTCTGGCTGCAGGTGAGCGGGTTTCACCAAGTCAAACGCCGCTCAATGTCTTGGTCACTGCTCAAACTGAAGAAAGAGACTTTACGTTACAGACAAGTCCGAGTGTGGAAATCACATCCAACTCCGCTGTAACAATAAACTTCAAGGTGAGTGGTGGTGCGGCGGATCTTTACGGAGTTCAATGCGATATCAGTGATCTGGCAGGGACAATCGTGGAATGCGCTGGCCGCCTGGACTCCGGACTCACAATCCCCGCCAACCGCGTCGGTACTTATAAAATTAAAGTCTCTCGTGGTACTGAGAGTGTCATTACGAATTTCAGCATTTCCGCTGACACCAATGCCGAATAGCGGTTCATCTTCAACATCAAACGATACTGATTTCGCAGTTTTCTCGAAGGGCTGAAGGCGCGGCTGAATGGTGGTTTTTCATTGTCTGGCGAATCAGTCGCGCACGAATATGAATTTTCAGCTTGTACCAATATCAACTTTCTATTTCGATCCGAGCCGCGACTATTTTTTCGTCGGTTGGTCTACATGATCCACAGGTTCCCTGCTGACATCTCGTGTGTCCCCGGCGGGGTTCTGCGTTCCTTCTTGCTCCTGGTCACTGCGACTTTCCTTCTGAGCTTGCGGAACGGGATTCGTGACTGGCGCGGATCTCTCGGAAGTCGACTTGCTCGGACGACCTGCCTTACGCTGATCAGAACTGCTTTTTACTTGAGTTTTATCTTCGTCAATTTCTTTATTCATTTTCAGTACCCCTTCAAATTTGTAATCGCATAATGAGCTTGCATATCTGTATTGAAGAAAGTCACTCTTCCATTTCCGGTCGCAACTATTCGCTACATCCATCGCACATCCGCTACAGCGTTGTTCACCGCGATACGGCACACTTAAACGCCGTGACACAGGAAAAAATCTACTCCTTGTCGGTAGACTTTGGCTGATGATCCGGATCAGCATTCTGTTGAGCACGACACTCTTCGACAGTGCTGATTTGCGTATCTTCGTTTGGTTGGTTTTCACGATAGGGGCCGGAGGCGGGTTCGCCATTGGCTCGACTGGTGTCGTTAGCACGACCTGGGCCTGGCTGCGTATTGTTTTCCTGCGCGAGAAGAGTTTCACAATCGATAGGGCCGGCACCTTCGTGAATCGCAACTGCATCAGCGGGTTTTTGCGCTTCGGTCTGCGCATCGGTTGCGGGGCGACCGTCATCGAGGGCCGGTTGACTGGCGGTGCCTTGTGCATTAGCAAGAACACCCGTGGCAAGAGTGACAAGCAGCGCGAGAGTACGAGCGACAACAAAATGAAATGGCTTGCGGTGGGTCATGACGGTCTCCGATTAATGTTATTGCGTGTTCGTGTGCTAAACACTTTTACAAGTTTGCAAGCCGCGTGCCACAGCCCACCAAATTGATTGCGATGCACGTGAAGTAAAATTCAGCGTTCAACTCGCGTAAAAAATCGCGACTTGCGCGACTTCGAGTTGGAGGTCAGCACGACAGCTGAACAGTAGTCGCGGACAACGCCGGTAAAACTGACGCACCGATCGGGTATTTTCTACGCGAGGACTCATAAAGAGTTCAGAGCGTTTGACGAAGATCCACAGAGAGATCCACCAAACATTCGCTGTTGAAAACCCAATGGCCAGCCATACTTCGGACATTGACGTTTCATTAGTTCGTTTCCAATTACCAAATACCCTGGCGAGACCGTTTGGCATCATGATCGAGGAATCTTTTTGAATATCCTGTGCAAGTAACTTCCATTGCGCGGGTCACAACCTCAGGGACATAAGCAGTTGGGGAGACTTGTTGCTAACACGCCTTTTTGTGTGCTCGATTCACTCAGCCGTTCCAAGGGATCAGTTCCATACAGTTTGCAAACGACCCGCTAATTTCATTGGTTCCCGTTGAACCTTTTTATTCGTTTAGAGAGGCATCGAAGCTGGTCTCTCTGATTGATTGGTGCGCGGAGCCGCGGGGCAGTAGTCGGCCCCCGGATTATTGGGTTACAGTTGAACCCGGCTTAACGGAGGGGATTCCATGAGTATCGTTTCATTAAACGTCAACGGTGCAGTTGTTGAGGTGGACATCGATCCATCGACGCCGCTTCTGTATGTACTGCGCAACGATCTTGGATTGCGCGGCCCGCGTTTCGGCTGTGGCCTTGGACAGTGTGGATCCTGCACAGTGATTATCGGCGGTGCTGCGGTACGCTCTTGCCAGTTGCCTGTAGCGGCGGTGAACGGCGAGATCACCACACTTGAAGGCCTCGCACAGAATGGCACGCTGCATCCGCTGCAGCAGGCGTGGATCGATGAGCAGGTGCCGCAGTGCGGCTACTGCCAGAACGGCCAGATCATGACTGCCAAGGCCTTGCTCGACAATAATCCCAAGCCGACCGATGTCGAAATTCGCGAAGGTATGGAAGGCGCGTTGTGCCGCTGCATGACCTACTACCGCATCCAGGCCGCAATCAAACGCGTGGTGAACGGACCGAACGTTGTTCAAGAGATTGACCCGCGCAATGGTCAGGAGGCTGCCGTATGAGCATGAGACTCCAGCTTCCCAAAGCCATCGAAGATGCGCTGCGCCGCATCAACCCCTCCACGTCGCGTCGCAATTTTCTCGCGTCTTCCGGCGCACTCGTACTTAGCCTTGGCATGGGCACCCTGCCCGGCGGCCGTGCGCTCGCGCAAGCTCTTGCTGAGGGCCCCTATCCCGACCCGGATTTTCTGCAGCTCGACACCTGGATAGTTATCCATCCCGACAACACCGCTACCTTCTTCGTCGGTAAAACCGATGGAGGCCAGGGTACAGGCACCGCGTTCCGGCAAATGATGTGCGACGAACTCGACATGGCCTACGACCAGACGCGTCTCGTGATGGGCAGTACCGATACCACGCCAGACCAGGGCGGCTCAGGCGGTTCCGACGCCATCGAAACCGACGGCTGGCCAATGCGCAGAGTCGCTGCGGAAGCGCGGCGCGTGTTGCTGGAGCTTGGTGCCGAACGCCTGAACACCCAGATTTCAGAACTTACAGTCAGTAATGGAACAATTTCGGCGACGGCCGATGCGACGAAATCAGTTACTTATGCCGAACTTGTCGGCGGCCAGCGATTTGATGTAGCGCTTACGGGTCGCAACATTAATGCGGCCACGGGTACAGCTGCCGTCAAACCTGTAGAGCAGATGCGCGTAATTGGCCAACCGATGCAACGCTACGACATTCCAGCCAAGGTCGATGGTTCGTTGACATGGGCCGTGGACATGAAAGTGCCCGGCATGTTGCACGCTCGTAATGTGCGGCCACCCGTCGCGGGTGCAACCTTGCGCAGCATCGACGAAGCTTCAGTCGCGAATATTGCCGGCTTCGTTCGCGTCGTGAGTCGCGGCAACTATGTGGCTGTGGTATGTGAACGCGAAGAGCAAGCCATACAGGCCGCGCAGCAACTCAAGGCTGAATGGACACCGCCCACTGAAGCGCCCTTCCCGGCCTCGAACGATTTGTTCGATTACATTCGCGGCGCGACGCCAACATCGAGTGGGGAACCCAGGCTCACGGGTGATCCGACTGCGGCATTTACCAGCGCGGCGCAGGTGCTTGAAGCCGAATACGAAGTGCCGTTCCAGGGCCACACTGCGATAGGCCCAGCCTTTGCGCTGGCAGACCCTTCAGACAATCAGATGACGATTTATTCAAACGACATGAAGTCGTATGGTTTGCGCAATGGCGTTGCACAGTTTCTCGATCTGCCGCGTGACCGTGTGCGCGTGGTATACATGGATGGTCCACAGGTCTACGGCCGCACAGCGGCGGACGACGTTGGTTTCGAAGCCGCCTTTCTTGCCAACGAGTTAGGCAAACCTGTGCGCGTACAGTGGATGCGACACGAGGAAACAGCCTGGGACACCAAAGGCCCCGCTTATACTTTTAAACTGCGTGGTGGCCTCGATGCGAATGGCAAGCTGACAGCTCTCGATTACGAAGCGCGCGCGATCGACTACGCTCATCTGGGCTACAACGAACCCGACACCGTGCTGATCGCGCAGCTGATGGGCCGGCGACCCGAGCGTATTGCTACAGGCGGCGCTGCATTGCCGTCGGTAAAATACGCCGTTCCAAATCTTCGCCTCGCGGGACATGTGGTGGCGCTGCCGATGGTATGGGAAACACCCCTTCGCACCGGCAACCTGCGTGACCCGGATGGTCCACAGGTTACGTTTGCGTTCGAAAGTTTCATCGACGAGCTTGCCGCAGCAGCGCGCCGTGATCCCGCAGAGTTCCGGCTCGAACTTATTGAAGCCAGCACCGAAGATGACGCGTTTCGGCGCGCACGCTCACTCGCCGTGCTGCGCGCGGCGGTCGACACATACGGTGGTTGGGACCCTCGTCCTGCACCGAAACCGCAAGAGCCAGGTCCAATCCAGAGCGGACGCGGCATCGCCTACACTTACCGCGGTAATACGGTAGTGGCAGTGATCGCCGATGCAGAAGTAAACCGTGAAACCGGCCAGGTAAGAATCAAACGTTTGGTCTGTGCTCACGACTGTGGCCTTGCGATTAATCCCATGGGCCTCAAGCACACTGTTGAATGCGGCATGCTGCATGGCCTGAGCCGCGCACTGTGGGAAGAAGTACAGTTCGACAACGAGAAGGTGACAAGTGTTGATTGGGCATCACACCCAAGCCTGCGCCATTCCGACACGCCCGAAGTCATCGACATCGTTCTGGTCAACGGCGACCCGAATCCCGCTCGCCCCGACCTGCCGCACTACGGCGCGGGCGAGACGAGCCACAAACCGCTGATTGCAGCGGTGGCGAATGCGATTTTTGATGCGACTGGCGTTCGGCTGCGTCGGGCACCTTTCCGCAAAGAGCGGGTGCTAGAGGCACTGCAGGCGGCGCAGTCTTGAGATGTGAATGCGCAAACAGGAGACAGCAGCGCATTCCTGGGTGATTGATCGGAAGGCCATTGCGGATAGTAGCTAAAAAAGTAACTGACCCGCGTTGCCTGCGGGTTATTACTTATTTAGTATCAACGGACACAACACGGAGTAATGCTATGGAATCGGCACTCATAAAAGACGCATCGACAGGCAAATACCTGCAGGACGGCCCAGCCCAATTTAATCGGATCCCGCAAGTCGGCGAACTCGTCCAACTGGACAGCGAGGCCTGGGAGGTCAGCGCGGTGTCCCATTCATGGGATGCAGGAAAACAGCCACTGTGCGAATTGTCGCTGTCACTGACCACCGTAAACAGACTCGGCGGACGCGCGGAATGACCAAGGTTCGCGGGAAGTAGTTTCGATAAAGGTTCAGAGGTAGTTCCAGAAATAGTTCCAGAAGTGGTTCACAATAGGTGACACCGCCGACGCGCTTGTTGAGCAGCTAATAAACCTGAACGCGCCAACGGTCAGCACACAGCTCGCGAAGACGAGCGCAGTATCAAAAAAAGAAATAACAAAAATAATAACTCTCAGAGCCACAATCCATGTCAAATCGTACAAAATTTCTACCAATCGTTCTCGTAATGTTATCTACCGTGTTGCTGCGCACAATCGCGGTGGCCCAACCAGCTCTCAACGAGCTCGCGCGCGATGTCGATCGCGTCGAGAGCGTTCGCGACGTCAAAACTCTGCAACATAGTTATGCGCAATATGCGCAATACGGTTTGTGGAATGAGGTCGGTGCGCTGTTCGCACCTGATGGCAGCTTCGTCTTCGATGGCTTGATCAAGCCTGCGCAGACCGCGACCGGACCGGCAGAAATCGCCACGTTCCTGCGTACTCGCTACGGCGGTGGTTATGAAGGCCTGAAATCCGATAGTCTGTCCAGCATGATGATCGACTCCCCGGTTATCAACCTTTCACCCGACGGCGAAAGCGCCAAAGTGCGTTGGCAAACCATCATCTTCCACGGTCATGCAGGTGAGGCGCGCATCGAGGGTGGCGTGTTTGAAAACGATTACGCGCGCGACGATGGTGTCTGGAAAATTGCGACCGTGCGCTACTTTCCGCAGTACGACGGCCCGTATGAGGATGGCTGGATCAACTGGGGCGGCGGCGATGTGCCCGTGGTGCCTAAACATTTCGATGTCGACTCGGCGGGAATTCCAATTCCACCTGCAACCGGTGCAGCCCCACAGACAACCGAGACATTAGCTGCATTACAAACGCGCATCGACACGCTGAACGACGAGGATCGTGTACGCAATCTGCAATCGGCCTACGGCTACTATGCTGATCAAAAGATGTGGGACGACGTGGTCGACCTGTTTGCAAATGACGGCGTGGTGGAAATCAGCGGTCAGGGAGTATGGCACGGCCCTGCCGGAGTTCGCCGCTGGCTCGAGAGTATCGGCACTGCCGGTCTTACACACGGCCAGCTCAACGATCGCCTGCAAAACGATGTCACCATATCTATCGCGCCGGGCGGCAACGAAGCATTCACGCGCGGCATCGAACTCGGCATGCTCGGTGAAGCGGATCAGGAAAAGGGTTGGTGGGAAATCGCCACCTTCCGCAATCGCTTCGTTAAAGACAACGGTGTCTGGAAAATCCAGGAGATGCGCCGCGTTGTATTGATGAAGACTGATGTTTTCCAGGGCTGGGGCAAGAATCGTATTGTTGATCCCGTTCCCAGCGGCACCAATGCACCCGATGAAAAGGTTGCTGAAGCAAATAGCGCCGCACCAGGACTGGCAATGCCTGCCTTCCTCGCGACCCATCCGGTAACTGGCAAGAGAGTCTTGCCTGCAGGCAGCGCGAAAGAAGTAGCCACCAACGATTTGACCGCGGCCATCGTTTCCGGTGAATCCACTACTGTGACAATCGACGAAGCGCGCCGCCGTCTCGCACGTTCAGCTGCCTATGACGGCATCGAAAACATCTCTGCGACCTATGGTTATTACGTCGACGATTCCGACGCTGCGGGCTGGGCGGGAGTGATGGCGGAGAAAGGTTTCAAGCAAACACCCTTCCAGGGTTATCACATCGGCCGCGAGCGCCTGATAGCTGCACGCGTCAAAGGTCCTGGCCCCGAAACACAGGCTGGTATTTCTTATCATTGGTTGCATCAGCCGGTGGTACTGGTCTCTGATGACGGACGTTCGGCGACGGGCCGTTTCAGATTGTTCCAGCCGCGCACTGGCAAGACCGTTGGCAACACCGGCGATTTCTTCGGCGCGCAGTTCTGGGGTGGCATGTATCACGACCGTTACGTACTGGAAAATGGCGCATGGAAAATCTGGGAGCTCACACTCGATGAACCCTTCATCACGCCCGTCGGATGGAAGGACGGCGTCTGGGCGAAGTCGAAAGATCCAGCTGAGCCGCGCGTATATAACAACACTGCGAATGTCGACATTACGCTCAAGTCACTGGGCAAACGCGAGGAGAATCTTCCAGGTGGTAGCGGTGATGGCCGACAATGGCCGACCATCCTGCCGATGTGGTTTACCTACACCAACCCGGTGAGTGGACGTGTACCCGAGTTGCATCAACCCGATTGCGTGCCGTGTGCGCTACATCCCGAACTGCGCCTCGACCAGAATGGTTATCAAGAGCCACCGGATGCAAACGTCGCTAACAGGTCACAGTGAGCGACTGTCGATATGCGCCTTGCACGTAACTACTTCAGCTTGATTTGTTGAAAGTAATTTTCATGGCCGTCCAATCCTGAAATGAGTTCCATTCAAAAACCACGACAGCTTCTGAACAAACTATCCACATAATGGAGACTGCGCCAGACCTTATGAGCGAACTGATAATCTGGACATACGATTGGGTACCCGAAGGTCCGCGCGGTTTTGTGCGCGATCTGCGGCTAAGATGGGCGTGTGAGGAAGCTGGCCTCGCCTATTCTACCCGGACAGTTCCTTTCGATGGACGCGAGACCAATCATCTCGCGCGCCAGCCCTTCGGCCAGATTCCATTCCTGAGCGATGGTGAACTGAAAATATTCGAAAGTGGCGCCGTGTTACTGCATTTGGCTCGCAAGAGTGAAAAGCTGATGCCGCGCGATCAGGTTGGTGAAGCGGAAACGGTGCAATGGATGATTGCCGCGCTCAACTCGATAGAGATGGTCAGCGTTCCCTGGTGGTTCCTCGAAGTATCAGGCGAAAAGGATAACCGTCTTGCTGATTGGGTGCGAAGCCGCCTCTCCCAGCTCGAGAAAGTTTTGATAGCGCGAGAATGGCTCTCAGCTGATCGCTTCACCGCGGCGGACCTGCTGATGGCAGACGTACTGCGCGTCCCGAAAGTTCGCGCCTTCGGCGACCGACCCGCCACCGAAGCCTATGTAACCCGTGTGACCGACCGTCCTGCGTTCAAAAAGGCCCGCGCTGATCAATTGGCGCATTTCGCCGCAGGTGA
>JAZKES010000177.1:2683-4428 GCA_040386995.1 Pseudomonadota bacterium | reverse complement strand
TTTTTGGATCAACCAGCTTTTTCGATAACAAGCGTCAACTCGCCCACTCTGAAACCGAACTTGGTCAGCGTGGTCTTGTTGATCACATGGCGCTCATCAACCAGATACAGCCAATCATCGAGGTCGACCACAATTGTCCCGTCGTTCCAGGGTACATCGAGCTGATACTGCCACTGAAAGACGGAACCAGCGATTTCGCCCTCTGCTTCGCCCACCACATCGCCTGCTGTGCCTATATAACGCCCGTCTCCTAGATGAGTGATGATCCAGGTCCGATCTTGTACTTCACCGTCATCAAAACGGAATTGTTCGACTAATGTGCCGCGCTCGCCGCTCCAGCTTCCATTTAATGTTGCAACGAAGCGGCGCGTCATGCGACCCGATCGATCCTGCAGCATGCCATATGCGACAAGATCGCCCTGCAGGAACGTGCGCAGATCCAGTGCCGGTTGTGTGGTTTCATAGTTATCGATGTTGGTGCTACTGCAGGCTGACAACAGCAACAACATGATGGGAAACAGCAATTTCATAATGCACCTCGCAGGAGTTGTTGACGAAATTTGGTATGAGTGGTTTTTTCATCCAGCCAAATGCCCGCGAACGCCTTGCTGAATTCGGGATCACTGACAGTACCAAGAGGTGTGTCGTTGTGGCTGAAACTACTGCTGTAGCCGGCATCCACAGATAGCGACAGCGAATCTCCTGCCAGCACATCGGGAATGATGGATTCCAGATTGGTGATCCACGCCGCCGACGGTTCGATGCCTTGCAAACGCCATTGCTTGAGCGTTTCGGTCACGATCGCCTCTTTACTAAAACTGCGCTTGTATGTCAGACGCAGTTCAAAAGGCACTGTTTGCGGGAAGGTAAACTCGTCGGTTTGGGCGGATAACTGCGCGTCGTAAATATCCATCAACAGGTAACGATAGGTGGCGTGGCCGAGCGGCAACAAGCCGGTTTGTTCTGCCCGCGCCTCGGGCTGGTTCGAGATGGCGCCCGCTACCACCAGAAGCATGACGGTTGCAGTATTGCCAAAGTTCTTCCTGCGTTCGCAGATGTTTGTCAGCTCAAGCAGCAACGGCAATAACATTGCCCATACTGTGGCGAGTAGCAGCATGGTCGGGTAAACCGACAGCCCAAAATCTACTGCTCCCAGTTGCTGACCGGCGAAGTAACTCAGCGGACCGGCCAACGCACCCGTTGCAACTTGCAGCCAGCGTGGCAGCGCAGCCAGAAAACGCAAACCCTGCGGCAAAACGAGGCCAAAATGCAGCCACAGCACGATCAGCCATGCGGGAATATACTTTTCACTGAATACAAAAAGTCCCGCAGAGGTCAGCAACTGATCGACCAGCACGCCAGTTAATGCGACTGCAAACAAGCTGCGCAATGCCCCAGACGCAGCCGGGTGCAACGCAAGACTCCCAAGCAGCAACAGGATTGCGGGCCAACATCCTGATTGCTGTCCCCACACCAGCAATACCCAGCTCAACTTGAAACAGACCAAGTTGATCAAGGGGTACCAGCGTTGAATCGAAGCTATCGTTTTTGCCATAGAAACTCAAAAAGCCGGCCGATGTGCGATTCATTGGGAACGTCTAGCTGCACATGTATTCTTCCTATACGCAGCTGAAACTAAAAAGGATTGAAAATAAAATCGGCAAACAAGCGAATGAAAACCCGGATGAAAATTGGGTGTTCTTTTTTCCTGCCCTTGTGAATCTTTCCACAGAAAGTGGGTGTCC
>JAZKES010000177.1:0-2583 GCA_040386995.1 Pseudomonadota bacterium | reverse complement strand
TCCTTTTTTCTTGTTGCGACAAACAGGCGATGCTTCGCTTGCTGCAAGGCGATGTGGAATAGATTTCGCATCGTATTCTCCAAATCAGGTAAACCTGATTCGTCAAACGAAGAGGAGAGTTATCAATGCGCTATTGGATAAACGCTGCAGCGGCCCTGGGAACAGCACTGGCAATGAACGTATTTGCACAGGACGCTGGATCCGAGGCCATCGTTCGTTCTGGCCTTGATCCGGCGAAGTATGCGGCAGGCACCACAACCATCGTTTCGGTTCGCGCGCCGTTTACGGAAGCAGCGCGTGTCGCTTTCGCCGCCGTCGACGTCTATAACACTGATGGCAATCTCGCCAGGCTCGGCGCTGGCAGAGACGAAACACTCCCCGTCCCTCGCGCGCAGCTTCTCTGGACCGCGGACGCGCTTTCGGGCTACACAATCGACTGCCTGGTTACGGGCGACGCGCAATCGTTTATGGCCTCGCGGTTCGAGGGCGAGCGCGAAAGAGAGAACCGCCGCGACGTGCTTGTCGCGCGTGCCGGTGATCGCGTTTCTTTCTTTATGGAAAAAGGCACTGCGGGTAATGTTTATCTACACAGCGTCGGCGCCCCGTGGGCATTCAAGGAGTGCGCGATCATCGCTGTTACCGAACGTTGAACAAATGCGTTTCAATACCCACCGGTGTTGGGCCCATCGGTAAAAAATGTCTGCTCAATTTCCTGTGCGAGCGTGCCCCCCGTACATTGCAGATTGCTGCTTCGTACAGCCGCGCGCGAAACTGCAATATTCATAGACTTAGGTTGCTTCCGTAAAAACCAGGCAGCGCAGCGATTCCTGCAACGCCTCATTCGCTTCCTCGCTTACCGCGGTTCTGCCCAACAACAGCACATTCACCTTCTCCATTGCACCAAGAGTTTGCACACCGGCGTCGGTGACGTCGGTATCGAACAGGGACACGTTGCTCAGTGCGGGCATATTCATAAGTATGGCGAGACTCTCGTCGCTGACGTTGGTCCCATCGATCAGGAGTGTCCTGAGTTGTCCCAAATTACCCAGACTCGCCAATCCAGCATCGCCTGGCGAGGTAAGAAACAGATTCAACATGGGGATACAAAGTGGCTGTCCCCATTTCTCCAGGGCTGTTCCACCTGATTGGACGCGCTGTCTGCGTGTGATGTTAAAATGGCTGAGGCTTCGTGACGCAAACTATGCTGTGTGCCAACGGGGCTGAAGAGACCCCGTGACTAAAGTAACGAGGCAATGAACGTCATCGCGCAAACACGCCACTGGCCTTCGCATAAGAATATTGAATTTTCGCAGGGTCCTGACATGAGCAGTAACGAACCGACATATGCGCATTGCGCTGTCCAGTTAAACCTCTTTTCCCTTATGAATGTAGTTGGCCTCGTTGGAGTTGCGGGTGGCATCTCGTGGGGACTGATTATCTGCGTCCTCGACATGTTTGGCTTAATCGAACTCCAAAGATTCGACAATTATCTGGTGAACATTTTGTTTTTCCCGTTGCTTGGTGCAGCCTTTGGAATGTTATTTTCGTTCGTCGGCTACCCGATCTATGCCTGGTTCTGCAAGAACAACGGCGGCCAGAAGCTCTCGGGGATATTCCATAATCCCGTTAACTGAAAATGCCTGACGAGCTCTACATGGCGCGTCCGAATCCATCCGAATCCACACCTGATCACAGCGCCGACTTCGGACAACGAGTCGACAAGGCTTAACACCACTCTCTCAATTGGTACCAATTCAGAACCGTCTTTGCGCGACACGCTCACCTGGGTGCCGAATAAAAAGCGAATAAAAAATGGCTGTCCTCATTTCTCCGATACAAAGTGACTGTCCCAGTTTATTAAGTCCCAATTTCTTTTCTAATTTTTCTAACTCCGACTTTGTCATCACCGATCGTCTATCCAGCGTCCTGCACCACATAGGCAACAAATCTCGCCGCCAAGCATCAATTCGGTACACGAGCCATCAGAGGAGTCAGCAGTGATGTGCACGCTGCGAACCGGCTAAATCCCTTGTGGCGAAAGCACTTGCAAGCAGCGGGCATTACCGTTCTGGCTGCGCAAGTTTTGGCATACAAGCTGCAGGTGGTGTTGCAGCACTTTTGCAGGCTGAAACGGCAAGCAAAGGTTTTTCAACCCCGAAGCCGAAGCAACGTTGTGGTATGAGGAGTTGCCCTTGCAGCAGACCCACCTGGGGTACCGCTCCCCGCTGTCGCTCGCTGTTCTGCGCCTTGGCGCAGTAACTGTTTTATGCTGCTGCATGCTCGCCGCAACCCAGGCGCACGCGCAGGCAGTGATGGGCGACAAGATCATTACCGTGCCCAAGCTCAGTGGTGAGGGCGAGCTGCGCATCGACGGCAAACTTGACGAGCCCCAGTGGGCTGACGCGCTGGTCGTCGAAGATCTTCACCAGTATCAACCCTACGAATATTCGGAGCCTTCGCAAAATACCAAAGTGTGGATTTTCTACACTGCGGAGGCGCTTTATGTGGCGGCTTTCTTCGAAGAGACCGACCCGTCGCTCATCTCTGCGAGTGTGCTGCGCCAGGGCGAGGGATTAACGGCCG
>JAZKES010000176.1:0-4782 GCA_040386995.1 Pseudomonadota bacterium | reverse complement strand
TAAACTTCAATCCAGCCGATGTTCGAGAAACCGCCGAAACCGTGGCCGCTGCCTTGCATGAGATCGACAAAACCAACTTCATCAACTTTGGTTAAATCGACAGTGGGTAACAGCTGGCCTTTTGTTGCGAGAGTCTCTGGGTCGAGGACGAGCCATTTAACTTCGGCAAGGTAGAACTCGTTGGTGCGGTAGTCGAAGGTGTTGGCGTCGGCGAAATCGCCTGCGAGCAAGGTGCCGTCAGCGAGTTTTACCACTGGGCGAATCTGGTGAAAGCCCGAAGTTTTGGAATACCACTTGATGCGAGCCTTGCCGCTCAGGTCGACGTAGTTGTTCTTTTCTTTCAGCGTTATTGCGCACGCAGGGGAGCACAAACCTGTCCATACGTGTGGTGTACCACCTTCGCTGTTTACTTCTGGCGCTTTACCGTACATCACGAGTTCGAGGTCGGGATTCAACACGACGTCCTGAGTCAGCGGCACTGCTTCTGGCGCTTCTTTCCAGGTTTCCTTGAAGAACAGCGGAACCGGTTTAGGCGCCACACGAGCAGGAGGCTGTGCCTGCGCGAGGGTAGCGCTTACAAGGCTGGCCATAATTATTAACGCGATGCGTGACTTCACTGGGTGCTCCTTTATGTGGTCGGAAAATTGTTCTTATTGGTAGGCAATTCAACCCGTCGTCTCGCATGCTATTTTGCTGAGGCCTGCGGGGAGGGCAGATGTTGCCACACGAGCATGTGTCATGTGGAGCGAAAAGTGTAACGCGGAAAAATAGAACAAATAGGGAAGGAACGGATTTTCAGATAATCAATACAGATTGACCGTATGGATAGGTTAAATTGCTGGAAGCCCCGAAAGTACTGCTCATCATGGCGGGATGAAGTCCTCTGGTTGATTTATCTCCCGGCCAGGGAGCTTCATTGAAAAGTTGCACCTGCGAGATAAGAGTTGGTTGTACGAAGGCAGCCTGGTGTGGCAGGTGCCGACTCCTGTGCAGATTCTGGGGATCTGCATCCGACGTTCAATTCGTCGTAACGATGGACGAATTTGGCGGCAACGTTTGCATACCCGTAACATTACTAACCGATAATTTCATAACTTTCACGGTGGCTTTTTTGGAAGATGAAACCGTGGCAGGAGGGTGCGGCGCTTATTCGTACGTTCGACCGCGCCGTTCATACCCTAAAATCATCTATTGATGAGCTTGAGCCACTTTATGTCGCAAAATTCGCGATGGAATAGTGCATATCGCGAAGTTGTTGACCTGTTTTGGCGCGCAGTAAACTAAATAACGTTGTTCACTTTGCGCTGGTGAATTTAATGATGCAGACTATATCGAGGAATGCGTTAGTTTCTTTGTTCACTGCCTCAAAAGGGCCAAGTTGAAGGAGATGTTTTCATGGATGCTTCTATCAGTGTAATCATTCCGTATTACAACGGTTCGAAATTTATCGCAGCCACTCTGGCTTCGGTTTTCAAGCAAGATCTGCCTCCCCTTGAAATCATCGTAATCGACGATGGCTCGAAGCCTGAAGAGAGTGCTGCGCTCGATCACTTTAAGGACCGCATTAAAATTATCCGCCAGCAAAATACTGGTGTGTCCGGCGCGAGGAATACGGGTATCGCAAATGCACGCGGACGCTGGATTGCTCTGCTTGATCAGGACGATCTCTGGGCACCTAACAAGCTCAGCAGACAATCGTGGTACATCGAACAGCATCCCGAATGTCGCGCAGTGCATACTGCGGTGAGGGCGATCAAACAGAATGGACGCGAAGTGGTATATCACAAGAAGCCACTCGTATTCGATGACTTCCTTCACGCCCATCCGAATCCGTCCTATCTGTCGAGCACGATGATCAGCAGAGAGGGTTTGTTGCTGGCTGGTCTCTTTAATCCAACCCTACCGTTTTCCCAGGATCTGGAGTGTTTCCTGCGTTGCTCGCGTCATTTCTCCTTTCACTATCTCGATGAGGTGCTGACGACACGTGTACATCATGACGCCAACCTCTCGGGGAACTACCTTGGGGTCTGGCAGGAGAATCTTCGCATCGTGCGGTTTTATGCCACGCAGTTTAAAAATGATGCTGACTATAGGAGGCGTTTATATGAGCTGCACTTGCGCTATGCAATTTACGCTATCGGGCGCAGGAATTTCGGCGGGCTTATGCAGATCATCAAGGACTGTGGGCGCGATGATTTTTCGCGGTTTGCGTTTGGGTTTAACGTCGCTGCGCAAATGATCCGGAATAAACTTCATCCCCAGATGCATGCAATACCTGCGACGTCTTGATGGTGTTTGATAAATGAGCGGGTAACGATTTTTGTGCAGTTATAGTTCAGGAACGGAGGAGCGACGCAACAGGAATGAATGGGTGTTTGGCAGTATTTCAACTGAAGACTTGTTGAAGTAGTCGGAGAGATGTTTATGACATCTCTCGCAGACTTTCTACTACCAAGGCGAAAGGGCCTCTGCAGATATTAAACATACTTTTAAAACGTACGTTTATTCAATGAGCTTTCGATTCAGTGCGCTTTCTATCGGGTGCACTTTCTATCAAGTGCGCTTTCTATCGGGTGCACTTTCTATCCAGAGCACCTTTTATTAAATGCACCGTCATCCACCATAATCCGCAGTGAATGAACTTACCTTATTCTGTTCCTGCCACTTCTGCAGGCAACGCTTCGGTATCGATCGCTACATTCCCCTCGACGGAGTCGCAATGCATTCCGACGGCCGGAGGAGTTTTCTCAGGACATTTAAACATTCCACCTTCGCGGGTTCCGGCTGTGTCGCCATTACGCAGCGGATGCAGGCCTACGCTGAATATGGTGCCGGGCGGGAATGAGTTAACGGAAACTCCCTGGCGTGCCATCTGTGCAGAACCAGCCATTTCAACCGCCCAGACGACGGGTTCGCCAGTTGCATCACGTTCGACATTTTTGCGCTCGGCGTTCATTGGCGCGAAATAAATTTGCAGGTGGTTGGGAGCTGGGTCGACGCGTGTTACCACGCCGGTGAAGACCATAGTCTTGGTCGTATCGTACATCGCGAACGAATGATGTGCCTGCACAGGTGCGACGGTAGTCACAAACAGCGCGAACGCAGAGGTTAATGCAAGACGGGTTCTGGTCGATATTTTCATTTCACGTGTCTCCCCAATAATTTTGTTGTTGGCAGGGTAGGTTAATCCAGTGCCGAGGTAAAAAAACAAAACGCAAATTTTCCAAGTGGTGCTATTAGAGCTTTGTTTATCTTTACCCTGGCTTAATTATCGCATTTATTAGTCGAAGCTGAAGATATCTTCTTCTTTAGGTTTTTCCATATCCTGTTCAAATTGTTCCCAGATGTGTGCCCAGGGACGGCCATACATATCAGGCACTTCATATTCGATTACCGTACCAGGTGATACCGGTGTGGCTTTGCCATCGATAGGGAAGATGCTTTGGGTGCACTCGATAAATACATATGGTTCAGCTTCAGCAAAACCGCTTTGCTTGACGTAGTTGCGAACGATCCGCACGGGTTCTACCAGTGATTCGGGATCGTAGAATATCGCTTCGTGATTCAGGCCGAGGAAGTTGCCGTCGGCATCGCGGTTAGGTGTGTAGATTTCAATGGTTTGCATCTTGTTCGAATATTCAGGAGCAGAGTGCGCTTTCCAGCCCTGGATGTTTGAGGTCCAGGTGATCAGCGTATCGTTGTCCCAGAAGCCGATTGTTTCGCCATACCAGCGTGGCACGTCTGCACCGAGCCGTGGCACGGAGCCTTCCATATTGAACTCGCGGCCGATGTGAATATCCGTCACGAAGTTGCGTGCAACACCCGCCATGATCTGCACCACGTCGGGTGTCACCATGATGTAGTGTTCCCATACCGCCGCTTCGTGCCAGCGCCTCATGAATCCTTCTGGCCAGCAATATTGCGATGGCCACTGCGCGGCATTGGTATTGCCGTGGTGATAGGCCTCTTGTACGTAACGTGTCTGGTATTCCTCGGTGAGCAACGACAGGATGGTAGGAACCTGCACATGCCGCATGCGATACCAGTATTGATTGCCAGGCGTGCGTGCTGGATGCTGGTAGACACCAGTCCATTCACCAGGAACCGTCGCGTAAGTATGTTTGGTTGGACCACCGCGTTTAGTGGTTTCTGCGAGCAGTGCTTCGTAATGCGCTTGTGCAGTTGCAAATTTGTAAGGGCTTACGATTGCTTCACGCGGATAACCGCGATCACAAAAACCCCAGGGTGCTGAACCAGGCGGATTGTCGCCGATCAGGCCGCGGCCGTTGCCGCCCCAGAGGTCTTCTATTGCAGCGGGTGCGTTGCACCGGAAATAACGTGGATCGGACCAGAGTGCGCGGTCTTTGTAGAAGTCTTTGGAGTTGAAGAGATCGATTTCAAGTGGTTCGATTCCGTCGGGTGCTTCGCCGTTACGTGCCGAGCCGATGAACGCATTCGGATCGGGTGGAGAACCGGGAGGGCTTCTGCGAGTAGCCGCGCCGACCAACTCGTATTCGTTGATGTCTGCAGCCATCGGCGCGCCGCGTCCGACGCTCGTAAAGTCTATTTCGGCAGCCTTCTGGGCCATCACGGTAGAGCAAACAGAAATCGCTATTGCCAATACCGGCAGATGCCACACGTTCTTTTGCATTTCCCCACACCTCTATTGTTATTGTTGTGCGCGAACCCCTCTCAACGGCCAGAAGTATATAGAGCGACTTCTTCAAACGCCATGACAGTGCCGCGCAAAGCATTGATATTAATGTGCAAAATTTGTGCACC
>JAZKES010000175.1:0-3117 GCA_040386995.1 Pseudomonadota bacterium | reverse complement strand
CTTATCAAGTTGCGTCGCATGGAATTACGCGGCGAAATTCGTGGTGGCCGTTTCATCGCGGGAGTTGGTGGCGAGCAGTTTGCATTTGCCGATACCGTTACGGCGCTCCGCCGACAACAGAAAACCTGGCAGGAGCAGCAAGAATCTTCAGCGCCCAAAAAATCCGTGCGTGTTGTTCTGAACGCAACGGATCCCTTAAATCTGCTCGGCACATTGCTGCCTGACAAACGCGTCGCCCATCTGAGTGGCAACCGCATTCTTTTCGAAGATGGTTTGCCCGTAGCCGTTATGGAGAAGGATGAGGTCAAGCATCTGCGTAATGACAAACCCGAACAGCAATGGGACGTGCAGCAGTTGTTACTCAAACGTTATTTTCCGCCGCGCCTGCGTGCCTATATTGGCAAGCAGTAACCTCTATCACTAACCTATGCCCCAACTAAACCAGTGGATAAAATTATCTTGAAATCATTAAACGAAAGCCCCGTAAACGGTTTGAGCCGAGTAAAAAGTATTACTGATTTTGTTGTTGATCTCGACAGACGCAATCCGCACGAACCCGAGTTCAGGCAAGCAGTGACCGAAGCAGTCAATGACCTGATACCGTTCATCGAAGCTAACCCCCGTTACCAGAACAAGATGTTGCTCGAACGTCTCACAGAACCCGATCGCGTCATTACGTTTCGTGTTTCGTGGATGGACGATGCGGGCAACATTCGCATGAACCGCGGTTATCGTGTGCAAAACAGCAATGCGATTGGTCCTTACAAAGGCGGCATTCGTTTTCACCCAAGTGTGAATCTGAGCATTCTGAAATTTCTCGCGTTCGAACAAACCTTAAAAAATAGTCTCACGGGTTTGCCGATGGGCGGCGCGAAAGGCGGGTCTGATTTTGACCCAAAAGGAAAATCCGACGCTGAGGTGATGCGTTTCTGCCAGGCATTGATCACGGAACTCTGGCGCCACATCGGTTCCGATACCGACGTGCCTGCGGGCGACATTGGAGTTGGCGCGCGGGAAGTTGGCTACATGTTTGGCCAATACAAACGTCTTTCCAATTCATTCACCGGTGCATTCACCGGCAAAGGTATCGACTACGGCGGCAGTCTTGGTCGCACTGAAGCCACCGGTTACGGAGCGGTGTATATGCTCGCTGAAGTAATGCAGCACAACAAAGAAGATATCACGGGCAAACGTGTGCTCATTTCAGGCTCGGGCAATGTCGCGATATATGCCGCTGAAAAAGCCACACAGATGGGTGCGATCGTCACGACGCTGTCCGACTCCAGCGGTTTTATCTACGACAAAAACGGCTTCAATTACGAGAAACTCGAATACCTCAAACATCTGAAATTTGTGGACCGTGGCCGCATTGAAAAATACTGCGATCATTTCGAAGCTGAATTCCACTCAGGCAAAAAGCCCTGGGAAATTCCTGCCGATGTTGCACTACCTTGCGCAACACAGAATGAAATTTCGCTGGACGATGCCAAAACGTTGATCGCCAATGGCTGCAGATACGTAGTGGAAGGCGCCAACATGCCAACCGCCATCGATGCAATCGGGCTCTTGTTGGATAACAAAGCCCACTACGTTCCTGGCAAGGCAGCCAACGCGGGCGGCGTAGCGGTATCAGGTCTCGAGATGAGCCAAAACTCGCTGCGCATGGGCTGGACCGCGCGCGAAGTCGATCTCAAGTTGCACGAAATCATGCGCCACATTCATCACAAGTGTGTGCAACATGGCAATGAAGACGGCTTCATCAATTATTCAAAAGGCGCCAACATCGCGGGCTTCATCAAGGTGGCGGATGCGATGCTCGCTCTTGGAGTGGTCTAGGTACCGGTGCCAAAATTTCATTGGGGATCGCCGCGATGTTCGCATGTATGACTTCGCAATTTTTGGACGACATCGTACGCATGGCTGGCAAGGTGATTTGCTAAGCGCGTGGGAGTGGAGGCAGATCGCTGAGCGGACTCCTGACTCCCCGACCACCACGCTTCAGTACATGGGTATAAATCTCGGTCGTCTTCACATCGTGATGCCCCAGCTGCTCTTGCACCGTTCTGATGTCTGCGCCGGATTCCAGCAGGTGTGTTGCAAATGAATGACGCAATGTATGACTGGTCACATCCTTTGTGATACCCGCCTCTGCAGCTGCGCGTTTTATCAGTTTGTTGATAGACGATTCATCCACATGGTGCCGCCGCAGATTGGTGGTGCCAGGTTCCAGGCTCAGGCAGGTTGAAGGAAACAAGTAGTGCCAGCCCAGGTTGCGAGATGCCGCAGGAAATTTTCTGGACAATGCATCGGGCAGCCACACGCCGCTGTATCCATGTGTGGCGATATCCTGTTCGAGTAGCAGCGTTACACGACGAATCTGATGCTGCAGGTCGGGCAACAACTCCTGCGCAACCGTGGTGATTCGATGTTTGTTACCTTTGCCTGCCCAGATGCGTAATTGTAAGTGGTCAAAATCCACATCCTTGACGCGCAAACGCACAGCTTCGATACGGCGCAGACCGGAACCATAGAGCAGCGCCGCGAGCAACCGCGGGGTTCCGTTCAAACGCGACAACAGCGCACCCACTTCAGGCCGTGTTAACACGACCGGCAACTTGCGCGGACGAGCAGCCTTGTTGAAAGGGCCGAGATTGCCGAGCGGCAGTTGCAGAAACTTGTTGTACAGAAAAGCCAGCGCATTCAAGGCAGTTTTCTGGGTGGATACCGACACATTACGCTGCACCGCCATGAAAGTCAGAAACTCAAGCACTTCCTCCTTCCCCATGTCCTTCGGATGCCGTTTGTGATGAAAGCGAATGTAGTACCTGATCCAGTAAAGGTAGCTGTCGATTGTGCGCTTGCTGTAATGGCGTACCAGCATATGCTCAGACAAAGTCTGCATGAAGGGCGAGGGTGGCATGGCAACGCATCCTTTCGTTGATCCGCAACAAGCATAGTAGAAATTCGGGCGCTCGCCACAAATAATCAGGCCATCAGCTCGTTGTTTTTTTCTCCTGAATTTCGTTCCAGAAAAGAGTAGGAAAATCAGGAGCCCATGCGGTACTCTCGCCGTCACTAAAAAATAATAGGGCCCGCCTTCTAATATCTTAAAAAGGC
>JAZKES010000174.1:4222-5790 GCA_040386995.1 Pseudomonadota bacterium | reverse complement strand
AAGCAAGTCGTACTCAGGCAAGCATTCAATTCAGCACTCTCATTAGTACTCCACGTCAATACTCAGCATCAGTGCTCAACATCCTTTCTCCCTTATATGTTCAGCGGCCATTAGTGCTTCTGATAGCTTCCCTGATGTTCCGACTTCAATCTGCGGATACGCTTCAAGTGTCTCGAGATTGAGCAAGGTAAAATAACCACCTTCATCCGGTTTCCACGCAGTCGTATCGATATGATAGACATTGCCCAGCACCAATACTTTCTTCAGTGCGTTATGACCAACAACAACCGCTCTGGCACCATCGACATGGCGCGTATCCAGAGTCTGCAGGCGTCTCCTTGACCACATACAAAAATCCTGCACCCTACGGCTATCGAGATTTTCGCGCGTTTTATTCCAGTCACTAAAAGGGATATCCGCATGAACAATTCCGACAGGCCCGAGCGCAGTTTCAACCTGTATGCAAAATGGCAGTTCCTTCAGTCGACTGCAAAGTATTGCTTGATCATCGGAAGGCAGCTCCATAAACCACGAACCGCCATTCTTCAGCCAGTTCGCTTCATCCACGGTTTGATAACGACACACGTAATCTTCGTGATTTCCCCTTACTGCGAAAAACCATGGCTGCGCGAGGAAAGCCAGTACTCTGGTACATTCAGGACCACGATCAATGAGATCGCCCACAGAAAATAGTCGGTCGATTTCCGTATCAAAGTTGACGTCAGCAAGAGCTTGCTGCAGCAGCGAAAAATACCCGTGAATATCGCCGACTGCAAAATCCCTTCCTTTAAGGTTTCTGGCAAAATTCTGGATTAACATCCAAGTACCTGTTGATCAAAGACAAAGGATAACGCGCGATTCTTTCCAGACTTCTCTTGTAACTAACGTAGGTGCAATTTTTTACGATACAAGTAACAGGAGCAAGATCCAGACCGATCTATGGTGATGTTGAAGTATTGCTCAGTCCCATCCATCAACAAAACGTGTGGTTGTCGCCGTATAGGTTGAATGTACAAAACGCTTCGTTAGAGAGGGCGGAAAATTGGTGCTGCTCGAGGGCAAGAGTGTAATTCGCAGCGACGCCGGATTATTGCAACGCCGCCCAGACGTCAGGCTAACGAATCGTAGCGATCCTTCAGACTGGTATATAACTGGTGCTGGTAATCTGCGGCGTCGCTACCGAGCATTGCCATGATTTCAACCAGATGTTCATTATCTTCACGACCACCCCAGAGCTTGCGGTAGCTGCCTTCCTTGTAACCATGATCCTGACGGAAAAAGTTCAGCACGTTTTTGCCTACGTACTGACAATACAAATCTTTCCAGTCCATGTTGCAATCCTGCAACAACCCGGCGAATAGTGGAATACTGATGCGGCGCGATACCGCGAGGCCGATGGTCAGTTCAAGTTTGCTGATCAGATCAAGTTCGTCGATAACCAGTGTGTTGCCGTCGAACACAATTGACGATGCTGCGGCACTATTGAGCAGGGTATCGAGGGACTTTGCCTGATCTCCGGCGTGTTCAAGCAGAATATGAGAAAGCGCAAAGTGCCAGATGTCCACGAG
>JAZKES010000174.1:0-4122 GCA_040386995.1 Pseudomonadota bacterium | reverse complement strand
ATCGAACGGGACATTTTTTTCCTGGCTGATTTTTATCTGCTGTCGCAGGATGATCGCCGCCTGCGCAATAGCCTGGGCTTTCGGATACTGCGAGCGGCAGATTTCCAGCGCGTCTTCGTATTGCTGGTTTGCGCGCAAGGTCTTCACATGCAGCTGCCAGTTCTCAGACGGTTTAGCAGCAACAGTGGCGGCTGCAGGCGGCGTAAAATCCGGCACTGAATCATCACCCAACGCGGGTAGGGGAGCAGTGCGATCAACCGTATCCTTTGCGTGTTTTTGCTGATTTTTGCGCAATACCATTATGACCAGAACAAGAATGGTCAGGAGCAACAACAGCAGGAAAAAAGACAGCATGAGGTTTGGGCAGATCCAGAATTGGGGCACATTCTAACAACGGCTCTCCTTACGGTCGACAAGATAAAACCCGGCAATTTTTTTGGCACGTTTGACTGATCGAGACTATGTTGGAGGTAAGCACACGGATGTGCCCACTCCCGGGAGTAACAACGGACCTGTTAACAAGTGCTGTCAACAGGTCTATTACTGGAAAGGCAGCTCAGGCTGCCTTTTCTTTTATTTCTGCGCACGACTGAGGCGGGTAAATTTGGTATGCTCCGCGCCTGTTTTTTTGCCATTCTGCGCTTTCCATGACCCCCGCAATTTCAATCAAAGATTTATACAAAACCTACGATAACGGCCATAAGGCGCTCAACGGCATCAGCCTTGATGTGAAGGAGGGTGACTTCTTCGCGTTGCTGGGTGCTAACGGCGCAGGCAAATCGACGACTATCGGTGTGATATCAACACTGGTGCGTAAAACGTCGGGCACTGTGGAAGTGTTCGGCAAAAATGTCGATACGAATACCTATGAGACCAAACTCGATCTCGGCGTCGTACCACAGGAAGTCAATTTCAATCTGTTCGAAAAAGTATTCGACATAGTCGTGACCCAGGGCGGTTATTACGGCATGCCGATAAAACTCGCCAAGGCCCGTGCCGAACAGTATCTGACACAGCTCGGTTTATGGGACAAACATAACCAGCCAGCGCGCATGTTGTCGGGCGGCATGAAACGGCGTCTGTTGATCGCGCGGGCGCTTGTGCACGAGCCCAAATTGTTGATCCTCGACGAACCCACCGCAGGTGTTGATATCGAGCTGCGGCGCTCTACCTGGGAATTTCTGCAAGGGATCAATAAAGCAGGCACCACCATCATCCTGACCACACATTATCTCGAAGAAGCTGAAAACCTCTGTCGCAACATTGCGATGATCGACAAGGGCCAGATCGTCGTTAACACCAGCATGAAAGATTTACTGCTGACACTTAACCAGGAAATATTTGTGCTCGATACCTACTCAGCAATGACTTCCGCTCCTGTGTTGTCTGATGTCACGGTCAAGCTGGTTGATGAAACCACGCTTGAAGTCGGCCTCGATCGCGGCCAAAACCTCAATCAGGTATTTGCTGAACTCACGACGCAAAACATCAGTATCAAAAGTATGCGCAATAAATCCAACCGGCTGGAACAGCTATTTGTGTCCCTGCTCAACCAATCAGCCTGAGTCGCGCCGGAAACCATCAAACAGCTATGAATACGTCTTATAAATATATTGCCTTTCAAACCATCGTCATCAAGGAAGTACGACGCTTTTTGCGTATCTGGGTGCAAACCCTCGTGCCTCCGGTTATTACGATCGCGTTGTACTTCGTCATTTTTGGCAACTTGATTGGCAATCGTATCGGCGACATGGGTGGTTACACTTATATGGAATTTATCGTGCCGGGCCTGATCATGATGGCGGTGGTGAATAATTCGTATGCCAATGTCGTGTCGTCTTTCTTCAGCCAGAAGTTTCAGCGCAGCATTGAAGAACTGCTCGTTTCGCCCGTGCCAAACTACATTATCCTGGCTGGCTTCATCATCGGTGGTGTCGCGCGCGGGATGCTTGTTGGTCTGATTGCTTCAGTCATCGCACTGTTTTTCAGCGGCGTTCATCTCGATAATATTTTTATTACCACGCTGGTCATCCTGCTTTCGTCGATTGTGTTTTCACTGGGCGGCTTCATCAATGCGGTGTATGCAAAAAATTTCGATGACATTTCGATCATTCCAACTTTTGTGCTGACTCCGCTGATCTATCTGGGTGGCGTATTTTATTCCGTTGATCTGCTGCCAGGATTCTGGAAAACGGTGTCGCAGATCAATCCGATTTTCTACATGGTTAATGCGTTTCGATATGGCATCCTCGGAATCAGCGACGTAAACATCTATTTCGCGATAGGCATGCTGCTCACATTTACGTTGGTGATGTTTGCATTTGCGATGCACCTTCTTTATCGCGGCAAAGGTCTCAGGCACTGATGAGTAACAATTTCCTCGGTAAATCGGTTGTTTATCCTGAGCACTATGATCCTGCTCTGTTGATGCCAATTGCACGTGCAGATACCCGTCGTCAGTTGGGCATTGATGAAACTGATCTGCCTTTTTGTGGTGCCGACATCTGGAATGCCTTCGAATTGTCGTGGCTAAACTCACAAGGCATGCCGCAGGTTGCACGAGGACGTTTCATTTTTCCGTGCACAAGTGCTGCAATTATCGAATCCAAATCACTCAAGCTTTATCTGAACTCCCTCAATCAGCATGTCTTCGCTGACATCGAAGACGCCCGCAGCTGCATCAAGCAGGATCTGTCGAATGCCGCGGGTGCGGAAGTAGACGTGTTATTGCAAACGTTCTCTGGCATGCAGGAAGTTCTCGATGTCCCAACCGGGCTTTCTCTGGATTCACAGAATGTGCCTTGCACAAAATTCGAGCCTGATGAGCAACTGCTGCTACTCACAGATGCGGACGCTGCGTTTGAAGCTATCGTTGATGAAGTGCTTTATACCGATCTGTTTCGTTCGCGTTGTCCGGTCACTGGTCAACCGGACTGGGCTACCGTCACCATTTGTTATCAGGGTCCGCAAATCAATCACGCTGCACTTCTGCAGTATCTGGTTTCGTATCGCCAACATCCTGACTTTCACGAAAACTGTGTCGAGCGTATTTATTGCGATGTGCTGCAGCGGTGCCGCCCGCAATCATTAAGCGTAGAAGCGAATTTTCTGCGCAGGGGAGGCCTCGACATCAATCCGGTGCGCGCGACATCCGAAATGATGGATTACGTCCTGTATCCCCGCTACAACCGCCAATAATAAAAACCTCACCACTAACCCTTACCGTCTCTTCAGGATCCAACATGAATGCTTTAACCGCATTACAAACTCGCACTGCATCACCACGTTTGATCGAGCCTGCACCAGCAGACGCAGCGCTGGATCAAATTCTGAAAGCCGGCCTGCGTGCTCCTGATCACGGCATGTTGCGACCCTGGCGCTTTCTGGTGGTAGAAGGGGAAGCACGCCGTAAACTAGGCGAGTTGTTCGTAAATTGCCTACAGCCACAAACTCCCGAGCAAAAAGCCAAACTGCTCGATTCACCAATGCGCGCACCGATGATCATCGTGTGTGTGGCCACAATCAAAGACCATCCGAAAGTGCCTGCCATTGAACAGATCTGCTCAGCGGCCGCTGCGGTGCAGAATATGGCAGTAGCGATTCATGCCCTTAATTTTGGCGCCATCTGGAAAACCGGCGAAGTTGCCTACAATCCTGCCGTCAAGGCTGCGCTTGGCTTGAGCCCGACTGATGCAATCGTCGGTTATCTCTACGTTGGCACTCCTACAACCCGCGAACGTGTAGTGCCCGAGCTGAAAATTACCGATTTCGTTCAACACTGGCAGGGCTAGCCGCGGCTTGAGTTTACCCCCTCGTTCCGCTAAAGTGCGCCCCTCTTTACAAGTCGCCATCCAGCAAGCCACTGGCCGGCAAAAGACGCTGAAAACAGCGCAGATTGAACCGAGTTTTGAATTTTAGAAACATGGTGAGGTGTCCGAGAGGCTGAAGGAGCACGCCTGGAAAGTGTGTATACGCTAATAACGTATCGAGGGTTCGAATCCCTCCCTCACCGCCAATAAATAAACCCAGCGAAAGCTGGGTTTTTTATTGGCGGTGAGGGAGGTGGTGAGAAGCCTCGCAGGGTTCGACAAGCGATGCATCGCATCGCGCAGCACGTCCGCA
>JAZKES010000173.1:0-5107 GCA_040386995.1 Pseudomonadota bacterium | reverse complement strand
AAAATTTATCGAACACCCGGGCCGGCAGCCTTTCAATTGATTTGTGAAAGTATTCTTTGCAATCTCTGCATATCAATTGGTTTTACAAAATGATGATCGAAGCCTGCGGCTTTGGACAGCACACGATCGT
This sequence comes from Pseudomonadota bacterium, assembly GCA_040386995.1. Classification (GTDB taxonomy): domain Bacteria; phylum Pseudomonadota; class Gammaproteobacteria; order Pseudomonadales; family Pseudohongiellaceae; genus CAILUG01. The sequence continues at coordinate 4,977 of JAZKES010000173.1, read as the reverse complement.
GTTCCTGGCCGTACCCGGTAAGCGCGATGATCACGGCGTTTTTTGTAACCGGGTTCGCGCGCAACCGTCGCGTGAGTTCATAACCATCCATGTCGGGTAAACCGATGTCCAGGATAAAGAGTTGTGGCGTATTTTCTGCTGCGGCTTCCAGCGCACTCACGGAGTTTTCCCTGACCGTTACATGATGGCCATGAAGCTCCAGCAAAAACGCGAGAGACGTGGCCGCATCCGTATTGTCGTCGACAATCATCAATTGCAGGGGCTTGGCCTTCGGGATTTTATGATCGCCCGGTAAATCACCTTGTTGCATGGCTGGCGTTTCGAGCAACGGTAAGGTGACTGTAAAGGTACTGCCGGCACCGTTACCCAGACTACTCGCGTTCACGTTACCTCCATGCATCGCGGTAAGACTTTTAACCAGTGCGAGACCGAGTCCCAATCCTCCCTGCGTGCGATCCGGTGTGCGCTCACCTTGCGTGAACAAATCAAAAATATGCGGTAGCAGGGAAGGTGCGATACCACTGCCGTTATCAGCAATCGTAATCTTGACGTTCGCATCCTGCACAGCTACCAGCAGATCTATCTCTCCACCTTGCGGCGTGTACTTCGCCGCGTTGTTAAGCAGGTTGGCAACCACTTGGACGAGGCGGGTCTTGTCGCCCATCACAAATGCGTGATCGCATTCGGTCCTGAGATTCAATATGTGTTTCCTCGCCTCGATCAATGGCCGGGCTTGTTCAATTGCGTGATTGACGACCTGCTTGATATCGACATGTTCGTTTTCGAGCTCAACCAGACCACGGGACACGCGGGATACATCCAGAAGATCGTCAACCAGAGTCGTGAGGTGACTCACCTGCCGCGAGATGATGTCACTCGCACGGCTGATTTGTTTTTCGTCGTTCTTGGCAATTTCCAGAAGATAGGCAGCCGTGCTGATCGGAGCGAGCGGATTACGCAACTCGTGCGCGAGCATGGCCAGGAACTCATCCTTGCGCAGACTGGATTCGCGCAGTGCCACTTCCGCGAGTTTCTGATCATGAATGTCAGTGGACGTACCCATCCAACGGATTATTCTTCCTGACTGATCCTGGATTGGCAGCGCTCGCCCAAGTATCCAGCGGTAGTCGCCGGAGTGATGGCGCAGACGATATTGAATTTCGAAAGTGGTGCCGGTCGCGAGGCTGTGTTTCCAGGTTTGATGGGTGCGAGCCTGATCTTCCTGGTGCAGCAACTTTTTCCAGCCATGCTTCTCAATGGAGCCTTTCGGAACACCCGTATATTCATACCATTGCCGGTTGTAATAATCATGACTGCCGTCAGGCAAGGTCGACCACACCATTTGCGGAATGGCGTCGGCGATCGTACGGAACTTCGCTTCGCTTTCCTGCAGGGCAATCTCGCTTCTAAGACGCTCGCTGACCGTTCTGGTGCGCGCAGCAACTTCCTGCGCAAATGCTATTTCGCTGTCGGTCCAGACACGTGGTTTAGAATTGGTCAGCGCAAATACCGCGACCAGTTGATTGTTCTCCATCACAGGAACATTGATGAATGCACCGGCTTTACGATGCTTGAATGCGGCCATTGCGCTGGAGGTGCGTGAATCCGCTTCAACATCATTGATGATAATCAAACGGCCGGCCTTCATGTCATCGATAAATGAACCGTAGTCGCGATAGCTCACTGGTCCTGTTGGCACTTCCATTCCCGGCGCATACCAATAACGTTCGATGAAAGCAGTTTCCGCAATCACATCAATCGTGCAATAAGTGGCGCGACCAACATCGAGTGTTTCGCCGAGTATCTGCGCGGCCCTGAACGTAATATCTCCGTGACTTTTCAGCGGCCGCAGTGCATCAGTCAATTTCATCAACGCTGCGCGTCGTGTTTCTGCGATTACTCGATCAGTGACATCTACTCCCTCAACGAATATGCCGTTTATCTGTCCTGTTATGTCCTTGATGGGTTGGTACACAAAGTCGAGATAACTCTCATCGGTTGAACCTCCGACGGCATCCGACCTGAATTTCGCGCCTTTTGCGATGAATGCTTCTCCGCTCGTGTAGACATTATCGAGAAGCTCCAGATATCCCTGTGGAACCGCCTCGGGCAATGCGTCTGCAACCGTTCGACCGATGACGGGTCTGCCGCCCACCAATCGCATGTAACCGGGGTTGGCGAATTCGAAGACATGTTGAGGGCCACGCAAAACCGCCATGAACGTGGGCGACTGCTCAAACAGTTGCGCGAAGCGCTGATGTTCGATGTTCATCCTGCGTTCGGCTAGCACCTGTTGAGTAGTCTCAGTGCATATAACGAGCACACCCCCAATACCGCTATCGGCTGCAGGCTCGTCTATTGGACCGAAGCTGTAAGTCCAGTACACCTCCTGGAGTTCTCCATGTCGAATGATCGGTACGAGCTGATTTTCATGCCAGGTGGCTTCTTCCCCTCTCATGACTTGCTGAATCTGCGGACCGATTATCGGCCAGATTTCGACCCACGCGCTTTCACCCGCCTGGCCGAGAATTGAGGGATGTTTCTCGGGTCCCAACGAGCGGGAATAGGCATCATTGTAAAAACAGATGAGTTCGGGGCCCCAGAATATAAAAATCGGATGCTGGGTTGTCAGTAATATCCTGAGAGTGGTGCGAAGGCTTGACGGCCATTCCTGCGGGCGTCCGCCGAGAGATGTATTTGCCCAAGGGTACGAGCGAATCAATTCGCCCATTTTTCCGCCGCCTGTCAGAAAATCGAGGCTATGCGACGAACCTGTTTCGAGATATTCCATGGGGTTTTTACTGACCGGCTTCTCAGGGATATGATCGCTCTTATATTTCTTCATGAGGATATCAAACCTGATCGCCTCGCAGCAAAAGAAGAGGATAAAAACGGCAGGTATGAAAACGAACTAACACTGAACATGGAGTTCTGGTTGCTCGAGAAGGCAGGGTCAAGTTTGCGCGGGTACATCTGCCGGGTCTATTTCCATATTGAGACGACAAAATATTGCTTAGTGTGAATCGTGCTGTAAATAAAGTCGCTAATTTTTTACCTAACGACATTATTACTTATAGGTGAGTATGCTTAGTAATCGATATAAGGTATATACCTCCGTGCAGTCAGATCAGGGCCCAGGGAGGGGTGCATCAGTGAAACCAAATGAAGGGAATAACAGCGAAGAATACTGGACAACCGCAATAGCCGATTTTTTTAGTCTCGGCGTGAAAGAGGCGCAGGTTCCGGTATTGAGTCTGAACTACGAGGCCGCCAGAAAAATTGCTCAAGCGCTGGGAGTGAACGTGGAGATCAAGGGCGCGAATTATGTTTTCATCAAAATGTAGTTGGCAAATGATGGTTGGTAAGGAGCAATAAAAAAATGACACCAGATGAGGCTATCAAAGCTATTCAAATAGCGGACACCATTTACGTCCATGTGCTTACGTCGACAAACTACGAAGGAAATGAACACTACAGCGACGCCTTTCGGGTCCCGAAGGAGGACGCGATCAAAGCGATGCGCGACGTCGGGGAATCAGGTTTTGTGCCGAATGTTGAAGTTTCTGAAGATGGGAAAACAGTGACCATCGGAAAGGCAACGGTTGCGCCGGTCGCGGAAAATTTTTCGCATTTTGAGAATAATAACGGCAATTTTTAGCGAACCGTTTTGAATGAAGCGTGGAGTGTATTAGCGCGAACTGTGCCGCCATCAATAGCGCAGGAAAGCCCCTGGTTTTTGGCGGAAAAATATCGGGAAAAAATACTGCCGAGCTTTGGTGGTTATTTTTTTGTGCTGAATAAGTTACCGCAGTGGATGGAAAAAAATACAAAGAAATGCGCCGCGTTTTGAATCATGCACCGCTGAATTTATCACCTTCACTCACGAACTATTTAAGTAAAAATATCTGAAGATGATTTTTCCCGCCTCAGACTGAATCCTCGGGAACAAGAAAATCTTGCGTCATTTCAATGTGAAGATATCGCAACACGGCTGCCTCGGCGAAAGCTGCGCAATCCATAAAACATCTTCCTATTCTCTTGATCCTTTTGTGATGGCCGCTGCGTAATTCGTTGGCATGCCGCTTGCTATCCTCTGTTGCGTGCAAGCAACTCGTTTTTAAATCGGTTTGCTTTCATTCATCAATCCATCATCTCACAGTGCAAAAGGAGTATTGCAATGGCTACAGCAGCTAAACCCAGATCAGCATCAGCATCAGCATCAAAAGCAAAGGCCGCACCGAAGGAAGCAATCGCAATTTTGCGCGCGGATCATAAGCTCGTCAGTGAGTTGTTTGCCGAAGTCGACAAAACAAAAAAGCAGGAAAAGAAAATTAAACTCGTGGAGCAGATCTGCGAGGAACTCACTATTCATGCGCAGGTAGAAGAAGAGATTTTTTATCCTGCCGTAAAAGACGCGCTTGATGACGATGAACTCGTGCCTGAAGCCCAAGTGGAGCACGCGAGCCTGAAGATGCTTATCTCCGAGTTGGAAGGCGCTCAAGGGGATGACGAGATGTATGACGCACGTGTGAAAGTGTTAAGTGAATACGTCAAACATCATGTCAAGGAAGAACAGAATGAAATGTTCCCGAAAGTGAAGGAGACAGATCTGGATCTTGTTGAGTTGGGTGCGCAGATATTACAAAGAAAAGAAGAACTCAAAAGTGAACGAGCTTGAATGAAACTATATCAGTCTATCTAGATGCTAAAGGCTTGCGCGCAAGTTTTGCCGCAAGCCGTTTCATAGAACGGGACTACATTGATGAAGTGGCCGAGCCACGAACAAAATTTTCGAAACCGGGTTAAAGAATAGGTTCGGTAAACATATCCGGTGATCGAGTAAAAATGAAAACCAAGCCGGTATTAGACGGACAGAGTCCCTAGAGGGCAGGGCGTAATACAGATTTTTCACCCGAATAGGGTTCCTTTGATACTATTCTCCCGTGTCTTTTGTCGACGAGGCGGATATGAAATTTA
>JAZKES010000172.1:0-6404 GCA_040386995.1 Pseudomonadota bacterium | reverse complement strand
GCGGTCCATATGTTGCCGTCCGGCATCTTTACAAGGTAAACCGGCTCACCGGGATCGTCGATCGGATTTTCGATGATTGAAACATCGCCGTCGAGCGATATGCGGTAGATGTCGCCCGACGTGGTATGGGCTGCGTACATGTAGCCGTCATTGCCCGCCACTATGCCGTAAAGCCTCCAGTCGCCATCGCGAAGACCTTCAGTAAAATACGTGAAGCTGCCGTCTTCAGGCGAAAATCGGCCGATACTGGCGACGTTTTCCTGAGTAAACCAGATCGACCCGTCGGGCGCTGCTCCGAGCGCGGAGCTTGTCCAACCAGGGCCAAGCAGGGAGAAAGCCCGCGTCGACGGATCACTGAGTATCTTGGCCCCGAGGTTTGGCGGCCAAGGGAATGGCCAGAAGGAAATAGCGCCGTTCCCCGTATCGATGCGGCCAATACCCCCGTTCAACCCTGTGAAGAAATGGGGAATTGTCGTGAACCAGATGTTGTCATCATTCCCCACAATGATCCCCGCGGCCATCCCCGGCACGCTCCAGGTTTTCAGCGAGCCGATGGGGTCGTCAGGTTCAAATCGTCCTATCCAGCTCTGTTTCCTGGGATCGATGGAAGGTTCGGCAGCATTGGACCATTGGTCCTGCACGCTGAAATAAATCCGTCCGTCCGGGCCGGCTTCGATCTCGTTGACAGCCGGCGCAATGGGCCAGCCGGCGTAGGCCGGGCGGTCGGGGTCGTCGCGGTTGGCCGCTTTCACAAAGAGATCGAGCGGAAATTCGGTGAACTCACCATCAAGGCTCATGCTGGCAATGAAGGGAGGGCCGCTGTAATAGTTGGCGAACCACAGATTGCCGTCGGAGCCAGTCGTGACGTCCAGCGGCCCGAGGCCGGGAGGATCGAAGCGATTCAGGATGCCAAGCACTATAGGACTGAGGGTTGGCCCGAACCGCTCGAGGTCCGCAGCGTCCGGCATATCCTCAGGTGGAGAGACACGGCGGACGACTCCCTCAGGCAAGGGAAAATGCTGGTAGCCGGTGCAGTCCAGCGCGACCCTGCCCAGGCCGCAGCTCGCACCTCCGACGCCCGGTGGTGTGGTACCGCACCCGGCGGCTCCGTCGATGAACCAGACGTTTCCATCAGGGCCGAGGGTAAGCGCGCCTCCGGCACCCTGCGGATGCGCACATTCCCGTATCGTCTGCGCTTGGGCCGTGATCGAGAATATTGCGCCAATCACAAATGGGATACATGCGGTTGTCCCCCAACGAAAATCCATCAAACTCTCCCAGGAAAAGGAACGAAAAAGGTGATCGCAACTGGTCCAGCCATCAACACGCCGCGAGCTTCTCGTATATTTCCGTATAGTACTACCAGAAAATAGTCTCAACCGTCTTCTTAAGGCTGACGGCATTGCGCTGTCAGAGCGAGTTAAACTACCAATACCCGGTAACGATAAATATGGAAGTTGAAATGTCATGAAAAACTCCGAATGCATCATTGAGCAGTATCGAGGCGGCAAGCTCGTTCGCTCATTCACACCTACGGAAGACAAGAACTTTCCGTGGAGCATGAACGTGAGCGGCAAGAGTTACCTGAGGACTAATGGTTGGGTGTTGTCGAAGATACTGCCAACGCTGGTGGAGGGATCTGCGTCCACAACGAAAGTGATCCCCACGAAACCGCTTGGTGGGCGAAAAGTGAATGGCCATATCGATTAATAACATGAGTCTTGGTACACCTGCTGGGTAAGTGTTGTGTTGCGTGTTTTTAGGACAAGCTCCGGCCCCAGTGTGCCACCGCTTCTGCATCGCAGGCTTACGACGCCGCAAAGAAAATCTACAGATTCAGCAATGACACCAGAACAAGAAACTTCATTTCACGAGCATGGATATCTCTATCTCCGCGGCGCTCTCGGTAAAGATGTCGTTCAGCCAGTAAAAGCTCATGTGCTGAGTGAGCTCAAGAGATTGAATATCTGGTCGACCGGGAGAACTTTGTCTAATCGCTTGAAAGGCGTTCCGGTTTTTCAGCAAATCGGCAAGCTTGGCCAGCTGGTCCATTACCCCGCGCTGAAAGACAGGCTCGTTCCAAGAGAGCTGCATTCCTTGATGCGTCGATTGGCCGGCGTAAATTTGGCTACAGGACAGGATGCGCAGTTATTAATATCTCTGCCTAATCAGGGTGACTGGACACTTGAAGGACTAAATTGGCACCGCGATATTTCGCAGTCGAAGCAGACCCTCATACCCGGCATTCAAATTTTTGTTTTGTTAGATGACCTATCATCACATGGAGGAGCGACGCTGGCATTAGCCGGATCACACAGATTGAAGAACCAGGCTGAAGCGAAGCAATGTATCAATGAGATCACTCGTACCGGTACTGGTCGCAGTGTCGAGGTAGATGGTATCGAGATTTCGGTTCTGGAGATGGCAGGCAGAGCCGGTGACGTTTATCTGATGGACATGCGGGTGATTCACACACCATCAATCAACTCGACAAAAAATGTGCGTATGATGGCAACGACGCGTTATTTAACGATATGAAGTCTGGCACCGCATCAGCATTGGGTACCAACGGCTCTTGTCGAACTAGCCCAAGCTCAAACAAAAATCATGCGCATGGGTGAGACGCAATCGTGTTGCACAATGAATCAGATGTTAGAAAAACTCCCGCAGCGTTATTCCTCCACCACATCCGAATAAGACACCGCCAGCGCCTTCAACAAACGGTTCTGCACTCCGGTCGGAATATTGCGGGTTTCCATCGCGAGAATCAGGCTCTCAACGGTTACGTTAAACGCTGACTCTGTGACGTTCATGTTGGCGTGAGTGCGTGCCATGTCATCGCCCGTGTAAGCGCACGGGCCTTGTGCAACCTGGCAGATATATTCGATGAGCTTGGAACGAAAGCGATCCAGATTGGTTTCAACGAAGTATTCATTGACGCGTTCGTCGTCTGCGAGATTCCACAGAAATTGATCCACGACGCCTGCAACTCCTTCATCGCCACCGAGATCTTCGTAAAGTGTTGCAGCAACTGCCTGATGTGGCGCGACCTGCAAAAAAACAGGCAACGCGAGTGTTCGTATCAAACGGCCAAGCGCCTTATTGTTCAGCTCCATATTACCCAGGCCGATTTTGCTGAGCCCGACTTTAATGAACGCCAACTTGCCTGAGATCACGCAAACTTTTTTCATGAGATCACCGAAAAATTAAATTAATAAGCAAACGCAAATGACATGTACCAGCCCTTTTGATCGGGCAGCGTTGCAACCGTGCCGAGATCAGCGAACGCACCCACAAGCGACAGGTGTTTGTTCACGAAGTAACCAACAAACACGTCGTGCCAATCATCTTGCGCGCTGAAGCCGAGGTTCTCGGCATGTTCGCGATACTCAACACCGAGCGCGAGCTTGCGTGTGAGGAAAAGGCCTGTTGATGCTTCGAGCAATAATTCTTTGTCGTCGTTCAAGTCTCCGCCGAAGCCAAGAAGCCCAGCCTGGTTCGCGCGCGAATAACGGCCTGTCACATTGAGGAATACGTTGCGATCGAACAAACCGGCCAGCCACAACTTCGCTGCACTCAGGTAAATTTCGTTATCGCTGTCGCGCAGAGCACCAACTGCGGTAGGTACTGCAAAGTCGAGATGTTTCTTGTGCTGCAGTCCGAGTGTGATCTGCGGCATACGATTGAAAATCAGATCGCCGGCGAGTCTGTATTTCATGCCGAACACGTCCTGGCGAAAACGATGGCCCGGCATTCCGAGTGCATCACCGAGTGTGCCGAGATCGAAATTCTGTCTTGCGTATGAAAGCTCGATGCGATTGTTATAGCTGACTGCGGCACCGACGGTGTCGAGCGAATAATCTTCAATGCGAAGTTGCGTGGAAAATGCTGCGGTGCCCCATTCGTCACCGGAGCCATAACCTGCGAGCACAGCCCACGGTACGATCCCGCCGCCTGCGGCTCCTTCGATTGTCGAGGCGCCACCTGTTGCAAGGATACGACTATCTGCAAATGTATGACTCGCACTGAATAGTGTGAATGCAGCAGACAGCAATGAGATTTTTAACAATGAGCGCACTTTCATTTTCCTCATGCGGCAACTTTTTCAGGGGTGATAAATCGCTCGCGGTTAGCCTGGTACCAGGCTGCAAAGTCGCCAGCGGGAATTGGTTTGCTGATGAAATAACCCTGGCCAATGTCGCAGCCAAATTCCTGCAGCAGTGTCATGCTTTCCTGTGTCTCGACACCTTCCGCTACAACTTTGAGGCTCATGGAATGCGCGAGATCAATCGTGGACTTCACGATCACGGCATCCTGCGATGATGACGTGAGGTTCAGCACGAATGATTTATCGATCTTGAGCTCTGAGACAGGCAAGCTTTTCAGTTGTGCGAGTGATGAATAACCAGTACCAAAATCGTCGATAGAAATACGGTAGCCCGCACTCTGCAGCTCCTGCAAAACAGCGCGTGCGGCATTTGCGTCATGCATGACGGCGCTTTCAGTAATTTCCAGGATAAAGTTCGATGGCAGAATATGGTAATCATCCACAGCACGCTCGATCTGGCCGAGCAAACCCGGATCCATCAAATCGAGTGCAGACAGATTGATGCTGATCGTGATGTTGATGTCGTGGCAGAGCCATTCCCAACACTGCCTTGCTGCTTCACGAATGACCCAGTTAGTCAGCTTGGTGATATTGCCAGTCTGTTCAAGAACAGGAATGAATTCGTCGGGCGGCAAGAAGCCGTATTTCGGATGTACCCAACGCACGAGCGCTTCGGCCTGGTGAAGCTCACCGGTCTGTAGATTGAGTTTCGGTTGAAAATACAGGCGCAGATGGTTTTCTTCCATCGCCTTGTCGATGTCGCTGACAATCGCGAGTTCGCGCAGATGGCCTTCGTCGCGTCCTTCTTCGTAAACCGCCAATCCCGGATGGCTGAGCTTCGCCTCATATAGCGCGATCTCGCAGCGACGCAGCAATGAGGCCGCGTTGTCAGCATGTGATGGATACTCAACGAAGCCGCAGTTGAACTTGACGCTGATTTCCATTTCGTCGAGTTGATGAGGGCTTGTCAACAGCGGCAAGATTTCTTTGCTCACCAGATCGATGCTGGTTTGCAGATCGGTGTTTTCCAATACCAGCAGAAAATCATCACCGCCCATGCGAGCCGCGGTATCGGATTTGCGTTGCCTGCGTATCAGCCGAGTCGCAGTTTCTTTCAGCAGAATATCGCCGATGTGGTGACCCAGTGTGTCGTTGATTTTTTTGAAGCGCGAGATGTCGAGCATCACCACAGTGAAGCGGCCATTGCTGCGCTGCGCCCTGCTGATCGCGGTTTCGATTCGGTCTCTGACAAGGTAACGATTGGGCAGATCAGTCAGGTCGTCGTATTGAGTCTGATGCACGATGCGGAATTCGCGACGCGCGATTTCCTGCTGCATGGTGTTGAGGGTTGTACTCAGCTGGCCGATTTCATCTTTTGAATTGATCGCAATTTCGACCGCATAATTCCCCGAGCCGATACGCTCCGCTTGCATCACGAGTTTACGAATGGGTGCAACGATATTGCCACCGATACCGAGGCCCGCGAGAACCGCACCAAGCAACACCGCCATGAACAACATGATCAAGCGATTTTCCATCGCGTGATAAGGCAGCATTTCCTGGCGGAGTGATTTCTGCAGCACGACAAAAAGTGGCCGCGAGCTGCCGGCGAGCAAGTGGATACGAGTCAGGAAACTTTCATCGGCAAGTATAATTTCGCTTACAACTTCTTTGTCTGACGACATTTTGGTGCTTTGCAAAAACGTGATCAGTTGCGCTTCATGGTTGTTATCGAGCGTGGAGATGAACTGGTTTTGAGTAAGAGTGTCGGGATCGTAGACGGAGATCTGCAAGCCCGTCAGTTCGCGAAACTCTGCAGCGACTGCATCGTCAATCGCAAAGCCCATCATGACCCAGCCGATTTTGGCGGGCGCCATCGCGGGCACTGCGACGATCTGGTATTGAATATTTTGCAGCGTGACAGTCGCCAGCAAGTAGTCTGTCGCAATGATTTCGTCACGGATTGCGAGCCAGCCCGGTTGGTCGCTCCAGTCGTCTTGCGAGGTACCCGCAACAACAGCGCCATTTAAGTCGACATACAGCGCCATGGACGCACTCGCGCGCGCGGCATGATTCTCGAGTGCTGACACAATGGTCGGACTATCGTTCGATGCGAGCGCAGAACGAAAGCCGAAATCATCAACAAGCACCTGCACGGATTGCGAGAGCTGGTAGAAACGTTGCTCAAACAATTGGTCGAACGTGCGCTCGGCTACCTGCAGATCTTCATTAACGGACTCGCGTACGGTATTTTCTGTGGTCGCCAGCGTCGCGAGCATCGTGATGAGCTGGGCCA
>JAZKES010000171.1:0-8961 GCA_040386995.1 Pseudomonadota bacterium | reverse complement strand
CGCACCAAAAGCAGGCCTTTCTGAAATGAATTGGTCCATGCCCCACCACTCATGAATACCGCCCGATTTCGGCTGTAATTTGCCCCTCAGTTAGCGGTAACATCCATACTTCTTGCCCATTACGTACTATAAGATAGCCGGTCTACACCAATAATAATTACTCACCACCTTTCTATCGGAGAACACCCCCATGTTTCGCGGAATTTCCTTTTATGGCCGGCGCGCGCTGCTGCCTTTGATGTTATCAATGTCCACCATCGCCCTTGCTCAAGGAACACCTCCTCTCGGTGAAGGTCCGTGGGTAATCCAGACCGCGCAGGTAAAGGTTCAGGTATCGGTCGTAGCGAGAGGTCTCGAACATCCCTGGAGCATGGCATTTTTGCCCGGTGGCGACATGCTTGTGACCGAACGTGCCGGCAAGCTGCGCCTTATTCATGACGGCAAGCTGGACCCACAACCTGTTGCTGGCGTGCCAGAAGTGCACATCGAAGGTTTGCTCGGTTTGATGGAAGTGCTGCCCCACCCCGATTTTGCGAACAACAAACTTTTGTACCTGACTTATCACAAACTGGTTACTGCTGAACCGAAAGCTGTAGCGATTGTGCTCGCAAGCGCCAAATATGATGGCAAGTCTCTGAGTGACGTGAAGGAACTGCTTGTTACCGATACCTGGGACGGCGCAGGCGGCGCAGGATCACGTCTGGTGTTTGGCACCGACGGCAAGTTGTACATGAGCGCTGGTGCAACGCGTGATGATTCCGGCCAGCAACCTGGCAGACTGCGCGGCAAAATCATGCGCCTGAACGAAGATGGCAGCGTACCGAGCGACAACCCCTTCGTTGGTAAAGAAGGTTACAGACCCGAAATATTCTCGATGGGTCATCGCAATCCATCAGGCATCGCAGTCAGTCCCGCAACCGGTGAAATCTGGAGCGCGGAATACGGCCCGAATGGTGGTGATGAAGTGAACATCATCGGCGCGGGCAAAAACTACGGCTGGCCATTGGTTAGTTTCGGTCGCGATTATCCGGGTCCATTCATTTCTCCAGTACCGTATAAAGAAGGTATGGAAAATCCGGTTGCAACGTTTATTCCGGGCATTTCTCCATCGGGCCTCGCGTTTTATACCGGTACTGATTTTCCAATCTGGACCACCAGTGCGTTTGTCGGCGCTTCACGCGTAGGCCAGATCGGCGGCACCGGCAAGATGGTCAGGATTTTCTTTGATGACAAAGGCAATGAGCGTCAACGCGAAGATTTACTGGTAGATCTACACCAGCGTATTCGCGACATTCGCATGGGACCCGATGGCCTGATGTATTTCCTGACCGAAGAACAGGATGGCGCGTTGCTTGTCTTTACGGCTCCTAAAGAATAAGCACTTACCTCTTCTCGTTTATTGTAAGTACTCACCCCTTCTCGCTTATTGATTGAGACGATGCCGCGGCAATCCAGCCGCATCGTTATGCGATCCAGCAAAACTCCTGATCTTCACGGCTCAGGAGTTTTTTTATTTTGAACAACTGAAAACTGCTGAAAGTAATTCGCAATACTTTCAAGAAGCATTAGCTTACTGTAATACTTGGCAACATAACGCAAACACGGAAGTCGAGCCTTCTACATGACGACTCGCACAATACACTGCCAAATAATGGAGAGGTGAATGATGAAAAGAGTTTTGTTTATCGGCCAGGAACCCGAAACCGTCGACTTCTCTGATCCCGCTCTCCCGCCCGGCCTGGACGCCGAAAAAATTCGCGCAAGTATCACAATCGGCATGAAGCAGATAACGGATCATGGTTGGCATGTCGATCTCTGCCTGGTTCCGCCGGATGAATCAGCGATGAAGATCATTGGAAACACTCTCAGAACGGGAAGTTACGATTGTGTTGTGATTGGCGCTGGCATTCGCGTGCCGCCAAAGAGCATGTTGTTATTCGAGAATCTGATTAATGTCGTCCATAAATGTGCGCCTGGTGCGAGTATTGCGTTTAATACGAAGCCAGACGATACGGGGAATGCTGCGGCACGCTGGATAACAAAAGATTAGGAATCCTCTGATTAATTGCAAATACGTCATGCCCTCGGCTTTTAAAGCTTGTCCCCGCGAAGGCGGGGACGGGTATCCAGCAATATCAACAAGCTGGACTTTCGCTTTCGCGGGAATGACGAATTAATCGGAGCCTCCTTAAGTAGCTCGTTAGCGCCAGCAGTTTCCTCCTTCCGTTAATCTCGACACCAATGTTTGTCATCGGATTTGTTTACTTTTATTGCTGCCAGGCTTTTTACCCTGCAATTTATGCGGTTCCCTAAGCTGGCTTTTACCGGCAACCCGCAACAGTCGTAGAAACTTCGGACATTCAAAATGATTTGCTGCCTTGCAAGCGGCTGCGTGACGAAGGCCATCACGCATTGCTGTCAGTTCCCTGATTTTCTCGTCGAGTTCATCTGCCTTCGCATTTAACAGCACCCGATCGATTGCGGGTTTTCCCGGCGCAAGCATCGTGCTGATCTGAGCGAGTGAAAATCCGGCGCTGCGACCCAACGCTATTAACGCCAGACGTTCGATGACATTGGCGCTGAACAACCGGCGTAAACCACTGCGGCCTTGCGACTTGATCAAACCTTTCTCTTCGTAAAAACGTAACGTTGAGGCCGGCAAACCGGTTGTTTTTGCAACTTCCGCTATATCCATTTCATCTACCTTTCATTTACCTTCATCTATCGTTGCAATTAATACTTGACCTCAAGTTGACTTGAAGTTTTATGCTGCGCTGCAAGTCGAACTGGCACAATAGCGTAATCACCAGCTCGACAGACCATTTTTCCAACAATTCAACGGAGTGTTTTATGGAAGCAAGTTTCTGGCAGCAGCGATGGGAGCGAGGCGAAATTGGTTTTCATGAAAAAGATACGAATCCATTTTTACTCAAATATCTTGGGCACCTGAACCTCGCCAAGGGTAGTCGCATATTTTTGCCGCTGTGTGGCAAAACGCGCGACATCGCGTGGTTGCTTGCCAATGGTTATCGGGTCGCGGGTGCAGAACTGAGCGAGCTCGCCATCACCCAATTGTTTGACGAGCTTGGTGTGAAACCCGACATCACCAACGCTGGAGAACTAAAACGTTACAGCGCCACAGGCATCGATATTTTCGTGGGCGATATTTTTGCGTTATCGGCAGAGCTGCTGGAAACCGTGAGTGCGACATACGATCGCGCGGCGCTCGTTGCGTTGCCACCCGAGATGCGCAAACGTTATGCAGCACACCTGATGAACATAACCGCGTTAGCGCCACAACTGCTCATCACTTTCACCTACAACCAGCAGCTCATGGATGGGCCACCGTTTTCACTCAGTGCAGAAGAAGTACGGCAACATTACGCGACCTCATACAATCTACTGCCGGCAGAAAGTCAGGATGTAGCAAAACTGCGAGGTGAAGTTGCGGCAACCGAAACTGCCTGGATACTGACCAAACCATGAGCGAGAAAATTTTTAGTTTCACCGAACGCCTGCTGCGTGACGCAGGCATCGTTTCAGGAATGAGAGTACTGGATATCGGTTGTGGCAGTGGCGATGTCAGCTTCCTTGTTGCGGAACTGGTGGGAGATTGGGGTGAGGTAGTTGGCGTGGACCTCGAAGCATCAACAATTGCGCTGGCGAAAGAGCGCGCCAATGAGCGCAACTGTTCGAATGTGAGTTTCATGCAGGCGAACCTTGCTGAACTCCCGGCACAGTCCATGGAATTCGACGCAGTGGTCGGCAGGCGCATTCTTATGTATTTGCCTGATGCCGCTGCAGTTCTAAGACACATCGCAGCACTGATCAAACCTGGCGGACTTTTTATCTTTCAGGAAAGTGACTCAACTATGTTGCCCGGCAGAATTGCATCGATGCCACTACACGACAAAGTGGTCAGCTGGATGTGGCAAACCGTCGAACGTGAAGGCGCCGATATTCACGTGGGTTTTCACCTTCCCGAACTGCTACGAAGTGCTGGCGTTATCGTTGACCATGTCAGAGCGGAGCCTGTCATTCAGGGACACAGCACACACCACCCTTTACATTTTATTGTGCGCGCAATGTTGCCTCGTATCATCAGGCATGGTGTTGCGACAGAGAAAGAGATCGAGATTGAAACGCTCGAACAACGTCTGGTAGCTGAACTTCCCACTGATGCTGTTTACATTAGCGACTTTGCGTTTGGTGTATGGGGACACAAACCGTCGACGGATGGTTGAGAAACAACATGACAAATCTCCGGATTCGTTTTGTGACGATATTTGTCGGTGTTGTCTGACCATTCCCGGCATTTGGTATGGCGAAAAAACAACCTCGCGAAAACGATCCTCTGAATAGTGGAGAAACTGCATGATCACGTTGCGTGAATACACCGAAGCGGACATTTCGCTGATGGTTGCCTACCTCAACAACCGCAACGTGACTCGTTACCTCACTGCCAACATTCCTCAACCCTATACGGAAGAAAACGCCGTATGGTGGATTGGTGAAGGAAGCAAAGTGGGTTTCGTCCAAGCGATCGATTACAACGGCGTGTTTGTCGGTACGGTAGGTGCAAGTCGCGGCTTGTTTGAGCACAGCAAAACTGCGCAAATTGGTTACTGGCTCGGCGAACCGTTTTGGGGGCGCGGTATTGCAACAGCCGCACTCGTTCAGCACTCCACTGCTATTTTTCAGCAGACCGATATTGTCAGACTACATGCGCAGGTTTTTGCGGGCAACAACGCATCCATGCGTGTGTTGGAAAAAGGTGGGTACCAATGCGAAGGCATTCTTGAAAAAGCGGCTTTTAAACACGGCGCACATATTGATATTCATGTTTATGCAGCCATCAATCCTCACACGCTTCAGTGATAATGACCACACCGATGCGAACAACTACCGTCATAATCAGCTCAGCGTCGTGGCAATAACGGACAACAGGGACACACACTAATGGCCGAACATTCTGCAGAAGTTCTCTGGGTACGCGGTGCGCAGGATTTTTGTGGCAATCGTTATAGTCGAAAACATCTGCTGCGTTTTGATGGCGGTGCTCAGCTCGCTGGTTCGTCGTCGCCACATGTCGTGCCGTTGCCGATGTCGGATGCTTCGGCGGTCGATCCCGAGGAAATGTTTATTGCGTCGCTCGCAAGTTGCCACATGCTCTGGTTTCTCTCGATAGCAGCGAAGCAGAACTTTTGCGTCGATCGTTATGAGGATGCAGCGGTTGGTGTCATGCAGAAAAACCACGATGGCAAGATGGCGATGACGGTTGTGACACTCAAACCGCGCGTGGAATTTTCAGGCGCTACCTTGCCAACACACGCACAAATAGATGCCATGCATCACTCCGCGCACGCAGAATGTTTTATCGCGAACTCGGTTGTTACTGACGTGCGTTGTGAGCCTGTGTATGTTGCGTAGATAACTTCGGAGTTATTTATTGAAGACCATCAAAAATTTAACAGCGACTGTTCGCTCCCGAGTTAGTGATGTTACGGACGATGACGGATTAATTAGCAAGCAACGGTAAAGGAAACATAACAACATGAATAACCAACACCCATTGAGAGTAATCGCCGCTATCGGTCTCACCATCGGCGCTGTACTAGGACTGACCGGATCTCTCGTCACATCAGCCACGCTGCGCGGTTTGTGCTGGGGCATAGACGGCACCGCGCTGGTTGTTGCAACTGCACTGCTTACTATCTATCACCTGCGGCAGGGCAATGACTTGCTGGCAAGTGGCTTTCTCGTATTTGCGGTCGGAGAGGGAGTGATTCTGTCGGGTGCCGCAATGAATCCTATAACCGCAAGTATTCCTTCGTTTGGTGCTGGAGCGGCCATGTGGTCCGCAGCACTGGTGTTGATCAGTGTTCCGCGTGTGTTTCCAATAGTCGTCAGAATACTTGGCCTGATCGCATCACTGCTGTTCCTGATTACGGCACTGCAGATTTTTGCTGGAGGTGCACTGACACCACTATCAAATCCACTGCCTTTCTTCGCGTATCCCTTCCTGGTTGCGACATTACTCGGCTGGGCGTGGGTCCATTGGAAAATGGAGATAGTTGGTAAACCAGGTTCTGCTCTCTGATGATGTTCCAAACAACCACAGCCTGGCGAGTTGCTTCAGCTCTTGTTGTGATGCTGTTGCTCAATGGCTGTGCTGCATCGCGTACAACCGCATGTAGGCCTGGGGAAGAATTTGCAGTTCAGGATGCGCTGTATTTTGGCACTGGCATACCGGATGATGGTGTTGTCACGCCTGAGGACTGGTCAATGTTTCTCACCGCAACCGTTACGCCGAGATTTCCACAAGGCCTGACGGTTTCCCAGGCATCTGGACAGTGGCGTGGCGAAGATGGCTCGATAGTGCAGGAAACAAGTTACGTGCTTGAACTTGTTCATCCGGACGATGTGATGAGTGAGCAGGCGGTGGCGGAGATTATCTCCGCATACAAAACACAGTTCAGGCAAGAAGCAGTACTGCGAGTAAAACACGAAAGCTGTATTTCGTTTTAGATAAGCGAAATTATTTCAAGACAACCGCGCGTCCATTGTTTCCCGCCTCCCGGTCAGCCATCTTTTGATAAGGATCGACACTCGCATACGCCGGTAATTCAGGTACGTTTATCGTGATCGTATTGCTGCCGCTGGTCAGTAAATGTTTCGCGTTATAAATCGGCGTCTGATCGAGTAAGTTTTCAGTCTCTGAAAATAGTGCGATATCAAACCACGTATGCAAGGGCACTTCTGTTTCCGCGCCGAGTCCGTCAGCTTCGAGCTGGTGCGCATCAATCGTAAGCGTCAACTCGTAACCATCACCACGCTTCACTGCTACAACCTCTTTAAGTTCGAGGTTGTATAACATGATACGTTCGAACAGATCGGTGATGAGATCCTGATAGTCCGGACCAGCAACTGCACGTAGTTCATCAACAAGATCCCGCGACATTGGAAACGGCGGGCCCTTGTACGCAAACCGGCTGAGATAGTTGCGCAGCGCCTGGTTTACCGCGTCTTCTCCAATCAATTCCTGCAAGGCATAAAACGCTAGTGGGCCCTTGTTGTAACTGATGTGGCCCTGATTCTCGGTGTACATCAACGGCTGCTCGGGGATCGTGTCTTCGTTGCGGAGTTGTAAATAGCCACGTTGCAGATCACCAATAATTCGATTTGCCAGCGTAGGCTCGAGTCGTTTGTACATCATGAGTGTTGAATACTGCGCGAGTGTTTCATTCAACATCTGCCTGCCCTGCATACGTGCGCCATAGGCCTGATGTCCCCACCACATGTGTGCAAGCTCGTGAATGGTGGCGTAGTCGATGTTTTTGAGCAGCGAAAGGTCGAGAGTAAAACCAACTGCTTCCGAATAAGAGATGATGCCGGGGAAAGGATTTGCAGAAGTGCGGTAGCGCGGATATTCGACGATTCGTAAGCTGGAAAACGCGTACGGCGAATAGGCGGTGGTGAAATAATCGAGCGACATCTTCGCTGTATTCAACATTGCGGCAACGTTATAGCTGTGTTTCGGATCGTAATAAATTTCGAGGTCTACGTTGTTCCACTTGTCTCTCGCTACTTCGTAACGCGCGGAGTTAAAAGAGAACACAGGCCAGATCAGTCGATCGGCCCTGTATTCAAAATAGTTACGGCCATTCTCGTTCCAGTAACGTTGTAGCGCGCCGGGCGCAACTGCAGTCTGGTCTGCTGACGTACTCATGACGACGTGGAACGCGGTGCGCGCATCCACCCCAAGAATAAGCGTGTTGATATAGTCCGGATCGCCAAGAGCTGGAAGGCGTGGTTCCGGCGGCAAGCCGAACTGCTTGCGCTGCGTGTTATTGGTCAGTTTGCGCTCTTCATTAAAGCCAAGCGCGGGTAGCGCAACTGCGCTGTTCACGAGGGTGCCATTCTTCACTACAGTGAAGTCGTGATTCGAATTTGCAAAACCCTGATTGATGAGACTCATGTTCCAGTTCATGGTCAGCGTTTCGCCTGGAGCGAGTGGTGTCTCCAGCGTGAAAAGATAGGCGCCTTGCTCTGCGTCGGAACTCGTCAACCTGGCTTTGTCCAGTTTCAGCACGTTCACTTGCATCGTGTCGGCCGTGGTGATCATGAACTCACTGAGAGCGAAATTTTTATTATTGGTGAGGATGGCGGTGCCACGCGATTCGGCTCGCCGCTCTTCTGGAAAAATATCGAGCGTCATGTCGATATCGCTGTATGACGGTGTCGGCTTGTTTTCATACTGCCCGTAATCGAGTTCGTAATCTGCGCGCGCTTGCAGCAATGAGTCGGTGGCCTGATAACGATTGAGCACATTGGTGTTGTAGAAAATCCAGCTGCCCGCCCCTACGAAACCTGCAATTGCCAGCACGATGATCGCGCCGGTCTTTTTATTGATCCGTTCACGCGCATCATGAAGTCGCTCAGCGAATGACGCGTAGTTACCGCGTGGATAGAGCAAATGTGCAGTAACAATTAACAAGGTGCAGAAAAATCCCCAATAGATCACCAGCGCTACGACCTGTTGGCCAAGATGACCAAAACCATTCATGTCGGAATAGATGACAAACGGAATCTGGAAGCTGTAGAGAATATGTTCGAAACCGATACGGCTCATCGTGAAGAGCCCAATGTAGAGTACGAACAGCAGCAACATGCCAAGCCACTTGTTCGACACCAACGTCTGCACGAGCACCGCCAATATGCACAACATCCAGAAGTAGAACCCGTTGTAGAGTGTTATCGAACGCAGGTACAGCCCGAGTTCGAAGTTTGTATAACCATCGAGTGCCTGCAGACTGATCGAGGTCAACATGACAGCAACGAGCAACACACCAATCACCGAGCAGAGCGCGATAGTTTTTGACAGCGGCATCAGCCAGTCAGGCACAGGGGAGGCGCTCATGATTTCAGAAACCCCACATTCGCGCTCGCGATGAATCAACA
>JAZKES010000170.1:0-1237 GCA_040386995.1 Pseudomonadota bacterium | reverse complement strand
GTAGCCGTGGCTGGCGCACGTGCTGAGCCACTCAGCGCCTACCCTTGATGCATGACACACCCCGTAATTTGCTTGTGACAATGGCGGAGCGGTGATCAGATCACTGAAAGAATGTGCATCACACTGCGCTTGCGCCTACCATCAAAGCTAGATCATGATCCCGACTGACAAGGCGGAGTGAGGGGCCTTGCAAGGATCGTGGGTGTACATCGAACGGAAACTTGCCATCGGTGAAAAATCGTGTGTTGCGCGAACATCGATGTATTCGAAGATGCGCTCGGCATCACTAATCGCGACCGGGCGTTCCGGAATGTTCCTCAATTCAAAAGGGGTACAACATGAAAAACGCGCAACCGGATGCAGTTATTGATGCGGAGCTTATTCGTATCACAGCTGAATTCTTTCATGCGGTGTCGTTTGAAGTAGGGCAAAGCCCACCTTATGAACACATCAGAGATATTTTCATGGAGTCTGGCCTTCTAATCAAGAACGTTGGCACAACGCCCGAGATCTCGACTGTCAGCGAATTCATTACTCCACGACGGGCTCAAGTAAAGTCGGGCGCGCTCTCTCGCTTTCACGAATCCGAACTGTCGGGTCAAACAGTAATCTTTGGAAATGTGGCTCACAGGTTTAGCGCATACCAAAAATCTGGTACGTTGAATGGAACTTCATTTGAGGCTCGTGGCATGATATCCACTCAGTTCATTTTAACCCCGGTTGGATGGAAAATCAGTGCAATGGCCTGGGACGATGAACGCGCTGGCCTTCAGATCTCCGATGAGTATCTCGGGGTCGAATAATAATAAATTGGAATATTTCGAGAAAGTGGTACCAAACCGTTCGCTCGACTGGACCCATTGCAGAATGCGGCTAAAGGCCCATCATTTCATTCTGCGCCTTTAGCCGCATACCGCAACGGTCGGGTTAGCTCAAACGTCTAGGTCGCACAACTGATGCCGTCGCTACCCTACCTTCTTAAAACCGAACGACTCGGGTTCCGCCGATATTTAGAATCGGATAAAGAACTCCTGGCGCCTGTGTTTAGCGATCCTTACGCAGCGCAGTTTTACCCTGCCATGCAAGATCAGGCAGGAATTGATCGTTGGATCAACTGGAACCTGAAGAATTACGACGAACATGGTTTTGGACTATGGGCAATAGAACTGCTTTGTGATGGATCATTCATAGGCGATGCAGGGATCACCTATCAGACAGTTGAGAATCAAAGGATTCT
>JAZKES010000169.1:0-2629 GCA_040386995.1 Pseudomonadota bacterium | reverse complement strand
CTGTGTGAGCGCAATGGCTGGTCGTTTTCGCTGCACGTTGATGAGGCGCGTGTTGCCGCCCGTCTTTCGTGGTGACGGTGAGCCCCCGGCAGAAGTCGGGGGCTGTGCTTATGACATCAGGCAACAACCCCCGCTTCCCCAATCTGGAATACCCTGAAGGCATCCACGCACCAGCCCTGATGGATCTGCTGCACATGGCCTATGCAGAGTGATCATCCGACGCGGCCGTGTGCGGAAGAAAAAAATAGACATGGAGTTCGATGTTGTTGTGAAAAATGTATAACAGAGCGGGACACTCCCCTTCCCGCAAAAATTTTGCCATCGCATTCCTGCACCAGGACATCAGATAAGTTGAGTTGCAGGACTCTACTCTGGCTTCACAACTCGCCAATTCAAAAACTATAACAAACGCAAGTTGCCTAAATTTTATAAGCACCGATACGAATTGCAGAAAAAGCTTGCATTGCAATGATTACAAGCGTAATCATAGATTCCAGATGTAATCAAAAACGATTGGGAGACAGAACATGGCCAGCCTGAAAGAAATAATTGCATCGATTTCGGATGCCGAAGTTGAAGTACTGCAGCAGCTCTGGACCGAAGCGCCGCTGTCCGCGCAGGAGATAATCGAGAGAATGGAGAAGAACGGGAACGCGCATCCCAAGACCATCAAAACCTTGATCAACCGACTATTGACCAAGGGCGCTTTACGCTTTAAGGAAGAAAACCGCAAATACCAATACTTTCCTGTTGTGAAGAAAACCGATTTCTACCGCATCAAGACAGACTCGTTCCTGAACAAGTTTTTCGACGGCGAGTTATCGCCGCTCGTGTCGTTCTTTTCGAGCCAGAAGAAACTCAGCGACAAGCAGATTGAAGAACTGAAACAGCTCATAGACAAATTGGAGGCAGACAATGCTGATTGAACTCATAAAGATCGGGCAGGGCCTCGTTGCGTTTTCGCTTGTGCTGGCCTTGCAAATAGGATTGGTCCTGCTGTTACGCAAACCCGTGAGGACCTGGCTGGGTGCGGCCGCATGTTATCGCCTGTGGTTGCTGCCCTTGTTATGGTTGCCGTTCTACTTGATCGGGCCGAAGCTGTTCGCAACACTGGCGAGCCTGAACTTTGCCATCGCACAAAACGGCAGCCCGCAGCAGAGCGCCTTGCAGCAATGGATGAAGTTTGAATTGCTGCCCTTCAATTTTTCGACGGGAACGGCGGAACTCACAGCTGGTAATTTGGGCTTTGCTGCCAGTTATGGATGGGCAGCGTTGACACTGATTTGGCTGGCAGGCTCAGTTGCCTTGATCGTCTGGCAAGGACGTCGCTGGCGCGATTTTTCCCGCCATGTCAGCAAACTTGCATTGCCTCTGCCTGCTAGTGAGCGGCAACACTCAGGTGCTGTTACGCATTTTGATCCAGGGGTTCCGGTGTTGTGCTTGCAAGGGATGCGAAGTGCTGCGCTGTTTGGCATCTTCAAACCAGTGTTGTTGTTGCCCGAGTCGTTCAGTCAGCGTTATGACAACAACCAGCGCCACATCATTCTGGCACATGAAGCGGTGCATCTGCGCCGCAAAGACAACTGCTGGAACTTGTGTGCGCTGTTGCTGCTAACCCTGTTCTGGACCAATCCGCTTGTGTTGCTCGCCTGGCGCTACTACCGCCTCGATCAGGAGCTGTCCTGCGATGCGCTGGCACTGACGCATTGCAACAGGGAACAACAACAACGTTATGCCCGAACCCTGCTCGATTCGCTCGGATCGCTTCCTGCAAGCGGTACGCAACCTGCACTTTCAGCGTGGGATAACCTGCGCGACCTTAAGGAGAGAAGCATCATGATCAAACACCATCTGCTTACCGCTACTCGCCCCGCCACAACTGTATTCAGTCTTATACTGCTGGCCCTGTTTGGCGCTTCATTGACAATTACATTTGCTGAACTCGTCAGCCCCCCGCTCCAGGCGGCGGAGCCAGCGCCGACACAACAAACAGCCACGAATACTGCCACATCAGAGCGTACTGCGAAAATCCTGAAGGATGCCGTCGAGCTAATGAACCAGAACAAGCCGGAAGAGGCACTGGTTGCGCTCGAGCCGCTGTGGCAGCAGATCGAACAGGGACAACTTTCTAACTATGAAAACTCGCGAGTAGGGCTAATAGCCGCACACGCATACACAACCCTGGAGAGATATCCCGAAGCCTTGGCTGCAATGGAAAGAAACTTGGCACTGCAGGGTTTGACAGAGGCAGAACGGACGGCCACAACCTACGCGATCGCGCAAACCTATATCAGAATGGAAGATTGGCCAAAGGCGGTTGAGTCCCTGTCGCGATGGCTGGCGACTCCCGGCAGGGAAGGACCCGGTCCTCTGTATTTGCTCGCAGTGGCCCATTACCAATTGCAGCAATATGAAGAGGCTTTGCCTTATATTGAAAGGACACTTGAGCTTGCCGGAGAAAAGCCCCAGGAAGCATGGCACCAACTAAGGCATGGAATCTTCGTGAAAACAAACAGAATTGCAGAAGCCAGGAGTTCATTGGAAAAAATGGTGGAGTTGTACGACGATGACGCTAGCTCTAAATACCAGACGATGCTGAATGAGTTAAATGCCGCCAATCCTGAGGCTC
>JAZKES010000168.1:0-1051 GCA_040386995.1 Pseudomonadota bacterium | reverse complement strand
TTTGGTTTCGTCGGCGCCGCGCAACCGCAGCAAAGTGGCATGGGCGCAATCTCTGTGTTGCTTGTGATGATAAGCATCACGACGCTGATCGGTGTAATCGGTGCAGCTGGCGTTGCGTTCGGCATCGCGGCGGCAGAGTTTTCATCAGCCCGCCCGTGGCTGCGTAACGTTCTGGGCGGAGCCTGCGGTGGCCTCATCATAGGCGCCATCGTGAAACTGCTTGGCATGGATGCTTTTCAATTGCTGTTCGGCCAGGCGCCGGGCGACATCACGGGCGCATTCGAAGGATTATTACTCGGCGCAGCCGCCGGTTCTGGACTCTGGTTCGGTAGCCGCAGCGCAGCGCCAGAAATGCTGCGCCGCAGCGTCATATCGGGCGCGATATCCGGCGGTGTCGTCGGCATGTTGATTCCACTGATGGGCGGCCGACTGATGGGTGGCAGCCTCGCGCTGCTCGCCGAAAATTTTCCGGAGTCGCGCCTGCGCCTCGACGTACTCGGCGGACTGTTCGGCGAAGTTAAATTCGGCATCCTCACACAGGTCATGACCGCTGGCCTCGAAGGCGCAGTGTTCATCGCGTGTGTTGTGGGAGCAATGGTGTTGGCGCGGCGGCACTTTGCAACGCGCGGTGCGGCAACGTGAGGAAACTTGTAAGCGCATTACGAGTTTACTCATGACAGTTCATATCGAGGATAGCGGAATGAGAATAATCTTTGTATTTTTGATTTTGGCTTCCCCATATTCGTTAGCACAAAAAGGCGCACCGATTTGTGCTTCTTCAGAATGCCGGGAAATCCTTCGAAATATTTCTGGAAACAATCCATACCTTTTAATTGTCGAGTTATTTCTTTTTATTATTGTGGTGCTCACAGCTGTTACCTACCTGCACGATAGATCAAAGAAGGGTGATCGTCGAAGGAAAGACAAATAACAACGCCCACAGAATAATTACCTTAGTTGAGATTTCAACAGCCTACCTTTTGAAATGGATCGTATTTCATCGCGCTGTTCTACGCGATGATTGCGTGGATCGTGATGCATGCGGCCATCA
>JAZKES010000167.1:15630-24226 GCA_040386995.1 Pseudomonadota bacterium | reverse complement strand
ATGGAAAACGGGACGAGGATCTAAAGAGAGGATTTCGAAACGGTGTACATAAATATTAAGACGAACATTCAAGCTATGTGGAGTATAAAGGACTTGGCTTACTAAAGCAAAACCTATTTCAATTGTTTTGCAACTGTCGCGACTATATAAAAATCCACTTCATAAAAATCCACTTCGTCTGATTGGTCACAAGTTAATCACTGTCAACTTGGGATCTATATCAGCGATACATCATCACAGATATTCCGAGCTCAACCATTGAGCCACGCTAACAAGCGAGACCAGTAGGTGTGGCATGCACGTAACTTTAAGCAACTGCCACTCTATTGCCGAGCTTGAATTATTTTCCATTTCACAATCGATACACCAACACACATTATGAAAGTGATACAGCTCCCATTCCTTCTTTTGCTACACTCCCGGCGCTCCATAAATATTCAAAATTCTACTAACTTCACAGGTCAAATATGAAAAATAAGGACAGATTGTTCAAGGTGGTCTTGAGTCTGGCAATAGTTGTTTTATCTGCTTGTTCAGAAGAAGCGCCACCTGCAGCAGCGCCGGCTGAGAGCCCACCGCCCGCAGCAGCCCCGGCAGCTCAGGCCACTCCATCCAGCTTTGAAAATCCTGTTGTTGAAAGCAATAAAGACGCGATACCGCCAGCCATAGCCACAACCTTGCGAGAGATCGGCCTGGGCAACAATATTCCAGCAGTATCTGCTCTTTATACCCCATTATTCAGCGGTGACATTTTTGCCGACATGAACATGAACCGCGATCTGTCATATGGTCCGGCAGAGCGTAACGTACTGGATGTGGTTACAGCGAAAGACATGCCTGCCAACCGGCCGGTGGTGGTGTTTGTACACGGCGGCGGTTTTGGTGGCGGCAATAAAAGCGCCTCTACTTCGCCTTTTTACGACAACATGTCTTACTGGATAGCTTCTCAGGATCTCGTAGCGGTAAATATCAACTATCGTTATGCACCGGACAGCCAATGGCCTTCAGGCATCGAAGACCTCAGCGCAGTTGTGAGCTGGATCAAACAGAACATCGCAACTTATGGTGGCGATCCGAACCGCATTTTCTTCTGGGGTAAATCTACCGGTGCATCACACGTCGCCGACTACATGGCCGATCGCGCCAAGAAAGATTTGCCTGAGGAAATTACTGGAGCAATTTTCACTTCTGGCTCGTATGCCTTGGGCGACGTTCCGCTGTGGGAAAACTATTACGGTGCTGACGTAAGCCTTTACCCCGAACGTAATGCGCTGCCTGGTTTGGTGAAAACCAACACTCCAATCCTTGCTACCTACGCGGAATTTGATGCGGATCAGTATAAGGAACAGTTCAACATCTTGCTGAATGCGATGAATGCTGCACAAAAGCCGATGGAAACCCTGTATCTGGTTGGACACTCCCACATGTCTGAAACCTATGCCGTTGGCAGCAGCGACGATTCGCTGTCGGGTCCTGTGCTGGATTTTATTCTGCGTAAAAGTGGCGAAAAATAATTGCTTTAAAAACTCTGCTTGAAGCTATCAACCCGGATTTGTACCGGGTTGATAGCTCCCTTGGAATTTACCATCCTTAATGCCACTAAACTTTTGCGCCATCTACCATCTCACCTTCACAATTCTGAAGAAATAGCGCTCCAGCGTATTCATCAAGAACAAAAGCTTCGCTATCTGGCATCCACAAAAATACGCATTTGATGATGGTGTTCCGGATGTTTTCCACTTCGCCATTCGATCCCAGCAAAAATTCTGAACTCAGTCAGGTACCGGTAAGCCGGCCCAACTGAAATGCTCCTGCAATATTTTGCGCACCGTGTCCGGGCGATCTTCACCAGGCAGCTCGTTGTTAACAGCATAACCCTTCAGGTGAAGAGCATAGGAAAGATTGCGATAAGAAGACCGAAACTGGGCAAGTAGCGAGATGGGCAATTCGGCGGCTTGCCCCAGTATGCAAGGTACGAACTCATCCCTGCGATAAATACATTCGAAACTTGAGAGTCGCCATGTACCGTCTCGTTTCTCTGTACGGTATAACATCAGACAATGTGCAGACAGCGTAAATTCCATATCCGCAATAGTTGTCGGCACATCAATAATTCCCGAAAGGGTCGCGACAGCCCTGTTGCCGTTTAATGTAACCAGCACGGGCCCCAATCGATGTTTTGCAAACATGCCACGCGCCGCCATGTCTTTTGATGCAGCAACAAAGTCATGACCATTACCTTGAAACCAACTGATACTGACCTTGGCATCAAGATGAAAACATTCACGCATCCTGTTCCAGAACCCAAGATCGCGACTTTCTCTCTCACGCACTATCAGCTGAGTGATGGCTGTGATATCGCTCGAGTCTTGCATCAGTTCAGGCCTCAATGAAAGGCAAACGTCTGACACGTTTTCCGGTTAGCTGAAAATAAGCATTCGCAACGGCTGGCGCGATAGTTGGCGTCGCTGGCTCACCAATACCCGTAGGCGACTCCGTTGACGGAATAATCACCACGTCGATCTGCGGCGCCTGACTCATACGAATAACCGGATAGCTATCGAAGTTACGTGTTTTGACTTCCCCATCTTCGATCAGAATGTGTCCGTAAAGTGCAGCACTCAAGCCATACATGATGGCGCTCTCGACTTGCGCTTCAATAATTTGTGGATTGATGGCAATACCGCAGTCCACTGCACATACCACACGCTCGACTTTGATCTGGCCGGCATCATTCAGGCTTATCTCGGCGATCTGCGCAACGCGGCCACCGAAAGCCTCTGCGAATGCAAAGCCAATACCGCGTCCGGCTGCGGGTTCTTTTCCCCAACCATAACGTTCGGCAGCTGCGCGTATGACCGCCATGGAGCGCTCGTCTTTCATGAGTGCCAGACGACCAGCAACCGGATCCTTACCAGCCGCATGCAGTAATTCATCCATCATGGTCTCTTTGGAGAAAGCGGTGTGCGTGTGTCCAACAGAGCGCCACGACAATGTCGGAATACCTGCTTTCGCCATGTGATAATCCACACTGACGTTGGGGACGTGATAAGGCAATTCGGATGCACCTTCAATAGCAATTGGATCGACGCCGTTCTGGATCAATGAGCCAAAAATAGTGCCTTCAAGGAAAGACTGTCCCACCAGCCGATTTTCCCACGCGACGATTTCACCTTTATCGTTAAGACCAGCACGCATGCGATGTACGAACAGAGGACGATAAAAACCAGCACTCATATCATCTTCGCGCGTGTATTGCAGACGAATCGGATACCGTCCGCCCGTAGCTTTTATGATCGTCGCGGTTTCCCACTCAAGATCAGGTACGAAATTGCCACGCCGTCCAAAGCCACCCCCGGCAAATAAAGTTTCCACCGTCACGTTTTCGAGCGGGAGACCAAGAGTTTCTGCTACGCGTTGCTGCTCAATAGACTGCATCTGTGTACCGGAGCGCAGCACTGCGCGATCTCCAGTCAATTCGATGGTGCAATCGAGCGGCTCCATGCACGCATGGGCGAGATAAGGAAAAACGTAGGTTGCTTCAATGGTCTTGGTCGCTTTATCAGCGAGAACGGCGGCACTGTCCCCTTCCTGTTGCACTGGCAGACCAGGCTGCGCAGCCAAAGCCGTAAAATCTGCGATGATGGTTTCAATACCGCGATTCTCAGCAGCGGAGAAATCCCATTCGGTCTTGAGCAAATCACGCCCACGAATAGCGGCGAATGTCGTCGTCGCCAACACTGCGACACCTCGCGGAATTTCCACCACTTCCACAACACCTTTTATTTTGCGCGTTGCGGTATCATCAAACGAAACCAGTTTGCCGCCGAAGCGCGGTGAATGAGCCACAACCGCGACGAGCATGTTCGGGCGACGCACATCGATTGTGTACTGCGCAGTGCCATCGACTTTTGCACGTACGTCAACCTTGGCAACCTGTGTACCTATAAGCGTGAACTGTTCCGTCGTTTTAAGGACTACATCCTGCGGCACTTCCAGCATCGCAGCTTTGTTGCTGAGTTCACCAAACGTGGCGGTTTTGCCAGACGCGTGGCTGACAACACCTTTCGCGACTGAAATAGTTTCTGCTGGCACGCCCCACTCTTTCGCTGCAGCTGCTACCAGCATCGCTCGCGCCGTAGCGCCAACCGTGCGGTACTGGATCCATGAATTTGGCACACTCATCGATCCACCCGTGCCCTGAATTCCCAGCAAGAAATGCCGATATAGTTCGATATTCGCTGGCGCGGCTTCAACTCGTATTTGCGACCAGTCTGCATCGAGCTCTTCGGCAAGCATCGTCGCAAGGCCGGTGTAAATACCCTGCCCCATCTCAGTATGTTTGGAAATGACAGTTACCGTGTTGTCAGCCGCAATACGCACAAATGCATTGGGAGGGAAGCTCTCTGGCACAGCACCGCCAAGCTGAGCCAAGGCACGTCTGGATGGCTGGTAAAAACCTATTACCAGACCGGCGCCCAGAGTAGCTGACGTCTTGATGAAATCACGTCTTTTCATATTCATCCCCTCCTTATAATTTGTGTGAGGTTTTGGTGTCAGGATTGTAATGCAAACTGGTAAAGGTCCGGCAGACCGGGATGCTACCTCTGTAACTGGACCGAAACCATTTTAGTATTCTTGCAGTAGATCTCGCGGGGGGATGAGTAGTCAGCTTTATTCAAACTTTGCTACTCGACTCTGCCGCCATTCTACAGGACACTAGTTAATTACCCAGAATGTGCCAGGCACTACACTTATTTCAGGAATAACAATACATGCTGCTTCAGCTTCTCCCCATATTTATTTATTTTGGACTTGGCCTACTGGTGCGTCGTTGCGGAATTGCGGAGAGAACCCATGGCGACTTTCTACTGCGGTTTGTGTTCTTTGTCACTCTGCCACTGCTGATTTTTACCTCCGTTCCGAACATCACTTTCAGTGCGGGAAAAGCCTTGCTTCCGTTTATCAACGTGGCAGTGAACTTGGCCTGTCTCGGCGCGGCATATCTCTGGGCGAAAGCCAAACATTTTGATCGTCGTACAACCGGCACCGTGCTGGTGAACACCGCGATTATCAATAACAGTTTCATGTTCCCGTTTATTCTTGCGATTTACGGCCAGAATGGTTTTGCCGATGCGATCCTGTTCGACTTCGGCAACGCACTCATGATGGCAACATTCGTTTATGCGCTTGCGTTCAACTATAGCGGCGAGCAACACAGTCGCTGGACCATGCTCGTTCGCATTCTCAAATCACCGCTCGTGTGGTCATTGGTGTCGTCTGTATTGCTCGCGATAAGTGGTGTGCAAATTCCTGCTCTTGTCGTCACGGTAATTGCTCCGCTCGCGCAGATGACAGGCCCACTGATTCTCATCGCACTTGGTATTTTCTTCTCGTTAAAAATCGCCAACTTGCCCGTCGCACTTGGCATTGCGGTAATACGCCTTGGCCTGGGTTCAGCAGTGGGCATGTTGCTCGCAACACTACTCGGACTTGAAGGCACCACCTACGCAGTGATAGTGCTGTGCTGCGCTGGGCCCATCGGATTTAACGCATTAACCTATTCTTCGCTAGCCAAACTCGATGTGGAACTTAGCGCGAGTGCTGTTTCGATATCGATCCTCGCGGGGCTTATTTATATCCCTGTCCTGATCTTTCTACTGGGTGGCTGAACGAACGTCTTGATCGCCAAACTGCAAACGTTTGTGAAGATAGGCGATGCCCAGTAGCCCAAGTCCCATACCCAGGAACGAAGCCACGCGAAGCAAGCCCTGCAGGTCCGACATGTCAACCAGGAACAGTTTGAGCACAACAAGAAGTAACAGGCCAAGGCCGGCCTGATACCACTGCTTATTCGTGCGCCGTGCTCCGCTCAAAATTGCGACGATCGCAACCAGCAGCCATACGGCAGAATACGTGTAGAGCTCCGCATCAAAGGCGGGAATCTGCAGTGAGATACTCTGCAGCCAAAAATGCCTGATTTCCAGATTAACGAATACAAAGCCACCCAACAGTGCTACACCGAGCGCAAGTTTTCTGGTTCCCGGTAAATACAAGCGGTAACTCGCGATCGCCACAACAACCGGGACCGCGAACAACAACCAGATACTGTTAAAGAAAAATGTGGCGCTGACCTTACTGGTTATCCAGAAGCTGCTGCTCAAGGTGGCAAATAGAATTGTTCCGTAACTGTATAACGCGAAACCCAGCAAGAGTGCGGCATATATTCGATAGAGCCACGCGAGGTGGCTCGTGAAACGTTCGCGCCAGTGATAGATCAATCCGAGCGTGCCGAAGACAGCAACATCCAGGCCCGCTTCAATCGCCGTGTATTCCAGGGCGAATACGTTGCCGTCGTACAACCAGTAACGAAGTTCGGCGAGCACCGTCAGTGCGAACAAATGGATAAACGCACCCTGCGTCCAATCCTGTAATTTTGCAAAGTTGAACAACTGGCGACTCGCGAACCAACAACAGAGAGTGGCCCCACCGTATGTCCATAGTGACCAGTGCACGTCTGCCGGATACTGCGACAGCCATGGATTGAGCGTGAGGCGGCATAACACCACTGCTACCACTAACTTGAGCAGCCATCCCATTACTGCAAGATCGAATTTCCTGATAACCCAGGCAATAGAGATGAGTTGCGCCGCCAGCGCGAGCGTGAGAGTTGCTTCTCGTAAATACATTGCAACTGCAAGCGCATATGCAAAGTGTGCCGCAATAAAAAACCAGGCGGTTGCAAGTGCGGAGTGTTTTTCTCGAACTGCTCGCCATGCAAGCACTGCATAAGCCGCACCAAGCACTACCGCAAGCAAGCTCCATTGCAAAGACATGTCCTCTTCGCCCGTTACAATCCACGCAAGCACGAGGAAACCGACAGGCGCCAGCAAGGCCATTGGTAGCCACGGTTTCCAGTCACCAAGCCGGGAATTAATCAGCGCAAACCCGGAATACAACACGCAACTGCCCACGCAGTACCAATAGAAATCTGCTTGCCACTCAGCACCAGTAGGTAATGTTCCAACACCCAGGAAATACTGTGCGAGCCATGCGCAGATTTGCAGTAGCAGCAACGCCCACGCATGCAACGTCAAGTGCAAACGCATACCTGCGAGACGCAACACTACGATTGTGAATGGCGCCCATTGCATAAAAATCTGACTGTCGAAACGTGCGAGCAGCAACGAGATCACACTGGCCGTAATAAGAATAGCCAACGCGAATGAACCAAATTTTTCGCGCATTTCAGTACACGACCAATAACGCGAAATCGGCCCACTGCTGTGCTCTTCCCGACTCCTGACCTGCAGCAGCCAGTCGCGATACGGAATTGCAAACATGATCCAGGTGAGCAGATACATATACCAGCCACGCGTCGGATCAACAGAATCTGTTGCGAGCGTCAGCAACCACCAGACCACGCCACCTGTGAGTACGCCCGCCCATAACCATAGACGTTCAATGTAGCGCAGTAGATACAATCCAGCGGCACTGACCAGCAACACGTATAACAATACTGAGTTGGCACTGTCGTTGTTGCCGCCGATCATTATCGGCAGCGTGTAGGCGCCTAGAATGCCAAGAGCGGCAAGTATCGGTCCATGCAATAGCGCCAGCCACATCGTTGCAAGTGCAACAATAGCCAGCAGCACAAAAGTGACAAGTGGCGAGATCAGCTGGTACATATGTAATGCGGATAACAGCGCCGCAAATAGCGTAATGCTGCCGCCCGCTGCCAACGCCGCCAGTGCTGAATGTGCGCCGCGACTGCGATGCAACCATAACGCACCAACATGCATTCCCACTCCGCTGATCAAACCAATAACGATGCGCGCCGCTGGCCCAAGCAAGCCTTGTTCTATGGAGTAGCGCGCCAGAAATATTCCCGCGAACCCGACGCATATGCCGCCGAGCCAGCTCATCCAGTTGTCTTTGAGCATTTTCATGCCGGCGGCTAACTGATCAGTCTGGCCAGATGAAGTTGTCCTGGGAGTCCGCGTGCGAGGTTTTATGTAAACAACATCGGGACGTGATTTGGCAGGAATCGTATTGGTAACCGCTACATCGTTGCTTGCGGCATTTTCTTCAGGAGCGGCTGGTCTTTGTTGTGCGCTAGAAGCGTTTACTGCGAGGTTTTCGCTGGTGTCGGGAGATTTGTCGTTCAGTTGTGCGGAACGTATTTTCTTTACGTCGAGCTTGAGTGCCTCCAGTTGACGTTCGAGAGTCTGAACCCGAAAAAAGGCCAACCAGCCAAACACCAGACCAAGCAGTACGAACAGCACACCAATAGTAATCAGCAACGACAAAATCTCTTCCTCATACAGGACGTTACACTTGGGCAGTGTATCGCATGTTCAGTTATTTTGAGTTCGTCGACTAGCGTATTGCTCCACCACTACTGGAATTGAAAATCCATAATATTTCCATATTCCTCTTTACTTTACTTTAATGTTTGTTGTATCAAAGAGCCGCTGTCAGTTTGGGGAATCTGTATGGCGCTGCAGTACATCGAACACGGTACTTAAGAACGAACAAAAGAAAGAATGAAGAAGTACTCGATAAGTGCTCGAGTAGTGCTCGAGTAGTGCTCGAG
>JAZKES010000167.1:0-15530 GCA_040386995.1 Pseudomonadota bacterium | reverse complement strand
AGTGCTCGAGTAGTGCTCGAGTAGTGCTCGAGAAAGTACCGTAAGAAAGCCTTCAAAGAAGTATTAAAAACTCCTACTAAACCTAAACGAAGTAATCTCATTACCCGGGGGGGTATCTCTATGAAATCCGCACATCATTGGCGTTTTAAAACCAACACGCTCGCTTTTTCTATAGCCGCCGCAATGCTCGTCGCAACTGGCGCACAAGCCCAGGACGAAGCACTTGAAGAAATACAGATCACAGGTACACGTATCCGCACAACGGACGGCATGGTCCAACCTACACCAGTCACCGCGGTGACTGCTGCAGAAATGCGTGACTTTGATCCGGCTTCATCGGTATCAGAACAGCTCGACAACCTTCCACAATTCCTCAACACGCAAACCGCACAACGTGGCGGTGGCACCCTGTTTGGTGATGCAGCAGGCAGTTACCTCAATCTGCGTAATATGGGTAAACAACGTACGCTGGTATTGTTTGATGGCTCACGCATCGTGCCTGCTGACCGCGCAGGTGTGCCAAACGTAGACAACTTTCCTACCGCATTAATCCGCAGCGTTGACGTCGTAACGGGCGGCGCTTCTGCAGCTTATGGCGCTGACGCGATGGCGGGTGTGGTCAACTTCGTACTTGATCGCGACTTCGAAGGTTTCAAATCCACCATTTCCACCGGCATGACAGAAATGGGTGACGGCAAAAACTGGAACTTCAGTGTAGCCGGTGGCAAGCAGATTGGTGATCGTTTGCATTTGATCGGTTCACTCGAGCATCGCGATATCGACGAAATCAAACGCGATCCTCAGGAACTGGAAAACTGGAACAGCATCGGCTGGGTGATCAACCCGGCCTATAAATCATCAGATCCGCGCGGCACCAATCCACAGCGCCTGACCTTGCCCCACGTGCATCACGCGAACCAGAATCCCGCTGGCATGGTGAGTGTTTCAGGAGCACTTGGTAGCCAGTTCAAATTCCAGAATTACACATTTACCGATGATGGTAAGGCGATGCGTCCGTTCGTACTTGGCGACGTTCGCAATCCTGCTGCAGGTGGCAATGGTATGCAGGCCGGTGGTCCAGAAGCTGCGCTTTCTGAAGCGGCCTTCGACGGCGGCGGCGGTTTGGTGGGCAACGAAGTTATTCAACATTCCGGATTTGGCGGTTTCAAATACGACCTCAGCGATTCAACCCAGTTGTTCGGCCAGATCATGTTAGGGCGCACCGAATCGAATGGCTACAATCGTCGCGGCAATCCAGAAATGGGCGCGATTTATACCGCCACTGTCTTCCGTGAAAACGCGTTCCTGCCACCTGAGCTTGCCGCCGAGATGGACCGCCTTGGTCTCGCCCAGGTGAATTTTGCCAAGATAGGCCAAGTTCGCACTGGCAGAAATAACAACTTCTACGATGATCGAGACAACGCTGACATCGCTCAAATGTGGTCCGCAACTACCGGCTTCGACCACACCTTTGCAAATGATTGGTCACTACGCGGTAACTATCAATACGGCGAATCAAAACTGACCAGCGAGGCGGAAGGAATTATTCGCGTCGACCATTGGTTCATGGCTATGGATGCAGTGCGTGATCCTAAAACCGGCGCGATCGTTTGCAACGTGCAGCTGCGCAATCCGAGCATTGCAGAATTAAAAACCGCCGCCGCAGGCAAAAGTGTTTTAACAACCCGAGTGACCGAATATCCTTCTGGCAAAATCCCGATAGATAACATCCTGGTAACACCAGAGCGCTCAATCCGTGATTGCTCGCCGATGAACGTATTTGGTCTCGGCAATGTATCCGAAGAAGCCGACGCCTACGTCTTGAGTGACAACAAAAAAGGTATCCGCGACCTTGATCAACATTTCGCTGAATTACTGCTGACGGGCGAACTACATGAAGGTTGGGGTGCAGGCGCATTGGGCTTTGCGGCTGGCTTGACCTATCGCGAAGAGTGGTTCAACCAAATGACGAGACCGATTTCAATGGAGCGCACTACCTTGAATGCTCCTGAAGTCGGTATCCGTGGTATTCCTTCGCAGATCAGTGAGGGCAACCGTTCAGTGCATCAGTTCTCTGCCACATCATGGGCAACCGGTGAGTTCGATGTCTGGGAATGGTTCTCGGAGTTGAACGTGCCCTTCTGGGAATCCGGCAGCGGCAATCAGCGTATCGATGGCAACTTTGCTTACCGCAAGTCCGATTACTCACATAGCGGCAAGGTGGACAGTTGGAAAGCTGGCCTGGAACTACAGGTATTCGAAGACCTGCGCTTACGTCTCACGCAATCTCTCGACGTTAGGGAACCTACGTTCCAGGAACAGTTCGAAGCAGGCGGCGGTGGCGGCCAGGTTAACGATCCACTTATGGGTATCAATAACCAGACGATTACGCTTTTGACTTATGGCAACCCAAACCTGACACCAGAGGAAGCCGACACACTGACTGTTGGCTTCGTGTACGCGCCAACGTTTGCGAGCTGGGTTGATGGTTTCCAGATTTCTGCAGACTACTATGATATCGACGTAACTGACCGTATTACCCCGCTTGGTGCGCAGCGTCTCGTGGATGAGTGTATCAATGGCAAAAGCCCCGCGTTTTGTAGCCAGCTCGTGCGAAACCCTACCACTAACATTCTGGAGCGCGTCGAAGATCGCCAGGTTAATGCTGCGGCAGGTGTAACGCGCGGTGTAGATTTTGAACTGCGCTATGCGATAGAACCCGATTTCTTCAGCGCAGAATCAGAAGATATCACCGTACGTCTGTTCGCGAACAAGATGTTGGAGAACTCGGTCACCACGACTACTTATCGTGATGACACAGGCAGTCTCAACAGCCCCGAATGGAATGCCACCGCAACATTTGGCTACAACATCGGTGATGTGGGTATTAACTGGATAACCCGTTATTACGACAGCACTACCTATACCAATGGCTTTGGTGTGTTGTGGGTCGACGGCGCGGACGTGGATGATGCGACGATCGCTTCACAAACGGTAAATAGCGTTGTGTTGAGTTATCGCGGCGAAACCTCGACCGCCGCTAACTGGGTAGCAAGCCTGAACATCAACAACGTGTTCGATAAAGATCCACCCGTAGTTGCCACACAAAATACCCGCGGAGGTCAGCAGAACCCGAGCAACGTATTTGACGTGTATGGAAGACGATATCAGTTAAGCCTGAACTACAATTTCTAATCATCATTTGATTAGAAATTCAGGCATTCTTGTTCCATAACAAAAGGCTGCACACAAGTGCAGCCTTTTTTTTGTTTCGACTTCCTTTTTTCTTTCAAATTCATCGATGTTTACCGAACCAAGCGGTTCGGATCAAGCACAAATTCTGCTTTACATTTCGACGCCCATTCGTATATTCCCGCTTGCTTTGTAAAACACCACAAAGTTCTATCAAAAAACATACAAGGGGAAAATTCATGAAACCTGCAATACACAGACCATACAGGTTCAGCGCGCTTGCTTTATCCATCGCGTCGGCTTTATTCGCCGGCAACGTTGTACAGGCAGCCGAAGAACTTGAAGAGATACAAATCACGGGAACCCGT
The DNA here is from genome assembly GCA_040386995.1 of Pseudomonadota bacterium. GTDB lineage: Bacteria > Pseudomonadota > Gammaproteobacteria > Pseudomonadales > Pseudohongiellaceae > CAILUG01. Next base: position 11,970 of record JAZKES010000167.1, on the reverse strand, counting down.
ATCCGTACCACCGACGGAATGGTGCAACCTACACCAGTCACTGCGGTGACAACCGCAGAAATGCAAAACTTTGATCCCGCTTCATCAGTATCAGAGCAGCTCGATAACCTTCCGCAATTCCTTAACACCCAAACAGCCCAGCGCGGCGGTGCAACTCTGTTTGGCGACGCAGCAGGTAGCTACCTGAACCTGCGTAACATGGGAAAACAACGCACGCTGGTACTCTTTGACGGCTCGCGTGTAGTACCTGCCGACCGTGCCAGCACAGTGAACGTTGACAACTTCCCAACCGCACTCATACGCAACGTAGACGTGGTAACTGGTGGTGCTTCAGCTGCATACGGCGCCGATGCTCTGGCTGGTGTCGTAAACTTTGTACTTAATCGCGAGTTTGAAGGTTTTAAATCCAGTGTATCGACCGGTATCACTGAGCAGGGCGACGGCGAAAACTGGAATTTCTCAGTAGCTGGCGGCAAACAAATTGGTGATAACTTGCATGTCATTGGGTCCGTAGAAGCACGTCATATCAACCAGATCTACCGTGATCCCCAGGATCTCGACAACTGGAATAGCGTCGGCTGGGTTATCAACCCTGCCTGGGTATCGGCTACCGCCACCCCCGGCATACCACAGCGCCTCACAGTCCCTCATGTGCACCACGCTACCCAGAACGCGGCCGGAATCGTGACAGTACCCGCCGGCACTGCGGCAACCATCGCAAGCCAGTTCAAATATCAGGGCTCTACCTTTACTGACGACGGTTCTGCCATGCGTCCTTTCATCGCTGGTGACTATCGGAATCGTGTAGGTACCGGTAGCAACGGCTTGCAAGCAGGTGGTCCGGAAGCGGCCATCTCTGAGGCGGCTTTCGATGGCGGAGTTCAGGGTAACGAAGTTGTTCAGCGTTCAGCTTTCAGCGCGATCAAATACGATATCACTGACAGCACCAATATTTTTGCGCAGATCATGGCGGGTCGCACCGAGTCCAACACCAGCGGCCGTCGCGGCAATCCCGAGATGGGCACCAACTCCTACTTCGGTACTGTTTATCGCGATAACGCCTTCCTGCCGAATGACCTCGCTGCAGAAATGGATCGTCTTGGTCTTACCTCGCTGCGTATCGATAAACTCGGTCAGCTGCGTGGTCCAGGCATCACCAACTTTTATGAGGGACGTAACGATTCCAACATCAGCCAGATGTGGTCCAGCACCGCCGGCTTCGAATCCGAGTTGCCTAACGAGTGGACGCTGCGCGGTACTTACCAATATGGCGAATCGAAGTTGACTTCCGAAGCTGAAAACATCGCACGTCTCGACCATTGGTACCTGTCCATGGATGCAGTTCGTGATCCAAAAACCGGCGCCATCGTTTGTAACGTTCAGCGCGTTAATCCTACCCCGGCACAGCTGCAAGCAGCTGGCGCCGCGCTCGGCAGAACAGTTGCGACCACAAACGTAATTGCTTACCCCGACGGCCTCCGCACTGTAGACAATATTCTGGCAACTCCGGAAGAATCCATACGTGATTGCGTACCGATGAATGTGTTCGGTGTAGGCAACGCTACCCAGGAAGCAGCTGATTACATCGCCCACGACAAGAAAGGTATTCGCGATCTGGATCAACACTTCGCCGAGCTTCTGCTCACTGGCGAGCTGTATGAAGGCTGGGGCGCAGGCCCGGTGTCTTTCGCAGGTGGTCTGACTTACCGTGAAGAATGGTTCAATCAGTTCAGCCGCCCTGTCGAATTCGAGCGCTCGCCTGCAATGGCTCCTGCTCTCGGCATTCGTGGTATGTCCAGCGGTTTGATCTCAGGTAACCGCTCCCTTAACCCGTTCTCCGCCACCTCATGGGCGACTGGGGAATTCGATGTATGGGAATGGTTCAGCGAGTTGAACGTACCAATCTGGGAATCCGGTTCTGGCAATCAACGTGTTGATACCAACTTCGCGTTCCGTCAGTCAGATTATTCACACAGCGGCAAGATTGATAGCTGGAAAATCGGCGCGGAAGTGCAAGTGATTGAAGATCTGCGTTTACGCGTAACCAAGTCACGCGACGTGCGTGAACCAACGTTCGGTGAGCAGTTTGAATCCGGTGGTGGTGGTTTAACCCTTAACGATCCATTGACCGGCCAGACCTACACCATTACCCAGTTAAGTGGTGGTAACCCGACCCTTAAACCAGAAGAAGCTGACACACTCACCGCTGGTGTGGTGTACGCGCCTACTTTCGCTTCATGGATTGATGGCTTCCAGGTTTCTGCCGACTGGTATGAGATTGAAGTAGATGGTCGCGTCGGTGCGCTTGGCGGACAACGTATCGTTGAGGATTGCCTCAAGGGTGATGCGGCACTTTGCAGTCTGGTCACGCGTAATACGGTCAACAATCAAGTGGACCGCGTCTTGAACCTCAACCTGAACGTGGCTGCCGCTCGCACCTCCGGTGTGGATATTGAGGCCCGCTACACCATGGAGCCAGACTTCCTGGCGGATTTGTCTGAAGACCTGAACTTCAGACTCTTCGCTGGCCATCTGCTCGAGAACTCAGTGACAACCACGACCTATCGTGACGATCTGGGCAGCCTGACGAGCCCAGAATGGACCGCTACCGCAATTGCTGGTTATAACTTCGGCAACTTCGGCGTGAGCCTGATCGGCCGTTATTATGACAGCACCATCATCGGACCAGCAGGTGCAGCATTCTGGAGAGAAGGTATTGAAGTCGATGACAACACTACTGCTTCCCAGACTGTCGCTAACCTGGTGCTGAGCTATCGCGGTGAAACCAGCAATGGTGGTAACTGGACAACCAGTATTAACATCAGCAACGTGTTTGACCGATTGCCTCCTGTTATCGCTAACGAAAACCAGCGTGGCGGAATGCAGTCTATCAGCAACGTGTTTGACGTATACGGTAGAAGATACCAGTTGAGCCTGAACTACAACTTCTAAGTTGAATGTTCGTACTGGAAAAGAAAAGGGCTGCAATTGCAGCCCTTTTTTTATACCCGATTTTTTTAAAAATTCTTAGCCGAGATAATCCATCTTGCCTACAGGTACGCCATTGTGGCGCAGAATGTTGTAGGTAGTGGTGATATGGAAGAACACGTTGGGGAGCGCCCAGTTGCGCAAAAAGAAATCGCCTACAAACTCCAGCTCACGTGGACCAGCCTGCAATTTGATCTGTTTCTGTTCAGAGCCATCGATCTGACCCGCAGATAATGTGTTGAGAAAATTTACGGTTTTTTCAATGCGAGCCTGAAGTTCGCCGAAAGTTACTTCGTTGTCTTCATATTTCGGCACTTCGACACCAGCAAGACGAGCGCCACAACCTTTGGCAACGTCACACGCAATCTGTACCTGGCGAGACAGCGGAAACATGTCAGGATAAAGTCGCGATCCTGTCAGCACTTTCTCATCAACTTTCTTTTCTACTGCGAACTCTGCGCCTTTTTTCAGCAGCAATGACAGGTTTTTCAGGTAGTGCAAAAATACGGGAACAGATGATGAGTACATGGATAGCGACATAGTGACCTCACAGAAATGCGGGATTGATAGAAGTGCCGTCAGGCTCGAAAGCCCGCGGATTCTACTCCAATACACAACATTTCAACCAGAGAAAACCCGGGGACCCACACTGCTCTATAACGAGTGAAAAACCCTACTCTACAAAGGCTCTTTCGATGACATAGTGGCCTTGATTCCCGTTACGCGCTTCCTGGAAACCAAGCTGGTTCAGGATTTTGCATGTGTCCTTCAACATGGAGGGACTGCCGCACAACATGAAGCGGTCATCATCAAGATTTGCTACAGGCAAACCTACATCGCGAAACAGTTTGCCGGAAAGAATAAGGTCGGTGATGCGCCCGGTATTTCGGAAAGGCTCGCGTGTTACGGTTGGGTAATAAATTAACTTTTCGCGGATGATGTCCCCAAAAAATTCGTTATTCGGCAATTCGTTGGTGATGAAATCCTCGTACGCCAGCTCACTGACAATACGGACGCCGTGAACCAGGATAATTTTTTCGTAGAGTTCGTAAACTTCCGGATCCTTGATGATGCTCATGAACGGAGCAAGTCCGGTACCTGTGCCAAACAGGTAGAGGTGTTTTCCTGGCAGCAGGTTTTCTGCAACCAGAGTGCCGGTAGGTTTGGCGCCAACGAGCAAGGTGTCGCCGACCTTCAGATGTTGCAGCTTTGAAGTAAGTGCGCCGTCCTGCACCTTGATGCTGAAAAACTCCAACTGCTCTTCGTAATTCGCGCTGACCATGCTGTAGGCACGCACGAGCGGACGATCATTCACTTCGATACCAATCATGGTGAAGAAACCATTCTTGTAGCGAAAACCCGGATCACGTGTAGTGGTAAAACTGAACAGGGTATCGTTCCAGTGATGCACGCTGGTGACTTTTTCGTGTTGATACTTACTGCTCATGGCTTGGCCCCACTAAAATAAAGTCGCACATTGTAATGCCATCCTGCTTAATAGGTATAATCGTTTATACATAATTATCTATCCGGTTAAACCGAATATGAAATTCACTTTTCGCCAGCTTGAAGTTTTTCTCGCCACCGCCAGCCAGGAAAACCTGAGCAAGGCAGCCAGCGCACTGTCCATGTCGCAATCGGCTGCGAGTGATGCACTCAAGGAGCTTGAACATCAATTTGGCATCCGCCTGTTCGACAGGGTCGGGAAACGCCTGCAGTTAAACGACTTCGGTCGCTTGTTGCAGCCAAGAGCAGAAGAACTTATGAGCCGCGCGGCCGAGCTTGAACAAACCCTCAGTGTTCATCAGGGCATTGGTGCAATCAAAGTCGGAGCGACGCTCAGCATCGGCAACTCTTTGTGTGTGCCGCTGCTCGAAAAATATCGCCGCCAGTTCCCTGATAGCCACATCAGTCTTGATGTCGGCAACACCGAGCTTATCAGCAACAAAGTGGCCAACTTCGAACTCGATATTGGGCTTATCGAGGGTGAAATCAACAACCCTACCCTGGAAATAACCCGCTGGCGCGATGACAGCCTCGTAATCTTCTGTAGCAAGGATCATCCATTTACCCGCAAAAAATGGCTCACTCGCGCCGATCTCGTCGAAGCGCGCTGGATCGTTCGCGAAGCTGGCTCAGGAACACGCCAAACCTTCGATAGAGTGATGCACGATTTGCTGCCGCAATTACATATCGAGCTGGAACTGCAGCATACCGAAGCCATCATGCAAGCTGTCAAAGCCGGGATGGGCCTTGGATGTTTATCGCGTCTCACGCTTGAAACCGCTTTTGCACAAGACACCCTGGTTCCTCTGCAAGCGCGCGACAGGGACTTTTCACGAAGCTTTTACCTGATCATCCATAAACATAAATACAAAAGCGCGGCGATCGAACATTGGTTGAAGCTGTGCCTTGAGCAATCTGATTAATTTTCGCTGGAGGGTATGGGCACTTTTAAAAACGTTGTTGCGGATTGAAAAAACAATTCACTTCCCCGATCATCCCGACAGCCTTATCGATCATATTTTCTGCATCATACTGATCGATACTCCAGTTATAGTCTTTCTTAACTGACATCCGGGTTCACAATGTTTGAATGGATTACCAGTCCCGAAGCATGGATTGCTCTCACCACTCTGCTCGCCCTTGAGATCGTTCTGGGCATAGACAACATCATCTTTATCTCGATTCTCGTGGGTCGTCTGCCGCCACAAGAGCGAGATCTTGCGCGCAGACTGGGCTTGGGCTTTGCAATGCTGAGCCGTCTTGCTTTGTTATTCAGCCTGTCGTGGATTATTGGTTTGGTCGAGCCGTGGTTTACCGTTCTTGGTCAGGAAATATCAGGACGCGATGTTGTGTTGATTGTCGGCGGCCTGTTCCTGATATTTAAATCAACGAAGGAAATTCACGCGATCATTGAAGGGGAAGAAGGTCCCGTCAATGCGAAAGCTTCTGACACTATGCTGTCGACCATCGTTCAGATCGGCATTCTCGACATCGTGTTTTCACTCGACTCCGTGATTACCGCAGTCGGACTAGTGCAAGATCTTGAGATTATGGTTATAGCGATTGTCGGTGCTGTGGGCGTTATGCTGTTTTCTGCCCGTAGTATTGGCAATTTCATTGATAAACATCCAACGATCAAGATGCTTGCCCTTTCATTTCTGATGATGATAGGACTGACTTTGCTTGTCGAAGGGTTTGATGTGCATGTTCCCAAGGGTTATATCTATTTTGCGATGGCATTTTCAGTCGTCGTGGAAGTACTGAACATTCAGGTCAGGAAGCGGGTTCGCGACTGATCGGATCAGTCAAAGTCTTGTGACCACGCAGGCCTCGCGTTGGATACATTCCTTCAGACGCTCCATTGAGAATTCATAGAGCGTTCCTATTACAACTATAAAAACAACCGATTTTTTCTATCCCCCATATACCCCTTAGCATTCGCTCCGTATCAACAAAACAGGAACCAGCCGGTTCCTCTACAGGAGCAATGTTATGACCACCTCGTTAATCAATTCGCAAGTACTGCCTTTTTCCGCCACTGCCTATCACAACGGCAAAGACGTCAAAGTTACGGAAGCAAATCTCAAGGGCAAGTGGAACGTCGTGTTCTTTTATCCTGCAGATTTCACGTTCGTGTGTCCGACCGAACTGGAAGATCTCGCGGACCATTACACAGAGTTCAAAAAACTCGGCGTGGAAATTTATTCGGTATCAACCGATACCCATTTCACGCACAAAGCCTGGCACGACCATTCGCCGGCGATCAAGAAAATCGGCTTCCCGATGATCGCTGATCCAACCGGACGTATTTCGCGCAACTTTGGTGTGATGATCGAAGAAGAAGGGCTCGCACTGCGCGGCACGTTTGTGATCAACCCCGAAGGCCAGATCAAGGTGATGGAAGTTCATGACCTGGGCATTGGCCGTTCTGCACAAGAGTTGATCCGCAAAATCCAGGCTGCGCAATACGTCGCAGAGCATGACGGTGAAGTCTGCCCTGCTGCCTGGAAACCCGGTGAAAAAACACTTACACCATCGCTGGATCTGGTTGGAAAAATATAAGGTCGCAAACAATCGTGCCGGCCAGAAACAAAATTTCGCAACCGGCATGATTGCAATAAATGCATAAAAAATGCGCGCCGAAACCCGGCGTAGCCATGGAGAATTCTGATGTTAGACGTGAACATGAAACAACAGCTGAAAGGTTTGCTGGAACAGATGCCCGGCAGTGTCCAGCTGCAACTGACGCTTGATGGACGCGAAGAGAGCCGACTGTTGCAAGAACTCGCAAATGACCTTGCTTCGTTGTCGGCGAAAGTCACGCTTGCGGCACAAGCCGGAACAGCATCCCGCGCACCAGTCCTTGAAATCATTTCTGCCGAACGCGATACGAAGATCAGTTTTGCGGGTCTGCCCACCGGACACGAATTTACGTCCCTGGTGCTGGCCCTTTTGCATACGGGTGGCCATCCGTTAAAACTTGAACCGGAGACCCAGGCACAGGTTCGCAATCTGCCAGGCGCTTACAATTTTGAAATTTACGTCTCACTGAGTTGCCAGACTTGCCCTGATGTCGTGCAAGCACTGAATATGATGGCTGCGCTCAACCCTGGAGTGCGCACTGTGATGATCGATGGCGCGTTGTTTCAGGACGACATTAGCCGCCACAACATCCTGGCTGTTCCGACTGTTTTTTTGAACGGCAAACAATTTTCGCAGGGCCGTGTCAGCATCACCGACATCTTGCGAAAGCTCGACAGCAACGCCGACAAACTCGGCGCTATGGTGTTAGCCAGTAAAAAGCCCTTCGATATGCTCATCGTTGGTGGTGGGCCGGCTGGCGCCTCTGCGGCAATCTATGCGGCTCGTAAAGGACTACGCACGGGTATCGTTGCAGAAAACTTCGGTGGCCAGGTACTCGATACCTTAGGTATAGAAAACTTCATTTCTGTTAAAGCAACCGAAGGGCCGCGACTGGTTGCTAGCCTTGAAGAACACGTGAAGACTTATGATGTTGACATCATGAATAGCCAGCGTGCGCGCAAGATCGTCGACAAGGACGCCCATGGTTTATTTGAAATCCAGCTTGAAAGCGGTGCGTCACTGCGCAGCAAAAGTGTCATTCTGGCCACTGGTGCGCGTTGGCGCCAGATCAATGTTCCCGGCGAACAGGAATACAAAGGTAATGGTGTCGCCTATTGCCCGCACTGTGATGGACCATTATTTAAAGGCAAGAAAGTTGCAGTAATTGGTGGCGGCAATTCCGGTATCGAAGCTGCGATAGATCTTGCCGGCATAGTGGAACACGTTACCGTGCTGGAGTTCGCTTCGACGTTGAAGGCGGACAACGTGCTGGTGCAAAAAGCACGCAGCATGTCGAACATCATGATCGTGACTGATGCGCAGACTAAAGCCATCGACGGCGATGGTACAAGGGTACATCAATTGCGCTATGTGGATCGCAACACTGGTAACGAACATAGTCTGCCATTGGCCGGGGTATTCGTGCAGATTGGCCTCGTTCCAAACAGCGATCCCGTGAAGGATCTGGTCGAGCTTAATAAATTTGGTGAAGTGGTTACGGACCGTAAAGGTGAAACAAGTATACCGGGGCTGTTCGCAGCAGGTGACGTCAGTGATGTCGCGTTTAAGCAAATCATCATTGCGATGGGTGATGGTGCCAATGCAGCGTTAGGCGCTTTCGAATATCTGATCAGAAATGATCAGGCAGTAGTTGAAAGTATGGCAGCTTAAAAAAACGAGGGAGCACTCCCGATGAGTTTTGCATCGGGAACTGCTTTCGATTTCATTATTTTTGTGGAGCATCAGTTTTCATCGCGAATTTTGGCGGCCCAAGGTTGCTGACAGCACGCGGGCCTTACGTAAAAAATATTTGCGGTAGAAAAATTGCACCGATATTTGTGACTTAAGACTGTAGCAATGCCTGGCGCGGAGTGAGGCGTTAACTTTCGCTAACCCACTTAACCGCTAAAAACCCGGGAGAATTCGGCAGCTGCCGATTTTCGCTGGAGACAGCGCGCAAGACCTGATTGAATAACATCAGTCGCAATTAACAGTTGAGCACGACATGCCGTTCCAACAACTTAACAAACATGAGTTACAGCAATATTTTCAGCGCATTGATTGCGCGACGGCTGAACACGCCACGCTATCGACTTTAGAAAATATTCATCGACAGCATGCGCTCACGATTCCATTTGAAAATCTAAATCCATTTCTCTCCCTGCCAGTCGTACTGACTAAAGATGAATTGATGCAGAAATTAGTTTTCCAGAAGCGTGGAGGCTACTGCTTTGAACACAACCTGCTACTTGGCCATGTACTGACCACACTTGGATTCGCAGTGAAGGGCCTTGCAGCGCGCGTAAACTGGATGCTCGCTCCCGACGTTGTTATGCCACGTACACATATGGTGCTGCTCGTAACGCTCAACGAAACACAGTATCTGGCTGATGTGGGGTTTGGTGGTCTCACATTGCCATGTCCGCTGCTCATCAACACTGATGCAACCCAGGCGACCTCTCACGAAGCGTTCCGCATCCAGCAGAAGGAACAGGATTACTCACTCAGTGTGCAGCTAAACGATGTCTGGCAGGACATGTTTACTTTTACGCTTGATTCGCAAACTCAGCCTGACTACGAGATGGCCAACTGGTTTGTCGCAACACATCCGCAGTCGCGTTTTGTGAACAATCTGATTGCAGCACGCGTCGATACAGACGGCCGTCATGCATTGCAGAATCAGCACTACACACGTTATTACCTGAACAAGCCGCACGAGAAAACAGAGTTACTGTCGCCCGGCGCAATACTCTCCACGCTGCATGATCAGTTCCACATCGAGACTGCTAACTTGCCGGAACTTGCAGCAAAGCTGGAAAAAATTTTTGCGAAACTGTCTCAGGAGTGACCGCCCTCCTTTCGTTCACCCCGGCCTTTGATACGTGAGCACAAAGATGCTAATCGCGGATGACGAGATTGTACTGTGGTGTTTGGTGCATCCTGATTGCCGCCATGCAGATCGATATCATCAACAAGTTAAGCCAGATTCAAAACAAGCAGAAGTTTTTTGGAAGTGAAACCGTATCGCGGGGTTCGTGCGGAAGAGTGGAATAGCGAGGAAAACTCTGATTCTTGATCCGTGAACAAATCTGCGGCACGTCCATGTGCCGCAGTCACTATTTCTAGAATGTATAAGCGTAGATCATCGACAACACACCCAGCACGCTGGCCAGGAAAATGCTGTGTTTGAAGGTGAAGCGCATCAGTTCGCCTTCTTGCGAACGCGACATGCCAGTCGCGGCTACAGCCACGGCCAAGCTCTGCAAGCTGATCATCTTGCCCATCACACCACCAGCGGAGTTCGCGGCGGCCATCATGGCAGGATCGAAGCCCAGCTGATTCGCAGTGATCACCTGCAGGTTACCGAAGAGTGCGTTAGCTGAAGTATCACTACCTGTGAGGAACACGCCCAACCAACCCAGCAACGCGCTGAAGAAGGGGAACAATGCGCCAGTCGCAGCGAATGCCATACCCATGGTCACGATCGAACCGGAGTAGTTCATCAAGGTTGCCAGACCAAGCACTGAGCCGATAGTCAGCAACGAGAAGGACATCTGCTTCAGTACTTTACCTAACAGCGAAATGTAGTTCGAGATCGACAGTTTGAGAACAATAGCCGTCAGGATACTGGACAACATACAAGCGGTACCTGCGGCAGACAGCCAATTGAAGGTCCAGCGTGCTGCGTATGGAGTCGGCGTGGTTACAACCGGCAGGCTCTGTTCGATCTGGTTATGCAGTCCCGGCCATTCGATCACGATGCTTGCCTGATCGAGAATCGCCTTGCCCCATGGGCTACCCCATACGAGAACGAAGAGCACCAGCAGCAGGTATGGTGACCACGCCAGCATGGTTTCACCAAATGGATGTTGACGCATGACCATCACTCCACCGGTATCACCTGGCAATGCGAACGAACTGCTTGGCTGCCAGACTTTAAACAGGATCACGAGACCCGCGATAGCAACCAGCGCGGCAAGAATGTCAGTGAGCTCTGGGCCAATGAAGTTGGACACCAGGAACTGGGTGGATGCGAAACAAACACCACACACAACTGCGGCCGGAATCACACCTTTCAGTGCTTTCATGCCACCCATCACCAAAATCAGGTATGCGGGTATGAAGATCGAAATCGGAGCGCAAAGCCGGCCGATCCACGCGCTCAATTCGAGTGGAGGAAGTCCGGTGATGCTGGCCAGCGTGATTACTGGCGTACCAATGGAGCCGAAGGCTACTGGTGCGGTATTCGCCAACAAGCAAATACCTGCTGCGAAGAAAGGTGAAAATCCGAGGCCTGCAAGCATCGCCGCAGCTACGGCAACCGGCGTACCGAAACCTGTTGCGCCCTCGATGAAGGCACCGAAAGCAAACGCGATCAGCATGGCCTGCAAACGACGATCAGGGGTCAGGCTGCCGATGGTGTCCTTGATGATCTCGAACTTACCGGTGTCCAGCGTGATGCGGTACAGCACAATTGCCCAGTACACGACCCAACCGATGGGGAAGAGCCCTTGAATGACACCAAAGCCAACTGCACTCAATGCCAGTTTGATTGGCATGCCGTAAACGAGCAGCGCAATGATGAATGCGGTAGCAAGTCCCGACACCGCCGCAACCCACGAAGGTTTGCGCATGATACCGATCAGTGTCAGCAGTACGAAAATTGGAATGGCGGCGAGCAGCGCGGATAAAAATACGCTATCGGCCACGGGAAGATAGTTTTGTTGCCACATCGAATGGAGTCCCCACGTTGGTTGTTCTTATTGTCAGCCAGACGTGCTGACCACCAACAGCGATGATCCCCTATTTTGCTAGCTTGCGTAAAGTCTAAAGGTGGATTTAGTAGAGAGTATCCGGGCCTTTTGCCGGCCGCACTTCTGAAGTCATGTTGAC
>JAZKES010000166.1:0-1775 GCA_040386995.1 Pseudomonadota bacterium | reverse complement strand
CTGGTATTCGGACCTACCAGCGGACAGTTCATGATTGGCGGCGATTATGAAATGACCGCTGCGCTCCATCGGGGCTCCAACTCGCTTGCTTCTGACGAAGAACGCCAGACCTATTTCAGTCGCGTCGGTTGGGATCTGACACCGGATATCGAAGTGTATGGCCAACTGTCGATGAGTGAATTTACCGGAGTCAGCTTTTACCAGCAGACACCGAGCACGGGTGTGACGATCCGCAACGACAATGCCTATCTTCCAGCGAACATCCGCACCCAGATGGCAACGTTGGGACTTACATCCATTCAGATTGGTACTTCCAACGACGGCATAGCGCCCGCTGGTAGTGACAACACCCGTCAGGTCACTCGTTATGTAGTGGGTGCCAATGGCGTGGCAAACGTATTCGGCGGCTCATGGGATTGGGATACCTATTACCAGAGTGGCAAAGCCGAGACCGATGAAGGGCTGACCAATACCTGGAACAACGCCAGGATGACACTCGCGCAAGATGCTGTAGTAAACCCTGCGACAGGTTCGATCGTCTGTCGCTCCACGCTTACTTCTCCCGGCAACGGTTGTGTGCCGATCAATCGTATCGGCATTGGCGGTGTCACGCAGGCGGCGGTGGATTACATCATGGGTCCTTCGGCACCGTATCGTTCACAGGAACTGGTACAGGACGTGGCGGCTATCAACTTCTCCAACGGCGAACTCTTCAGCACCTGGGCTGGCCCGGTATCGTTCGCCACGGGTCTTGAATGGCGCTCCGAAGAAATCAGTGGTGCTGTTGATCCGGTCCACAATGCTGGATGGTTGTATGGCAACTACGTAGTCACCAAAGGCAAGTTCGATGTTGTTGAAGGTTATGTAGAAACCATCGCGCCGTTGCATGAAACCGTTGAGTTCAACGGTGCCATGCGCTGGACCGACTATGAGGTGTCCGGCCAGGTTGAAACCTGGAAGCTCGGATTCACCTGGCAGCCGATCGAAGACATACGTATGCGCGTAACCCAGTCGAAAGACATCCGCGCACCTAACCTGTCCGAACTTTTCGCCGCCGGTACTGCACGTACCAACACGGTGAATTTGTTCCCGAGCAACGCAGCGGCGCAATTCGTTGAAAACACTTCTGGCAACCTCAGTCTGACACCGGAAGAAGCTGACAGTCTCGGCGTTGGTTTCGTGCTGAGCCCGCGCTTCCTGCCGGATATCACGCTGTCAGTCGATTACTACAAGATTTCGATGGAAGACAACATCTCTACCATTAACGCGCAGAATACGGCGAACCTCTGTCTGCAACAGGGAATGCAGGAATTTTGCGATAACCTGATTTACGACGGCAGCGGTTTGTTGCAGCAAATCAATCTCAAACCCGTCAACTTCGCGAGTCTTGAAGCCAAGGGTGTAGATTTTGAGGCCACTTACCTCACTACGGTAGGCCCTGTTGATCTGACTCTTCGTGGCATGGCGACCCGTTATATCGACAGCACTACCGACAACGGCATCAACGTGCCCAGCAATGAAGCTGGCACGATCTCGCTGCCAGGCTGGACTTATCGCTTCAATGCAGCCTTCGATATGGGACCAATGACGGCCAACCTGATTTATCGCGGATTCACCGACACTGTGTACAACACATTGTGGATTGAATGTACTACCAACTGTCCGATCTCGGGACCCGATATCAAGACGATCAATGATAACGATGTCAGTGGTTCGTCCTACGTTGATGCGTCGTTCTCATACGATCTGCCGGTCGGCAATGGTGAAGCTGAAGC
>JAZKES010000165.1:7757-16160 GCA_040386995.1 Pseudomonadota bacterium | reverse complement strand
TATCAATACGAAGAGGCGTTGCCTTATGCCGAGAGGGCAATTGAGCTCGCGGTAGATAAACCCAACGAGTCACATGCCCAGTTGCTGTTGGGCGTTTATACAAAAACAGAACGGACTGAGCAGGCCAAAAGCCTGCTCGAGAAAATGGTTACGTGGTTTGATAAACCGGAGTACCAGAAGAATCTCGATGACCTGAACGCTGGCAATATTTAACCGGAGGGATCTATTGTTTAAACCGCATAACTGGTCCGGATCCCCCGAGGGAAACAATATCTTCCGATGGGCGATCCAATTTTCGATAGCGCGATTCCAAATTAAGGAACGTCGCATTAATACCGAGTACGTCATACCCGCGAAAGCGGGTATCCATCCGAATCATTAACTGGATTCCCATTCCCGCCTTGGCGGGACAACCTCTAAAAGCTGAGGGAATGACAAATTAATCCGAGCCTCCCCAATAATCCGGCTCGCCGATCCAAACAGAACATTCAGGTGCTAAATCACCCTATTTTCCAATCAACGCCCGCCGTTAACATGTTCGTAAACAGTTCATTAACGGTTACTTGCTTGTAGTTTTTAGCCTGCTCCCTTAGCTTCGCTCCCGCGTTCATCACTGCAAGCACACCAATAAGGAATCGGTTCATGAAAAAAACTACTAGCACCTTGTTCATCGCGTTGTTTGGCGTGGTCAGCGTGAGTGTGTCAGCACATTCGATGTTTATTATTCCTGCCAGTTTTCAGGTGGAGGCAGGTAAAGTTCTGGCGGTGGCCGTGAACAGCACTGATGTTTTTCCCGAGAGCGATTTTGCGGACACTAATCTGTCGACGCTCAATCTGCATGGCGGCAGCGAAGTTATCGGCGTTGATCTCAAAGAGAACGATAAGCGGATGATCGGCGCAGTCGCGATCAGTTCACCCTCTCATATTTTTATGACAACGAGTACCGCAACTGCAACACTCGAAATCGAGGCAAAAGACTTCAATGACTATGTCAGTGAAGAGTCGCTTGATCACGTCATCGCGGCGCGAGAACAAAGTGGTGAAACAGATAAAGCGGCTACTGAACGTTATACGAAATACGCCAAAGCACTTCTTCTTTCCGAACAAACTGACGAACAGTTCGACCGTGCGCTTGGGCTGCCACTCGAATTCATCGTGGAAAAAAATCCTTATGCGGCCAAAGTGGGTGATGCGTTACCCGTTCGGGTATTATTCGAAGGTCAGCCAGCCGCAGACCTCGACATCACCGCTTTCTGGCTCAGCGCAAACGGCCCGGAGCGGCAGATTGTGGGACGCACAGATGCAGAAGGGCGCGCAAATATAACGTTATCCGCGGCAGGCGCGTGGAACCTGCATACGATTCACATGGAGCGCAGCAATGACACTGGTGTGGATTGGGAAAGTCATTGGACAACACTGACCTTCGAAGTGCCTCTCGCTGAATAGACGGAACAAGGACACCGATAGCGATTCCAGGAATGTGCTGGTATCGCTACCACTTCCATCGCGAGCAAAAACCGTCGTGGCCAGATCTTGCGTTCAGCCGCGTTGAGCATTTATCAACTCACTACACTCAAATCACCAGGCGCCGCGCAGCAAAATTTTCATACCGTTGAAATCGCCATCTCTCCTGCTTGTTTATCTTTGCCTTTGTCGGGTGACTGTTGCTCCGCATGCACATTCATTTTGAGCAAAATTGCTGCGCCAATAACGGTAGCAAACGATGCATCGGAAGCATCGCGACCCGTGCCAATGCGTACCAGTCCACTACGTTGCACCATCTTGGTGGCGTCGAACAAATACCAGCTGTTGTCCAGATACGCTTCGAAGAAGCCGTGAAAATCGGGCGGCTGCAAACCCACTGCATAACCTGAAACATAACGTGCCGGGATACACAGCGCTCGGCACAGTGTTATCGCAACGTGTGCATAGTCTCTGCATACGCCGGCGCCTTGAATCAATGAATCGCACGCACTCGTGCGTGCATCGGTGCTGCCCGACAAATAGTTGAGATGATCATGGGTCCAGTCGCAGATTTTCTGCACGCGCGAATAGCCCGGTGCAACATTGCCGAAAGTTCTCCAGGCCATGCGGCTCAACCTGTCTGATTCGCAGTAACGGCTTGGATTGAGATAGTGCAACACGCTGTCAGGAAGTTCTTCATACGGTGTTTCGCCAATGTCGGGTGGACTTTCCAGGTCAGGATGCAAATCCACGAGCGCCTCATATTGAATCTGCAAAGTGCCCGGCTGTGCCTGCAAACGCACGATGCGGTTTCCTTCCTCTCCAATCGTCTTGATCGTGGCGTTCATCGCTGGTGTCACGATGAACTTTTCATTCGTGACGCGTTGATAAGGCGTTTCAGCCGCCGCCACCTGGATCATAAAATTGGTTTGCTGCGTAACGTTGTACTCCAGTTCACATCCGACTTTGATAAGACTCATAACTGCTCCATGTTTGCTTTCGTGTTAGAGAGGATTTTTTTCAAATAATACGTTTGACCAATCATGCGGTATGTCCTGAAGCGCGGCGCGTAACCGTTGCTGCCACCACTCCTGAGTGTCGTGCATATTCCTGGCATCGAAGCGATGTTGTTTGAAATGTCGATTGCCGTTTTCGAGAATCAGGATGTCGAACGGATAATCCACGTCGGTGACGCTTGTGCGCGTCGCATCGAACGCCAGATAGCCGAGCGTGACGGACGTCTGCAGCGATGTATCGCGCGTTAAAAATCGATCGAGAATGGGCCTGCCGTAGGTGGTGCGACCGATGATGAAATAAGGCGAGTCGGGTGACGCTTCTATCCAGTTGCCTTCGGGATAGATGTAAAACATTTCGGGGCCTGCGTCATTTGCAAGCTGGCCGCCGATGATTGTGTGAAGATTAAATTCCAGTTTGCTGATTGCGAGAGAAGGGCCGTCTTCGATGAAAACCCTGCGCAGTTGTTCGCCAAACGCGTTGGCGATCTGATAAAAACGATCATAAGGCGTAGATAAATTGGCGAGGTGTTCGGTCAGGTAGATAACTGCTTTGTCCCGCACCGAACGCAAGCCGGAGGTCATAATAAAAAAAGTCTGACCATCGTGTTCGAGTAAAGACACCTTGCCTTTACTCAGGCGCTCCGACCCTTTCACGATCCGGGTGTCTGCGAGAGCGATCAAACCTTGTTGGACTTTCATTCCGAGGCAAAACGTCATTGTTATCACTTTTAAGTGTTGGTTGCGGCTGACCGATGTATCTGCGAGGAGAAGTCACCGGTTACGTGCGATCATCTGATAAAAACCCTGGCGATGCGGGCCACCCATGTGCGCCAAAACAGCTCGTTTGTGTGTTCCAACTCGTTATCTGCCTGCACCGAAGTGCAGCATGACGGTAGCAAGTGGATTCCGTGAGTAGGACTGACGTGAACTGCATGTCCGGCGTGGCGTGCCCGAATATTATTACCAAGGATGGCTATGCACGGAGTGGACCAACATGGCAGTGAAGGGATTCAACACGCTTATCCGGGGCAGTCAGTCTGAAATTCGCAGATTCTCTGCCAGGTTAGATGGGTTTTGTGGTGATCGGACCGCGCTAGAGCTGCACTAACAAGTAAAGTTTGCAAAGGAGTTGCGTAACAATTACCTCTCCATTTCGGGAAGCGAGAGATAATTGCGAGCGATCCAGAACGCAAAATCATCTGACATGAATTTGCGAGTGCGATAACACGCACCCCAAAAAAGCGCAGAAAAAAGCTAAAAAAATTCGGTGAATATATCTTGTCAGGTGTGCACGAAACGGCACGTTCTGCGCAGGAAAGTCATTTCCAGGATTCACGTAACGACCGGATTTTTTCGTTAACCCCAGTGCTTACATCACGAGAGTGTTTCGACTTCTTTTACAAACGAACGTTCGAGCATGCCACGGCGCTTGAACCAGAGTTCCAATGGATAGGTCACCAATGGAGGGACGGCCGCCAATACTGCGAGCAACGCGCCCCACCACGGCCAGCGCAGGCGTATTGCTGCAATGATCGATACGAAGAAATAAAGCAGAAACGCAGCGCCATGCAGACGCCCGAACAGCCAGACGCCGAGTTCGGTGGTTTCCGTGCTGTATTTGAGGAACATACCGATGAGCAGGCCAGCCCAGGTGAATGCTTCAAACCTGGCTGTGGCCGTGTAGATCTTTCCTATTAACAAGTGATGGTTCCGCGTTTGATGAAATTGTTGCGTCGATGGGTCTGAAGATTTGTGAAGAGTAAGCAAAACGGCATCGGCAAGGCAACCAGGATCTGCGTTGCGGTGCTACTGACGGGGCTCTGGGAAATAAAGTAGTTTTGTTTTCACCCCATCAGACCGATGGGGTTTTGTCATATCTGTAATTCAACCGGGTTTTTGTTTATTGCGCCGCAGCAGGAGCCGTTTCTGTGTTGATTGGCGACTGCGGTGTAAGACCTGCACCTTGAAGCAGCGCCGCAACTGCAGCACGACCTTCTTCGGTTGGGTTGGCGGCTGCTGTTCCTGTTCGCACGGGCGCTAACGCAGCATCGAGCGCATTGGTGCCGGTAGCGTCCTTGAGGGTTACATCAGCGCCGCGATCGATCAGATGTTTTACCACACGGTCCCAGCCCAACTCTGCAGCGGCGAACAGTGCTGTGCGACCTTCCTGATCGCGCCCCTGAATGTAGGCCACCAATTTTGCGGTATGCGTGTGACTGTCAGTGACTTGCGCATTGATGTTGGCGCCGGCATCCAGCAGCAGGTTGAGTGTTTCTATTACGCGATCCTGCGCATCGCCCTGCATCTGGTTTCCTTCACGACGGCCGGTGCCAGTCATGCCAGCGGCAGCCATCAACGGGGTAATACGAAACGCGTTTGGCATGTCCACTTCAGCGCCGTGTGCCAGCAATGCCTGAATGGCTTCATGGTCGTGGTTCAGCGTCGCAATCATCAGTGCACCAGTGCCGCCACGCATCATGTAGTCCGCAAAACGGCCGCGGCCTGCGCCATTCGGACGCATGCGCGTGAGTTCGTGGTTAACGTCGACGTTCATGCCGAGCAAGCGATTGACGAGGTCCATGGCCGTGGCAGTTTGTGGATCACGCGGAGCAGCCGCGCCACCAAATCCACCGCCACCGCCGCTACGAAACGAATTCATGTCGACAGCAACGTAAATTGGCGTGCGGCCATTCATGTCCCACGTATCGTGTTTGGCGCCCTTGTCGAGCAGGTACATCGCGATGTCGAAACTTTTGTTGTCGAGTGCGTTGAGCAGTGGTGTGACACCGTCGGGGTTGGGTTGATTGATGTCGGCGCCAGCTTCGACAATCGCAACTGCGCAGCGGTAACAGCTAGAACGAGTCGCATAAAGCAGCGCGGTAAGGCCTCCGGTTTGGCGAAACTGCGCGCGTGGTTCGGAGGTCATCTGGCGTGGCCAGTCATCATGTTTGGCGCGCAATTTTACGTCGGCGTCATTTTCGATCAACAGATCAACAATATCGGGATGGTTTTCTGCAGCTGCCCACATAACGGCAGTCTGGCCGCGGAAGTTTTCCACAGCGTCTACATTCGCGCCGTGCTCTATCAACAGTTGCGCGATTTCGAGCGAACCTATGCTGGAAGCAAGCATGAGTGCCGTCTGATTGTCCTGGTTGGGAGAGTCCGCATTCGCACCAGCATCAAGCAACATACGGACGAGTTCGACATCGCTGAGCTTGACCGCTTCACTGAGCGGGCTTGAACCGTAAAGGTTGGTAATGTCGGCTTTTGCACCAGCGTCGAGAAGCGCACGCACCAGCTCGTGATCAACTTTGTACGTCGCCCAGTGGAGCACGGTCGAACCGTCGGGCTCTGCCGCATCAATCTCGATGTCGGGTGACGTGATCGCAGCAAGCACAGCTTCGCGGTTACCCGCACGCACGAGGTCGACGAGGGTTTCCTGCGCGAACGCAGAGAGTGACAGTGTAGTTGCACCGAACGACAGCAACGCAATTGCAGCGTTGTTTCTGATCATGCGGCTCTTTGTGGCTCGCTTAAACAATGTTGCCTCCAAAATTTGTGTAGTGGGCCCAGTGACCTTTGGCGACTTCGTACAAAAAGCGGTACGGGTCTGCAAACTTGCGATCTACGTCGTTCAGAACACCCGCATCGAGCATGTCCTGCGCGCTGTTACCCTTGCCGGTCAGGTCTGTCGTGCGGTCATAAAGTTTGGCCATGATGTCGCGCTCAAGCTGTAATTCGGCGCGTGTCATCACGGGGCCGTAGGCTGGAACAATTTTTGTCTGATCATTCGCCAATGCGAGCAGGTCATCGAGCGCGTCTACGCGACCCCCTAACCAACCACCTGCATACCAGTCGTGCACTGGGTCGCGTTCCGGAGAAGCTACGTCACCGACAGCCAATATGTTGGAATCGCGTAAATAGACGTAGATATCACCACGTGTGTGCGCTTCGAGCAGATAACCGTATTCGATACTTTCTGCACCAGCTGTCATTTCGGCCTTTTCGCGGAATGTTTCGGTGGGCCACGCGGCTTCGGGTTGTGCTGCCGCCCAACGGTCTTCTTCTGGAAGGTAGTAGTCGGTGGCAAGCCATTGACGTGTGATGACGTGTGCATGGATAGCTGCGCCGTCTTCGCCGAATAGTGCGTTGCCGCCCGTTTGATCGCCGTGATAATGCGTGTTGAACAGCGCGCTTACGGTTGCGCCATCAAGTGTCAATTTCACCGAGCTGGCGAGCTCAGGCGACCCGCTGTCGATCAGCACGATGCCATCAGTCGAGGTCAATGCAATCACGTTGCCGGGCGCGCCGGTAATCAACGTTACGCGGTCGCCAAGTGTATGCGTAGTCAGTTTTGTGCCTTGTTTCGAACAGCTGGCCAAGTTGCCCAAAAGAGGCACGGATATAAATCCTGCGAAGGCACCGAGGCCGGTTTTCAGAACGCTTCTACGATCAGTCGTTTTCATATTGTTATGTTGCTCCACACTCGAATCCGGCTTTCTGGAAACTCGATTCGAGAAAGCCAGTTCGATTAAATCAGTTTCGAGAAATCAGACTTCCGAGAGGACGCCAGTGCTGTTGCCAAAACTTGCCTGCCCGATACCGAGCTTGTCCAGAATCGTCAAATGTAAATTGGCGAGTGGTGTGCGTTCGGGCAATACAAGATTTTTACCGCCGACATGTTTGCCGTTGGCGCCGCCTACCAGCACTTCAGGCAGCGGATAGTTGTCATGCTGGTTACTGTTGCCCATGTTCGAACCATAGAGGAACAAAGAATGATCAAGCATGCTGCCATCACCGTCGGGGGTGTCGGCCAGTTTCTGCACAAATTCCGCAAACCGCTGCATGTGATAACGCTGGATGATAGTCAGGCGACGAATACGCTCGCGGTCGTTACTGTGATGACTCACGGGATGGAAAGAATCGGGTACACCAACATGGTTGTACGTGCGGTTCGTACCTTCAGCGACCATCACATAAGAAGCAACACGGGTGAGGTCGGCCTGATAAGCGAGTGCAATAAGGTCGAACATCAGTTTGACCTGCTCATCGAAGTTCTCGAGTTCGCCGAGCGGTGCGTCGGGTACCTGAACACCCGTGAGATCGCGTGCGCCAGCCATCTCCACACGACGTTCAATTTCGCGCACTGTGTCGAGATAGTCGGATAACGCAGCCTTGTCGCCGGCGCCGAGTTGTTTGCTCAAAGACTGTGTGCGTTCGGCAATCATGTCGAGAACGCTGGCGTTTTTGCGCAGCAGTGCGTCGCGTTCGGCGGCGGTGTCGCCTTCACCCATAAGCTGGATGAATACTTTGCGCGGGTTGTATTCCATCGGCAGTGGAGAATTTGGACCGGAGTACGAAAGTGTCGATGCGTAATAACAACCAGCACCACCACAAGCAGCCACCTGAATGGTAGTTTCTGAGGTCAGTTCGAGTGAGGGCAGGGCGGTTTGCTGGCCGAGCTGCTGCGCAATTATTTGATCGAGCGTAATCGACATGTTGGCGCCTTTTGCCGCAGTGTCGGGACGTACACATGACAACCACGTTGCGGGATTAAGCGTATGCACTGAGCCACCGGCTGCAGTGTTTTCAATATTCTCGAAAGTCGTGACGTATTTTTTCAGTGCTTCGAGAGGATCAAGAATGTGGCCGAGTTTGAAGTCATCACCTTTGCCGCTGGAAGTCCACGCATCGACTTCTTTGCCATAGGGTGTGTTGTTCATGATTGCGCCATGCGGGATGTAGAAAAAGCCCGCACGCATTTTTGGTGCCGCTGCAGTTTGCGCAAGCGCAGTGCCTGCCGGCACCATTGCATCGAGGAACGGCAGGCCCATCGCAACCGCGCCGCCGCGCAGCAACATACGCCGCGACAGATGTTTTTTGGTCAGGATCATCGCCATCGTCAGTTCCTCTTATTGTTGTT
>JAZKES010000165.1:4255-7657 GCA_040386995.1 Pseudomonadota bacterium | reverse complement strand
GACAGATGTTTTTTGGTCAGGATCATCGCCATCGTCAGTTCCTCTTATTGTTGTTGTGCGGCGGTGTCGCCGGTGGTTTCTGTAGCTGCTACCTGTGTTACAAGTTCTTCTGCGCCCTGGCGACGGAACGAGTCGCTGTTAACGATGCCAGTGACGAGTGCAGAAAACGTGTAGTTGTTTTGCGCTGCGGCGTGCACGATCGCGCGGATCTGTGGCATGTCGAAGTATTCGATTTCACGATTGAGCGCGTACATCATCAAACGTTTGGTCACGGTAGTCGGGAATTGATCGGGTCGGCTTGTCAGGTAACGGCGCAGATCCGCAGGGCTGCTCATCGTCGTGCCGTTGGATAGAGTTGTGGTCGCGTCAATTGTTTCATTGGCAGCGGCATCCTTATCGCGCCAGCGACCAGTCACATCGAAATTCTCGAGTGCGAGGCCGGGAGGGTCGATCACACCATGACAACCCTGGCAGGTTGGATTTGCACGATGCGCTTCCAGACGTGCGCGCACGGTGGTGGGTTTCTCGCCTTCACGCACCGACAAATCCGTTTCTACGTTTGGCGGCGGTGGAGTCGGTGGTGTGCCCATGATGCGGTCGAGCACCCAGGCGCCGCGTAACACCGGTGACGTACGATCACCATACGACGTACGCAACAACATCGCGCCTTTGCCGAGCAGGCCCCAACGATTTTCGTCGGCGAGTGTCACCTGGCGAAATTGCGGACCGTATATATCGGCGATGCCGTATTGACGCGCGAGCGACTCATTCACGAATGTGTAATCAGCGTTGATCAAATCGACCACGCTGCGATTTCCCAGCAATACGCTACTCAGGAACATGCGGATTTCGGTTTCGAAATTGCCGCGCATGTTGGCGTTGAAAGACGGATCGAGTGGCTCGATCTGATCAAGCTCGTCCAGGTTCAGCCAGGCAAGTGCGAAATTTTCTACCAGTGCTTCGGCGCGTGGATCGGTGAGCATACGTTCCACCTGATCCTGCATGATGACAGGATCGGACAGGCGTCCTTCGTTTGCGAGTGTGATCAGTTCTTCGTCAGGACCCTGGCTCCACATCAGGAATGAAAGACGCGACGCGAGTTCGAGATCAGTCAATAGACGCGACTCTTCGGCTTCGGGCACCGTCTGGATCGAGCGATATAAAAAGTCAGGGCTTGATAACACGGCGGTGACAAGCTCGCGCACGCCGGAATCGAAACCACCTTCTTCCGCACGGCCAATGTCGTAAAACGGCATCAGCAATTGCATGTCTTCGTCGGTTGCGGGACGACGAAACGCCTGTGTCGCCAGATTACGCGCGATGCGTTCTGCGCAGGCTTGTTCTTCCGCAGCTTCGTTTGGCTGGCAGACGAAAATTTTGGCGCGGCTCTCGCTTAGTGAGAGACCTTGTGGCGCGAATGGTCCTACAACTTCCACACCATCGCGAATGATCGGCATGCCGGAAACTTTGCCGCTGCCCGTAGTATCGTTGCTGGCTGCCCAGGAACGTTCGATGAATGTTGTTGTTATGGTGTGTGCACCAGCCGTGATCTGTGCAGGTACGCCAGACACTTTTGCAACGATGACTTCGCGGCCTTTAGGACCGTCACGGTCCGCGAGCGCAAGATCTTCTGCTCCGCCTATCTCCCGGCGCGCCACTTCTACACCATCAACGAGAAAAACCATTGTTGCGGAGGTTTCCATACCACGTGGATACAGGCCCGCGTCGATGCTGTCACCTTCAATGAAGTTGAAGCGATATTCGCCATCGGTCGGAAATACGTGCGTGAAACTCATGCCACCACGTGTGCCGAGCGGCAAGCCGTCTCTATGTGTGTTCTGGCCAAAGCCCGGGCCGGCTTGTCCGCCACCACCGCCGCCACCGCGATAAAACACCGTGGCCATTTTGGGTATAGGTTCACCCACTGCCAACTGTGCAGCCAGACGGGCTGCAGAAACATACTGCTCGAGGAACGATGGGGAAATATCGAGCGCATCAGCGATATTGTCGAAGCCTTCAACTTCAATCTCGGTCGGAAGGACCTGTTCGGGATCAAGCTCCACGCCGATCAACCCTTTGACGGATGCAGCAAACTCAGTGCGGTTCAGGCGCTGGATCGGCACATGGCCGACCTTCAGTTGCTGCGCACCTGCGTCAACAGATGTTTCAAGGTAGGCAACTAGCGAATTGACCGCGTCCTGAGGGGGTTGATCCGCCCCGGCAGGTGGCATCAGGCGACCGCGTAATTTGCCGATTGCTTTCTCCCATACTTGCGGATCGCTGCCAGCATGGTTCAGATCGAACGATTCGAGATCCAGGCTACCGGCCCAGTCTTCACTGTTGTGGCATTTCACGCAGTAGGTCTGAAGTGTGTCGCTAATTTCAGGACTGGCCGCAGTGGCAGCGATTTGCTGGGCAGCCTGGCCAAACGCAAGCTGAGCCGTGAGTGTACATGCCGCAAGGGGCAGCCAACGTTTGGTCACCTTAAGCGCAAATTTGGATAGCGATTCACTTTTGTACATGATCTCCCCGTGTTTTTTTGTTGTCCGTCACGTGATGGTTTGCATCAGGTTGCTGGAAGAGTGATTTTTGGCAGAATAAAAGATCATTCCTGATGCGTCCAGCCGGCGAATGGATAACTAGATGGCGTTCAAGCAGATATGCGGAGTTTACGCTGGATCGACAGGGGCAGGTAGCTTGATTGTCATTGCATCCTTAAAGTTTGCTGAATTTGTGGTGGCCATGGGAGCTTGAGGGCTTATTGGTAAGTTATTTACCCACGCCACCAGCAATTGGCCGAGACGTCGCCAATAACAATCCCGCAACGACGAACAGGATCTTCATCAGTGATGAGCTCCATGTCTCGGCTGAATAAACAAAAATTTGTAGAAAACCGACGAAGAGGGTGAAGACGAAGGCCACGTTCACCACCACTCTTTGGCCAGACATTGGAAAGAGACGCATGACACCTCGCGCCACAAAAAACGCCACCGGAAATATCGTCAGCAGAAAAACGCACACTCTCAGAAGAACTATGGGCACGCCAATTTCGTTGCGTAGATGCAGGAACGTGTTCGTCATGCCAATAACTTCACCAAGAAGCAATGCTGCGTAAATTGCCATAAAAGCCAGGCTGCACGGGACAAGTAAATTCGGTGATTTTTTCAAGCGCGGTATCCTCGGGTTCAAACGGCCACGCGAGAAGCATTACGTTTGTTGGTTGCTATATTCAAATCTTCACACCGCCCATTTCGCAGATTTTCGCAAAGTGGTCCGGGGTCACCTTGCCGACACTCAGGCGGCCCAGGCGTACCAGATCCATGTCCTTGAAGAATTCATCTTTTTTTAGCGTGCTGAGTGTTACGGGTTGTTTCAGGTCTTTGTAAGGTCCGAATTCCACGG
>JAZKES010000165.1:0-4155 GCA_040386995.1 Pseudomonadota bacterium | reverse complement strand
AGCGTGCTGAGTGTTACGGGTTGTTTCAGGTCTTTGTAAGGTCCGAATTCCACGGCCGACCAGTCGCCTTTTTCTGCCGTGTTGTCCGGAAAATATTCGCGCAGCACCTTCGCAATACCAACAATTTCCTGACCAACATTGCTGTGATAGAAAAATGCGAGGTCACCCTTTTTCATTGCGCGAAGGTTATTACGTGCGGTGTAGTTGCGTACTCCGTTCCAGTCAGTTTTTTTGTCTTTCTTCAGTTGTTCCCAACTGAACTCAAAGGGTTCGGATTTGATCAGCCAGTAATTCATGGTGTCGATGTTTCCATAGATATCGATACGAAGAGGCGAGAAGAATAAACACGTAGTCTGGATTCGTCTATCGCTCGCGACGCGATATCTGGTTCAGGTGTTCTCAGAAAACATTGGCAAGAGGCTTCGGGTTGTTCCCGGAGGGGCACATAGCGGTAATTAAAAGACGTTTGATAGTGCAAGAAAAATGGCGTCGCCCGGTTTACTATACTGATCGGCTAATATTAATAGCGTGAAGCAAGCAACCATCAATAACAATAATTTTGGGGAGTGCTGCCATGATAACCAAGCCGTTGAATATCCTGATCCTTTCCTTGTTGTTTCCGTTAACCGCAATCGCCCATGACCTTGCTCCTGCTGAACTCGTTGGTGTGCGTTTTGAAGGGCCTGCCAATCCAGCGGTGACCAGCAGCGCGAGCTTTGGCATAGGGCTGACGCTAGATAACGGCGCCACCTACGAGAGTTCCGCGCGAGTCGCCGATCAGGTACGAATCCTGGGCACGGTGCATCCGGAGCCTGCTCATCTCAACCAGAAGGCTGATCTTTTCATGGTCACGCGCGTCAACGGCGTGTTTATGATGAAAAATCTGGATGGTGTGTATGTTATCTGGAACGGCAGAGTGCCCGATCTCGTGCCATTTGTGGAAGACGTCACACTGACGGCAGATATGGCAGTCGATATGTTTATCGGCACGTTGGGTGTCAAAGGTGATCATCGAATTTTTCTTGGGTACAGCCCTCAAGACGGAAAACTCTACTACACGCCTAATGCCCACCGGCTGGATATCACGGAGCAGAGCGCCACTGAACAAGCCTACGAGCAATTCGTTTCGTTCATCTCTCCGAATCTTATCCAGAGTCGCTGCATTCAGTGTCACGTGAATGGAGGACTCGCGCAGCAGGGTGGTGCATACCACATCTTCCAACTGCCGCTCGGGTTTTCCACGCAAACGAATTTCGGCATTTTCAAGGGACTGGTCAACTTGCGCGGCGTCGACTATATCCTGACCAAAGTTACGGGTGGTAACGCGCACGGCGGCGGCGTTCAGTTGGTTAACGGCAGTCCCGACTATGAGGCGCTGGAACATTTTCTAAATCTTGTTGCCACAGACCTGCCAGTCGTTATGCCGCAGCTCCCTGGCAACAATGGTGGTATGAATCCCGAGCCCAATCCTTATGAATATCCGTATTAAGACGACTGAAATTTTCAGCCAATGAGCTCTCGATGATTGCGGTTGGTAATGTTGCCGCTAGCGGAGGCTAAAAAAACGAGAAGACCATACGTCTGCTACTAAAGCTGAAGATCCCAATATTGACGCTGAATAAAGGTTCGCAAACTTCTGGATAATTTTATCCGGATAATATTGTAAAGTAATTTTACCCGGATATAATGCCTGACCTGATTTCGAGGCAGGCAATCATGCATATAACCCCGCACACCACCTGGATCGCGTTTGCGCACAACAAATGTATCGCTTCAGGCAACCCGAAAGATGTTGTAACTGACGTAAAAACTTTTTTCGATTCGAATCCGACTACCAATATTCTGGTTCTCGATGCGGTCACGAGCGCGACTATTGAGCTGGATCTGCGTGGCGCCATGGCAACAGTTCTCAGGCGCTTGCCTAAAGCGATTCCTGAAGAACCAGTTCAGGCGCAAAGTGCACCTGCTCCCAGTCCAAACCTGTCTGCGGGCAGACCCAAGTTAGGTGTAGTGCCACGCGAAGTAACGCTGTTGCCGCGCCATTGGACGTGGCTGGCAAGTCAACCTGGCGGTTCCTCCGTTGCACTGCGCAAATTAGTTGAACATGCACTTCGCAGCAGTAAGGTTGCAGACCAGAAACGCAAGGCGCAGGAATCTGCGTATCGCTTCATGCTTGATCTTGCTGGTGACAACGCGGGCTTTGAAGAAGCATCGAGAGCGTTATTTGCTGGCGACATGGAACGCTTGCAGAAATTGATCGCGAAATGGCCACGCGATGTTCGTCAGCATTTGTTATTGCTGGCAAGCGCAAGCAGCGGTATTGAAAACAATACAAGCGAAGATCGGTGATAAGACTCTATCGTTCGTGGACCCAAAGCGGTGAAACGAACGGACTCTAAAAAAGCATTCGTGTTTGGGTTAATGAGTCGAAGGCTGAAAATAGTTTGCAGGTTTTGCTTCTGGAAAAACGGGAACACTCCCCAAATGGGGCGATAGCTGTCCTGGAAATCTATCCAAAAGTATTTTTTCAAACTGATCGATTGAAATTGATGCAGACACAAGGTCCTCTGAATGGAGCTTAGTGTGAGCGATGGATCGAGTTAAGGCAGTGGCAGCGAATCTCGAATGTGTAAAAGGATTTTTCACAGGAAAAATTCCCCCGCTCTCCCTCCGTTTCAAATATTACAAAGAACTAATATTTGCGACTGCGCGGAGAATCCGCATTTTCTTTTATTTTTCAGCTCAGGAAAATTTCCTCTATCCCAGATTTTACTATCGCGGTGATGTCAAGAATGTTTACACCAGCGGTGTTTGGCTCATCGCGAAGATCATTTGCAACTATCTGAATTGTATAAAAATTGTAACTTAGGCATAGAGGTTGCTATGAGCTCATCTGTAGTCCACTACCACAGCCGCAACATAACTCAACTTTGGAACTCACATGAAAACACACACAAAGATGCTTGGAGTTTTACTTCCGATCCTCTTAAGCACTCAAGCTTTCGCGGGATCAATATTGCTTACCCAGTTTGATTACACTGGTTACGCTGAAATGAAAACCAACCTTGAAAACGATGGCAACACAGTAACCATCGTTGATGCCAGATTTGGCGGCGCACTTGCCACCGCGTTGGCAACCGGCAATTACACCAGTCTATTTATCTGGGATTTGACAAGCAGTTCCTATCTCAACCAGGCAGACCGAAATGCAGTCCAGACGTTCTATGGCGTACACAACAGCATCGTGCTCGACTCCCGTTCCTATGGTTATCACTATCAGCCTAACAATGCGTCGGAAGTGGCATTGCTGCGCAACGTAGCCAATGCGTTTGATGCAAGGAATGGCGGAATCTGGATGGGTACCGATCATGATTCGGAATGGACCCGTAACGTCAATCCCATTTTGAGTCAGCTTGGTTTCGACACCATCACTGGCAACCATTCAGAAGCCGTCAACGCGTTTGACCCAGCCTCCATTCTGTTAACTGGTGTCACCGTTACAGATCTTTGGGCTCAGGGCCAATCCGTTGGTAACGTTTCTTTGGGCATTCAGCCAAATGGCGTTGATATGCGTTTCCATTTTGGTCACTCTTCTTCAGGAAGCGGAGCGATTCCATACATCTCAGCTAACTTTGGTGACTATGTTGCACCTGATGAAGATCCCGATGACCACCTTCCACCCGATCCGACTGGTGTGCCCGAGCCAAGCTCATTGGCACTGATGTTGTTCGGTATGATGTCTGTGTTTGGTATGAAAAGAATCAAGGCAAAATCTGCCAGATAATTTACCAAGCGGCTAAGTCAGTTGCACAGGTAATAGCGATAAAAAAACGGCATTGGTCTCAATGCCGTTTTTTTTTGCTTAAAATTTGTGCTGTTTAATGACTCCGTTACATTAGCGCCGCCGAACGCTGCATTGTTTAACTTCGGCAAGCGCGAATATCTGGTAGCCTGTTGAGTTTTTTCTGCCAAGGCCGCTTGTGTTTGCGAAACCCGGACAGACCAGCGTCGAAGTGCATCAGGGCATGTCACTATGATTCGAACGTTATCGATGTCGTCCCTTGCATGGTTTCGGGTCATATGAATTCTGTTGTCCCAGTGTTTTAATTTGCTTATGCAGTTCACGGATAGATGAGGTAATTGTTTGAACATCAC
>JAZKES010000164.1:0-26306 GCA_040386995.1 Pseudomonadota bacterium | reverse complement strand
TAACCAGGGCTAAAGCGGTTTTTAGCAGAATAGATTTGCAGCAGTAACAGTATATAAATAGCAGTACATCTAAAAAGTACTGAGGCCAAAACAAGGGCGTAAGGTTCGGAGAAGTACCATGATTCAAGTGCAGTCATATTTAGAAGTGGCAGATAACAGCGGCGCGCGTCGCGTAATGTGCATTAAGGTGCTTGGTGGCTCACACCGTCGTTACGCCAGAATTGGTGATGTCATTAAAGTGACTGTTAAAGAAGCCATTCCGCGTGGCAAAGTTAAAAAAGGTCAGGTTTTGAATGCTCTTGTCGTTCGCACCAAAAGTGGCGTGCGTAGACAAGATGGCTCCTTGATCAAATTTGATGACAATGCCGCGATATTGCTTAACAACCAGGATGCCCCTATAGGCACCCGCGTGTTTGGACCTGTTACTCGCGAATTACGTAATGAGAAATTCATGCGTATTATCTCGTTGGCTCCAGAAGTACTGTAATAAACGAATAACGTTACAAATTGGTCCTGGTTGGTTACTGGAAGTGGTAGGCCTAAAACAGGCTAAAGATTAGAGATTAGAGGTTGAGATCAGGCAAATGCAAAAGCTCAAACGAGATGATGAAGTAATCGTTGTAGCCGGCCGAGACAAAGGCAAGCGCGGCAAGATTACACGTATTCTGGATAACGGACGTGTGATGGTTGCCGGCATAAATATGGTTAAGCGTCATACCAAGCCTAATCCCAATGTTGGCAAGCAAGGCGGCATCATTGAAAAAGAGTCAGGAATTGCTATATCTAATATCGCAATTTTTAACCCTAAAAGTGCCAAGGCCGACAAGGTGGGCATTCGCGTTGAAACCGATGGGACTAAAGTGAGAATCTTTAAATCGGATGAGTCTGTAATCGGCTGATTTGAAAAGATTCCAGTTATAAATTTGAGATAGAACAACAGGTTTAATCATGGCTCGATTGAAAGAGTATTACAACGACACGATAGTGAAGGAACTGACCCAACAGTTTTCCTATGGCAACCCCATGCAGGTGCCAAAGATCACCAAGATTGTGTTGAACATCGGAAGTGGTGAATTCAGCGATAAAAAAGTCCTGGATAATGCCATGGGCGACTTGGTCAAAATCACCGGTCAGCGTCCTGTTGTAACCAAAGCCCGAAAATCGGTTGCAGGCTTCAAGATCCGTGAGGGTTGGCCAGTTGGCTGCAAAGTTACTCTGCGTGGCGAACGCATGTATGAATTTCTGGATCGTCTGGTAAATATTGCGATCCCACGTATTCGCGATTTCCGCGGTCTGAATCCCAAAGCATTTGATGGTCGGGGCAACTATGCCTTGGGCGTAACTGAACAAATCATCTTCCCTGAAATTGACTACGACAAGATTGATAAACTCAGGGGTATGGATATCACCATTACCACTACTGCCGCCACGAACGATGAAGGACGGGCCTTGTTAAGAGCATTTAATTTTCCTTTCCGAGGCGAAAATCCAGCCTCAGAAAGCAGGGGGTAATTCATGGCTAAGACTTCGATGATCGAAAGAGAAACCCGTCGGCTGAAAGTTGCCGCGCGTTATGCAAAAAAACGTGCAGCACTTAAAACGACAATCCTCAGCGTCAAAGCTACAGACGAGGAGAAATGGGAAGCCCAAATCAAGCTGCAGAAATTGCCGCGGGATGCGAGTCCATCGCGTCAGCGCAAGCGCTGCCAGATTACCGGTCGCCCACATGGTGTCTACCGCAAATTTGGATTATGCAGAATAAAGTTGCGTGAACATGCCATGAAAGGTGATATCCCTGGTTTAACAAAAGCCAGCTGGTAAGTATTCGAGAATTGAGGAATTTAGCATGAGCATGTCTGACCCAATAGCGGATCTCCTGACCCGTATTCGCAACGCCCAGATGGCCGGTAAGCCTACTGTTCAGTGTCCGTCTTCAAAAATCAAACAAGCGATTTTGGAAGTGTTGAAGCAGGAAGGTTACATCGCTGGCTACGCCCTAAGCAGCGACTTGGTCAAGCCTGTGCTGAATATAGATTTGAAGTACTACAACGGCAGACCAGTAATAGAAGAGCTGCATCGTGGCAGTTCTCCCGGCTTGAGGATGTACAAGTCTAGCTCCGAACTGCCAAAGGTTCGCGCTGGATTAGGAATTTCTGTCGTGTCCACAAACAAAGGCGTAATGACCGGCAAGGCTGCACAAGCCGCAGGCGTTGGTGGTGAAGTTCTCTGCACGGTGTTTTAGATATACGTTTAGATTGTTTGAGTTTCGGAATTGTTTTTAAGAATTTTGTAAATGCCTGGCAAGTATAAGCCGGGCAAATATCCAGTAATCAAGATCGCTACGAAAAGAGCAAGATTATGTCCAGAATAGCTAAAGCAGCTGTAGATCTGCCGCAGGGCGTTGAAGCCCAGATCGCTGATGGTGTGGTTTCCCTGAAAGGAAGCAAAGGCACTCTTAGCATGCGTATACACACCAAGGTCCAGATTGTTAATGAGAACAACCAGCTGAAATTGTCCCCTGCTAATAATAGTAAAGAGGCAAATGCTTTGGCCGGAACTACGCGTGCCCTGGTTCAGAACATGGTAGTTGGTGTTAGCAAAGGATTCGAGCGCAAACTGGAACTTGTTGGTGTTGGTTATCGCGCCAAGGCCCAGGGTAGAAATGTAAACATGGTCTTGGGTTTTTCCCATCCAATTGATTATGCGTTGCCTGAAGGTGTTACTGCTGAGACTCCAACACAAACTGAAATATTGTTGAAAGGTGCTGATCGCCAGTTACTGGGTCAAGTCGCCGCAGAGTTGCGCAGCTTCCGTTCACCAGAGCCCTATAAGGGCAAAGGCGTAAAATACGGTGGCGAACAGGTTTACCGTAAAGAAGCGAAGAAAAAGTAACAAGTAAGTATTAAGCAACCTCCGGGGTTGGATCTAACTCCATAATCCGGTAACAGAGCCAAGAGGCAAACAGTAATGAACGAGAAAAAAACATCTCGCTTGCGCCGCGCCAAAAGAACCCGCGCGAAAATCAGCGAGCTGAAGGTAAACCGCCTTTGTGTTTATCGAAGCCCACGACATATTTATGCGCAAATCATTTCACCGGACAATTTGGTGTTGGCATCAGCCTCTTCACTGGGCGAAGCCAAAACCGGAAACGTTGAATCAGCTACACAGATTGGAAAGCTGATTGCCGAGCGGGCTGTCGCGGCAGGTGTAACCAAGGTTGCTTTTGATCGCAGTGGATATGTTTATCACGGTCGTATCAAAGCGTTGGCAGAAGCTGCGCGTGAAGGCGGCCTGGAATTCTAAGGTATTGGATTAAAGTATATGGCATTTAAGAACGAGCAGAACAAAAATGAAGAAGGCTTGCAAGAAAAGCTTATTCAGGTTAATCGCGTAGCAAAAGTGGTAAAGGGTGGCCGTATTTTCTCTTTCACTGCGCTGACTGCTGTAGGCGATGGCAATGGTAAAGTAGGCTTCGGACGTGGCAAGGCCCGTGAGGTCCCACAGGCTATCCAGAAAGCTATGGAAGCTGCTCGTCGCAACATGATTTCTGTGAAGCTGGATGGAACTACATTGCAGTATCCGGTTAAAGCACGTCATGGCGCATCCAACATTTACATGCAGCCTGCGTCTGATGGTACCGGCGTAATTGCTGGTGGTGCCATGCGCTCTATTCTTGAGCTCGCTGGCGTTCACAACGTACTGGCTAAGTGTTATGGATCTACAAATCCCGTAAACGTCGTTCGTGCTACGTTTAAAGGATTAAAAAATATGAGAGCTCCAGCAGACGTTGCAGCGAAACGTGGCAAGACCATCGAAGAAATAATTGGTTAATGCCCGACGCGTAGTCACATAGTTAGAGATTTTTATAGATACTTGTTTTCTGAACAGATTCAGAAGCAGACATAAGTAACAGTTATTAAGGTTAAGGTCATGGCAGAAAAGACACTGAAAGTGACGATGATTAAAAGCGCAATTGGGGCACTGGAAAAACACAAAGCCTGTCTTACAGGTCTTGGGTTGCGCAAAATTCGCCATGTGGTCCAGGTTGAAGATACCCCGGCTGTGCGCGGCATGATCTACAAAGTGCGTCATCTGGTACAGGTTGAGGGAGAGTAAGAATGCGTTTAAATACATTAAGCCCAGCACCTGGTTCTACCCACTCGAAGAAGCGCGTGGGTCGCGGTATAGGTAGTGGATTGGGTAAAACATCCACACGTGGTCACAAAGGACAAAAAGCTCGCAAAAGCGGTAATGTTCGTCCAGGTTTCGAAGGCGGTCAGATGCCTTTACAGAAGCGTCTTCCAAAGTTTGGTTTTTACTCACGTATTGGCAGCGTCACTGCTGAAGTGCGGACTTCTGAACTTAACAAAGTAGAAGGCAATCTGATCAATCTGGAAACGCTCGAGAAAGCAGACATTATCGACCGCAGCGTCCAGCGTGCAAAAATTATGCTGTCAGGTGAAATCAACAAAGCGGTAACTGTTGAAGGTATAGCAGTTACTAAAGGCGCCAAGGCAGCGATTGAGGCTGCTGGTGGCACCGTTGTCGAGCCTAAAGCAGAAGATGAAAAAAAGCCTGGCAAGAAAACCAAAAAAGCTGCAGCGAAAGCAGAATAGTACTCCAAGGCTAGTGGTTATAAATCACTACTAGCTATCAGAAAGAAGATAGAGCATTAGTTGTACGGTTGTAATAAATGGCAAAGACAATGAACCCCGGTAAGGCAGATGGTTTGGCAGAGCTCAAAGCCAGGCTTCTCTTTGTCTTGTTTGCAATCGTTGTTTACCGAATTGGCACTCACATGCCTGTGCCCGGAATAAATCCGGATCAGCTGGAAGCGCTGTTTAATCAGAACCAAGGCGGTTTCCTGGCACTGTTTAACATGTTTTCGGGCGGTGCCATGGAGCGGATGAGCATTTTTGCTCTCGGCATCATGCCTTACATAACCGCGTCGATCATCATGCAGCTTCTTGCAGTGACAACGCCTCAGCTGGAACAGTTGAAGAAAGAAGGTGAGTCTGGACGCCGTAAAATTAGCCAGTACACGCGCTACGGCGCTTTACTGTTTGCAACAGTTCAGGCTGTGGCAATGACTACTGGGGTATTGGCCCCATTGGCGTTTAATCCTGATTTTACTTTTTACTTCACAGCCATAATATCGTTAGTGACTGGTGCGATGTTCCTTATGTGGCTAGGTGAGCAGATAACGGAACGCGGTGTTGGCAATGGTATCTCGCTGATTATCTTTGCTGGAATTGTAGCGAGTCTGCCGTCAGCGATTGGACAGTCTCTCGAGCAAGTTTCGGAAGGTCAGATTCAAGCGATAGCACTGTTGGTTGTTTGCGTCCTTGGAGCTGGTGTTATTGCAGCTGTCGTTTTTGTAGAAAGAGCGCAGCGTCGTATTACGGTTAATTACGCGCCCAGGCAACAAGGGCGAAAGATGTTTCAGGGCCAATCCAGTCATTTGCCACTGAAAGTAAACATGGCAGGTGTTATCCCGGCTATTTTCGCGAGCAGTTTTCTGTTGTTCCCTGCGTCGTTGGGACAATGGCTGGGACAGAATGAAGGTTTTGAATTTTTAGCCGACTTGGCGCTTATTTTAGGGCCGGGCCAGCCGTTGAATGTGCTGCTGTTTACCATTTTGATCGTTGCTTTCTGCTTTTTTTATACATCTCTGGTGTTTAACCCTAGAGAAATCGCAGAAAACCTTCGTAAGTCCGGTGCCTTCATTCCAGGCATTAGACCAGGTGAACAGACTGCGAATTATGTTGATAACGTAATGACGCGTTTGACCATGTTTGGTGCAGCGTACATTACCCTTATTTGTTTGTTGCCGCAGTTCCTGCAAAGTTCAGCGAATGTTCCGTTTCAGCTTGGCGGCACATCTCTTCTGATTGTTGTAGTGGTATGTATGGATTTTATGGCTCAGGTGCAATCACATCTGATGTCGCATCAATATGAATCATTGATGAAAAAATCCAACATCGGTTCATTCAAGCGGTAGGACCTAAAAGTTACAGGAGAAGCACGATGAAAGTTAGAGCATCAGTGAAGCGCGTTTGCCGCAAGTGCAAAGTTATTAAACGAAATGGTGTGGTAAGGGTGATTTGCACTGAGCCCCGTCACAAACAAAGACAGGGTTAAAAATGAGCCCCCAAATTGTAACTGGGGGCTTGAACATAACTTGATTAATACATGGCCAGAAGCTAAGCTTGCCGACTTTTTTGACGGTAGCTGGCGAAGTCCCTTAAACAAGTCTTTGTACAACGTAACAGCTTGAATTAAAGAAAAGTTTTAAAAATTGGAGTTAGTCTATGGCCCGTATTGCCGGTGTCAACATACCAGATAACAAACATGTAGTGATTTCCCTACGTTACGTGTACGGAATAGGTCCGACTGTGGCCAAGAACCTGTGCGCTATGACTGGTATCAAGCCATCGGCGAAGGTCAGCGATCTAAGCGAAGATCAACTTGATTCGCTGCGTAACGAAATCAGCAAAATGACGGTCGAAGGCGATCTTCGTCGTGAAGTCTCCATGAACATCAAGCGTCTTATGGATCTCGGTACTTATCGTGGTATTCGTCATCGTCGTGGCTTGCCAGTTCGTGGTCAGCGTACGAAGACCAATGCGCGTACGCGTAAAGGCCCAAGAAAACCAATTCGTAAATAAGCAAAACGGCACGCTATAAACTCAGTGCCAGATAGAAACATCAAGGTAAATATTAATGGCTAAACCAGCTCCCCAGGTAAGAAAAAAGGCAAGATCGTCAGTTTCTGACGGTGTGGCTCACATCCATGCCTCTTTTAATAACACTATCGTGACCATCACTGATCGTCAGGGTAATACATTGGCTTGGGCAACTTCTGGTGGGTCAGGGTTCCGTGGATCCAGGAAAAGCACGCCATTTGCCGCGCAGGTTGCCGCTGAGAAAGCGGGTAAGAGTGCGGTTGAGCTTTACAGCTTAAAGAATGTTGATGTTCGCGTTAACGGCCCTGGCCCGGGTCGTGAATCAGCAGTAAGAGCGCTTAACGCCTGTGGCTTGAAAGTCAGCAATATTACTGACGTAACGCCTATCCCACACAACGGATGTCGTCCTCCAAAACGACGTCGAGTATAAGCAGACAGTCGTCAATATTGAGCCTAGATAATTAAGTCTGGATTAAAAGCCCGGCAGGCAAACAGGAGATTCCCATATGGCCCGATACATCGGCCCAAAATGCAAGTTGGCTAGAAGAGAAGGTACAGACCTTTTTCTTAAGAGCGGTGTTCGCTCTCTCGAAGACAAGTGCAAGCATGAAACTGCGCCTGGCCAGCATGGTCAGCGTCGTGGCCGTCTTTCAGACTATGGTGTTCAGTTGCGCGAAAAACAGAAAGTTCGCCGCATGTACGGCATTCTGGAAAGACAGTTTAGAAACTATTATAAAGAAGCTGCACGTCTTAAAGGTGCAACTGGTGAAAACCTGCTTCAGCTTCTTGAATCACGTCTGGACAACGTTGTTTACAGAATGGGATTCGGTACAACACGTTCAGAAGCCCGTCAGCTGGTTTCTCATAAAGCGATTTTAGTAAATGGTAAATCGGTAAACATTCCGTCTTACCAGG
This sequence comes from Pseudomonadota bacterium, assembly GCA_040386995.1. Lineage (GTDB taxonomy): Bacteria > Pseudomonadota > Gammaproteobacteria > Pseudomonadales > Pseudohongiellaceae > CAILUG01. Next base: position 18,705 of record JAZKES010000164.1, on the reverse strand, counting down.
TTCAGGCAGGTGACGTTGTTGCAGTTAGAGAAAAAGCCAAGAATCAGCTTCGCATCAAATCCTCACTGGATATCTCTGGTGCCCGCGCTCCGGTGGAATGGATTGAAGTAAGTCTTGATAAGCTCGAAGGCCAGTTCAAGCACAAGCCTGAACGTAGCGAATTGTCTTCAGAAATCAATGAAAGCTTGATCGTAGAGCTTTACTCGAAATAAACCTAAGCCTGTGAGGGATTCTATGCAGATTTCGTTAGCTAATCTTCTAACACCGCAAGTCATCCAGGTTGACGCCTCTGACAAGTGGCATTCCAAAGTAGTCCTTGAGCCCCTGGAACGAGGGTTCGGCCATACTCTGGGTAATGCGCTGAGAAGAATCCTGCTGTCATCCATGCAGGGATGTGCGGTCGAAGAAGTAGAAATAGATGGTGTTGTGCATGAATACAGCACCATTGAAGGTGTACAGGAAGACGTAATTGAAATTCTTCTGAATCTCAAAGAGCTTTCCGTGATCATGCATTCACAGCAGCAGGTAGTGTTGAATCTGAAGAAAAGTGGCAAAGGCCCTGTAAAAGCATCAGATATTACCCTTCCACACGATGTCGAGATTGTTAATCCAGAACACGTGATCTGCAATTTGAATGAAAATGGCTCGATCAACATGCAGATTAAAGTCGGCGTTGGTCGTGGTTATGTGCCAGCTGATAGCCGCGTTTCGCGTGATGATGAAACTCGCTCCGTTGGCAAGCTCATGCTGGATGCGTCTTACACACCGGTAAGCCGCGTGACCTATTCAGTAGAAAATGCTCGTGTAGAGCAAAGAACAGACCTTGATAAGTTGATCATCGAGCTTGAGACAAACGGAACGATAGATCCTGAAGAAGCAATCCGTCAGGCAGCGACAATTTTGCAGCATCAGTTGAGTGTGTTTGTTGATCTGAAAAATAATTCAGTCAAGGAAATGCCGAAACACGAAGACAAAATTGATCCGATTCTGTTGCGTCCAGTTGATGATCTTGAGCTGACCGTACGGTCTGCCAATTGCTTGAAAGCGGAAAACATTTACTACATTGGTGATCTGATTCAGCGTACAGAAGTTGAATTGTTGAAAACCCCTAACCTGGGTAAGAAATCACTTACCGAGATTAAAGATGTACTGGCTTCTAAAGGTTTATCTCTGGGCTTGCGTCTGGAAAACTGGCCACCTTCTAGCCTGAAAGGCGATGATCGTTCTGCCGGCTAGGATTAATTATTAGTAAGTTACACATACCAGTACAAGTTAGTAGTTATAAAAGCTGTATATTTTAAGTTACAGTCAATAGATTAAATTCGGGAAGTAGTGTCATGCGTCATCGTCTTAGTGGTCGTAAACTAAACAGAAACAGCTCACATCGCCAGGCGATGTTTCGTAATATGACCTCGTCGCTGGTTGAGCACGAAATCATCAAAACGACTCTTGCCAAAGCCAAGGAGCTGCGAATGATTGCAGAGCCGTTGATCACGTTGTCAAAAGAAGACAGTGTGGCCAATCGCCGTCTGGCGTTCGACAGACTTCGCAACAAAGTGACTGTTGGTAAACTGTTTACTGATATCGGTCCACGTTACACAACTCGTCCAGGTGGTTATATCCGCATTATCAAATGTGGTTTCCGCACCGGTGATAAAGCCCCTATGGCTTATGTTGAATTGGTTGATCGTCCAGTGAATTTCACAGCTAGTGAAGACACCAACGACTAACTGAAGCTGCATAATAAAAAAGCCGTCATGCACGGCTTTTTTTATGGGTAAAATTTGCTATTTATTTTCGCCCACCATAAGAATATCCCAATAAACGCCCCGTTTAATTTTTTATCCGATATAGAGGTTGCCTTATGCTCACGTCATTTCATCCTCCATTACGTACCTTGATGGGTCCTGGCCCATCAGATGTAAATCCCCGCGTAACAGCGGCGATGGGCGCCGCCACGATAGGACATCTGGATCCCGAGTTTGTGCGGCTGATGGATGAGATCAAACAGCTTCTGCAATACGCGTTCAAAACCAGCAATCGATTGACGATCCCTATATCTGCTCCTGGTTCCGCAGGTATGGAAGCCTGTTTTGTTAATTTGCTCGAGCCAGGTGATAAAGCGATTGTGTGCCAGAACGGCGTCTTCGGTGGCCGCATGAAAGAGAACGTGGAGCGCTGCGGTGCGACGGCTGTCATGGTTCAGGATGCATGGGGAGAAGCCGTGGATCTGCAAAAAGTTGAAGACGCATTAAAGGCCAATCCAGACGCAAAACTATTGGCATTTGTACATGCCGAAACCTCGACCGGCGCTCGCAGTGACGCAAAAGCCTTGACTGCATTAGCTCACCAGTACGATTGCTTGTCCCTTGTCGATAGCGTAACGGGCCTCGGTGGTATTGAACTTGATGTCGATGGCTGGGGAATTGATGCCATCTATTCCGGCACCCAAAAGTGTTTGTCCTGCCCACCCGGATTGTCGCCAGTAAGCTTCAGTGAACGTGCGGTAGACGTTATTAAAAATCGCAAAACGAAAGTTCAAAGCTGGTTCCTGGATATGGGGTTGATCATGGCCTATTGGGCTGGCGATGGTGCTCGCACTTACCACCACACTGCTCCCGTAAATAGTATGTATGGTCTTCACGAAGCATTGATAATTCTGCAGGAAGAAGGTCTGGAGAACTCATGGCAGCGCCATGCTTACCATCACAACGCGCTCGCGGCTGGTGTGGAAGCGATGGGCCTCGATTTCGTCGTCGCTAAAGATGTGCGCTTGCCCCAGTTAAATTCCATTACTGTTCCTCAGGGAATTAAAGAGGCCGAAGTCAGGTCAAGGTTGCTGAGTGATTACAATCTTGAAATTGGCGCCGGGTTAGGTGTATTGGCCGGAAAAGTCTGGCGCATTGGCTTAATGGGTGAAAGTTCGTGCAAAACTAACGTTCTTACTTGTTTAGGAGCGCTTGATGCAATTCTCAGTGATTTGGGCGCATCGATTAATTCCGGCAAAGCCGTTGCAGCGGCTCACGCGATTTATAACAAATAGGCAGGTCCAGAAACAAACAGGCAGTCTGCGGGGGTAAATGCTAGAGTACTGCGTGAGTCCGCACATCGAGCTTTCGCTGAAGTTCTGAGAAGGGCATGTGAGATAGGGGCTCAACAGCAAAGTACGAAAAAAAAAGGATATTTCATGAATTATGAACTGACTGAGCAGTCAGTAACTATAAGGTAAAGCGATGAGCCCCTATAATCGCCCAACTTCAACTTTCACCTGATCAGAGCCTCTCAATTAATGCATTATTTACGTCTGGTTCTGCTTTCTTCTGTGTTGGTCCAAACAACACTTGCGCAAACACCTTCCGACACATCGCTCGCCGCTGAATCCGCGCAGAATGTTGCCGTTCGCAAAAGTGTCGAAATAGCGCGAACAGAACTTGCTCCGAAGCTCGACGGAATACTAGATGACGAAATATGGACCACAGCGACCGTCATCTCCGATATGCATCAGTTCCAGCCCGTTGATCAGGGTCAGCCAACAGAACGTACTGAATTCTATCTCGCTTACAGCGAACGCTTCCTTTATATAGGCGCACGTATGTTCGATAGCGATCCTTCTGGCATCAGTGCGCGCCAGTTAGTCCAAGGGCAGGGCATGCAATTCGATGACGCCTTCGAATTTATTCTCGACACGTTTAATAACGGCCGCACGGGTTATCAATTCCAGGTAAATCCAAATGGCATTCGCCGTGAAGGTGTTTATGAAAATCCCAACAACCTGAACAATGACTGGACCGGCATCTGGCAAGTCGAAAGCAGAATTGATGAGCAGGGTTGGACTGCAGAAGTTGCGATTCCATTCAACACGCTGAACTTTGATCCGACAACCGAGGAATGGGGTTTCACGATAGCCCGTACCATCGCACGCAAACGCGAAGAACTTGCATGGTCCTCGTTCAACCGCAACATCAACCCCACGACAACAGGCTTGATCACCGGTATACGTGATATCCGCCAGGGTGTAGGTCTCGACATCATCCCGTCTATCGCGCTGGCGGCAAGTGAAGATCACATCAAGGAAACCACAGACAATCGAATCGATCCTTCGCTGAACGTGTTTTACAAGATCACGCCCAATCTCACCGGCGCGGTGACGTTTAATACCGATTTCTCCGCGACGGAAGTAGATAACCGCCAGGTCAACCTGTCGCGCTTCTCGCTATTTTTTCCCGAAAAACGCGACTTCTTTTTGCAAGACGTCGATATATTTTCATTTGGTGGAAGGGGCGGTGGCGGTGGCGGTTTTGGTAATAACCAGAACGGTATTCCTTTCTATTCGCGCCGTATTGGTTTGAGCAATACAGGGCAGCCGGTAGACATAGATGCCGGCGTGAAACTGACCGGTAGGGTTGGCCAATTCAGTGTGGGCGCGCTTGCTGTTCAACAAGGCGAATCTGCAAACCTCGACGCGCAAAATGTATTTGTAGGCCGCGCGTCAGCTAACGTGCTTGGTGAATCCGCCGTGGGCGTTATTTTCACATCGGGTAATCCAACCGGTGTACTCGACAACAGTCTTGTCGGTACAGATTTCCGCTATCAAAATACTCGCTTCTCCGAGACGCATACATTGCGCGGCGACGCTTATTATCAGCAGACTGATACCCAAGGCTTGAATGGTGACGATAAGGCTTATGGCGTATCGATGAACCTCGACACCCAGAACAACGGTTTTGGTGGCAGCGCAGGTTATAACTACTTCGGTGAACAATATAACCCCGCGCTTGGTTTCGCGAATCGCGTTGGCATAGAGAGTTTCAACATAGGCGGCAGCGGACGCTATTTTGTTCAAGACCATCCACTCATCAGGACGCTGAACAGTTTCATGCGTTACGAATACAACCGGGACCTCGAAACCGGTGAGTTGCAAAGCGAAAATCTGTTCTGGCGTCCGCTCAACATCAACACGCACATAGGTGACCAGGTAGGATTTGGCGCAGGCCGTAACCGTGAAGGTCTTGAGCAGGATTTCCAGATCAGCCCCGGCATTTTTATACCTGCCGGCAAATACAGCTTCACCGAACTTAACGCAGAAATAAATTTGTCCAACCAGCGCAATTTTTCACCGGGTATCCAGCTTAATACGGGCGAGTTTTACAACGGCGATAGAGACCGCGCGCGAATTTATCTGGATTGGCGCCCTGATGAACACCTGTTCCTGAGCTTCAACTACGACTTCCAGAAAATAGAATTGCCCGCTGGTAATTTTGATGTTCGCCTTGTAAGTGCAAACGCAAACTATGCCTTCAACTCCAAATGGTCATGGGTCAATCTCGTCCAGTACGACAACAACTCCAGCACCGTTGGTCTCAACAGCCGTTTACGCTGGAATCCACAGGCCGGTGAAGATCTTTATATAGTTCTCAATTACAACTTCGATTCTGAAGGTGTATTCAGTCATTTGAGTTCGGAAAAAACCGAGATCGCGCTGAAATACACGAAAACATTCCGTTACTGATTTGAGGGGTTGCATTGCAGCCCTTTGCTTAAAACGTCAAACTACTAGCAACGTTTCGTGCTGACCACTCCCGACTAGTTCGTTATACTTCGGGCCTATGTTTACCTCATTCCTGAAGCAACCTCTCTTTCATTTCCTGCTTGCAGGAGCGCTGATTTTTGGCATTAACCAGCTCAATTCAGATGCGGCAGCTGTCCGCGAAGATGTCGACAATTCAGTCATCGTCGTCAACCGCACCGCGCTGCTTGATTTTATGCAGTATCGCGCGAAGGTTTTTGAATCACAAACGTTTAATGACCAGTTGGATGCCATGACCGCCGAAGAAGTTCAGGTGGTGGTGAATGACTATGTGCGACAGGAAGCTCTTTATCGCGAAGCTTTGCGCATGCGTATGGATCAGGGTGACCCTGTCATACAAGAGCGCCTTGTGCAGAAAGTCGAATTTTTGCTGGAGAATCTGGTGGCGGAAAATATTAATCCCACCGATCAGCAGCTCGAAGAGTTTTATGAATCTCGCAAGGGCAACTATCAACTGGATTCTGTTTATACCTTCACCCATATTTTTTTCGACGCGCAACAGAGCGGCATGGAAGATGCGAAAAAACGCGCAGATGCCGTGCTTGTTATGGCCAGTGAAATTACCTACGAAGAGTCAGCCCAGTTTGGTGATCGTTTTCCATTTCTGCAAAATTATGAAGAGCGCACTCGCGATTTTGTCAGCAATAATTTCAGTGCAGATTTCGTTGCCGCGCTTGATATGCTCAGTGTTGAAGGCGAACGCTGGCAAGGCCCAATAAGTTCACGTTACGGCTATCACCTCGTAATGCTGCGTGCACGCACTGAGCCCTTCATTCCCGCGTTGAGCGAAACACGCGAACGTGTGCTGGATGATTATCGTTACGAAACTTTGTTGCGCAGCAGGAAGGAAGCCGAAGACAAAGTGATTGCGGAGTACGAAGTCGAACTCAGCCTGTAGACTGACGTTTGCTTTCGAGCGCAACACAACCATCAAACAAATTAATTGTTCTGTGTGCGTAATCCGCATCGAGCTGGTTATGGGTAACCATTACGATGGTGGTGCCTTCGTTGTTGAGCTGATTCAGAATTTCCATGATTGTCCTGCCGTTGCCCGAATCAAGATTACCCGTCGGTTCATCTGCCAGCAGCAAAGCGGGACGCGCGACAATCGCACGTGCCACCGCGATTCGCTGTTGTTGTCCTCCTGATAATTGGCTCGGCCTGCTTTTTGCGAGATGGGTGATTCCCACTTTTTCCATCACAGCTTCCACTTGCTGGCGACGCTCGACCGCTGGCACATCATGATAAAGCAGCGCTAATTCGATATTCCGGTACGCAGAAAGTTCATCGACCAGATTGAATGCCTGGAATATAAAACCGATGTGATCTTTTCTGATGTCGCTCAATCGCGATTCAGAAAAACCGACGACATTCACGCCATTGAAGAAATAGTCGCCACTCGTCGGCCTGTCCATCACCCCAATGATGTTGAGCAGTGTGGATTTGCCGCAGCCTGAGGGGCCCATTATTGCAACGAATTCCCCGGCACCAATTTCAATGTTGATATTGTTGAGTGCCTGGGTCTGGATTTCGTCTGACTTGAAGAGTCGGCTTATTCCATGAAGTTTCAGCATGCACGTTCTCAATCATGGGTTAAGCGATACAAACGTTTCATCACATTGCACCACTTCGTGAAACATCAGCAACGAGGTTTAGTCGGTCAACTGGATTCTCTCCATGTCGATCATCTGGCCGTAACTGGAGGTGATGACTCGTTCGCCATCCTGTAAACCTTCGAGAACTTCGATCATACGGTTATTGCGGCGTCCTGCACGTATCGCTCTTTTTACGGCGTATTCACCCGTGGCATCGATAACAAAAATCCAGTTACCACCCGTATCCTGGACGAAACCTCCGATTGGCAACAAAAGTGTTTCAGTGGGATTGCCAAGCGTTAGATTCATCTGCAGTGTCTGCCCACGCCTGATGTCCGCAGGCGGATTACCGTCGAAGATCAGATCAACACTAAAAGTCCCTTCCGTAATTTCAGGATAAACCTTGCTCACAGTGGCGGCATATTCTCCTCCCGCAAGAGTGAACTTTGCGTTCTGGCCTGGCGCAACCCGTGTCACATAAAACTCATCGATTTGCGCGACAATCCTGTAGCGATCAACCACGTCGATCTGGCCAAGACGCTGGCCTCGCGTTTTGTTCTCGCCGATCTCCGCGATAAATGAAGTCAGTTGCCCGGATATTGGTGCACGCACCAGGAGATTTTCAAAACTGCTTTTTGCGAGCTTCAGATTATTTTCAAGTTGACTGATCTGCACTGTAATTTGCTGCATACGATCCTGGCGGATTTTATTTTCCAATGCTTGCCGGCTGCGAATGTTGTCTCGCAATTTGGTCAGGTAGTCGATGTTGTCCAGCGTCGCTTCAAACTGCTCTGTGGATATCAAACCATCTTCCGCTAGTTTTTGCTGGCGTGGTCGCTGGCGTTCCAGTGTGAGGATTTTATATTCCGTATCGATCAATTCACGTTCGGTGTTGATTTTTGTCGTATCGAGGCCATTGGCTATGTTACTCAGGTTATTGAGCTGTTCAGTAATCGACGTATCATTCTGCGCAACCTGTAACTGCAAATCGCTGTTGCTGAATTGCAACAACGGTTCTCCCGCCTCCACGAAGCTGCCTTCTTCAACAAATATTTCCTCGACCACACCACCATCGACCGAGTCGAGAAATACGCTGCTAAACGGCTGAATAGTGCCCCTGATAGGAATCAGATCTTCGAATGAGCCAAACTCAACACTCGCGATGACAAGTTGTTCTGCCGGCACTCGATACGTACGAATAGATGCATCGGTGATTACCCTGTATGCGAATAGACCAACGCCCAGAACAGCGAGGACAATGAGTCCCCACTGCCACACGCGCAGTTTTTTCTTCTCGATGGCTCGGTCCATACTCATGTGGTTATTCTGCCCATCTATTTATTTTTGTCTATTCATAACGCAAGGACTTCACGGGATCGGCATTCGCCGCTCGATAACATTGCGTGGCGACAGTCAATATTGCTACCAGTAGTGTTCCCATGGTCACCACTGCATAAAGCAATGGAGAAATTTCTGCGCGTGCGGAGAACTGCTGGAAGTAAACATTGATTGCAAGATATCCCACGCCGCAGGCCAGCGCGCATGCAATCAGTACAGGCTTCAGGAATTCCCAGGTCAGAAGAACGACGATTTTTTTTGTCGTGGCACCCACCACCTTGCGCATACCAATTTCCTTCATGCGGCGCTGCGTGGCATGGAAGGCTAGTGTGTATAGACCAAAGGCGGAGATCAGGATCGTGACGATGCTGGCAAAGGTCGCTGCTGTGCTGATGCCGTTGGTCTCTGCGAAGACGAGGTCGTTGAACGTCTGGTTGAAGAAAGTTCGATTGATCGGCGTGGCAGGGCGATGGCGGGCCCAGATCGCATCGATGTGCGCCAGCGCACTCTCTGCTTGTTCTGGATCAATGCGTAACAGCAGCACGCGCAAGGGATCACGCGAGGCACGCATTATGCCTGTGGATTGCGTTTCATCTTCCAGCCCCCCGCTCTGGCGAAAGTTCTCAACAACGCCGATGACCCGGTAGGAGAAATTACCTTGCACGATGATCTGGTCGAGAGCAGCTTCCGGCGACGCGAATCCGAAGCCGCTGACCATTCGGCGTGTGATGACAACGCCGTATACGCGCGCGGTTGTCGCGTCTGCTGGCAGTTGGTTGGACATTATGTCGGTGCCGAATTCCGCGGAGAACCAGCGTCCGGCCACGAGGTTGAAGCCCATCGTATCGAAATAGCCAACATCCACGAGGATGTGGCTTGCGCCTCTGAAATTATCTGGACCATCGCCGGGCAGATGCCAGGTGCGCGCGTACGGACCGGTCGCGGGTGGTATCAGGTTGGATTTGCCCACGGCCAGGATGCCCGGGTGCTGGCGCAACTCATTGACCATCGCGTCGTAGTCGAAGTTCTCGGGATTGCGCGCGTCGAAGGTGCTGTCGAGCACCACCAGATTGTTCTTGTCGAAGCCCGTTTCCATCGTATTCAGGTAACGGATCTGCAAACTGATCGCGAGTGCAAGCAGGATAAGGGTTGTGGAAAAACCGAACTGCAAGACAGTGACGCCTGCGCGCAAGAATCCGCTGCGGTTTCCGCGTATTTCTACTCCTTTAATGATTGCAGCAGGTTCGAAACGTGCGAGTACAAACGCGGGCACCAGGCCCGACAGCAAGCCAGTGGCAACCACAAATGAAACAAGGATGCCTGCGGAACCGGCCGCGAGTGCCGAACCGAAAGTGAAGTTTGTTCCGGTCAATGCGGCATAGGCCGGAATTGACAGGTATACGACCGGTAGCGCCAACAGCAGTGCGATCAACGTGAGCAGCAGCGCCTCGAACAAGAACTGCACGACGATCTGGCCGCGCTTCGCTCCGAGCGTCTTGCGTACGCCGATCTCGCGGTTGCGCTGGCGTATCTGTGCCAACGAAAGGTTACCGAAGTTGATGCAGGAGGTCAGCAGGATCAGCGCGGCGAAGATACCGAGGCCGAACAATACCTGCGGCCTGTTGTTGGTTTGGCCGAAGCCCGCGCGCGCGCCGAGGTAGATATCGTGCAGAGGTTGCAGGCTCAGTCTGAGGTCAATAGTGGCCTCGAATGCACGTTGTCGTTCCGGGAGGTTGCGCTCTACGAAAGCAGCGAGGTCGGCGGCGACTACCTCAGCCTGGGTTTGATCGGGCAGGGTCAGGTAGGTAAGTGTGGTGCCGAAGCCGGTCCAGGTTGTACTGGCCATGAAGTTCTCGCCAAATAATTGTCGACCCGTGGGCACGGAAACAAGAATCTCGAAGTCGAGGTGAGTATTCTCCGGCAAGTCTCGCATCACGCCGCTCACTCGCAGTTCAGCCTGCTCGTCGAGCGTCAACGTCTGACCAAGCGGATCTTCGCCCGGGAAATATTTTGCTGCGGCCGTTTCGCTTAGGACAACTGTATTGGGTTCATCGAGTGCAGTGCGACCATCGCCGCGAACAAACTCAAGTGAAAAGATATCCACGATTTCCGGCTCGGCCCAGTAATACTCATTTGCGGAGACCGCGTCGCCGCGCGCGAAGAAGCCGCGCCCGGGACGGATTCTTGCAATGTTCTCAATCTGCGGATAATCCAGCCGCATCTGCGGCGCGTAGGCGTCGGAAGAACCGTTGAACTCGATGCGCTCTTCGGTGGTAAATCCGCTCACAAGCCGGTAGATGTTCTCGCTGTTTGGAAAATGCCGGTCGAAGCTGAATGCATATTGCATGTGCATCAACACAAGGATGCTGCAGCCGAGGCCGATGGCCATGCTCAGCACCTTGATCGCTGAAAAGGCCGGCTGTCGTTTCAGGTTTTCCAGAGCAACAAGAATGTAATTGGCCCACATGGCTCTATTCATAACGCAAGGACTTCACGGGATCGGCATTCGCCGCACGGTAGCACTGCGACGCAACAGTCACGATTGCGAGCAACACAGTGCCGACCGTAACTGCTACGTACAGCCAAAGTGGAATTTCAGTCTGCGATGAGAACTGCGCAAAATACCGCGTTGCCGCGAAATATCCTGCGACTGAAGCCAACACGCAGGCAGCAAACACTGGTTTCAGAAAATCCCAGGTCAGCAGGCCGATGATTTTTTTCGTCGTCGCGCCCATCACTTTGCGTACGCCGACTTCCTTGGTGCGACGTTGCGTCGAATAGAAGGCGAGTGCATAGAGACCGAACGCGGAAATGACAACTGTGATCACGCTCGCGATGGTCGCCGCCGTGCTGATGCCGTTGGTTTGCTGGTAGACGAGATCGTTGAACGTCTGGTCATAGAAGGTGCGGTTGATCGGAATGTCGGGTCGGTGCCGCGCCCAGACTTCATCGATGTGCGCCAACGCGCTCGTGGTCTGCGTCGGATCGATGCGCAGCACGAGGATACGCATGTCCTGCTCCGTCGCGCGAATGACACTTGTGGAACGCAGCGGATCCTCGAGACCACCACTCATGCGGAAGTCTTCGAGAACACCGATGATGCGGTAATCGATGACAGGTTGGCCAGGCGGTGGCGCGCCACCTCCCGGCATGATGATCTGGTCGAGCGCGGCTTCGGGAGATTCGAAACCGAAATTACTGACTGCAGCGCGCGTGATTACGGCACTGTGCGTTGCAGAAGGAGGTGGCGGCGGAGGTGCTTGCCCCGGTGCTGGAGGTGGATTTTGCGGTGGCATGAAGTCGCTCGCGAAATCCGGGGAGAACCAGCGGCCTGCAAGCAAACGAAACTGCATGACATCGAAATATTCAGGGCCGACTACGATATGGCTGATCGGCTTGAATTCGTCCGGACCATAACTCGGTCGACGCCACGGATTGTAGCCACCCGTGGCGGGTGGTGGCACAGAGGTTTTGCCAACTGCCTGAATGCCCGGATGTGTCAGCAACTCGTTGACCATCGCATCGTAATCGAAGGTCTCTGGATCACGCGGGTTGTAAGTACTATCGAGCACGACCAGATTGTTCTTGTTGAAGCCGATGTCCATCGTGTTGAGATGACTAATCTGCATGCCGATCGCGAGCGCCAGAATAATCAATGCGCTGGAAAAGCCGAACTGCACAATTGTCACGCCGGAGCGCAGCATGGCACTGATCCGGCCGCGCATGGCGAGACCACGAATGATGCTCGCAGGTTCGAAGCGTGATAACACCAGAGCAGGCAGCAGGCCCGATAACGCACCGGTCGCCACCACAAACACAAGCAGCCACAATGCGGTGCCATTCTGCAGCACGGTGATCGCTGTGAAGTTTGTGCTCGTCAGCGCGGTGTAGGCAGGAAGCGTAAACCAGACTATTGGCAAGACCAGCACAAGTGCGATGAAAGTAAGCAGCAACGATTCGGTTAAAAACTGCACGATGATCTGACCGCGTTTCGCGCCGAGTGTTTTGCGCACACCAATTTCTTTATTGCGCTGCTGAACCTGCGACAGCGAAAGATTCGCGAAATTGATACAGGAGGTCAAAAGGATCAGCGTCGCGAAGATGCTGAGTCCGACCAGAACCTGCGCACGGTTGTTGGTGGTGCCGAAACCAGACAGCGGGGACAGGTAAATGTCAGCTATCGGCTCCAGCGAAATCCTGAGCTGGTTGAGTGTTGCGAAGTTGCGCTGCTGGTCCGGAATATTGCGTTCGATAAACGCAGGCATATCAGCCTGAAGATTGCTCGCCTCAGCAGCATTCGGTAAACGCAGATAAGTGATCGTGCCATTAAAACCTACCCATGCGGTGCCGCCCATAAAGTTTTCACCGAACAGTTGTTTACCCGTGCCCACTGAAATCAACATCTGCATGTCGATGTGTGTGTTGATTGGTAAATCGCGGTAAACACCAGTGACGCGAAGCTCAGTCTGTTCGTCCATCGTCAAACTTTGGCCCACGGCATCCTCACCCGGAAAATATTTCGCCGCCGTGCTTTCGTTCAACATGACACTGTTGGGTTCATCAAGTGCGGTGGCTGGATCACCACTGATAAAGTCGAAGCCGAAAATATCGATGGCGTCCGGCTCTGCATAAAAATATTCATTAACCACGGAGTCTTCGCCGCGCCCGAAAAAGCCACGGCCAGCCAACATGTTCGCAATCAGCTCGATCTGCGAATAGTCCTTGCGCAGCGCTGGCGCATACGCATTTGAAGTGCCGGGAACATCGACCGGCTGGTCGGTGACGAGGTGCGTGATAACGCGATATGTATTCTCCCAATCCGGAATGTGTTTGTCGTAGCTGCGCGCGTATTGCACGTGGCTTATCACCAGAATGCTGCAACCAAGCCCGATAGCAAGGCTCAGTATCTTGATGATCGAAAACGCCGGCTGGCGCTTGAGGTTGTACCACGCAATCTGCAGATAGTTTACGAACATGGCATCGCTCCGATTATTTTGAACCGTACGTATTGTTATTCATATCGCAAAGACTTCACAGGATCGGCATTCGCCGCGCGATAACATTGTGTGGCAACCGTAAGTGCAGAAATCAGCAAGGTTCCGACTGTTACTGCGAGGTAAAGAAGTGAAGACACCTCGGTACGTGACGAAAATTGCTGTAAGTAATATTCAATCGCAAAGTATCCCCCGATGGATGCCATCATGCAGGCTATCAGCACAGGCTTGAGGAAGTCCCACGTCAGCAAACGGATGATTTTTCCGGAGCTTGCCCCCGCAACTTTGCGTATGCCAACTTCTTTGGTGCGGCGCTGGGTTGAATAGAAAGCTAGCGCATATAAGCCCATCGTTGAGATCAACACAGTGATCGTGCCGGCTAAAAGTGCAGCCTTGTTTATGCCATTGGTCCGGTTGTACACAATTCCATTGAATGTCTGAGCAAAGAAAACTCGATTGATAGGTTCGTCCGGCCGATGTTGTGTCCAGGTCGCATCAATATGGTTGAGTGCACTATCAGTTTGTGCCGGATCGATTCGAATAAGCAGCGTACGCTGTGGCATTAATGATCCGAGGAGGATGCTCGTAGATCGCGACATGTCTTCCACCCCTCCAGTCAGATGGAAATCCTCGACCACGCCAAGGACCCGAAAACTTCCACCATTGCTGTTGGGGTTTATCAGGATCTGATTCAAAGCCTCCTCCGGAGAACGCAGACCAAAATTATTGACGGCAGCACGTGTTATCACAATGCCACGCACAATGGATGGCGGCTGAATCGTAGGAGTTTGTCCCGTTTGGGGAGGGGGTGGCGGCGGAGGTAGAAAGTCAGTGGGAAAGTCTTCGGAGAACCAGCGTCCTGCCAGAAGTTTAAGTTGCATGACGTCAAAATAATCAACATCGACGAGATTGTGGCTAATGAGTTTGTAGTCGTTCTCCCCACCACCGGACGACTTCCATGGGGCCATAACACCCGCGACAGGAGGAGTGCTTTCAGACTCACCAACCGCCACAATCCCAGAATGTGCCTTCAATTCATTGACCATCGCAGCATAGTCGAACGCGGTCGGATTAAACTCGTTGTAAGTGCTTTCGAGCACAACCAGATTATTTTTGTTGAAACCAACGTCCATGGTATTCAGATGCCGTATTTGCAACGTGATCGCTGACGCGAGCAAGATCAGCACCGTGGAGAAACCGAACTGGACCACCGTCACACCTGAGTGAAGCCAGGCGCTGGCATTACGACATAATGGCAGACCTTTGATGATGCTGGCCGGTTCGATGCGTGACAACGCCAGCGCTGGCAATACGCCCGACAATGCACCTGTAACGAGTACAAACAACGGTAACAACCACACGCCGCCGTTACTTAGTGCAGATGCGGCGGTAAACGTGGCACTGGTCAAATTCGTGTACATGGGGAGTGTGAAATACACAACGGGAATCACCAGTAGTAACGCAATGCCGGTTAGCAATAAAGACTCGAACATGAACTGCAGTACGATTTGCCCGCGCTTCGCACCAAGGGTTTTACGTACTCCCATTTCCCTGCTGCGCTGTTTTATCTGCGATAGCGACAGATTCGCAAAATTTAGGCAAGAGGTTATCAGGATCAGTAATGCAAACAGGCCCAATGCCAGTAATACCTGAGAACGGTTGCTCGGAGCAGCACCAAACCCGGTGTGCTTATCCAGATAAATATCGAAGAGTGGTTGTAGCGCGAGCCTCAGTTCTCTCGCTGTGGCCGTCGCGCGTTGAACTTCCGGCACGTGACGATCGATGAAGGCTGGCAGGTCACTTGAGATAGCGTCAGCTGTAATTCTATCGGGCAGCGTCAGGTAAGTTTGGGTGCCTCCCCATGCAAGCCAACTGTTCCCGCCCAGAAACCTCTCACCAAACCTTTCCCTGAACGAGGCCACGGACATAATTATCTGAAGGTCCATGTGAGTATTTTCAGGCAAGTCGCGCATCACCCCAGTGACGCGAAGCTCGAAGTGGTTGTCCCACAACAACGTTTGTCCCACGGCTTCTTCGCCCGGAAAGTATTTAGCTGCTGCGGTTTCATTGAGCACCAGTGAATAAGGTTCGTCGAGCGCAGTTGCCTTATTGCCGCTGACGAACTGCAGTGAAAATATATCGATTACATCCGGTTCCGCCCAGTGAAAGTCATTGATGAAGGGCATGTCACCGCGTGCGAACTCTCCGGCATAAGGGCCCGACATCCTCGCGATGTTTTCTATCTGCGGATAGTCCAGTTTCATCTGGACCGCAACTGCATCCACCGTATCCTGAAAGTCCATGCGCTGATCCGTAGTGATGCCCGTCACTACCCGGTATATGTTCTCTCCATTCGGAAAATGACGGTCAAAACTCAGTGAGTACTGCGCATGCATGAGTACCAGAATACTGCAACCCAACCCTAAAGCCTGGCTTAGTACCTTGATTGCAGTGAAGCCCGGCTGGCGCTTTATATTTTCGAAAGCGATAAGCAAGTAATTTGAAAACATGGCTTTATTCATAACGTAGCGACCTCGCAGGATCGGCATTCGCCGCGCGGTAGCATTGTGTGGCGACTGTAAGTGCGGCGACCAGCAAGGTACCAACTGTTACAGCGAAATAAAGAAACAAGGACACCTCGGTACGTGATGAAAATTGCTGTAAGTAATATTCAATCGCAAAGTATCCCCCGATGGATGCCATCACACATGCAACGAGCACCGGCTTGAGAAAATCCCAGGTCAGAAGTCGTATGATTTTCTTCGACGTCGCGCCAAGTATTTTGCGCACTCCGACCTCCCGTGTACGCCGTTGCGTGGAATAAAACGCCAACGCGTACAGGCCAAAGGCCGAGATCAGAACACTGATGATGCTGGCGAAGATCGCGGCGATATTGATGCTGCGAGTTTCAGTGTCTACCCGATCGTTGTAAGTCTGAGTGTAAAAAGTCCGGTTGAGCGCGAGATCCGGTCGGTATCGTTGCCATGCGGCGTCGATATGGGTAAGCGCACTCTCAGTCTGCGCGGGGTCGATGCGCACCAGCAGCGAGCCAAGTGTGGGTGTCTGCGTGGCGGTTAACATCATCGTTGAGCTCAGTGGATCTTCAAGGCCTCCGCTCGGACGGAAATCTTCGACAACCCCGATCACGCGGTAGTTATCACCTTGGCCGACGAGTTGTTGTCCCAACGCCTGCTCTGGCGTTCCCAATCCAAAGCTCATTGCCGCCGTGCGAGTGATCACGACACCGTAGAGAGGTGGAATCCTGGGTACGACCTTTTCCTGAAAATAAGGCGGCACTACGTAAAAGTCAGCGGGAAAATCAGTTGAAAACCAGCGCCCTGCCAGAAGCCGTAATTGCATCGTCTCCAGGTAGTTTTCGTCCGCTTG
Organism: Pseudomonadota bacterium; assembly: GCA_040386995.1. Taxonomy (GTDB): domain Bacteria; phylum Pseudomonadota; class Gammaproteobacteria; order Pseudomonadales; family Pseudohongiellaceae; genus CAILUG01. Next base: position 1,804 of record JAZKES010000164.1, on the reverse strand, counting down.
AATTTCGCGCACCGCGCGACTTTGGTCCAGAGCAGAGGACGGCAGACGCCAGGCACTAAGCCACCCAGTCGCGGGCGGAAACTCACTGGCCCTGGATACCGCGACGATACCGGGATGTGACCGCAGATCGTTAACCAAGCCATCGAAATTGAAGTAATAGTCGTTGTTCTGTGCCTTCGGGGAGTTGGTCAGCAACACCAGATCATTTTTGTTGAAGCCCACATCAATTATATTGAGGTGACGAATTTGCAGCGTGATCGCTATGGCCAGCATGATAAGGGCTGTGGAAAATCCAAACTGGACGACTGTGATACTGGAACGTGCAAGTCTTTTGATGATGGGTGCCTGCACGGACCCCTTGATGACCGTTGCCATATTCTGCCTCGCAAGGCGCAACGCCGGTAACAGGCCTGATAACAAACCGGTGGCCAACACGAAGCTCACTAGCGTAACTATGGAGCCAGTATTCATGGTGTCACCAAAAGTGAAGTCCGCCGCGGTGAGGCTTGAGTAAACAGGCACTGCAAAGTAAATCAGCGGCAATGCCAGACACAGCGCAAACAAGGTCAGCAGCAACGATTCCAGCAGAAACTGGAACACGATATCGCGTCGCTTGGCACCCAGTGTTTTCCGCAAACCGATTTCCTTGCCGCGCTGACGGATCTGGGAGAAAGAGAGGTTAGCGAAGTTGATGCAGGACGTGAGCAGAATCAGACTGGCGAATATCGCGAGGCTGGTTATGATCTGCGCGCGTTGATTGGTGGTTTGACCCGAGCCTTGGCGATGACTCAAATAGATATCACCTAGTGGTTCCAGCGACAACGTGAGCATCGTACGTTCCGCATAGGCCTTCTGGTCGTCAGGTATATTCCGTCCCAGAAATGCCGGTAGATCGTCGCTGATGAATTCTGCCGCGGCTTTGTCGGGCAACGTGACGTAGGTCCTATTGGTGCCATAGGTATCCCATCTCATCTTGTCGGACACATAGGTTTTACCAAAGATCTCGAGGTCAGATGTGATGGAGGGCATGGGGATCAATATCTGGATATCGATATGTGAGTTTTTCGGAAGATCGCGGATTACACCGGTTATCTTGCGCACTGACTCTAATATTGTCAGGGTTTGCCCAAGTGCTTCCGTGTCCCCGAAAAACTTCCTGGCAACGGATTCGCTGAGCACAATCGAGAGAGGCTCTGTCAGCGCCGTGGTGGGATCTCCGCTTATGAATTCCAACGAGAACACGTCGGTGATTTCGGGGGTGGCAATGTGATAACGACTGCTGATAGTAACGTCGCCATGAGTAAATGGTTGCTCACCGGTCCTGATCATTGCCAGATGTTCAATCTGCGGATAATCCAGCAACATCTGGTGCGGCACTGCGTCGTTGGTGAATTCAGTATCCATCCTGTAATCCAGCGTCCTGCTCGTCACCACGCGATACGTATTTTCCCGGTTCGGAAAATGTTTATCGAAACTCAGCGCGTACTGCACGTGCATGATCACAAGAATGCTACAACCGAGACCAATCGTCATGCTGAGCACTTTCACCGCTGCAAAAGCCGGTTGATGCTTGAGGTTGTGCAGTGTGGTCAACAGATAGTTGAGCAACATCCTGATTCCATCTTTTGTGTTACGGGGTTAGTGCAACTTGAATCTCAAGCCGCTTCTGCGTGATGCGTGCTCGACAATATTCTTCCATCCAGCATCCGCACGATACGCGAACCATACTGCGCATAATCTTCGGAGTGTGTGACCATGATGATCGTCGTGCCTTCGCTATTCAGCAGCTTGAGTTGGGCCATGA
>JAZKES010000163.1:0-1183 GCA_040386995.1 Pseudomonadota bacterium | reverse complement strand
GGGACACCCACATTTTCCTGCAGTCTAGCAAAATTCGACTAAAGTAAAGACGGATATACCAGAGCAATTCAGGATGACACGCCCGCGCTCAACCTTGATCTCACTTGAGGCGACACCTTTCTACCATTGCATCTCGCGTTGTGTACGCCGTGCGTTTCTTTGCGGCAAAGACCGCGAGTCAGGGCGTAGCTTCGATCATCGTAAGACCTGGCTCGTGCAGCGATTCAAAATGCTGGCGGAAGTGTTCGCAATAGATATTCCGGCCTATGCCGTTATGAGTAATCACTATCATCTTGTACTCCATGTGGATGTAGCGAGAACTGCTGAATGGCCCATCCACGAAGTCATAAGGCGTTGGAACCGGCTTTATCATGGCCCAGAACTCGTTCAACGTTTTGCGGCTGGAGAGGAGTTGTCCGGCGCTGAGCTGGATGTCGTTCATAGAACAGTTGATATATGGCGCAGCCGCCTTTCAAGCATCAGTTGGTTCATGTCCTGCCTGAATTATCACATTGCCCTCCAAGCCAATAAGGAGGATGGCTGCAAAGGCAGGTTCTGGGAAGGACGTTTTAAGTCGCAGGCGCTGCAGGATGACGCAGCGCTACTTTCATGCATGGCTTATGTAGATCTCAATCCCATAAGAGCTGGTATCGCTGAGAATCTGGACAGGTCGGATTTCACTTCCATCCAGCAGCGCATCCGCGAAATGCAGGGCAGGGGTGACGAGAACAAACCGAAGTTGATGGTATTTGCTGAATCAGCGAGTCAAGATAAACAGCACAAACGTTTGAATTTTGACCTCAAGGACTACGTTGAGCTGGTCGACTGGACGGGTCGGATAGTTCGCAACGACAAGAATGGATATATCGAATCCACCCAGCCCAAACTACTCGATCTATTACGATTGTCGAACAAACAATGGCAGGTGCTCGCTCTACAGATCCAGAAAAAATCCATCACCATGCTGCATGGCATTAGCAAGCTTGCATCGATGGAACGAAAAAGCCGCCGCGCAAAAGCTGCGTAATTTGTCTCGCCGAATACTGTCTCGACTGCAGGCAGTGTTCGGCGTGCCCGTGAAAATCCCGTCTGTATAAATAGCTGTATGAAATCGCAGAAGCAAAGATAAGTTGCAAACGAAATTCCACGGGGGTGGCTTGAGTGGATGTCCCTGTTGGTTTCC
>JAZKES010000162.1:0-6900 GCA_040386995.1 Pseudomonadota bacterium | reverse complement strand
AGTACGTGGTGTCGTCGACGCGAACGAACTTCCCGTGGACCAACAGCCACCACATTACCGGCGACTTGCGCACGAGCGTGCAGAAACTCAAGGATGCAACCCCTGCCGGCGTGCTCCTCGGTAGCGGCAAGCTCGCGACCGCGCTGGACCGGCTGGATCTGATCGACGAGTACAAGTTCCTCATCCACCCCAGGATCGCCGGTCACGGCCCAACCCTGTACCAGAGCGGACTACCCGGCACGCGACGGCTCGAGCTGGTCTCGTCGACACCGCTCAGCAACGGCGTAGTCGCTATGCACTACCGGCGCGTGCGAGGGTAACAAAGGGCCGCAGCCGACGGTCCGCAGAACCCGAGCGTCAGGAACTCAAGACTATGCCAATCATCGAACACATCTTCATCGCTCCAGAAAAGAGAGCGGAAGCCAAATCCGTAAAGACTGTTAACGCCATCGCCGAGTGTGGTCTGGAAGGTGATCGTTATTCAGTGGCGAAGAACAGAAAAAACTCTGGCCAGCAGATCACGTTTATTGAGGTCGAGCAGATCGAAAGATTTATATCCGAAACAGGCCTTCTTATGGGTCTTCATGAGCCGAGACGTAACATCGTGACGAGAGGCGTAGATTTGAATGCGTTGGTGGGCAAACGCTTTTTTGTTGGCGAGTGCGTATTCTACGGAGTAGAGCTATGCGAGCCTTGTGCTATATGGGCAAAGAATACGCATAAGGAAGTAGTTCCTTTCTTCGTTCATCGAGGTGGGTTGAATGCAAGGATTGTTAGAGGTGGTGTTCTTTCGGTGGGTTCTTCCATCGAAGTTGAATCTGACCTTTTTAATTTTTAAGGACGGGCGCCCGACGAAGTTATTAACTACGCACCTTCGGCGCCCGCCGCCAGCGTCGCTGTTGCCGGATATGAATGACGTTATGTGCAATAGGGGGTTTAACCATGACAGCTATCGAGCTTAGAGAGTTTCTGCTCTGGAGTACTGCTATCAACTACGGCATTTTGTTTGTTTGGTTTACAGTCTTTGTCTTTGCTCATAATTGGATCTACAGCATGCACTCCCGTTGGTTCAAACTCTCTATCGAGAGCTTTGATTCGCTTAACTATGCTGGAGTCGCCATATACAAAATCGGAATCATTTTATTTAACGTTGTGCCATTGATTGCAATGTTCATCATTTCGTAGGTGTTGCAAGAACGGTAAAAACAAGTTGCTTGAGATCACCCTGCCCATTAATTAGCTCTGCGTTAGTGTTTTGCTGGAACCATCATGATCGATGACATCTTAAGAGAATATTTTCAGAACGAACGGATAGGTCGTACCCGAACCGGTTTAGGTGACGTTAAACATCACCAGGAAAACCTGAGAGGAGAGGTGGAGAAACTCCATTTGGTTGTTGAAGCAATGTGGAAACTTCTAAAAACGCGGACCGGACTCAGCGATAAAGAACTTGTTCAAATGATGAATGAAGTAGATGCCGCTGATGGTCAGGTAGACGGAAAATCTACCAAAGATGAAATTTCCAGGTGTAATGGCTGTGGCAAGGTGCTCCAGAAAGGCATTCCCACGTGTATGTATTGCGGGTTGTCACATCAGATCAGCCCTTTTGAAAACCGATGAAGACTGACAATCCGCTCAAGAGTGACCAAAGCCTATCGTCATGCCCTTTGCTTCCGTAAACACCGCACCAACATACCTGGTTCCTGATTGGTCTCAAGAGCGCCATGTTATAAACAACGCGTGTGTAAGAATAATCTCGAGGCGTTACAGGAGAAATTTTTGGCTTTCGAAATCGCAGTCAAGGCGTTAGCGGTGTGGTTCGGCATCCTCATGCTGGCCGTCGTAAATGGTGCACTTCGAGAAGTTGTACTTATTCCAGCGCTCGGCAAACCCACGGGATTCATCCTCAGCGGTGTACTTCTGTCAGGACTTATCCTTGTTGTTACCTACTTTGCACTGCCCTGGTTTGAGCGGGCGCCTCTGGCAAGTTATGCCGCCATTGGTCTCGGCTGGTTGTGTCTTACATTGGTGTTTGAGTTTGCGTTTGGACGTCTCGTTCAAGGTAAGTCCTGGTCGGTGCTGCTTGATGCGTACACCTTCAAGGATGGAAACATCTGGTCAATTGTTTTGTTTGTCACAACGATAGCGCCATACATCGCCGCCAGAATCAGGGGCTGGGCATAAGGTCCGTTGCATCGGATAATTCGTTCAACCCAGAACCGCTTTGATGCAAGCAATCTACTTATGAGCTACGAATATTTGCTGTTCCGTTCCGCACCCAACGTAGATCCGCAGACTGCGGTCGATGACGGTGTATTTGAGGCGCTCGGCACGCCAGGCGAACTATCGGCCGCCATATCCAGGGTTTTTCCTTCGTTGCAATGGAAGGCATCCAGGGTTAATGCCGCGGTTGTAACCGGTGGGCCTGCCCCGTCGTTTCTGCTTAATGCTGAAGCAGACGGGCAAGTACATTCATTCACTATGTCGCGAGCAAGCGCCTCGCAAACCAGTGAGCTATTGATCGCTCTGGGGTTGTCTGCGGTGGACATGGAGTCCGGGGAAATCGCTGAGCTCTAACTATTCATACCATGGGCAACAACTTCACTTGTGGCTCCTTTTCAGAAATAACATGACGCAATGGACATAGGTTTACTTCGCAGATTGCTCAGGGCAAAAGATCGCATGGATGCGTGTTCGGAAGAGGACTGGCCCATCGCGCGGCTTGCCGAAATTGGTTGCGTATCTCCCGCACATTTCGCGCGCTCCTTTAAAAAAGCATTCGGAATGCCGCCTCATCGCTACCTGCTCGCGCGGCGCATCGAAAGAGCCAAGGCGATGCTTCGTGATACCAATCAGCCAGTGACCGAGGTCGCGTTTGCGGCTGGCTGGCTCAGCATGGGAACGTTCTCCAGAACCTTTCGCGACATCACTGGTGACAATCCCGAAGCGAAGCGGCTTACGTTAAGAAGCCTTGATACGCCGCACGAGATTCCACTGTGTGTACTCAAACAAATTGATCGCCCGCAATTAAAAAGAGCAGTTTTGGATAAGCGCCGCCATGATCATTCGGATGAGAATTGAGTCTCGAACATCATCTAACAAACGAGGCGAACATGAGTGAAGGAGTGCAGGTCGTAGGAATTTACGTGCGCGATCAGGAAGAGGCGCTCGATTTTTACGTCAGCAAGGTTGGCTTTAAAGTTCATACCGACGTGCGTAATGGCGCGTTCCGTTGGTTAACCGTTCAATACCCAGGCCAGCAACTTTTCCAACTGGGCCTGTTTCTTCCGGGGCCACCTACGATAGATGTCGCAACGGCAGAATCGGTCAGTGCGGTTGTCGCAAAAGGCTCCATGCCTCCGATGGTTCTGGAGGTTGCGGATTGTTATGCGACTTATGAGCGGTTAAGCGCGGCCGGCGTGGAGTTCGTTCAAAAGCCAATCGAGCGATTCGGCACTGTCGATGCGGGCTTTCGTGACCCTTCAGGCAACGGCTGGAAGTTGCTGCAGTCGCGGAGTTCCTAGTTATGGCTGCCTCGCGTCTGCTTCGCAACGTACATCGCTGGACATCCGCTCTGTTCACGCTGACCGTCATTTTGAACTTTGCGGTGAGGGCTAGCGGTGAACCACCTGACTGGATTACGTATTCACCTCTGTTACCGTTAGCGGTCCTGATGCTGACAGGCACGTATCTTTTTATACGCTCCTACACGGAAAAATTCAGCGCAACCTGACAATTCAAATTAGCCACATCCAGGTGGTGTGGTTGATTTCAGGCCTGAGCCGCTTCACGCGAACACTTCTTCAAGCGACATTCGTTCCAGTGCTGAATTTGTTACCTTAGTTTTCTAGCCTGCCGGTGAGTTGCTAACGAAGGCCGCATATTGCGCCTCGAAAGCCCGCTTGTAGGCTGGTCGTGCTTCGCCGCGCGCGACGTATGCAGCGAGCGTTGGGTATTCGTCCAGAATGCCCGAGGGTTTCATCCTGAGCAGTACCGATATCATCATCAGGTCGCCCGCGCTGAACGCGCCATCGAGCCAGTCAGCATCGCCAAGGCGAGTGGCAAGTTGACGTAATCGATTGCGGACCCGGTCCGCGACTATCGGCAGACGTTCCTTGTTCCAGGGCTTGTCGCTCTCGAGCAGCCTGGCGTTTGCGAATTCAAGGATCGGTGGTTCCACCGAGCTCAGCGCAGCGAACATCCATGTGATCGCGCGCGCTCGTGCATTTGCATCGTCTGGCAACAGGCCTGCATGTTGTTGCGCGATATGGAACACAATTGCGCCCGTTTCAAACAGCGCGAGATCACCTTCTTCGTAAGTAGGAATCTGTCCGAAAGGATTCAGCGTTAGATGCGCGGGTTCTTTCATCGCCTTGAACGAAACAGGACGAACTTCATAAAGTTGACCTACTTCCTCAAACGCCCATCGCACACGTGTATCACGCGCCAGTCCTCTGCCGCCATCGGGCGACCGTTCAAAAGCAGTAATGGTGGGGTTCATTGCAACGCTCCGTGTAATTGCTTTGTGTAATCGTACATGACTGGAGAGACATTACTGGAGAGACATTACTCATCGTGGTTTCGCCGTTCAACTCGACAGGTTTGGGATGAGCGGCTGTTTTGCCTCATGATGTAGACGAACGACTGAGCTGAAATTCGACAGGCCGAGCAACAAATTTTCCAGTTCAATTTCGTTCAACAAACAAGGAAATTCGTGCGCGCCAGAGATGGCTGCTGCCTTGTCCGACAGTCGCATTGATATATCTGTAGCCGAGATTAGTTACTCTGGAAAAGACAGGCTGATCACGCTGGACTCCTCCTCCGCAGCGTCCTATCCTCCGCCCACTAAAACAACAAGAGGGAAACACCCATGTCGCAATACACCCGTCTGTTACGTCTCTCATTGCTACTGCCATTCGCACTTGCGGGTTGCGGCCAGGGCAATGAGCAGGCTGCTACTCCCGAATCTGCAACGCCGGAAATTGCGCAGCCAGCCGCGCAAATAGCGGCAACCCCAGCCGCTGCGGTCGATCAGGCGCGACTGTTGAAAGGCACCGACGATACTCACCAATGGTCGATGTATGGCGGCAGCTACAACGAACAACGCTTCAGTCCGCTCGAAGCAATCGACACGACGAACGTGCAGAACCTTGGTCTCGCCTGGTTTGCGGATTACGACACGAACCAGAACCAACACGGTTCGCCTCTGTATGTTGACGGCACTCTCTATGTGTCGACCGCGCGCAACGTGGTGCACGCGCTGGATGCGAAAACCGGCGAACGTGTGTGGACCTACACACCACTCATGATTCCCAACCCGAATCTTGGACTCGTCAATCGCGGCCTTGCGGCTTACGACGGCAAAATTTATATGGGCATGCTCGATGCACATCTCGTCGCACTTGATGCTGCTACTGGTGAGCCGCTGTGGAACGTCGACACAGTGCCTGAAAGTCTCGGTCTCGGCGCGATGGCCAAACAATATTCGATCACGATGGCGCCGCGTGTTGCGAAGGGCAAAGTGTTTGTTGGTGGTTCGGGCGGCGAGTATGGCGCGCGCGGCTGGATTGCAGCATTCGATGCCGAAACGGGTGCGGAAGTCTGGCGTTTCTGGACCGTGCCTGATGATCCCGCCAAGGGTTTTGAAGGTCAGCCACATCTCGAAGCTGCCGCGGCAACCTGGCGCACGAGTCGCAAATATTGGGAGCAAGGTGGTGGCGGTACGGTGTGGGATGCGGCGCTTTATGATCCCGTAACAGACCTGCTTTATTTTGGTACAGGTAATGGCACGCCGTGGAATCGCGTGATGCGCGACGCCGAAGATGGCGACAACCTGTACGTCGCATCAATCGTCGCGGTGAACCCCGACACTGGCGAATACGTTTGGCACTATCAGGAAACACCCGGTGATTCGTGGGACTACGATGCAGTGAGCCCAATGATGACCGCAGACCTCACGTTCGGTGGCGAACAGCGGCACGTCATCATTCAGCCGTCAAAAAACGGCATCGTTTATGTGGTTGATGCAGCTACCGGCAGACTGATCAGCGGTGATGCATTCACCGGCGTGACCTGGGCATCAGGCGTAGACATCGAAACTGGTCGGCCAATCGAAGTACCCGGCGCGCGTTACGAAACTGAGCCATTCAACATCGGCCCCGGCGCACCGGGTGGCCATACCTGGCATCAGAATGCGTTCAGCCCCGAAACTGGCCTGATCTACATACCAACCTGGGAAAATTATTCCGCAATGTCTCCGCAACAGATGCCAGCCAATGGTGTGCCGCCGCTAGTTGCAGTCGGCGGCCGTGATATTGATCGCACGACGTTGAAGCCGCACAACAAAACCGCGAACGATGGCTGGCTGCAGGCCTGGGATCCAGTCGCACGTAAAGTGGTATGGGAAAGTCCACGTGGTGCACGCGCCACGAGTGGTGTACTCGCGACTGCGGGTGATCTCGTATTCATGGGCAACAGTAACGGCAACCAGCTCGCCGCATACGACAACCGCGATGGTAAGCAACTCTGGACCTACGATACCCAAAGCGCGGTGTACGCGTCGCCAATCACGTATGAACTGGATGGTGAGCAATACATCGCCGCGAGTGTTGGTGGCACTTCGCCTGGCAACTACTACGCGCCGAGTTACGGTCGCATGTTGGTGTTCAAGGTTGGTGGCACCGCGCAGTTGCCAGAGAAAGTATCGTACACACCACCAGAACTGAATCCACCGCCATCAGTTGCGACAGCGGATGTGATTACTCACGGTGGGGAGTTATATGCCGAACACTGTTCCGTATGCCACGGCAACAATGCCGTGCAACAGCGTTCCAGTTTCCCTAACCTCACGTTGTCACCACTGCTGTTTTCGCAGGAAGGGCTCGATCAGGTTGTGTTAGG
>JAZKES010000161.1:0-13864 GCA_040386995.1 Pseudomonadota bacterium | reverse complement strand
CCGGCGATAATTACGATCATCTCTTCCGTCGTCGCGTCGCTCGACGCGACGATCTTCTCGCCAGTCATAACCAGTCCATATAAATTGCACACCGCGCTCGTTGACTACCCAGGGCTGTCGATAACTGCCGCCAATACGAACCGCTGTACCGGGCATACGGCTCCAGCCGCGTCCATTCCAGCGATAAATGCCATAACCACCGTTGTGACGATCGGTACCAAGCACCCAGCCATCAGCGATAGCCATCGCGTTGCCTGGCGCAACCTGCCAGCGATTGCGACCCGATATGCGGTACATAATTTCGTAACCGCGATCACCACGGAATTCGCCGAGACGCCATTCACCACTGCCGATGGCAGGCAGGCTGTGACGGGCTTCGAAGCGATCATCAGCACTCGAAATCGCGGGCGCCGCAGCAAGGCATAACAACACAAGTAATCTGGTTGTCAGGGTTTTCATCTATCTTCACCTCCATAAGTTGATTCTATCGGTCTGTTGTTTTTCTCAGACACAGACAGTCTCGCTTATCGAAGCTGAACGCTGGATGAAACCGCTTAACCCAGCATGAATGCGCTATACATCCCCCGATTCTCTACGTGGAATGCGCTATTTTCCCTTCATTGCTCCACTTTTTTCTGCAAGCGATAGATTAAAAAAACAGCGCGCCATGCGTTATGCGCTGGTGTTTCCTTGATCAGACAAACAGAGAGTTCAGTCGGCAAAATCACATCTTTCAGCAAATAGCTCACCAGAAGCCTGAGTTGAAGAACAAGAAGTTGTTATTCCTAAATTCCGGACTTTAGAAATACCAATTTGGAGAACCCCAAATAAAAAGGGGACAACCATCAACATGGCTGCCCCCTTCCATTGCTTCAATCACCTGCCAATTATTGCGAGTCAGGCGTGTACAGCTGCGACTAATTCAGAACAACGATCGATACGCGTCGATTGGATGCTCGTCCCGTAGCGGTGCTGTTATCCGCCAATGGTTCTTCCTCACCATACGAAATTGTGGCCATACGATCCAGCGACACATCTTGCGTATACAAATAACGTCGTACTGCTTCTGCACGCTGGAGACCAAGTTGGTAGTTCAGCTGCTCTGGACCGGTTGCGTCCGTATGCCCCTGAATTTCCAGATACACGTTATCATTATTGGTCTTCAGCTCATTGGCCATTTGCGCGAGCCGTTGTTGGCCGGCCGCAGTAAGATCCGCATCTCCCGACTCGAAGGTAACTTCATCGTCGGTAAGTACGACGTCATAAAGAAACTTACCTTCCGCAAGCACACCTGCATCAGTGGCTCTTTCGAGCGCATCTCGACTGGTCACACTCAATTCTTCAAGCATTTGTTCGTGAGCACTGAGCTGGGCGTTCTGGCGGGCTTCGAGAGTGGCGACACTTTCGTCAACATAACCTTTAGTGGCACAACCTGACATGGTAATAACTACGGCTGACAACAAAACTACATTGCTGAAACGCATAAAATTCTCCTTTTTTTGCATTCAAGTTTCTGAAAGCGATCCCTTTTAAGACGCGTTTGGTGGCTGGTTATTCCTGACTGACGAAGCATGCGTTTTTCCAACACAGCACGTGCATCATCCACTTGAAAAAACGCATGTGCAGCACCGTTTTTCCTCATGATCAATCAGCTTACGCTCCAACATTCCGAGCCAGCCACATTCTTATAGACATGCCTCAGCAATATAAGTTCACAAGCACGAGCTGATGTAGAGACGTGCTAATTCACTGTGTACTCAAGGAGAGTAATCAGCTAATGCGCACTACGTATGTACTGCCAGGACAATTTCGACGAAGAGATAGCGCTAACTTTTGATGGGATAACAATTTTTGGTGACTTCAGGAACTCGCCAAAGGTGCCTTCGATCTCAAGCTCAACCGAGGGTTATGCTGCAACGTCACCGGGCTTGGTAACGATGGGAACTTCGGCGGTATGGAATGGAATTTACAAAGTATGGAGCTATATGGAGCTATGTGGCCCTATGCGGGCCCAAAAGTACAAACAAGCGCTGGCGCGTTCAGGCGCAATACATCCTCAACGCCTGTTCATTTTTGCATCTGCTGCGCGATTGATTTCAGCCAATGCGCTCAGCGCATGCATGTCGGATTGTTCTTGTTCTTCGACGGCGTCTTTACACCACGCATCAAACGACGCATGCAAGCGCTGAACACGCGCCTGCAGTTCTGCAAACCGCACGTCATCAACCAGGCCGCCGGTTTCCCGGGGTACAGATGTTGCCATATCCATTTTGTTACCGTGTGAGCATCTCACCCAGGTTGTGCGAAAAGAACTGGCATCGACTTCGATAGTCATTCCATTGCCCTCAATACGTCAGTAAGAATAGAAAGGAGGAGTTTGTGCGGCGTTATAAACAAGCCGCGTTGAGCCTTGGCTCAACAATCACCCGTTACCATTACTACTGTCATGAACTGCAGAATTGCCCCACTTATCACCATCAAGTTACTACTTTCCGTTCTTGCTCATGTCCGCTGGTTCTGACAGCGACATAGCTGGCCTTTTGGGCCTATTTTTAGCCAATGGAAGTAACTTGTTGCTCTCGCGATTATCAGGGCTATCTTTTTTTCGAACGGTAACAGTTCGAATAACTATGTCTACCCTTCAGTTTTAATCTCTGAGGCTTTTTCAGCAAAAATTGCAGAAATGTTTAACGAGTTTCTGTTGGATACAACGCGACTACAATCATTCGCGCCAATCTTTCCTGATTGACGAGGACACCTCGACCATCAGCCCATGAGCATAGCGATATCACAAGCTTCTCGAGCTTGAGTTGAGTTGGTATCGGTAGTAACTATTCAAAGAAAACTGGTAGCATAAAACCAGTATCAGTGAGGGGCCGCCGTATTTGCCTCTGCCGGATATCACATCATTCAGTTTCGGGAACACGATTTTTATATTGCGTATCCTTAAAATGGAATAAACCCAGGAAGGGAGGAGAAATTATGCGTACTTTTAAAATAGCAACAGCCGTCACCTTGGCTCTATCCACGTTGCTGCTCAACGGCTGCTCAACGTCGACTGCAGGCGGTGCAGTTGGGGCCGATCGTGGACAATTGTTGCTCGTGTCTTCGGAAGAACTGGATCGAATGGCAGCTGAATCGTATAACCAACTTAAAACCGAATCTAATGAAGAAGACACGCTCAACAAGGATGCTGCTTTGCTGAATCGCGTGCGCACGATAGCCGCTCGTATCCAGCCGCAAACGTCGGTGTTTCGACCCGATGCGCCGGGCTGGAACTGGGAAGTCAACGTAATCCAGAGTGATGAGCTCAATGCATTCTGCATGCCTGGCGGCAAAATCATGTTCTTCTCCGGCCTGATTGAACAGCTTGAACTGAGTGATGCAGAGATCGCGATTGTGATGGGGCATGAAATTGCGCATGCGCTGCGCGAACATTCACGTGAGCAGATGTCGCAGGCGCTTGCGGCACAAACTGCTATTGGTGTTGGTGCCGCATTGTTCGGTCTCGGGCAGGGTTCTGCCAATCTGGCGGCTACTGGTTATCAGGCGCTGGTTGCCACGCGCTTTAGCCGCACAGACGAAAACGAAGCCGATCAAATTGGTCTCGAACTCAGCGCACGCGCTGGCTACGATCCACGCGCAGGCGTAACGTTGTGGCAAAAAATGATGAATGCAAACCAGGGCGGCAGACCACCTGAATTGTTAAGCACACATCCAAGCGAAGCAAATCGGGTGCAGCAGATCGAGGCGTTGTTGCCGACTGTGATGCCTTTGTATACCGCAGCTAACGGTCAGTAATGTTTATCCGCATGACGCCTATCTGAATAGGAGACCGCAGAAGTCGAAATCGGATAATGATCTTCGCTAATGCGAGTCCGTGCTGTTGCACTAACAACACAAGCGAGAACACATACTGAAAGTAAATCCGCGAAGTTTTTTCAGATCGATAGTCCTGGCGAAGGACTATCGTGACTCGAGGTCTATCTGTGGCAGGATGTGACTTGATGTGTATTTGCGTTCTTCATTGAAATGACGCATCACCAAAAATTCTACTGCTTTTGCCAAGGGTTATTGGCATCGCTTCTAGCGTGATTAAAAGTCCCATTTCCGAGCACAATCGCTGGCATACCCGAAAGATGTTCAATCATTTGCGCTGAATATTTTGCAATTACATCCGTGGGCTGCTCAGGAACAGTAACGTCAATTTCTGGCGCGGAAGGTGGGCAATGCCACCACAGTCCGTTTTTTTCATTCAAATCGTGTCGGGCGATTACTTGGGTCGACATCTGAAAGCGCAGGACAGCGGCGGCAAGTGGAACATTCAAATCGAATTCCTTGCTGAAATGATGAAGTGCCGCATCAATGATTAAATTCTCTGTGGCACACACAACATGGCCGTCCCATTTTTGCGGGGTCGATGTGTTACCGGTGAAGCCCACCACGAAGTTGTGATCAGGTGTAACGAGCCAGACCTGGCATGGCAGGAGATCGGCTTTTATCCCAAAATGCAGAAGAACATTTTTGCAAATTAACGACGTGACCGGGCAATACGTTCTCAATTCGAGCGGCAGCACCTTGTAGAAGTTTTCTACTAGAGTATTGGTGACCAACAACTCCCTTTCATTTATTTCCATCTGTGCGTCCGTCACTTCATTTTCGAGACCATCGCAACTTTAATAAAATTTTCTGAATAAAAATAGTTAGAATATTTCATATATTGTGAAAGTTTGAGGCTTGTCTCAATTGAGAAATCTGGAAAGACTTTGTCTGCACACAATCTGTGCACACCGCTCGTTGGTGGCGCATTGATAGCAAATTATCCGAGGAAAGTGGCAGTTAACGTTATCTTGCCATCAGATGAAATCCTGCGAGTGTTTATTCTTCAGGCATAACGCCGATGAATTTATTCGGAATAAAGTCTAATGGAAAATAATCACGATATTCCGAAATTAAATTTTTTTGTGTCAAGCGCCAATCACATCTGAATCATAAATTCGTTCGCTTGCTGGATTAAGATTCGCAAAAAGCCCGGAGTCGTCGACGCGAGCGATACCAACAAGTGTCATCGCCAGCCCTATACACAAAAAAGTGCAGACAACAATTTAGACAAACGCGGCAAACGTGAGCTGGCTGGAATAGTTCATCACGCGATGTGCTTCTCGAAACAAACGTGATGCGACGATCGACAGATCGTGACGCCAAAACCACGTCTGACCACAGTCCGTGAAGACGCCAGTGCTATTTCCTCAATCCATTGCCTGCTTATGGCAATTTGTTCAGGAGACACTCATTGCCATATTGATGATCAAACCTTTCTGATCCGGCGCAATGACTATAGAAGCGACGCGTAATTTGCTGCTGCTAAACGGAATGCCTTTTTCGAAGGAGGATAAGTCGAGTATTTCAAAAGCACCGCGCTTATGGAGCTGTTTGTTGACGATGGATGTGATTCCCGGCTGCGAGGTGAATGCAAACCCGAGCATGGAGAAATTCAACATGACATCCACGTCGGTAAATGAAGGTAATACGCTTACTTTGGCGCCGCTCGTGTGCAGTGCAAGTTCGAGCTGGCGCGCCTCGAGTGTAATCAGTTCGGTGGTAAAGATTTTTGTGATCTTCTTGCCAAACATTTTTGCGCACGCCCTGAACTGCACTTGAATCCTGACCACCATATCCTTGATCAAGATTGGATCGCTGAGCACGAAATCAGGTTTGTCGACCTCCATTTTCACCCAGACCAACTCGACGGACAGTATCCTCTTGAATGGTTGCAGCAGTGTCTTGCGGAATTTGCCAAGACGTCTGGTTTTACCCTCCTCCGGCAATGGGTCGTTTGCGTCTACTTTGTAGGCGTTGAAAATTTCAACATCTTCATCATCGGCCTGGGTTTGCCCTTCACGAAGGAGAACCGCGGTCCGGTCTTCGTCATCGGCATAACCATTGGCTCTCCCCTCGTCGGCAATATCGATTTTTGCTTCACCCAGGCTGAAATCACCTGTTTCCGGCAAGCTGTCGGGAATTGCTATTTTTACGGGGAATGAAACTGCATCGAGCGTTTGTTTTGCGAACTCGTTTGTGACTAATAAAAACAGATTTCCGTTCGACATTTTTTTCCTGCCTCTATGGCAATCCATTGCCTGATGCTGCTTATTGAAGAAGTAGCAGTAAGTGCATCGCACTCTTTTTATTTAGAACCTTGTTTATTCAAAGCTCTGTTTCCTGACGGCGTTATCACCGTGAAATAGCGCACGATTCTGCGAGTAATGCTGGGTGCGCCCGATCAAGGCATCTCTGCTTTTCATCGGGAAAAATATTGCTCACGACTCCGTTAGCCACGCTTACGCTTCGGCTTGTCCGCAAGCGTCACCCACACAGGTGCGTGATCACTCGTCTTTTCCCATCCTCGCACATGTGTATCAACCTGTGCATCGACAAGCCGCGCGGCGAGCTCCTGACTCAAGAGCAAATGATCGATGCGCAAACCTGCATTACGCGAGTACGCATTGCGAAAATAATCCCAGAAGGTGTAGATGACTTCATCCGGATGAATCGCTCGCAGCGCGTCAAGCCAACCTTGCTCCAGTAATCTGAAATACGCTGCCTTTACCTCTGGAGCAAACAGCGCATCATCCAGCCAACGCTCGGGTTTGTAGACATCACGGTCTGTAGGTATGACGTTAAAATCACCAACGAGCATCACAGGAAGATCCGACTCGAGCAGACTGGCCGCATAGTCGATCAAGCGATCGAACCAGCGCAGTTTGTAATCGAACTTGGGCCCGGGGCGAGGATTGCCATTCGGAAGATAGAGCCCACCGATGATGATGCCGTTGATGGCGCCTTCGATGTAACGACTGTGGGAATCGTCAGGATCACCGGGCAACCCCCGGCGCGTCTCTTCAATTTTGCCAACACGGCTCAGAATCGCGACACCATTCCAGCTCTTCTGCCCGTGCCAGATAGCGTCGTAGCCAAGATCACGTATTGGCGTTTCCGGAAATTTTTCGTCAGGGGCTTTGAGCTCCTGCAGACAAACAATATCGGGCTCGGCTTCTTCAAGCCAGCGCAGCAAGACTGGCAGACGACCGTTGACTCCATTCACGTTGTAGGTTGCGATTTTCATAGGTAGATTCCATTCCGCCTTTGGTGAGCCATTGTAGTTTACGCGATCGACAGCACCAAACAGCATCATGCAAGGCGATGCGAATACTGTCGAGGCAAATCATACACACAATCTTCGATGTATTGTTTCGTCCATACCAGTAGTTAATTTTCACAAAGTCTTGTGTGCCCGCAACCGCAATGCATTTGCTACGACAGATACTGAACTCAAACTCATGGCTACCGCAGCGATCATCGGAGACAGCAGCATGCCGGTAAGTGGATAGAGTACGCCTGCCGCAACAGGGATGCCGAGTGCGTTGTATAGAAACGCAAACAGCAAGTTCTGGCGCATGTTCCGCACTGTGGCCGACGAAATATCACGCGCAACTGCGATGCCGCGTAGATCGCCTTTCACGAGTGTTACCTGGGCAGTGCTCATCGCTACGTCTGTGCCGGTGCCCATCGCAATGCCGACATCTGCACGCGCCAATGCAGGTGCATCGTTAATACCATCGCCTGCCATCGCCACGATAAAACCCTCTGCCTGCAAACGCGCGCACAGATCATCCTTGTCCTTTGGCCTGACTTCACCATACACCTCATCGATGCCGAGTCGTTTGGCCACGGCAGTTGCTGTGGTTAAACCATCACCTGTCGCCATGATCACGCGCAACCCACTTGCTCTGAGTTCTTCAAGCGCCTGGAGGGTCGACGCTTTGACCGGATCTGACACTGCAAGCAATCCTGCGAGAGTGCCGTCGATCGCCAGGTACATCACGCTTGCTCCTTCCATGCGTAATGCTTCTGCGTCGGTCGCCAGAGTTTGCCAGCGAACCTGTTGCTCCTCCATCAGCACAGTATTTCCCAATGCTGCCGCCTTACCATCCACCTTGCCCGTGACACCAATGCCCGAGCTGGACTCGAAATCGATCGCAGTAACAAGCGCGAGTTGCCGCCGCCGCGCTTCATTCACTATCGCTTGAGCGAGCGGGTGTTCACTGCCCTGGTCCAGGCTTGCTGCTATACGTAATACATCGTCAGCGGACCATGAACCTGCCGCTTTCACCGAATGAAACACTGGTTTGCCCTCGGTAAGTGTTCCGGTTTTATCGACGATAAGCACATCGACTTCATGCAGACGTTCTATTGCCGCAGCATCACGAAAGAGCACTCCACGAGTAGCAGCATTGCCGGTCGCCACCATGATGGACATCGGCGTAGCAAGACCAAGCGCACACGGACAAGCAATGATCAGCACTGCCACAGCATTGATCAGGCCATACACCCAACCCTGCTCTGGAACAAATATTCCCCATATCATAAAAGTCAGCAGCGCAATACCGATGACAATCATGACGAAATAACCCGCCACATGATCTGCCATACGCTGCATCGGCGCTCTGGAACGCTGTGCAGTGGCCACCATCTGAACTATCTGACTCAACACGGTAGCCGAACCAACCTTCTCTGCCGTCATGATCAGCGCGCCACTGGTATTTAACGAAGCACCAATCAACTTATCTCCCTTGCGTTTGCTGACCGGCATGGGTTCACCCGTCAGCATTGACTCATCGACCGCACTGGACCCTTCATCGACACTGCCATCCACCGGCACTTTTTCGCCCGGGCGGACGCGAAGGCGATCACCGGGATGTACGTGAGCTAATGGAATTTCCTCTTCGCCGCCATCCGGCCGGATGCGCAACGCGGTTTTGGGTGCAAGCCCAAGCAACGCACGAATCGCTGCACCTGTCTGCGAACGCGCTGTTAATTCCAGCACCTGGCCAAGCAAGGTCAGGGAAATGATTACCGCAGCCGCTTCGTAATACACCGCGACTCGTCCATCCATTGCGAATGAATGCGGAAAAAGTTTGGGGAAAAATGTTGCCGCGACGCTGTAGATATAGGCTGCGCCACTGCCAGTACCAATCAACGTCCACATGTTCGGTTGCCGCGTGATGATCGAACGCGCCCATCGCACAAAAAACGGCCACCCCGCCCAAATCACAACCGGAGTCGCGAGCACCAATTCGGCAAGTGCTCGTTGTCCACCAGTCCATCCCGCCGGAACATTTTCGGCCATCGCAATGATCACGAGCAAAATCGTAAGAGGCAGTGTCCACCAGAAACGCCGCCTGAAATCATCGAGCTCGGGGTTGGCTTCGAGTTCTTCTGTTGGCATAACAGGCTCGAGTGCCATCCCGCATTTTGGACACGAGCCCGGACCAGGCTGATGCACTTCGGGATGCATGGGACAGCTGTATTCTGCTTGATCGTTGCCGCTGACTTGTTGGTTAGGCAATTCTGCGGAAGTATCGGGTTGCAGATATTTCCCAGGTTGTGCCACAAACTTGTTTCTGCAACCTGCGCTGCAAAAATAATAATGATGCCCTTGATGATCAGCTTGATGAGGCGATGCTTGCGTAACTGTCATGCCACAAACAGGATCAACTGAGCCCGAATCAAGCGCTGCGTTATTACCCGGACCAGTCGCCGCTTCCTCATCATGACTCGTATGATGATGTTGATTGTTCATATCAGTCTCCAGTAAAACACTTGCTGCTCTATTACCTTCCTGAGTTATAGATACACGCATTCGCAACTCTGCCCACCGTTACACGATATATGTTGATTCATTGGTTGACGGTCAAGCGCTACAGCAGCATCCAGTATTCGATCGAATGACTGGTGCACTTTCGGTAATGCAGCAACATCCGTTATTGGAGTCAGTGTTATCGGTCTGTATTGGCACCGCTGTGGGCTTTGCTGCAACGGATGATGATGTGCACGCAGCGCCGCTGCTTGGAACGTTGCTTACCATTGGTTCAGCGCAATACGCGTGGTTGATAACGTCGTGTTTTTGCTCGTTCATTAGAAATGCCTCTGTATGGGTGTAACGTGATTCTGAACGTTGCCACTATGGTAAGCTCAAGCACTTTTTCCACTTCATGCATTTTTTGTGGCTCTTTCTCACTGGTGTACTGATCAGCGTCTTCGCCTGAATCAGCTGCGTCCCTTTCCTTCGCCACTACTTGCTCGCTTGAACCTTGCGCGAATGGCCCCCACATTAGGTCAATGAGATAGCTTTTTTGAGTGGTCGAAAATTTATGATGAATATCGGACAAGCGGCCAAGGCCAGCGGAATTTCATCCAAAATGCTCAGACACTATGAAGCGATTGGCCTGATAAAAAACAGCCAGCGCACACTCTCCGGCTACAGAACCTATAGTGAAAATGACATCCGCACGTTGCGATTCATCAAGCAGGCGCGAATTCTGGGATTTTCGCTGGAGCAGATTGGCCAACTGATGTCGCTGTGGCAGGACCGTAGCCGCGCAAGCGCCGATGTAAAGGCGTTGGCGCAAGTGCATATTCGGGAATTGACTGACAAAATTAATGAGTTGTCTTCGATGCGCGATGCGCTCGAAACACTGGTCCATGCGTGTCACGGCGATGAACGGCCTGACTGTCCGATTTTACTTGGTCTATCGGAGCGCGACTGAGGCATAGATAGCGCGTGGAGAAATTGAAGAAAAGAGCATCGCACATTTACCATCGACAGCGCCCGGGCGTGCGAGTCCGCCACAGCTCGGCAATTATCGAAGCGTAACAAAATCGAAAAGTCAAACGAGGCCTAATCTATGGCGTCGTCGGCCTCCTATTCCACATTCGCCTGCGCCGCCGCGATACGCGCCACAGGCACACGAAACGGACTGCACGAAACATACGTGAGTCCAATACGATGACAGAATTTCACGGAGCGCGGATCTCCTCCATGTTCGCCGCAAATACCGTATTTGATGCCTGACTTGCGGGCCTTCGATTCACGTATCGCCATCTCCATCAATTTACCAACGCCGCGTTGATCGAGTGTAACGAACGGATCACTCTCCACGAGTTTCTTCGTGAGATATTGCGGAATGAACTTGGCGACGTCATCGCGCGAAAAGCCATAAGTCATTTGCGTGAGGTCGTTGGTGCCGAAGCTCATGAATTCGACATCGCCTGCAATCCGATCGGCGCTGATACACGCACGCGGAGTTTCCATCATCGTGCCGATTTTGTAGCGAATTGATGAGGCTTTTTCTTTCATCACTTCTTGCGCAATGCGGTCGATGATTTCGCTGACGAGCCGAATCTCGCGCACGTTCACGACAAGCGGAATCATGATCTCCGGCAAGGCTGTCACACCCGTTGCCTTCGCGGCGATTGCTGCGCCGATGATCGCGCGTACCTGCATTTCGGTAATTTCGGGATATTCGACCGACAGCCGGCAACCGCGGAAACCCAGCATCGGATTCACTTCCGACAAGGCCAGCGTGCGAGCCTTGATTGCAGCGAGGGGTTTATCAAGTTTCTGCGCGAGTAATTCCATTTCCTGCAAATCGTGTGGCAGGAATTCGTGCAGTGGCGGATCGAGTAAACGTATGGTGACAGGCAAGCCATCCATCTCAGTGAAGATCGCAAGCATGTCTTCATGCTGATAGGTCTCGAGAATCTTGAGCCATTTCATTCGCTCGTCTTTTGTCTCCGAAAGAATCATCGCGCGCATGTGATCGATACGGGTGCTGTCAAAAAACATGTGCTCGGTGCGACAGAGGCCAATGCCTTCGGCACCCATTTCTCTGGCCTTTTTTGCGTCCTCGGGCGTATCGGCGTTCGCGCGCACTTGTAGCTTACGGTTCTGATCCGCCCAGTTAAGCAGGGTTTGAAAATCGTCACTTGTGCTTGCTTCAATCTTGGGAATGTCGCCGAGCATCACTTCACCCGCGGCGCCATCGAGCGTGATGACGTCGCCACGTTTGATCACAACACCAGACTTGGTGTGAGCCTCCCCCTTGTCGTAGTCGATGCTCAGATCGCTGCAACCGGTAATCGCACACACACCCATGCCACGCGCCACGACTGCTGCATGAGATGTCATGCCGCCCAGTTGCGTGAGAATACCTTCGGCGACACGCATGCCATGAATGTCTTCAGGCGTAGTTTCGCGCCGCACTAAAATGACCGGGCTGCCATCGGCAGAAATTTCCACCGCTTCCTCAGCCGAGAACACCACTTTGCCGGTGGCACCACCCGGACTGGCCGGCAAGCCACGCGCGATAATCTCGGTTTTCTGTTTCGGGTCCACCATCGGGTGCAAAAACGCCTCGACGTGTTCGGGTGATACACGCATCAACGCTTCCTTCTCGTTGATCATGCCTTCGTTAACCATGTCGACGGCTATCCTGATACTCGCGCGACCCGTGCGTTTGCCGTTGCGCGTCTGCAGTATGTAGAAGCGGCCTTCCTGGATCGTAAACTCGATGTCCTGCATGTCGCGGTAGTGACTTTCGAGCATTGCCTGGGTTCGGTACAACTCATCGTATACAGCTGGCAGTTTGGCCTTCAGGTCATCGATATCTCCCGGCGTGCGGATACCCGCAACCACATCTTCGCCAGCGGCGTTGAACAACACCTCGCCGAAGAATATTTTTTCGCCAGTGGACGGATTACGCGTGAACGCGACGCCCGAACCAGAATCGTCACCAAAGTTGCCAAACACCATCGATTGCACACTGACGGCCGTGCCGAGGCTGTCGGATATGTTGTTCATTTCGCGATAGACGTTGGCGCGTGGTGAATACCAGGACAGGAACACGGCTTCGACCGCGAGCAGCAGTTGCCGGAAAGGGTCGTCGGGGAAATCGCTCAGGGTTTTGAATTCGACGATTACTGCCTTCCAGTCCTCGGC
The DNA here is from genome assembly GCA_040386995.1 of Pseudomonadota bacterium. GTDB lineage: Bacteria > Pseudomonadota > Gammaproteobacteria > Pseudomonadales > Pseudohongiellaceae > CAILUG01. Next base: position 1,023 of record JAZKES010000161.1, on the reverse strand, counting down.
GCTCATTTCGGTATCGAGCTCGTAGGCATGATCTTTTTTGTAGCGCGTGATCACAGACTCAAAATGATGGCCATCCACCCCGAGTACCACATGGCTGAACATCTGGATGAAGCGCCGGTAGCAGTCATAAGCGAAACGTGGATTCCCCGTTTTCTGTGCGAGGCCCTCCGCAATTTCATCGTTCAGTCCAAGGTTCAGAATGGTATCCATCATGCCAGGCATGGAGATGGGAGCGCCCGATCGTACCGAAAACAGCAGCGGGTTTTCCGGATCACCGAAACGCGCACCCATCTTCTTTTCGACGAGGTCGAGTGCAACCCGGTATTCCTGCTCAAGCAGTCGTGGCAGCTTGTTACCGTTCTCAAAATACTCCCGGCAGGTAGGTGTCGTGATGATAAAACCAAAGGGCACGGGCAGCCCCAGGTTAGTCATCTCACACAGGTTCGCGCCCTTGCCCCCGAGCAGATCGTGATCGTCCTTACTGCCTTCATTGAATAGATAGACGCGCTTTGCCATACAGTCCCTTGGTATCTGCTAGTTGAGGATTGGAGGTCTGAGCGGACCATTCTTGACGACGTGCTGGCCTGCCAGGAGAACAGCTTACAACCAATGTTCACTTCAGTTGGGTTGCAAGAGACATTCCATACCTGTGCGTTGAAATAAACAAGGCCGACTGAGGTTACCGTGCGGCTTGAAAGATTGCGTGCCGATCTCTCCGAATGACTCCAATGCCTTGCGCACCAAACCCGGGCAACCGCAGCATTGAGTTGGTTCAGCGTGGATCAAACACTTCAGGTCAAAAGGACGGTGGATGAAAACAGAGTAACTTGGCCCGGCACTTTCTTGAGGCCCGCAATCCGCGATCTCTCTCAACGTCATTCCCGCGAAGGCGGGAATCCAGGGAGTAGCGCACAATCATCTGGATTCCCGCCTTCGCGGAAATGACGACTGTGAGGAATCACGCTCAGTATGTGCCATTCGGACAGTCACTCGTCGACACCTAATCATCTCAATTCCGCTTTC
>JAZKES010000160.1:1876-11385 GCA_040386995.1 Pseudomonadota bacterium | reverse complement strand
TTGAAATCGCAGATCAAGTTGAAATCGCAGATCAAGTTGAAATCGCAGATCAAGTTGAAATCGCAGATCAATCAAATCTGGTCAACCAGGAAATTTATGCAGCAACCGATCTTTTGGCTGCGAACAGTCGGGTCGCCGAATACGTTACCAGTGATGCGGTAGACGCCGCAGAGATAATACCGGCCTCAGGCCTGGTCAGCAGATTCAATGTGAATTCAATTGCTCATGGAATAGATGCGTTGCTTGCATATGCAGTGTTGGTTGTTTCTGATGAAGCTGCTGCTGCGGTTGCAGGTGTTGCCAATGAAGAAACTGTCATGTCAGCGGTCGAGATTTCAGCCGATGATATTTGGCCAGTCGAGCTGGACGAGTCGGTTGAAGTTGCTGAGCAGGCGACAGTTGTAGAAGGATCAGCCGAATCGTTGCTCAGCGTTGTGGAAGCAGCTGATGGGTACGCGATACCAGGCATCGTTTCGGCAGCGGACTATTACCCAGTTGTTGATGTTGCTACGGAAGTTGATTCAGATGTCGAAGCTGGAATCATCACATTAGCTTCAGAACCAGAGGCAATAGAACCTGCGCTGAATGTTGCCGAGCAGGTTGAGTCTGAAAATTCTCGTGAAATTGCAGTTCAGAAAGACCCCGCAACTCAACTGTCCGATGCACTGGAAGCTATTACTGGCGCAGAAGTTGTAACAGCCGATACCCAGCAGTCCTGGACTGCGGATCAGGACGTCGAACCATCACCCATTAATGAAACCGTCGCACTCGACATTAGTGAGTTCGTTGTATCGCCAATTGCAGAGCAAATCGCGCACGAAGAAGTCGCGCAAGAAAAGGTCGCACAGCAAATTGAATCAGACAGTCTCGTCGAGCAAACAGTTCAGATAGAAACGCTTGTCTACGAACAACATACTCCCGTTGCAGATGACTACGCTGTTGAGATTGCAGATACGCAGAACTCGCAGAACCTCATGAATGAACCACCGTTACTGCTTGCTGATGTTCAGCATGACGTTGCTGATGTACCGACGCTTGTCGAGGTATTTGATGATTCAGTGCAGGCCGGGCATGTCACGACGGTTGAAGAAATACGTGTTACATCCGCTGATGCACAGGACTGGCAAGCCACTGAAACGCTTCTCGCACTTCAGGAATCACCGATAATCGAAACGACAGAATTTGCAGCCGAATGTGCTGTGATGCTGCATGCTGTTGACGAACAAGTCGAACCGAGTAATGTTGTTTTGCCAATAAATGAGGCGGATCTGTCAGGCCTGGTGCTGAACACAGAATCTGAAGTTGTTACTGACCAAAACACTATTGGCTGGCAGAACGCCACAGTAGAGGAGTTGCATGTAACTGAAATCGACGCACTTGATGAAGAATATCAAGTAGCACAGGAACACGTTGTACAGGAACAGGTAGCACAGGAAGTTGCGCAGTTAATCGAGCAGCATGCTGCATTAGAGGTTGCTGGTTCGGCAGCATTAGTGGATGAGTCTGGCGATGTTCAGATTGACGATTCTGCAGTTGTTGTAGCTGAAGTAGAGGGTTGGGTAGAACACGACTTGCAACTCGCTGCTTTACAAGTACAAGCCGCACAAGAAGCGCCGAACGAGTTTGCAGCGCAACAAGAACAAGTAAATTTGTTGGAAGTGGCGTCTGAGCCAGAACAAGGCAGCTGTGAAACTTCAGGCAACGGAGGGTCTGGAGATCGCGTAGATACTGGGGATAGGGTAGAGCCTGAAACTTCTGCGCCTCAGGATGTCTACAATAACAACGTTGAAACCCCCGATTCCTTCGAACCGCGACTTGAAATATTTGCTGCAGTTTCAAACGAGCAGTCTCGCGAATTCCCAACCGATGTATTGCCTGAAGAAGCAGTTAAGGCCGAACTTTCATATGCGGTCGAACATGTCGACGAGGTGCTGCTGGCGCCCGACGCCATTGGACACGCGACTGATACGGATGTGTTATCACCTGTCGAAGATCAGAACGCTGCGGAGATTGCGCAGTCGACTCTTCAAGAACCTTTGGAAGAAATAACACAATTACTCGGCGAGCAAACGGTAGATCAATCCAGCCATGAGCTTGTGCTCGAAGCGTTGCATGAAATTTCACGCGTTGAAGCTATTGAAACGCGACAGGATTTTACGCACGAAACCGCGCATGGAAATGTAGAAGAGGCTTCAATTGAAAATTCCCAGGCAGTTGCTGAAGTGGTCGAGCAAGAATCTGTTCTGGAAAACGAAATCGAGCAGATAACCAAAGAAACACAAGAAGACGGCGCGCTGATTGATTCAGAAAAACCGCTGGAAGAATCGACAGTGCCGGTGTCGCTGGTCGACAAGTCAGACAGTTTAGCTGACGTGCTGGAAGCGGAGTTCAGAAACAAGCTTGCGTGTATAAGGCAATATCTTGATGGCTCAGTCAGTGTTGATGCTGATGGAGAAACGATCACTTCCACGAGTTATCTCATTCCAGTCCATACGTTGTACGGTAACTGCAAAGTTGCAGAACTGGAGCAATTAGGCGCAGTAGTAGGAAGGCTGGAAAAATTATTGCAGGACCACCCCTATCGAATCGTTAGTCCAGTACTGCAAGCGGTATTAGCTGGCTTCTGCGATATAACCGAGAAGGTTCTGGAAAATCCTGGCATGGATTCCAGATTCACTCCATCAGCGGAGCTTCAACACAAACTCGATGCATTTTCACTCGCGCTGGATCATGTGCGCGCTGAAATCTCGGGCGCATCTGCACCTGGAATTGCCGCAACACACAATGACACCGCTCCGGCTGAAATGGCGTCAGTCAGTGATGACGGACGTAACGGCGTGGATCCCGAGACGTTGGTGCTCGAAGGGTTTCTGCAGGAAGCACGAACCATCCACGCACATATCCAGAATCTTTACGCCGCGTTTTGTCAGGGTAAGGTATACGACAGAAACCAGGCTGGAAGACTGCGTGATCAGTTCCTCCTTTTCGAAGGCGCCGCGAGTCTTGCTGGTCAGAAATCAATTGCGCCAGTGTGTCGCGAGCTTGCAAGAGCTTATCAGCAATATGTCGAGGGCTTATTTGCAGTAAACACAACGGTGATAATCCTGCTCGATAGTTGCCACGCACATATCGACGCCTGTATGAACAGCTACAAAACTTCGCAGCGGGTCGAAACCTGTGCGGATGACCTGCAGACAGAACTGAGGCTTGCCATACAACAGATCATTTCGCTCAGAAAAGAAGCAGATACCCAGGTTGCAGAAGAGAAAGTGGAAGATTCACTGCTGGCGGTTTTCATCGAAGAAGCTGGCGAAATTCTGCATGAAATGGATAGCAAGATAGCTGATTGGCAACAAGCACCGGACGACAAGAGCATTCTTGATGACCTGCTTCGCTCGTTGCATACACTCAAAGGCAGTGCCGCACTTGTGGGTGAGAAGGAAATGAGCGAGTCGGCGCATATTTTCGAATCGGTCATCATCGATTCCGGTAGAACCCGCAGAGTGCGCGACGCGCAGTTCTTTGCGGAAGTCGATCGTCACCTGAACGTTTTGCAGGTGCTGTTTGGGCTGTACCAGACCGACGAAAGCGGTCGGTTCGTCAGGGCCGCCGTGAACGAAGAAGAAATGGCGCAACTGATGCATGCGGAAACCGCACAAAAGCCTGTGAATGAAGTGGCCACCGCTGTTTCATGGCAGCCTGAATCACACAGCGCGCCAGTTGTGCTCGACACTACAGCTCAACATGCTGCGCAAGTTAATGCCGCCAACGCAGTTGAAAATCGCAGTGTAGCTAATGCCAACACGCCGCGCCCGAGTCCCGCGCCGGTTGCAAACGCAGAGGCGGGCGCTGCCGCAGACGAACATGTACGAGTGTCTGCAAATCTGTTGAAGAGTTTGCTCAACGATGCGGACGAAATCAGCATCGCGCGCAACCGCGTAGAACAGACCATCGCCGACATGCAGATTTTGATGGGCGACATGGAAGAGACACTCGGCAGGATCGAAAGCTCGATGAACAGCTTCGAGTTTCACGCCAAGACCCGTGCCGGAATTCGCCAGGGCGAACAGGTGCTCGCCAAAGTGCAGAGCACAACTCCTGCTAATGGTGCTGGCGGAGAATTCGACGCACTCGAGTTGGACAAATACACCGAGCTTCAGCAAATCGTGTTGTCGTTGCTCGAAGACTACAACGATGTGATGGATCTGAAGAGCAACGTGTCAGGCAAACTCAGAACTGTTGCGGGCATTTTGGGTGATCAACAACGTTCGACCAACAAACTGCAGGAAGGTCTCGTGTCTTCGCAGATGGTTCCGTTTGCGGGTATTGCGCCAAGATTGCGCCGCCTGGTTCGCCAGGTCAGTGCTGATCTCGACAAACAGGTAACGATTAACTTCGGTAATCCCGAGGGAAAAATCGACAGAAGTGTTCTGCAGGCGCTCGTCAATCCGATCGAACACATGATTCGCAACGCGATCGATCATGGCATCGAATCAACGATGGAGCGATTGGCGGCAGGCAAACAGGGACAAGGCGAGTTGCTCGTTAAACTGTTCAGGCAAGGTGCAAACATCATGCTTGAAATTGCTGATGACGGCCGCGGTATCAACACAACCAAAGTACGGCAGAAAGCGATTGCGCAAGGTTTACTCGGAGAGAACGACAAGATCACCGAACAGGAACTTTGTCAGTTTATCCTGCGCGCGGGCTTCAGTACTTCAGACACGGTTTCGCATATCTCAGGGCGAGGTGTTGGTCTGGACGTAGTGCAGGATGAAATCACACAGATCGGTGGTGATATCGAAATTATTTCCAGACCTGGACTCGGTACAACATTCCGCATTCGCTTGCCGCTTACTTCATCGCTGAATCGCGCGTTGCTGTTTGGTGTGCGGGAAGCGAGTTACGCGATGCTGCTCAATACAATCGACGGCATTATCCTCGAGAAGAATGACACATTGCAGCGCTACTACGGGGAAGGCAAACCTGCGTCAGTCAAGTATGGCGAGAAATCCTACGAGCTTGCGTATCTTGGCGCGTTGCTTGACGAACATGCTGTTCCTGAGTTTCTGGGAGGTAACAGTGGGTCATCGTCGCTGGTACTGGTTTCGGGTAACGGCAAAAATATTGCGCTGCACGTTGACTCGGTTATCGGCAGCAGAGAGTTGGTCGTAAAATCGCTTGGCGCGCAGTTCGCAACTATTCCAGTGTTGACGGGCGGCGTGATTCTCGGTGATGGCCGTGTCGTGGTTGTGCTCGATCCACGTTTCCTCGTCGACAGCCATGTAACGAAGGTGCTTATTCCAACGGCTCAGGTGCAAACCAACACAAGTGAAGTTGCAGAAGTCGAATTCGAGAGTGGCAAAACCATCATGGTGGTTGATGACTCAATTACCGTTCGCAAAGTGACCTCTGCCATGCTCAAGCGTAATGGCATGAATGTCATTCTTGCCAAGAACGGCCTGGAAGCGGTGGAGCTGTTGCAAACGACAAGGCCCGACGTCATGTTGCTGGATATCGAAATGCCGAAGATGGATGGCTTCGAAGTTGCGGCCTATGTCAGAAGGCAGGAAAACCAGATCAAGGATCTACCGATCATCATGATCACCTCCCGCATCGGCGATAAACACCGTGCGAGAGCAGAAGAAATCGGCGTTAACCAATATATGTGCAAACCCTTCCAGGAAGTAAATCTGCTGGAAGCAATAGCTGGGTACAACTGATATGCAAACGACCACTACATTACCAAGTACACCCATCGACTCACTCGCTGCCGATCCGTCACAGGCCGCGCGTAGTACATGTCTGTTGATAAAAGTCGACAAGCTGCAATTGATCGTGCCTCGCGTGTTGGTGGCCGAAGTTGTGGACCTCGAGGGCGTCAACTTTTCCTCAAGCGTGAACAAGGATATAAAAATGTTCGAGTGGCGCGACTATCAGGTGCCATTGGTCAGCGCGAATCTGCTCAGTGAAGAGTGCTCAATCCAGATTCAGCGCCACAGCAAGATCATTGTGCTGCATGCGGTGGTGAATCGCGAAAAGCTGCCGTTTTATGCGTTTATTGCGTCCACCAACCCGCGGTTGGTGGTGGTGTCTACGTCTTCGATTGAAGAGAGTGGCCCCGGACAATCCGCTGGGTTTTCGCCGGTATTGATGCAAGTGATGGTCGAAGGTGAGATGGCGGCGATACCAAGAGTCCGCCAGATTGAGAAGTTTATTCTGGAGAGTATGGCAGCCAGGAGCTGACAACATAGCTCAGTAATTGCGTGTTGAAACAACTTCTGTGTCCAGATGTACTAAACATTTACTGTGATCAATAACCAGGGTCACTGTTGTCAGTGCGGGAGTTGCTAACGGCAATTCCATTCAGCTAATGCGTACCTCACGAAATATGCTCTGCTCATCTCAAGTAGATACAGACGTATCACTTCCCCAATCCCTGCGAGCATGCGCCACGCCATTTGGAGGTGGTTTCAAGCCTGCGCGATTCAACCAAAAATCATCGTGATCAATGCCATAAAATTTTGCAGATACTGTTAGTCTGCCATTTATCTTTTTTGCCGGTGATTTCCAAAAGCCGTTCGATAGGGCGCTCAGGCCTTATCAGGCACGTGCCTGCTTCAACAGTCCGGGTTCTCAATTAAGCGTTTTGCAGAGTGCTATTCTGGAATATTATGGCCCGCCACACCCGATGCCACTGCACTCGCGGGTTCGGGTAGAAGACCTGAATAACAACAAGAATTTAATAAAAGCAAAAAAACCAAAACTGAGTTCACTCAGGGAGATCACCACCATGTCATACCGTGTAAAAATTCTAACTATGGGGTTGGCGCTTGCCTCTAGCCTCGTGCTGACGACAGTTGCTGTTGCTCAGCCTTCGCTTGATGCGCTGGCGCGGGACGTTGATCGTGCCGAGTCGATTCGGGCTGTGAAAAATCTGCAACGTACTTATGCGCAGTATTCGCAGTATGGTTTGTGGGATGAAATGGGCGATTTGTATGCGACCAATGCCACCTACATTTTCGATGATGAGACGATAAAGGGCCGTGATGCGATCACCGACTACCTTGAGACAAACGAAGGTGGTGGTCAGCAAGGGCTTGCGCCAGGCGCTATACATACGCAGCTGATTGAACATCCGGTTGTGAATCTGTCAGTTGATGGTGAAGCAGCAGAGGGGCGCTGGTACGGATTTTTCCTGTTGAGCGACAGCGAAGGCAACGCGAGTATTCAGGGTGGCGTGTTTGAAAATGAATACGTGCGCGAGGACGGAAAGTGGAAAATCGATGTTCACCGTTTTTTCCCGCAATACGCAGGCTCTTATGAAACCGGCTGGACAAACTGGAAAGGCGAAGATGTTGGCATTCTTCCTTATCACTTCACTCCGGATGAAAGCGGTATTCCTATTCCTCCAGCGGTAGGCGAGGCTCCGGCGAGCAAGGCGACACTGGATGAACTCGAAGAACGTATTGCGGTGATGAATGACGAAAGCCTCGTGCGTAATTTGCAAGCGGCATATGGTTATTACGTGAACCGTCGCATGTGGGACGATGTGACTGATTTGTTTGCTGACGACGGTGTTTATGAAGTTGGCGGCGTCGGTGTTTACGCAGGCAAAACCGGTGTGCGTAAAGCGATGGAGCGGCAAGGTCCTGCTGGGCTGACCCACGGTGTGCTGAATGATCGTCTGCAATTCGACACAGTGGTGAGTTTTGAGCCAGGTCGACGTGAAGCGCATGTGCGTGGCATCGAGATGGGTATGCTCGGCGAGGCGGACAAAGGCGAAGCGTTCTGGGAAATCAATACTTACGACAATCGCTTCGTGAAAGAAGATGGTCTGTGGAAAGTGCGCGAAATGCGCGTTTTTCCGGTGTTGCGCTCTGAGTACAGCAAAGGTTGGGGTAAAAGCCGCATCATTGAAACTGCGCAAACCGGTGCACTCGCGCCGGACATGCCGCTACCTGCGGCTGACGCTGGCGATCAGGACAGACTTGTGCCCGCATTCGTCTCAACACATCCTGTTACTGGCAAACCCATCACAGCGCCTACTGGTATGAAGATGGTTGCAACTGAGCCGCTGACAGATGCAATCGCTGCGCCCGCAGTGAAGAGAACGGGTAATACCGAGACCCGCATAAAAGATGCAGCGCGCCGGGTGATGATGGCGACTGCGTATGACGGCGCTGAACACGTTTCGGTTTCGTACGGGTTTTATGCGGACGATTCGCAATGGGATTGGTTGTCGGAAATTTTTGGTAAACAAGGCACTAAACAGATCCCGTTTGCGGGTTACTACACGGGTTATCCGCGCATCTCGAAAGGCTTGTTCCTGGAGTATGGTGACCCGGTCAGCCTGGATTCCAAAAAAGCGAGTATTGCGTTTCATTGGCGCATCCAGCCCGTAATTATCGTTGCGCCCGATGGTCGTTCGGCGCGAGTGCGGACCTATCTGTTCCACCCGAATACCTCGAAGACACGATCGAGCACGTTGTTCGGCGCGATTTATCCTGATGATCATTTGATTCTGGAAGATGGCATCTGGCGGCTGTGGAATCTGTCGCTCGACGAGCCTTATTTCGAAATGCCTGATTGGCAGAGTGGTTGGTCTGGTGCCAAAGATAAGCCACCTGTCTCGGAAGCTGCTCCGCGTCCAGCGCCACCACCGATTGATCCGAATGCACCACCACGTCCGCAGCGTTTCATCGGCACCGCGCTTGTTAATCAGTATCGCCCAGATGTGCCGATTACCGAGCTCGGCAGATTGCAGGAACATTTCCGTGGCGGCACCGGCGAACCATGGGACTGGCCGAAGATTCTGCCAATGTGGTGGGGTTACAAAAATCCTGTCAGCGGCCGTCAGCCCGAACTGTTCCTGCCGGACTGTGTCCCGTGTGAATACTCGCCCGCGATGAGCATGACGCAACACGGTTACATCCTGCCTTCGACTGATCCAGTGATGAGTGAGGATTGAGGCATTGATATAAGAATCCCCTCGGCGCTTGCCGGGGGCGATTCAGCCTATAAAGATCACTTGCGGGCAAACCCGCATCTCTCATATCCCTCCCGGCTGACCCCTCTCCATTTGTCATTCGCAGCGCACCAATCCTCATACCGTTATTGCTGATGACCAGCGTCTACTGACTATTGAAGACAGGATTTGTATGCCTGGACTAGTAGTTCCTGGACGGCGCACTTCAGCAGATGCAAGTGGTACGCGCCAAATACAAGGAGTTGATATACATGCCACAAGCAAAAAGTATTTTTTCGCTTGAAATGCCTACCTTGATGCCATGTGCGATGTCCGCAACAGGATTGTAATTGCTTGAAAATACAGAAAAAAGCGCGTGCTAAAGCTGTGTTAAAAAGTTAAATACAGTCCTCCGGAGGTGTATTAGAGTCATTCCAGACAAATCAGGGCTCGCGAACACACGCAGTCCCGAGCTGACCCTAAAGGAAGCTTCATCCCCCTCACCGAATGCTGCCTTACCCCTTGAAGTTAAGCGTTTTAA
>JAZKES010000160.1:0-1776 GCA_040386995.1 Pseudomonadota bacterium | reverse complement strand
AAGCTTCATCCCCCTCACCGAATGCTGCCTTACCCCTTGAAGTTAAGCGTTTTAACGCAATATTCGGGCAAAATTTAGTGAATTCGTGTACCCTGCACCGCCTTTTACACCCCAGCTTATAGAGAGTGCTATGACTGACTTATCCCTTTACAGAAACATCGGTATCTTCGCCCACGTGGATGCCGGAAAAACCACCACGACCGAGCGTATCCTCAAGCTGACCGGCCAAATTCACAAGATCGGTGAAGTTCACGAAGGTGAGTCCACCACTGACTTCATGGTTCAGGAAGCCGAGCGCGGCATTACCATTCAATCAGCCGCCGTAAGCTGTTTCTGGAAAGGTACCCGTTTCAACGTCATCGATACTCCCGGCCACGTCGACTTCACTGTTGAAGTATATCGTTCATTAAAAGTACTCGATGGCGGCATCGGCGTATTTTGCGGTTCTGGCGGCGTAGAGCCACAGTCAGAAACCAACTGGCGTTACGCGAACGACTCGAAAGTAGCGCGTTTGATTTTCGTGAACAAACTGGACCGTATCGGCGCTGACTTCCTGAAAGTTACTGCTCAGGTACAGAAAGTATTGGGCGCTCGCCCACTGATCATGACCTTGCCTATTGGTTTTGAAGACACCTTCGTTGGTGTAGTGGATATCTTGACTCGTAAAGCCTATATCTGGGACGAGACTGGCCAACCAGAAAACTACAAAATCACCGACGTACCAGCCGACATGGTTGACGAAGTAGATATGTACCGCGACCAGTTGATCGAAACTGCCGTCGAAGTTGACGACGAAGTGTTGATGGCATTCCTGGAAGGTGAAGAAATTTCCGACGCAGACATCAAACGTTGTATCCGCAAGGGCACACGTGAACTCGCTTATTTCCCGACCTATTGCGGTTCAGCTTTCAAGAACAAAGGCATGCAGCTTTTGCTGGATGCTGTTGTTGATTATTTGCCAGCGCCAAATGAAGTTAACCCACAGCCTTTAACTGACGAAGAAGGTCATCCTAACGGAAAGTTCGCTATCGTTTCTGCGGATGAGCCGTTTCGTGCACTTGCATTCAAAATCATGGATGACCGTTTTGGCGCGCTGACTTTTATCCGTATCTACTCCGGTCAATTGAACAAGGGTGACACCATCCTTAACTCATTTACCGGCAAAACCGACCGTGTTGGTCGTATGGTTGAGATGCAGGCAAATGAACGTAACGAACTGAGCCATGCGGAAGCGGGTGACATTATCGCTATCGTGGGCATGAAGAACGTGCAAACCGGTCACACACTTTGCGATCCTAAACATGAATGTACGCTTGAGGCGATGGTGTTCCCTGAGCCCGTAATCTCTATTTCTGTGACGCCAAAAGACAAAGGCTCAACGGAAAAAATGGGTATCGCTATCGGTAAAATGGTTGCAGAAGATCCTACTTTCCGCGTTGAAACCGATGTGGACTCAGGTGAAATCATTCTTAAAGGTATGGGTGAATTGCATCTGGATATCAAGGTGGACATTCTGAAGCGTACCTACGGTGTTGAACTGTTAGTAGGTCAGCCACAGGTTGCGTACCGCGAAACCATCACCAAGGAAATCGAAGACAGTTATACCCACAAGAAACAATCAGGTGGTTCGGGTCAGTACGGTAAGATCGATTACCGCATTCGCCCAGGCGAGCCGAACTCCGGGTTCAAATTTATTTCATCGGTTGTGGGTGGTAGTGTTCCGAAAGAATTCCATCCAGCCGTTGAGAAAGGTTTCAGGCTGATGATGGCAACAGG
>JAZKES010000159.1:0-4634 GCA_040386995.1 Pseudomonadota bacterium | reverse complement strand
TCACATGGGACACCCACTCTTCAACATCATTATGTTTACAGCGTTATTTTCCAGCCTTGTAAGCATAATGATTGCGTTCCGATGGAAGGGAACATGGGTCCGAATAGCGGCTACTTTGCTATCTTTTTTGATTAGTCTATTACCCGCCCTGTGGCATCCTGGTTTACTACCAATTCCGTTGATTTTTCCATTACTGGTATATCGCGGTATCGGACTGGCTTATGAAGGAAACCGCGGGAAAGGGCTGCTTTACTGCGGCCCGTACATTGTGTTCTCTGTTCTTCTCATCTTCTTCACTTACATCTTCGTTCCTATCCTTGACCCAAAAACTACCCTGCCGCCTGGCGGCAACCTGCAGATCAGGCCACTGTGACGCCACGATTGCGTTCCGGATCAAATGATTCGGCCGCCTTCGACTAATTCCCTTCAATCATCTAATTCAAGTGCTGGCCGGAGCCGGCAGGCTTGCGGATGCAGCCAAAGCCGCTGCGTTCTGCATTGACCGCGGATGTAATTCGCGCTGAATAAACGGGATATCTATTCCGTGTGCTTCCAGTGCCAGGCTTATATTCCGGTTCAGGTCATGCATGGTCGGAAAGCGCCTGGCTGGTGTTGCAACAAACACTCTTGCTTCAAAATTCAGTGAACTCTCGCCGTGTGCCATGAAAAAAACCGCAGGGGCTGGTGTCGGGAGCGCCTCCGGATGTTGCGACACGACGTCCAATATCAGGTCGCGAACCAGATCTATATCAGAACCGTAAGCCACGCCGATTTTCAGCACAATGCGCGTAACCTGGTCATTGAGCGTCCAATTTGTCACGTTCTCAGTGATGATCGACTTGTTCGGCAACAGCACTTCACGATTATCAAAATCGGTTATGCGCGTCGCACGAATCTGGATACTCGTGACGGTTCCCTCAAGCTGCCCGATAGAGACTATGTCGCCTACCCGAATGGGTCTTTCAAAAAGAATGATGAGTCCGGAAACGAAATTCGCGACGATTTCCTGTAAACCAAAACCCAAGCCAACGCCGAGTGCCGCGACTACCCATTGCAGACTGCCCCAATCGAGACCGAGCCGGCTAAGTCCAGTGACTAGGCCCACACTGACAAGAACATATTTGGCGATAGTGATAACGGCATAACGTGTGCCCGCGGCCAGGGCGAAACGCTCGAACACAATAAGCTCAAGAATTCCGGCGATGTTTCGTGCAACTACAAAGCCGCCTGCTATCAGCAGCAGAGACACGGTGACATCCCAGAGACTGACAGGCATCGAGGTGGCAACTCCGTCCACCAGGCTTGTGCCTTGCCATAAAACAATCTCATCGGCGATTCCCAACGCAGGCAGCAAGGGGCCCCATATCCTCCACAACCCGATTATCAGCACGATGATTGCAACGACGAAGATTGCCTGGCGGGATTGTCTGGCCACGAGGTCGAGGTCAGTCAGATCTTCTTCCTTGTCCTTCGGTGAGGCGTCGCCACTCTCATCAATCCCGGTGTCGTTCTCGCGTTCTGCCTGCTGGCGTTCAATTTGCTCCAGAGTCTGTTTCACAAGAAGTCGCCGCTGGCCGACCATTAACGTGCGTAGCAGAAGCCTGTAAAGCACAGCAGCCAAAAGGATGACAGTTGCTGAATCGAATATTCGGGTTTGCAACTCGATTGCCGCTTCGAAGTAGCCAATGGCAGGCAGGAATCCGAAGATCAGGGGCGCAGCGATGAGCACGACAAACAGCAGCTTCATCGCCGTGGAAAATCTTCTCCTGGCATCAATAGACATGACAATCCCGTCGCGAGGCTTGAGCGCATTGAATGCAAACAGCGCGATGGCGATGGCGCTCATCATGAATGCAAGACGGCCGATGCCGTATTTGATCACCAGATCGCCCGATGCAAGGGCTGCGGTGAATAGAAAGGCGCCAATTGCCTGCACAGGAATAAACCAATTGAGATTGAAGCGTAATTTTCTGCGCGCCGCATTACTCCAGCCAAAATGGCGATGAAACACGCCATCACTTCTACCGAGCACCCGCACGTACAACAAGATAAATACAACAGCTGCGAGCGCGAGAACACCTTCTCCACTTGCATTGGCGAACACATCATTGTTCGCGTGGGTGGCCGCCCATCCGATTGCCCCAATACCCAGCGCAACGGGAAGAGCCAGTAATAAACTCAGCCCAAACGCCTCGGGAGTCGTGAGATAAGTGTCGACGTCAACTCGTCCGACGCGGCCGCCGATAAGTTCGAGTCGCTTTCGGAACGTGCGTGCAAAAAAGCCCAATATCAGCGCTAGTGCTCCGATAATCGCGGGACCCGTACCCGCTGTGCGAAAACCCGATAGCACCGCCCGACCCGCAGCTCCCCATCCGGAAGGCGACATGATCCATGCAATATTGCTGACAAGGTTCGGCACGAACGCGTTGTCATCGCCGCTATTCGTTGGCAGCCACAACAAGCGCCGATCAAGTAGTGTCACGAGGTCGGTCGTTCGTTGCAGAATATCCTGGCGCAACAATCGTTGAGCGCCCATCTGGTTCGTATTGTCGCGCGCTGAATCACTCAGTGCCTCAAGGAGTATCCGCCGTTGCCTGATTAGCACTGCAGCACTCTCTTGCGCAGCCGCCAGATCAGCTACGTTGACCCCGGCAAACAGCCGATTCATTACCTCGCCACTATCAGCAATGTTGCGCAAACGATCCTGCCATAACACCTGGTTGAGGCGCAGCGTCGCGCTAGTCTGATCAGCATCGCTCATCGTTCTGGCAAGTTGTTCCTTACCCGGCAAGCGGTTAAGGACGTCTCTGAGCAATGCGGCCGTCTCGTCGTTCAGCTGCCCTGTTGCAAATACCTGATCGACAGTTTGCGCCGACGTAGTCAACCGTGAGAGGTCCTGCTCCAGACGCACGGTATCAATCGCCAACGGTGTGTAGCCGTTGACCATCACGAGGTTTGTGCGCGCGAGGTCAAGGTTTTCCTGGGCATAATCGCGAAGCACCGGTAGAGCACCAGAAAATTCCAGCATCTGCTGCTCAACGTCTGTCAGGATATCTGTTGCCGTCGCGATGCGGAACGTGCCAAGACGGTCCTGCGTGCGAGATATTAATTCTGCAAGTTTTGCCTGTTGCGCGAGAGCAAGATTCAAGCTGGCGGCCACGATCTCCTGGCGCGTCGCCAGCGTGGTACGTTCCTCAGCAAGATCATCTATGGCAGCGCGGCGTTCCAGCACACGCGACGCATACAGTATCTTGTTTGCATCAGCCACAGCGTTTGCTGAGGGTTCTTCTGCAGGAGGGTTGTCGATCAGACCGGCGAGATCGCTGCGCGCAGTTGCGATTTCGCCTGCAATCTCCTCGGCTCTTGAACCAAGTGCGGCCTCACGCTCTCGCGCCGCGCCAATCTCAGCATCCACAGCAACACTTTCGGCAGTCAATTCAGTGAGACTGCGATTCAGTTCCTCAACAGAGATCGACGCCGGAACATCGGCGACCTGTTCGTTTTGCAAGGCCTCGAGGTCCACGCGGATCTGCCGCTGTGTTTGCTCTGCTGTTGCTGCAGTGGCAGCGAAACCACGCACAGCGCTGGCGCGCTCATCGGCCCGTACAAGTACGTCTCTTGCATTGGTGAGCAGGTTGATCGCCTCGGTGCGCGTTTCTTCATCAACGGAAATATCGGCCTGCAATCTCTCGATGTCACGGGATACCGACTGGATATCCTGCGCATTGACCGACCACGCTATTACAAGTGTTATCAGCGTAAAAAAGCGGCAATACATATCAGATACTCCGGAGGGCAACGAACTCGGTGGGGTTATTAGCACTATGAGGACATTCTACAGAGAAATGCGAATGATCCCGACCCAGCCAAGAGATCCCGAGGTGTTTTCGAGCCAATTTCCTACCATGGCCTGAGTATTTAGGTGACTGTCCTATTTCCCAATGAGCTCGCGAACGTTTTCGATCTAATTTTCCGCAGCAGTCTGAGTATCCAGGTGACTGTCCCATTTCCCATAAGCAATAGAAAAAATAGAAAGTGGCTGTCCCCTCTCACACATTTCCAATGAGCAATAGAAAGTGGCTGCCCTTCTCAATACCTTCTCAATACAAGATAAATTTCGTGCGCGCAGAGGCTCGGGATTCACGGATATGTGAATTCGATCAAATTACTCGCAAGTCGCGTATCGCTTATAGCCCACGACGATTGCATGCGTGTCTCGGAAAGCAGTAGGCTTGCGCCCGCAAATCCTCCCTCCTGATACCACGCTTGAATTGCGTTTTTGTAACTTATGATTTGGGTTCCTCTCTGGATAGTTTTTATTGGTTCGATCACTGCCGGTGGCGCAATTGACGATGCGTTGGCCAGGAAACCTGCGTGGTGGGTGGCGTACGGCGTTCTTTCCGGAATCGTGTGTGCGCTTTTTGTCGCGGTAAACTTCGAGTTGTTGCGCTATGCCGGCTCGGGCTTGATGATGCTCGGACTGGCCGTCGCTTCGGGCGCATGGCTGGTCATTGAAGCCATGATCGACATCAGGGTACTGCTGCGCAAGAAAACTTCGCAATCCATGGCCACCCTTGTCGCCACCATAGCCCTGGGACTTCTCTATATCCCGGCCCTGGTTCTTGGTGCGATGC
>JAZKES010000158.1:0-3533 GCA_040386995.1 Pseudomonadota bacterium | reverse complement strand
CTCGTTGGCAGCAGCCGCATCAACGTGGCTGGTATCAACAACGTGAACATCGACTATCTCGTCGATTCGATCGTCGCAGTACTGTAAATCTTTTTACGGGAGCGGTTTCGACCGCTCCCGTAATTCTGCTTTATCCCTCCTCAAAATCCTCGTCTGTTCTCTTTCCCTGTTCGTTCTTCTTGTTCCACGTTGGCTCAAGCATATTGACGTCGTTAACGATTTTCGCTGTTCAATACGTCCTGAAAACTGGCTAGTTGATTTGCCTGTTATGACCGACGTCGCAGGTAGAGCCTGTAGGTATAGCCTAAAGCGGTTCCACTTTAATTCGTCATTCCCGCGAAGGCGGGAATCCAGCTTGTGTGCGCGGATCAGCGAAGTTCCAAATCGCTAATACTTCATATCTTTGGTTTTTAATGTTCATCCCCGCGGAAACGGTCACGGACATCCAGCCAACTCAATAACCTGGATTCCCGTCCCCGCTTTCGCGGGGACAGGCTTTAAAGGCCGTGGGAATGACGAGTTAATATCGCCAGAGTTCCAAGCCCTCAACTAGGTTCTGTTGATCGAAACCCCGCCATCTACAAGCATCGCAGTTCCTGTTATGAACGATGATGCGGATGATGCGAGAAATAATGCAGCCTGCGCAATTTCTTCCGGCACAGCGATGCGTTTGAGCGCGTGCAGGTTGCGCACATAGTCTATTGCTTCCTCTGTGCTGTTCATCTCGCGCGCCATCGCGGTGTCGGTCCCGCCGGGCAAAAGTGCATTCACGCGTAGCCCTTGTGGTCCATATTCCGCGGCCAGTGCCTTGGCGAAACCAATCACGCCACTCTTGCTTGCGGCATACGCAGCTGCCTGCGGAAAACCTACGGTATGGCCAACGAATGTCGCCGTAAAAATCAGCGAACCATTGCCACGCGCAAGCAGTGCCGGAATCTGCGCACGCGCGCCGAAAAACGCGCTGGTCAGATTGGTGGCCAATGTATCGTTCCAGCCAGCGGTCGATATTTCTGCGGTGGCTCCCATCTCACCAATAGTGCCGGCGTTGTTCATTGCAACGTCGAGTCCACCGAACTGTTCGATTGCGCTTGTGACCAGCAGCTCTGCATATGTTTCATCGCGAACATCGCCGGCCACAGCAAATGCCCGGCCGCCAGCTGCAGATATTTCGGCAACGAGATTGTCTAGTTCCGGTTTGCGCCGTGCGCCCACCACCACGGCGGCGCCATTACGTGCGAACAGCAATGCACTTGCTCGGCCAATGCCCGAACTCGCGCCTGTGATCAATGCAACCTTGTCTTTCAACATCCGCCAGCTCCAGCTAGAAAGTAATAAACGAGGCAGCAGTATAGTCAGCAAGATGACAGCAGCTCCGCCGGAAACGGACTCCTAAGCCGTTGCTTGTGAGTGTGATGAGAGCTTGTGTGTATGGCCGAATGTGGCAAGCAAAAATCTTCGTAATACAGATTCACGACCGAAGTTCCAGCGCGTACTGCAGGTGAGAAAACATGTTGAAAGGGAATTAATCACGCACGACTTGCTGACATGCTGCTTCTAAAATAGTAATTCCACTATGCTTCCATTTTTCGGCTTACCTTGTGTTGCCCTGCGATGCTAAGCTCAAGCTACTGCCGATATCCGCACGCGGGTAATGGCTTCACAAATTCCAACAATAAAAAGGGGGACTATATGGCAGAGGTCGACATCAACTATCTGGCCGTGCTGGCCGCATCGTTAGTCGGATTTGCAGTTGGGTTTCTGTGGTACGGTCCGCTCTTCGGCAAGCCCTGGATGATCGCAGTCGGGCTTGATCCGGAGGTCGTTAAAAATTCTCCGAAGCCTGGCTTGCAGCGCATCTTCACGATCAGCTTCATCCTGCAATACATCATGGCGTATTGCCTCGCGATGTTTCTCGGCAACGAGACCACGGCAGCGCTCGGCGCACTCTACGGTTTTCTGACAGGCTTACCCTGGATTGCATTTGCGATTGCTGTGAATGCGATGTATGAGGGCAAGTCTTTTAAATACATTCTGATCAATGGCGGTTACTGGACCGTAACCTTCACTCTCATGGGCCTGATCATCGGCGCATGGCAATAAGCTACACCATACAAGGAGCACCTTATGATTACGTTATTTGCAGCAGCGGCCATCGCTTCGGCCATTTCGGGAACTACATGCGAAGGCCTTACGGGATTTACACTCGACAATGCACAGATTACCAAGGCTGAAGCAGTCGATGCAGGTGTGTTTACACCACCAGCCGTTGCGACTACCAATCCCAATAACGATGTGTCGGCGGCAGAACCAATCCCTGCACACTGCCGCCTCACGCTGCTGCTCACGCCAACCAACGATTCGACAATCAACGCGGAGCTCTGGTTGCCGCTCGAAAACTGGAACGGGCGCTTCCTTGCCATAGGCAATGGCGGTTGGGCCGGTTCGATCCAGGGTTATCCCGATATGCAGATGGCATTGCGCCGTGGTTATGCAACTGCCGCATCCGATGCAGGCCATTCCGCTGCAGACGGTCCTAACGGCATGTTCGCGCTGGGCCATCCCGAAAAACTTATCGACTTCGCGTACCGCGCTATTCACGACATGACCGAAAAATCCAAGACCATCATCGCGCACGCCTATCAGCAGCCTGCGGAATATTCCTACTACAAAGGTTGTTCGACTGGTGGCCGGCAGGGCGTGATGGCTGCGCAACGATACCCTGAAGATTTCGACGGCATCATTGCAGGTGCGCTCGCCAATCGTCACATCCACATGCACACCGCAGGCGCGTATCGCACGATCGATATGAATCGTCATCCCGAGAAAGCGATCCAGTATCAATATTCGGCTGACCTTGTGAACAAACGCATGATGCAGAAATGCGACGTGTTGAAAGAGGGTTTTCTGAACGACCCACGCCAGTGCGACTTCGATGTGACGTCACTGCAATGCACCGCAACAAGTGGTGAAGCGGGTTTTGGTGAGAGCTGCCTGTCGCCCTATCAAACACAAACTGTGCAGGAATATTACGGCGGCTTGCATAACAGCAAAGGCGAACTGATTTTCTCAGGCCAGGCAATGGGCAATCGCCTGCCGCTGTTACCAGCAACTTATGAAGCACCTAACGGTGGCGCGTTCGACACTATTCGTATCCTCGGATTCCAGAATCCGGATTATGACTGGCGCCAATTCGATCTCGACCGCGACATGCCAATCATTGACGAAGCCGCCGGCTACGTCGACGCCGTCGATCCCGACCTGCGCGAGTTCGAAGCCAACGGCGGCAAACTCCTCATGTACGCTGGCTGGAACGACACCACCATCACACCACTCAACACCATCTACTACTACGAAAGTGTGCTCGAGGAAATGGGCGCCGAACAGGATGAATGGATGCGTCTCTTCATGGTACCCGGCATGGGCCACTGCAGAGGCGGCGATGGTCCGCATGAGTTTGATATGTTAACGAAGCTCGAAGAGTGGCGAGAAGAGGGTGATGCACCCGCGGAGATTCCTGCGAGAAATCCTGTGTC
>JAZKES010000157.1:0-8993 GCA_040386995.1 Pseudomonadota bacterium | reverse complement strand
GTGCAGTAAAAGGAGAAACATGGAGTTCAAGAACTACTACGAAACCCTCGGCGTGGATAAAAAGGCCACGCCAGAAGAAATCAAGAAAGCATATAAGAGGCTTGCCCGCAAATATCACCCCGACGTCAGCAAGGAAACAAACGCCGAGCAAAAATTCAAGGAGCTCGGCGAGGCTTACGAAGTTCTGAAAGACCCCGCGAAACGCACAGAATACGATCAGATGGACGCGATGGGAGCCGCCGGCCGTGATGGTCAGTTCAGGCCACCGCCAGGCTGGGATTCTGCTACTCACTATTACGAAGGCGATAGCACCGGCGAATTCAGCGATTTTTTTGAAGCGATGTTCGGCCGTAACGGTGGTTTTCATCGCACACGCAGTGGCGGCCGGCAGCATATGTCGATGCGCGGCGAAGACATGCATCACGAACTCGCACTGCTACTCGAGGAAGCTTACAGCGGTACTGAACAACAGCTTGAATATCGCGTTCCCGACGTCGATGAACATGGCCTCATGAGTCATCGCACACATCGCGTCAAAGTGAAAATTCCACCAGGTGCCGCAGCCGGCAGTATTCTGCGTATCAAGGGGCATGGCGCGCCGGGCCTTGGTGGTGCTGAGTCGGGCGATCTATTGCTTACTATCAGGCTTGCCGAACATCCGCTCTATGCAGTGGATGGCAAAAACCTGTCTATGGTTGTACCGGTTACGCCGTGGGAGGCCGCGCTTGGCTGCAAGGTGACGATTCCAACCTTGAAGTCAAAAACGAAAGTCAATGTGCCGCCTGCCAGTCAAAGTGGCCAGAAACTCAGATTGACTGGGCTGGGCCTGCCTGGAAGTCCTCCGGGAGATTTTTACGTCGTACTCAAAATCGTGATGCCGGAAAAAGTTACACCTGAGGCGAAGGAGTTGTATGAACAACTGGCACAACAATCTGACTTCAATCCAAGGACTGCGTGGGAGTAGATCATGATAAAAGTGTATGAAATGAATCAGCTTGATACATGGGTGTCCTGCAGCCTCAACGAGCTTTGCCTGCGCAGTAATCTCGATACCGATTTTGTTGTGCAGTGTGTGGAAGTTGGCATCGCAGAAGCAGAAGGGCGCTCGCCTGTCGAATGGGTTTTCACGAGCACGGCAGCAGTCAGAATCCAGAAAGCGTATCGCCTGCAGCGCGATCTCGAGATCAATCTCAATGGTCTTGCGATGGTGCTCGATCTACTTGATGAAGTGGAAACGCTGCATGACGAAGTCGCTTATCTGCGGAAGAAACTGTCGCATTGGGAACATGGTTGATGGAGAACGCAGGACGCATTTTTTGCGGTAGATGCGGTGTGATATGACAACTTGATGAAGTAGAGATTCTGCAGGAAGAGGTCACATATTGGCGGAAAAACTGTGGCGGTCGGAACGCGGCTGAACGATAAATCCGGGAGTATGTTTTGCGTGCAGATGTGAAGTGACATGACAACCATATGTTGTGCTTGTCCCCGCAGTTACACGATTATTTACGACTGAAACGTCTTGCGTTATTTACAGGACATGTTTGCGAATAACCTGCAATCAACAATTATCGATATCGGATGTACGCGTTTCGGGATTAACAATTCCGAGCTGAAGCCAGATTGTTCGTATCGGAATCAAGGTGATCTGGTCGCGCTTGCTGCCAGGTAGCAATCACGCCTTAATAGAAATCTTTCAAGCCCAATTTGGCTGACGAAGCTCGCAAAGCAGTTTAATCAATCAGCACTCGACTTGATCTTGCCCCACACCGAAGCCGCTTCGCTCCGGATTTTGCCGAGCCGATAACATTTGCGCTCGAGTCCGCCTTCAAAATCAAAGCCGGTGGTCTGGCGCGTGATATCCTGAATTTCGGTTGTATCAATATGGTGATCATAGAGACGGAACTTGCGGTTGTTCGTACTGAAGATGATCTGACCGCCGGGTTCGAGGATTCGCAAACACTGATTCAGTAGCGCGGGATGATCGCGCTGCACATCAAAAATGCCGCTCATTTTTTTGCTGTTGCTGAACGTAGGCGGATCACAAATGATCAGGTCCATGCTGTTGTCTGGCACGGTAGGAAGCCAGGCCATTACGTCTGCAGCGATGAAGTTGTGCACACCGGCATTCAGGCCATTAAGCGCAAAGTTCGCCATCGCCCAGTCGATGTAGGTGTTCGACAAATCGACAGTCCAGACTTTATCTGCCTTGCCGTGTGCGGCGTAAACTGAAAATGCACCGGTGTACGCGAACAGGTTCAAGACAGACTTGCCTGCGCTTATCTCCCTGACCATCGCACGTGTTGGGCGATGATCCAGAAACAGTCCAGTGTCCAGGTAGTCACTCAGATTGATCTGGAATTTCAGCCCATTCTCCTGCACCACACGTTTGACGCTGACTGCATCGAGCTTGCCGTATTGTTCCTTTCGATCCGTGATGACAGCGCGTTGCTTGATATGAATGTTGTCGAGCGGCACATTCAGCACTTGCGCCATACACATACTGCTTTGTTCGAGCCAGGTTTTGTGTTCGTCTTCGGTGAGTGTGTGGTTGCGCTGATATTCAGCGGCGTGCAGATGATCTTCATACAGATCTATCGCAAACGGAAACTCGGGCAGGTCGAGGTCATACAGTCTGTAACAGCTGACGTGTTGGGTTTTGGCTTTCTTGCGGCGATGTGCATACACCTTCGCGAGGCGATTGCTGAACATCGTATATTTGTCTTGGTGCATGTCGCTCAGTTTAACAGTGTTTGTGCAGGATGATTATTGCAAAACAAACTTCAGACCGATAATCATCAATATCACTGCGAGAAAGGGACGCAGAAATTTTTCAGGAATTTTGGCACTCAAGTGGCTGCCTACCCAGATGCCTGGCAATGAGCCGATCAACAAACTGCCGAGCAACACAAAATTAACATTACCCAGCGCCCAGTGACCGATACCAGCAATCGCAGTGAGCGGAATTGCATGCGCGAGGTCTGTGCCGACAATTCGCAAGGTGCTCAAGCGTGGATACAAAAACAGTAACGCAACGGTGCCAAGCGCACCGGCGCCGACTGATGAAAGCGTAACAAGTACACCAAGCATTGCACCGACCAGAACAGTGGCGGGAATATCCCAGGGCGCCGGAAAACGCGCCGCACTACGGCAGTTCAATTTTGGGTCATCAACTTCTGCTACGGCAACTTTATTGCGCAACAACACCGCGCGGATCAACAATGCAGTAGAGGTCAGAACCAGCGCGATACCAAGCGAATAGGTGATCACACCCGTAATCTCTGTGCCAATCGACAGGTAGTGACGAATCACCATTAACGTAAGTATTGCCATTGGCAAGCTGCCCAACGCAAGCCAGCGCACGATGCGCCAGTCCACTGACTGATGGGTGCCGTGATGCACGAACACGCCGCCGGTTTTGGTAATGGCCGCATAGAGAAGGTCGGTACCCACTGCCACTGCAGGCTGGAAGCCGAACAGAAACACCAGCAGCGGTGTCATCAGCGAACCGCCACCGACACCCGTGACGCCCACCAACATGCCGACCACGAAGCCGGAAATCGAATACATCAGGTCCATAAATATGCGTTAACTCAAGCATTTGCGAGCGCGCACTTTACCAGACAAGGATGCGGAATTTAGTGATATATTCGGATATCAATATGCGTTTTTGAGATAAAGAATACTTTATGAAGTTACCGCAATTGCGCTATCTGACGGAAATAGTGAACCAGGGCCTGAGCATTTCGCAGACCGCCATTGCTCTGCATACATCGCAGTCTGGTGTGAGCAGGCAAATCCAGTTGCTCGAACAGGAACTCGCGTTGCAAATCTTTCAGCGCAATGGCAAACGGCTGACGGGCCTGACAGCACCTGGCGAAATAATCGTCGAACAGGCGAGAAAGGTATTACTCGCACTCGATGATTTAAAACGTGCGGGCGAAGAGTTAAGTCATCAGGATCGAGGCACGCTGATCATCGCTACCACACACACGCAGGCGCGCTATTTTCTACCCGTGCCGGTTAAACAGTTCACGACGACATGGCCCAATGTTGCGCTGAGTATTCACCAGAGTAATCCGACGCAGGTTGCTGATCAGGTTGCCCGGGGTGAAGCTGATCTTGGCATCGCCAGTGAAGCGATCGCGCAGAATCCAGCACTACTGTGCCTGCCATGTTATGAGTGGAACCGCTGCATCATTTTGCCGAAGCGTCATCCTCTGTTAAAAGCCGGTCCTCTCACGCTCAAGAAGCTCGCTGACTTTCCACTCATCACGTACGATTTTGCATTCACGGGCGGCAGTCTCGTCAGCCAGGTGTTTGCGGATAAGGGCCTCACGCCGAATATCGTGCTGACGGCAATCGATGCTGATGTGATCAAAACCTATGTAAAACTCGGGCTCGGTATCGGCCTCGTTGCAACGATGGCATACGATGCAAAAGCCGACAGTGAACTTGCGATGATTGATGCCAGTCATCTGTTTCCACCGAGCACAACGTATCTCGGTTTGCGCCGCGACAGTTTCATGCGTGAATATTTTTACGACTTCATTCACCTGCTGGTTCCAGGACTCAGTCGTAAGGCATTACACAAAGCGCTGTTTGATGCGTGATTTCTTGTGTATCAATCGAATTGATACATGCGCCATACGTGACAAAGCAGGTCGAAGAATTGTGAGGAACTCTTCGGTGATATTTTTGACGAAGTGCGGGTCTTCAAGCATTGTTCGAACCAAACTGCCAGGTTGTAAATATGATGGAGCTGTTGAAACTTCACAGGAAGCCTTGTGAGTGTTCGGAACGTTATTGAGCAATAGATGGAATCCAAGCTCGACAATACGAACCAATAAGTGCCATTGAATTGATATCTTCGCTTTAAGAGGAAACGTGCATTTTTCTTTCACGAACTAAATATTCTGTGCAATACATAACGAAGTGAAATGATCTTCCAGTGCATAATCGGTGCTGTGGTGACCTGCCATATTTCTCAGGACTTTCGACGTCTGTTTGTAACCCACGTTGAACCTTACGAAAGGTATTTACATGCAATACAAAAATGCGGTTTGTGCGATAACGATGTTGTTAGTCGTTGGCGCCGCCAAGGCCGCTGATTCTTCATACCCTACTTTTGTGTTTAACGGTTTCGGCACACTTGGCACCGTTCATTCAAGTGAACACAACGCCGATTTCAATAACAGCTTTGTGCAGCCGGACGGTGCTGGTGCTACGCACGATTGGGCTTTCAGCGTCGATAGCCGCGTTGGACTCCAGCTGACAACAAATTTTAGTGAAAAGTTATCCGCTGTTGTGCAGGTTGTCAGCGAGCAACGCTACGACGACAGCTACAGGCCATCGGTTGAATGGGCCAACATAAAATACGACTTCACACCGGATTTCAGTTTGCGCGCAGGCCGCATCGTGCTGCCGAGTTTTATCGCATCGGACTATCGCAAAGTTGGTTTTGCTTTATACAGGGTCCGACCGCCAATAGAGTTGTATGGCATGGTGCCGGTCACCAATAGCGATGGTCTCGATGCAAGTTACCGGTTTCACCACGGTGAACTGACCAATACCGTGCAGGCTTTTGTTGGCAGGAAAAACATCAACACTCCAACTGCAGGAACCTGGAAGGCGAGGGAGATCGCCGGCGTCATTAACTCGATAGAATTTGGCGACACCCTGTTACGGGCTGGTTATTTGCAAAGCCAGATCACCGCAGACTCAGTAAATACTTTGTTTAACGCATTCAGACAGTTTGGTCCAACAGGAATAAACATTGCTGACAGATACGATGTGGATGACAAGCCAATCGATGTATGGATTGTTGGCGGCCGCTATGATCCAGGTGAATGGTTTGTAATGGCCGAATGGGCAAGAACAGACAGTCAGTCTTTTCTTGGCACCGATGAAGCCTGGTATGTATCAAGTGGTTTCACGATTGGTCAATTCTCACCCTACGCGGGTGTTGCCCAGAAAAATAATCTCGACGACACTAATCACCCAGTGCTGGATGCCGCTTTTTTACCACCGGTTCCGCGCGGTTTTGCGATGATGCTCAATGCCCAACTCGACAATCTTCTGGTGTCTGATGAATCAACTACGCTGACCATTGGTACGCGTTGGGATTTCAGGGACGACATCAGTTTGAAACTTCAGCTCGACCGGATTTTGCTGGGCGATAATTCGCGTGGTGCACTGATGAACATTCAGCCTGGCTTTGCGCTCGGCGGTGACCTCAATGTCGTTAGTGCCGCAATTGATTTTGTGTTTTAGGGTAGACGTGCCGATGACCAAAAAAATTCTGTTTATTGTTGCCGGTATCTACCTGGGCTTTACATTCACTACGGTAAACGCCGAGGTGGTGGCGGTAGTTGCGTCAACGAGCAAGGTAAAGCAACTGAGTACTACGCAAATTGCCGATATCTTTCTCGGTAAAACTTCGCGGTTTCCGGACGGTAGTGCGGCCATACCTGTCGATCATGCAGAAAGCTCTGCAGAGCGAAGCGAATTTTATTCGCGTTATGCCGGTAAATCTGCGGTAGAAATGAAGAAGCACTGGTCCAAGCTGATTTTTACGGGTCGCGGGCAACCACCAAAACAACTTCCAGATGCCGGTGCCGTGAAAGCACTGCTGGCGCAAAACCCTGCCATCATCAGCTATCTCGATCGTAGCGAGGTAGATGACTCCCTTACGGTACTTGAATCATTGTAGATACAACTATGCTCATGGACGAAGCTTCATCATTGGACGATACAACACTCTCTGCAAGCGGCGGCTTTAAACACCGGCTAACTGATCCTCGAATCATGTTTCCGGTTATCGCCTTCGTCGCATTACTCATGATCTGGTACGCAACATTTGTACTGGTCGATGCCGAATTAAGCAGCGCCAGGCAACGTGTCGCCACTACAGCATCCGACTTGACGGTAACCTACGAAGCACAAGTTGTGCGCGCGTTACGCGAAGTCGATCTCGCACTTAAAGTCATTCAGTATGCATACGAGACCGGCGGCAATGGTGCGGTTCTCGACGAACTCCAGGCGCGGGCGCTGCTGCCTCCTGCTTTTCTGTTTGGTGTTAGCGTCACCGATGCAACTGGCAACGTCGTCGCGAGCACCGGCGAGCTACCGAAGCCGAGTGTAGGAAGCGAAGAATACTTTTTACAACAGCGAGAAACTGACACCTTTATCATCAGCCCGCCGCAATCGGACGCAACCTCCTCTACTGCGCTACTCCATTTCACTCGCAGGCTCTCTGCGCCCGACGGCACGTTCACCGGCATTGTGATGGTAGAAGTCGATGCGGCCTATTTTGTGAGTGGTTATGAACAAGCGGAGCTCGGTAGCCAGGGAGTGCTCGGAATTCTGGGAACCGATGGAGTGTTCCGCGCGCGCCAGACCGGCGAGTCGGTTACGTATGGCGATGCTGTCGATTACGCTTCTATCCTGGGGCTTGTGAATGCAGATGACACACAGGCCGCGTTGACGGTAAACGTGTGGGATGGTGTGCCCCGTTACACCGATGTGCATGAACTGTTCGCGTTTCCGCTCGCGGTAATCGTGGGGCTATCTGAGGAGGAGCAGTTAAGCACTGTTTACGCCTCGCGAGATGCGCAGGTGCGCAATTCTACAATCGCAAGTGTGGTCATGCTGCTCATCATCGCAGTGCTTGGTCGTCTGAGCTGGCAGCTGCAGCAGAGTCGTCAACGCCTGATGGTCGAACAAGTGGAGCACGCACAACGTGTCGAATATCTTGCATATCACGACAGTTTGACTGGCCTGCCGAACCGCAGCCATTTCAGCAAGTTGTTGAATCATTCAGTTGAGTTGGCAAAACGTCATGATCGCCGTCTGTCTGTGCTCTTCATGGACCTCGACCGCTTCAAATTCATCAACGATACATTGGGCCACGACGCTGGTGACGAGCTGCTCGTTGAAGTTGCATCGAGGCTCAGGGAGTCAGTACGCGCGAGCGACACCGTAGCGCGGCTCGGTGGCGATGAATTCGTTGTGTTCCTCCCCGAACATAACGAGGAGAAAGATCTCGTCGCGGTGGCCAATAAAATTCTGTCTTCCGTAAGACGGCCGTTCAGGCTCGCTGGGCAGGATCTGCGCGTAACCGTGAGTATCGGCATCAGCACGTTCCCGCGCGATGGCCAAGACGAACAGACCCTCATGAAAAAAGCCGACATCGCGATGTATAACGCGAAGAAGGAAGGCAAAAACGTTTTCAGATTTTATGCAGACGCACTTAACTCCAATTCACTTGAACGCCTGACGCTTGAATCAAGCATGCGTGGCGCGCTCGAACATAATCAGTTCGAACTGCATTATCAGGTCACCAAGAATACGCGCAGCAACACGATCACGGGTGTTGAAGCCCTTATTCGCTGGCACCATCCCGATCTCGGTACGATCGAGCCAAAACAGTTCCTGCCTGTGGCAGAAGAGTCGGGGTTGATTATTCCTATTGGCCGATGGGTACTCGAGACTGCGTGCCTGCAAAGTGTTATCTGGGAAAAAGAAGGCCTCAACCATCTGCGCATGGCCGTCAATCTTTCACCGCGCGAATTCTTCGATGACGATCTGCTGCCGGGCATCTCGACGATCCTGAAAAAAACCGGCATGAATCCAGAGCTGCTCGAAATCGAAGTGTCAGAAAATTTGCTGATGAAAGATTTCGACCGTGCGCTGCAAATACTGCATGGCCTCACCGCACTTGGTGTTCGTATATCCATCGATAATTTCGGCGCAGGATATTCGTCCTTGTCGACGCTCAAGCAGTTTCATCTGGATACCATCAAGGTTGATGAGGCGTTTATTCGCGATCTGGCGAGCAACGCAGAAGACAAAACACTAATCGAGGCCATCATCGCCATGGCCAAAGTGCTGGGGCTTAATGTTGTGGCGGGTGGTGTTGAAACGCGCGAGCAGGCCAGGATGCTCGGTGAAAATTCGTGTGATGAAATTCAGGGCTTCTTCGTAAGCGGACC
>JAZKES010000156.1:39015-42136 GCA_040386995.1 Pseudomonadota bacterium | reverse complement strand
GCGAGAAGACGGCTGTAGATCGCCAAGCCACCCGCCGGAGCAACCTTGTTATCGGCCATGTTATTCGGCCTCGGCTTGAACGGTGGCTATGTTGACTCGGGTGAAGCCCATTCGCGCCACAGCATCGAGTGCTGTGACAACTGCCTGGTGGGTGGTATTGGCATCTGCGGTGATCGTGATGGGTATCGACTGGTCTCCTGCAGCCAGACCTTCGATAGCCGTGATGACCGTTTCAACCGCGTTGTCAGCAAGCAGGCTGCCGTTGACGGCGTAGACTCCCGCGCGGTCAATCTGGATATCGATTTGCAAAGGAGCTTCAGCGACAGCCTGGCCATTTGCGGTGGGAAGGTTGATGACAAGATTAGTGTCGCGATCAAAGGACGTAGTCACCATAAAAAACAGCAACAGGATGAACACCACATCGATCAATGGCGTGATATCAACCGACACTTCGGATTTCAAATTGCGCTGAAATTTCATAGGTGTGTTTTTCCCGGCCTCAGCTACCGCGAACTTCTACCGCACGTGCGCTGTAAAGTGCATCCACCAGCTTGATGGACTCGCGCTCAAGCTCCACTACCAGCGCCTCAACCCGACGTAAAAACAGCCGGTGAAAAAATAAGGCTGGGATAGCGACAATCAAACCGGCAGCAGTGGTAATCAGCGCCACGGCTATGCCACCTGCAAGCACACTGATGTCGCCGTTGCCGATGTTCACGATTTCACCAAACACCTGGATCATGCCGAATACCGTACCCAGTAACCCGAGTAAAGGCGCAATGGCCGCGATGGTACCCAGTGTGCTCAGATAGCGTTCCATATCGTGCACAACGTGGGAAGCTGCCAGTTCGATGCTTTCAATCATGATCGCACGACCCGCCTTGGCATTAACGAGGCCAGCCGCCAGAATCTGGCCGAGGGGCGACGACATGCGTAACTCGCGCAATTGGGCGCCATCAAGCTGGCTGTGTTTGATCTTGCCCCAGACCTCTGGCAACGCGTTGCGAGGGGCAATACGGGCCGGACTCAGCGTCCAGAAGCGTTCGATGACTATGGCAATGGCGATGACTGAACAAAGGATGATAGGCAGCATCAACCAGCCACCCGATCGGACTATTTCAAACACGTAAAACTCTCCACAAAAAGTTGCTGCACTTTACCATATTCGCCCATGGCTCACTAACCTGAGCGCCGTAAAGCCGCCTTAGGGTGGAGTTGACCAGAAACGGCGTTTTTCGCGCCGGTATTCGCCAAGGGTTATGACGCCTTCAGGCGAAATCGTAAAGGTCAGTGCGCCGCTTTTAGCGGTGTTCAACATCTCGCTGGATGCTTGTTCATAACGTTCTACCACTTCAGCAGCCGGGTGACCGAAGCGGTTTAGATAGCCGCTTGAAAATACCACAAACTCCGGATGAACTTTTGCGACAAAAGAAGAAGTCGAGGAAGTACGGCTGCCGTGATGCGGTGCTATCAGAATCCTGGCTGAGAGTTCCGCTGTTTCCACGAGCCGCTTCTCGACAAGGCGCTCAATGTCGCCCGGGAGCAAAATCGTTTGCGAGCCAGCAGTGATTTGCAAAACACATGAACCATTATTTCTGCCGTAAGCCGACGAGTCCGGATGGAGCAGCTCAAAATGTATCTCGTCCCAAGTCCAACTGGTTCCTGTCCTGCATGGAACAGCTGCAAGTTCCGGTGCAAAAATCGTGATGTCTGATCCCATATAAAGTGAGGAAGAAATATTGGCCACAATACCAGCCAAGCCGCCCGCATGATCAGCATCGGCGTGACTTATGATCACCGTGTCAAGACTGCTTATGTTGCTGTGTTGCAGATAAGGCACCACCACATCGCTGCCCGCATCAAAACGACTGCTGAATGAAGGACCCGCATCGTAAAGCAAGGTGTGGTCGCGGGTAGCCGCCACAACAGCCAGCCCCTGCCCCACATCCAGCACGGTGAGTTTTAGTTCGCCCGCTGCAAGTTTTGGTTTGGGCCAGAACAAGACTATGGGCAAAACAAGTAGCGCAATACTTTTCTGCCAGAGGTGGGAAGCAAACTGCACCACACACACGCACAACACGATAAAAACCATTGCAACGAAAGATTGTGATGGGAGTTTCAGTACATCAACTGATACCAGTTCAGTGAAGGTATGCAGACAATATAAATAACCCTCAAGCAGATAATCGGTCAGCACCAATAAAATGAACGCTGCAGTTGGCCAAATCCACAACAGTGCCATTGCGGCGAGACTGAGAGGCACAACTATTAGCCCGATGAAAGGGATCGCCAGTATGTTAATTACTGGAGCAGTCAGACTCACTTGATGAAAATACACCAGCATGACGGGCAATAAACCACTGAAAACGAGCAGCTGGGTTTTCAGTATTTCCCAGCACTTGGTGCTCCAGGGTTTGATTGGTTCGACGACGATATTCTGATCGACGGGTTTGTCGATGCTGAAGAGCAATATCGCGACTGCGCCGAATGACAGCCAAAAGCCCGCATTCTGGGATGCAAATGGATCAGTTGCGAGAATTAGCGCCAACGCGAGACACAGCGCATTAATTGGGTTGGTTTGACGCCGCAGAAAAATGCCGATCAGATACAGTGAAACCATCAACAGCGCGCGCAATGCGGGTAATGTAAATCCCGCGAGGCCAGTATAGATAAAAGCGCCAACTAGCGCGGTGGCAGCGGCAAGTCGTGGTGCTGGAAAATAAAATAACCACCGATACCAACGCGTATACAAAAACCAGCTGAGGCGATACAGGCCGAGCGCAATCAGCGCAACGTGGGATCCGGAAATCACCATCAAGTGATTGGTGCCTGTTTCGGAAAATAATTGCCACTCAGTTTCGGAAATACCGTGGCCATCACCTATCGTCAGTGCGCGCACAAGATTTTCGTGGCGGATTCTACCAGCCGCTATCTCCCGCAATTTATGCACAAGTTCATATCGCCAGCGGTTGAATATCCGGCGCCCGGAGTCATCAATAAGCAGTCGATTTTGCGGGTGTTCTCGCACATATCCTGTCGCGCGTACTTGCTGCTGCATGAGCCAGGCTTCATAGTCAAAACCACCAGGATTCGCGAACCCGTGCGGCCGCCGCAACCTGAC
>JAZKES010000156.1:0-38915 GCA_040386995.1 Pseudomonadota bacterium | reverse complement strand
CCACAGAGGATCACACCCAAACTGAATGCGATCGTCCATGAACGCATAAGACGAAACTCGTGCTGAAAGTTTCAGTCTAGTACGGGATGGGCAAGACAACCTGAAATTTGCGTATCAATACGTGAGGATCGGCAGCAGTTGCATAACGACGTAGCTATAGGAAGTAAGCTAACTATTTTCCAGACAGAAGTTTTCTCGGGTTTAACGAAATACCAGCCGCGCCGCGGAGAGTTTTTTGAATAAACGAATCTGGCTGCTGTACGGAAACCACTCGACGATAAACGTGGCGAGCGCTTCCCACAGAGATACCCATGCAGCGATATTCACACCCTCTGCAAGCAGATGTTCAAGCACTGACCTTTCATTCGCGGGAGAGCGGTTGATAAACAAGGACAGCAGCAAAATTACCAGACCCAGCAAAAGAAAAACGCCTGAGCGGTATAACATCCTCCTCAGCATTTGTTGCTCACGGCTGGCCATGTAGAGAAAAAACGTTGTTACGCTGCGTTGAATACGTTCGAGTGTTTCATTGTCGTGTGACTGACTGAAAGAGAAACGGATCAGGAAAGGTTTGGGACTGAGTTCACTGGCGGATTCAATCAGATATTCGACGAGGTCCTGGTCGAGGTCGCGACGAATGAATGGCGCGTTGCGGTCAAAATTATTAAAAAGTTCTTCCGCGCGGTCAGCGGCCACATCGATGCAGAAGACACCGTCTGCTTCACGCTCGTACCGTTCCTCAGTCGTCTTATTCATATCGCAGGATTTCAGCGGGTCTGATCCGTGCGGCGCGAGCCGCAGGGTACACAGTCGCGAGCAAGCTCAGAAGCAGCGCTAATGAGCAGACTATCGCGAGATCACCAAAGCGGATTTCACTCGGCAGGTAATTCACGGGATATACCTCCGAACTCAGGAAACTCATTCCGAGCAGGGATTCGAGCCACGCCACCGCATCACCAACAACCAGCGAAAACAGAATACCAAGTATTAGTCCGCTGACGGTACCAATCAGGCCGATGATAAAACCCTGCACGAGAAAGATGGATCTGATCGCGCCAAGTGAAATTCCCATCGTGCGCAAAATTGCGATATCGCCCTGTTTTTCCCGCACAACCATAATGAGGCTCACAATCACGTTAAACGCTGCAACAGCGACGAGTAATGACAGCAGCAATCCAACAAGGGTTTTCGAGAACAGAATATTTTCATACAGATTGCCGTACGTAAGCCGCCAGTCGGTAAAGTTCAGCTCTTCGGGCAACACCATCCTCAGGCTCTCGGTAATTTCTCCCACCGCGAATAAATCGTCAGTCTGGATTCGATAACCGTGAATACTGTTACCGAGGCGATACAGACGTTGTGCATCAACGATGTTCACGAGTGCGAGATTTGCATCGAGCTGTGAACCAACCGAAAAGATAGCCTGCACGACGAAACTCTTTTGCCGATTAAATTCACCCATGGGTGTAATCGGGACGACGGTCGACACCAATGTCACGCTGTCACCTACGGCGACTTCAAGCTGTTCGGCCAGATTGCTGCCAATTGCTATTGCGTAGCTGCCAGGTTGCAGCACATCAAGATTGCCACCCTGCATAAATTGGTTGATCACGGATACGTTCGCTTCCTGCACGGGATCCACTGCGTTAAGCAAAATTCCCTTGGTGTTGCCATTGGCAAGCAACATGCCTTGTAACTGGAGCAACGGTGCAGTGCCACTCACGCCGGCGACGCCATTGATTGCTTGATGCATCGGCTGCCATTCTTCTTCGCTGTGGAGCAGGTCGTTACGTGCGGTTGTTACCGTGATGTGTGGGACGAGGCCAAGAATCCTCTGCTGCATTTCGCGATCAAAACCGTTCATCACAGATAACACGGTGATCAGCACTGCAACGCCGAGAGCCAAGCCGCAGACAGACAGGATCGAGATAAATCCCACCAGCAGATTGCGTGAACGCAACGACGCGTAGCGACCGCCTATGTAAGTTGCAGGATTCTTAATCATGGCCCGCCTGCCCGGTATATGGTTGCAACGTGCCGTCCTCCAGAATAAGGATACGGCCCATCTGGGAAGCGAGATTGAGGTCATGTGTTACTAAAACGAAACTGGTGGAAAGCGTTTGATTGAGTTCCTTGATCAGGTTGTGAATCGACAACGCAGTTTTGCGATCAAGATTACCCGTGGGTTCATCCATCAGTACACATGCTGGGTTATTTACCAATGCTCGCGCGATTGCGACGCGTTGACGTTCTCCACCTGATAATTGCGAAGGCTTATGATGCAGACGTTCGCCGAGACCAACACGACCGAGCAGCGCAGCAGCGCGCGCAAGACATTCGTCGTAAGGCAATCTCGCGATAATAAGTGGCATCGCCACGTTTTCCTGCGCAGTGAACTCGCCAAGCAAATGATGGAACTGATAAACAAAACCGAGATTGGCGTTACGCATCCGATCCTGGTCTTTGTTTTTCAGTAGGGAAATATCCTGTCCCTTGATGAAGACTTTGCCTGTTGTCGGAATATCGATACTGCCGAGCAAATTCAACAAAGTGGTTTTACCAGATCCTGAGACACCGATGATCGCGAGGGTTTCGCCCTCTTCCACGTTCAGATTGACGCCATTCAGAACCGTCAGCGTATAACTGCCCTGGGAGAAAGTTTTTGCCAGGTTCTGGCAACCCAACACAATATTATTCATAACGTAAAACCTGCGCCGGCATGATGAAGGAGGCTTTCCAGGCCGGATATAAAGTAGCAAGGAAGCTGATAACAAATGCAACGCTGCAGGTCAGCACAACATCCTGTATGTGCAACTCTG
This sequence comes from Pseudomonadota bacterium, assembly GCA_040386995.1. Classification (GTDB taxonomy): domain Bacteria; phylum Pseudomonadota; class Gammaproteobacteria; order Pseudomonadales; family Pseudohongiellaceae; genus CAILUG01. The sequence goes on along the minus strand of JAZKES010000156.1, from coordinate 36,096 downwards.
CGGGCAGCGAACTGATGACATACAGACTGCCAGGGCTAATCGTGCTTTCGAGAAAACCCGCAATGATCGAAAAGTTTCCGGCGATAAGTGTACCGAGAATCGCGCCGAGCAAGATGCCAAAGATTCCGACCACACACCCCTGCACGAGGAAAATTCCCATGATCGTGCGTTGTCCCGCGCCCATCGTACGCAGGATGGCGATGTCCGCCTGTTTCTCCGCCACGATCATCACAAGTGTCGACACAATGTTAAATGCACCTATCGCCACGATCATCATGAGCATGAGCCAGGTCATGAACTTCTCAAGCTTCAGCGCGTTAAAAAGGCTCGCTTCCGTAATGCTCCAGTCTTCACCGAGATATTCGGGGCCGGCAAAATTCGTATTCAGATAAGCAAGACTGGAATCAACAACTGTCGCCGCTTCATCAATGTCCGTTACTTTCAGGCGTAAGTGAACGGCTTGCGAAAGGTCATCGATACCGAGCAAGGTCATGCTGTCATCAATGTGAATCAACGCGAGGTCTGACCCTATGCTGTAGTGCACGTCGAAAATACCGGCAACGGTAAAACGCTGCATATCCAGACTGACCTTGGTGCCTGCTTCATTACTGCGCGGCACCGTGATGTTTACCGCGTCACCCACAAATAACCGCAGATTGGCAGCGAGGCGGCGACCAATCAGTATGTTGTGCGCACCGGGTTGAAGGTCATGGAGACTGCCTTCGAGCATACTTTGCTCGAGTGTGGACGCGAGCATTTCCGCTTCGGGAACGATGCCTCTTACTTGCGTCACCTCGTGGTAACCCTGCTTGCTGACCAGTGCTTCACTCAAGGTATACGGCGCAATTGCCTCGATGCCTGCTTGTTGCTCCAGACCGGCGGTTGCTTCTTGCCAGGAAGGAAAGGAAGGTTCTGCATATAGGTCGGCGTGTGGAACAGTAATCAACGTGCGGTCACGTTGAATGCCTTGCGCACCGTTAAAAACGGACAGCACAATAATCAACGCCATGACACCGAGCGTTAGCCCGGCCATGGAGATGATGGACGTTGTGGAGATAAAACGATTGTCCTGCTTGGCAAGAATGTAACGCAAGCCAATAAAGAACGCGGGTATTCGCTTGCGTGTCATGCCGTTGTCAAACCGAGGCCGTGTGTTTTAGTGAAAGCAACCCGAATACCTAGGGAGCAGCGTCAGAATTACCCGACATCACTTCGCCATAAGGCAACCCGGGTTGAAAATTTTCTATCTGGTGCTGATGACGTTTCAGTAACCGCTGTACTGTCTTGAAGCTGATTGGCATGACCGGTGTACTGACCTCTGCGGAAATCGCGCGCAACGACAAGCCTTGCTGGTTCATGCGAATAATCTGCTTGAGTACTTTTTGTTCCAGCGGATTTTCGATCAAGCGTCCATTCGAATGGATCAGGTAACCGAAAGGTCTGCTGCCGCCAAGGAAACGACCTTTGTTGCGCTGGTTCTGCTTGACGGTTTTTATGCGCTCAGTCGAACGGCGTTTTTCCAGACCGTGAAATACACGTAGCAGTTTTTCAAAGGGAGGACAGAATTGCGGATTGGTCAGGTCACCTTCGAGGTCGACCACATAGAGCCGGATTTTGCGTTTGCGCAAAAGACGAACTGTTGCCTGCATGTCTTCACAGCTGCTGAACATGCGCTCGATGGTGCAAGTGACGACGATGTCGCCAGTCTCTACACGGCCGAGCAATTTCTGCCACTCAGTTCTGTCCGTCATGTCGACAGACCACAACAAGCCCTGATCAACGACGTTTTCATTAACGCGAATGCCTATGCGCAGTGCATAGGTATGCAGGCGCAGACTTTCCTTTTCGAGCAACTCTTCTAGTTGGCTGCCGGACTCCATCGCTTCGATTTCAGTAGTGCGGGCGTAGCTATAAACGGTCATTGGGCGCTCCTCGTTGAGGATATTTTTTATGTAAATCAATTAAATACAAGCTGTACTTAAAGTAATTTTTGATTTAGAAATACCTGTGTCTCTGTCTGGGCAATATTCTGAATGGGGAGCGGATTCTAATCAACTGGAATTTAGCTAAGCAAGCTAAATTATGGATAAATCAGGATTTTATTTTCCACGCGCAGGCAATTGCCCTGCTAATACTGTTGAAAGGAAGCTTTTCGCCGAATCAGGGGCTGTTAATTATTGGACTGCACAACCATCGGGGAATTGCTCAAACCGCAAAAAATTTACCAGACTGAGATGGATATTGGTGTGCAGGGCTGCAATCGGGCAGATAACAAAACGTAGCCGTCGCCATAACGAGTGGATACGTTTTTTTCAATTGAAGGAATTTGTGAGGTAAAACTTTCGCACTGATGCGACAACGATTAAAACAGAGTGAGCTTACGATAAACCGTGTTACGCAGTTGCCGCGTTATCAGACAGCACCAGCATTTCCCGTCTTATCAAAAACTAGAAAATACTGGCGAGACTCTGCAAACGTGTAATCAAAGGCATCGGATAAACACCGAGATAAATTATTGCAAGTGTCATCACGCCCAGCACCGCATTTGTGCCCATGGGGATAGCAGCGCCAGCAGGATCGTTTTTCAAACCATCAGCTGCGGGCTGGAGCATCGTGTAGATGAGTCGCAGGTAATAGTAGAGACCAATCGAGCTACCAATGATGAGCATTGTGAGCAGAAACCACAGCCCACCTTCGACACCCGTATTGAAGATATAAAATTTACCGATGAAGCCTGCTGTTAACGGTATTCCTGCGAGCGAAAACAGCACAACAATCATCACTGTGGCTAACCAGGGATTACGCCAGAACAAACCACGGTAGTCGCTGATCATGTCGAGCTCTTTGCCGGAATTGGAAATTGCGCTCGTTACCGCAAAGCCGCCAAGCGACATTAAAAAATACGCCGCGATGTAATAACTCATGCTCTCGATGCTGAGCATGTCGGGCACAACAGCGGCCGAGATGACAACAACCATCAGGTAACCCAGATGTGCGATTGACGAATAGGCAAACAGACGCTTCACGTTATTCTGCATGAGCGCTAGCAAGTTGCCGAAGATCATGGATGCCGCCGCCATGAGCGACAACACAACAGTGATCTGCGGATAGTCGAAAGCACGAGCGTTGAGTATCAACCGCAACGCGACTGCAACCATCGCTGCTTTGGAAATCGTCGCAAGATAAGCTGTGACTGGAACAGGCGCGCCTTCATATACGTCTGGGGTCCAGATATGGAAAGGCACCAGTGAAAGTTTGAATGCCATGCCGGCAATAATCAGCATGTAACCTGTGAGCAGCACCGGGTTGTTATCGCCTGTAAGTGCTGCAGTTGCAGTGGCGAGTGAATTGAATTCAAAGGTACCAAGCATTGCGTAAATCAGTGCCATGCCGAACAACATCATGCCTGATGCTATGCCTGACAGAATCATGTATTTGATCGCAGCTTCGAGCGGATGCTTCGCAACAACTTTGGCGTGAATCGGATAAGCAATCATTGCGTACAGGCTGATACCAATCATTTCCATGCCGAGGAACAACGACACGAAGTGATTGCTCGATGCCAACACCACACCACCCAAGGTTCCTGTCACGACTAGAATGTAGAACTCTTCGTTCTGCTCGTTGTGTTTTTCAAAATACGGATATGCCAATGCTGTAACTGCAATGGCTCCTACGATGATCAAGGTAGAAAAGAACAGGCTGTATTCGTCAAAGATCAATAAGGGAGTTACCTGCAACGGCAGAATTGGATCGACAAAAACAAAAATCAGCAGCGATGCGAACAGACCCGCCTGGGTGAGCGAGTTGATCAGGCCGTGATCGCGTTTAAATGCGGTCGTGACCATGACTACCACAGAAGTGACTGTCAGCAGAATGATCTGTAATAAGTCTATTAGTGCTTCAGAACTCATGTCTTGTGCCTGTTTTCAAATTCATTGTTGCAAGATTAAAAGCTGGCGCTTACGGAAAAACCACGCCGAGACTTTCCAGGGTCGGCTGCGCCATGTCGAGCATCGTCTGCGGGTACATGCCCATCCAGATCAAGCCGATCATCATCAGCGCGAAACACAGCATTTCTACCGTGCTTAAATCAGCCATTACATAATTGTTCTTGTTCTTACCGTGAAACACTTTCTGGATAACGATAAGAGAATAAACGGCCGCTACAACGAGACCGAGCGCAGCAAATGAAGTCAGCAGAATGTTCACGCGGAAGCTGCCAAGCAGAACCAGGAATTCGCCGACGAAGTTACCAAGCCCCGGCATACCAACAGCGGCTACCGTGAAGAACAACGCCATGAAGCCCATCTTCGGTGCTACACCCCAGAACCCGCCCATCTTGTCCATGTCGCGTGTATGAATGCGATGTTGCAAACCACCTGCAAGCATAAACAGTGCAGCTGCGCTGAAGCCGTGCGCGAGCATGGTCATCACAGCACCCTGCACGCCCTGCGGATTCCACGAATACACACCAACAAGCACGAAACCCATATGGCTCACGGAGGTGTATGCGATCAACCGCTTAAGGTCATTCTGCGCGAACGCGACGACAGCCGTATAGAGAATACTGATGACACCCATCGTCATTGCCACAGGTGCAAACGACAAGCTCTCTTCAGGAAACAGTGGGACCGCAAAACGAATCAAGCCATACGCACCAGTCTTCAGCAGAATGCCGGCAAGGATTACGGAACCAGCCGTCGGTGCTTGTGAATGCGCATCTGGCAACCAGTTATGCAGCGGTACAGCCGGCAGTTTGGTGGCGAACGCAAGGAAGAAGCCCAACATAACCAGCATGGATATTTCAGGCGGAATGTCTGTGCCGAGCAAGTCGAAATAGCTGAACGAAACTTCGCCGGATGCAAGATAGTGGTAATAGGCGAGCACCAGGATGCTGAGCAGCATTAACAAACCACTCACCTGCGTGAAGATGAAAAACTTCATCGCGGCATAGTGTTTATTTTCATGGCCCCAGATCGCGATGATGAAATACATCGGGATCAGCATCACTTCCCAGAAGAAGAAGAACAGGAACAGATCAAGCGCGGTGAATACACCGATTACACCCGCAAGAGTCCACAGCAAGTTGAAATAGAAGAAGCCACTACGCTCGTGGATTTCACCCCAGGCGGAGCCCAGCGCCATCAGGCCCAGGAACACAGTCAACCCGATCAACAACAGCGACAAACCATCGGCGCCAAAAATGAAGCTCACGCCAAAACGTGGAATCCAGTCAGCCTCGTAAAGCACAAGCCAATCACCACCCTGCCCCAACTGCGCAACAGTATCCGCACTCAAACCAATTGCTTCAGGTGCTACGAGCATCATTACGACGAGAAACAGGTCCAGCAAAATGGCGCACAACGCAACCGCACGCGGATGTTCTGATCCCCTGCTCTCGGCAAGCCAGGCGCCAATGCCGCCGGCAAACAGAATAAGCATCAACCAAACAAGAATCATAACAATACTCCTATGCTGACCAGGAGTAACAGGCCGCAGGCAACAGTGATGGCATACCAGCGCAGTTGCCCTGTCTGGGTATCGCTCACGAGTCCATGCAGAACAAGTGTGAGTCTGGCGGTGCCGTTATAGATGGAATCAATAAAATCGTTCTTGTTGAATTTCGCAATGCCTACATACGGCTTGACGATAAAGGTGTCGTACAACCAGTCCATGCCCCACTGGGTGAACCAGAAACGATGCAGCGCTTTGCCAATGCCTGAACCAGCAAGTTTTTCGGTATTGATGAGTTTTTTCACGAATACCAGATAAGCGATCAGAATGCCGACTATTGGCAGACCGATCATGATGGCCTGATAGAACAAGGAAGGATGATGTTCTTCTGCTTCCGGGAAAACGCCTTCAACAGGGATCGTGAAATAACCACCGATCAATGAAAGCACAGCCAGCAACACGAGTGGACCTTGCAGATGTAATCCCATCACTTCATGACCGTCATGTGTCTTCTTGCCCCAGAACACGAGGAAATAAAGCCGGAAACTGTAAAGGCCAGTCATGAATGCACCCGCTACACCAGCAAGCCACAATACATAGCTGCCTTCATGTGTGAGGGCCGAAGCGAGAATCTCTTCCTTACTGAAGAAGCCTGAGGTGAACGGCAATGCGACCAGCGCAACCGTGCCAATCAGAAACAACGCATGTGACCAAGGTAGATCCTTGCGCAGTCCACCCATCTTGAAGATGTTCTGCTCGTGGTGCATAGCCAGGATAATTGAACCGGCGGTAAGGAATAACAGCGCTTTGAAGAACGCGTGCGTCATCAGATGGAAAATTGCACTACCCCATGCACCAACGCCTAATGCGAGGAACATGTAACCGATCTGGCTCATGGTGGAAAACGCGAGCACTTTCTTGATGTCGCTCTGAGTCAACGCGGTGAAACCCGCAATCAGCAACGTGATTGCGCCGATTATGCCGACCAGATGTTGGACATCGGGCGCCAGTATGTAGAGCACATGTGTGCGTGCAATCAAATAAACACCAGCTGTAACCATCGTTGCGGCGTGAATCAACGCGGAAATAGGTGTTGGTCCAGCCATAGCGTCAGGTAACCATGTCTGTAACGGCAGTTGCGCAGATTTACCAACAGCACCACCAAGAAGTAATAACGTTACGGCAGTCGCGATACCTGCACCGGGAGCCCACTGCTCCTGCGCCAGGACCATCGCTTCCTGAATGTTGAGAGTTCCAACGCTGACAAACAGCAGGAATAGTCCAAGAGCCATCGATGCATCACCAACCCTGGTCACAACGAACGCTTTACGCGCGCAGTAGCCATTGTAGGTATCGGTATACCAGAAGCCGATGAGCAGATAAGAACACAGACCCACGCCTTCCCAGCCCATAAACAGCAACAGCAAGTTGTCGCCAAGGACAAGAATCAACATCGCAGACACGAACAGGTTCATGTAAGCAAAGAAACGCGCAAAACTTGGATCGCCATGCATGTAGCCAGTGGCATAAACATGAATCAGGAAACCAATACCAGTGATGATGAACATCATGACCAGCGAGACGCCGTCGAGATATAGACTGAAGCCGGCTTCGAACGCGCCAACCGACATCCAGGTCCAGAGATTCTGTGAGAACGATTCAACTTCGCTGCCCATAAAATCGAGGCCAGCAAGCAGCGCGACTAAAAACGACAAACCGATTGATCCAGCACCAACAATCGCGGCAGGTACTTCAGGCAACTTGCCTGCAGTAAGTGTCAGTATCAAAAAGCCAATCAGGGGAATGGTCGGCACTAACCACAACATGTCCAACATCAGTCTACTCTCCTTAACCCTTCATCTTGCTCAGGACGTTAAGATCCAGAGTCTTGTAGCGATGGAACAGTTGCAGCACGAGGCCAAGGCCAACCGCTACTTCGGCAGCCGCAAGGCTGATAATCATCAAAAACATAATCTGGCCATCGCTTTCACCCCAGCGTGAACCCGCCACAACAAACGCAAGCGCCGTAGCGTTGAGAATTATTTCCAGCGACAACAGTACAAAGACGAGGTTGCGGCGGGTTAACACACCGATCACTCCCAGCACAAAAAGGATCGCGGCGAGGATCAGGCCGTGTTCCATTGGTATTGTTTGCATTACGACAGGCATAGATTTAAGTCCGGTGACGTATCTTTTGCTTATTTAGCTTAAGTATTTACTGTATTTACTTTCGGGCCAGATGAAAGGCGCCGACAAGACCAGCGAGTAACAACATGGAAGCCAGTTCTACTGCGAGCACGTATGGGCCAAACAAGTCGATACCAACGTCTTTTGCGGCTACCACGGTGTGTGCCATGGTTTGACCGGTTTCGTTGATCACCATCAACAACTCCACCAGCAGCGGCGCAGTCAAAATTGCGGGGCCAATCCAGATGCCGGGCTGCATCCAGGCGCGTTCTTGTTCCTGCGTGGTTTTACCAAGGTTCAGCATCATCATGACGAACAGGAACATCACCATGATCGCGCCTGCATACACGATAACTTCGAGTGCAGCGGCAAAATGCGCGCCCAGGCTATAGAAGATAACCGCAAGAGCCAGTAGCGATACGATGAAATACAACAGCGCGTGCACGACGTTTATGCGCGTGATGGTCATCAGTGTTGCAATGATCGACACGAGGGCCGAGCCGTAAAAAAGTACCATCATGGCAACAGACTCCTGCGATCTACCGGCGGCAGCTCATCGCGCGCTTCACCCTTGCCTTTGCCACCAATACTCTTGCCAGCAATTTTGTAGAAGTTGTAGTCGTGATATTTACCAGTGCCGTTGATCAGCATGTGTTCTTTTTCCCATACCATATCCTGGCGTACATATTCAGCCATTTCAAAATCCGGTGTCAGCTGAATGGCATGTGTTGGGCACGCTTCTTCGCAGAAGCCACACATGATGCAGCGTGAGAAATTGATGCGGAAAAACTCGGGATACCAGCGACCATGCTCGTCTTCAGTTTTTTGCAGAGCAATACAATCGACCGGGCACGCGACAGCACAGAGGTTGCATGCGACGCAGCGTTCTTCCCCGTCAGGATCGCGCGTCAGGATGATGCGGCCGCGCCAGCGCGGAAACATATAAGGCATGACGTCGGGATATTCGACAGTGTCAGCCTTCTTGAAAATATGAGTAAACACCAGCCACAGTGAAACAATCTGTGTCCAGATGACGTGTACTTGTTTGCCAATTGCAGTAAACATTCGCCTTTTAACCCTCTTGGTACAGCACTACGGCGCCGGTTATCAGCAGGTTGAGCAACGACAGCGGCAGCATCACGAGCCAGCCATAAGACATCAGCTGATCGTAACGTGGACGCACCAGCGCTGCTCGCACCAGAATAAAAAAGAATAAAAAGAAACTGGTCTTTAATATCATCCAGAACAGGCCGGAAATAATTTCGTTACCGAACTCCAGACCGAACGGCGCATGCCAGCCACCAAAGAATAAAACGGGGATCAGCGCAGACAGGAACAGCATGCCGATGTATTCACCCACGAAGAACAAACCGAACTTCATTCCTGAATACTCAGTGTTGAAACCGGAGATGATCTCGGACTCACCTTCTGCAAGGTCGAAAGGCCAGCGCTTCGATTCTGCAAGGCCCGCAATCAGGAATACCACAAAGCCAAAAAACTGCGGGATAACGAACCAGCCGTCGGCTTGGGCAATCACGATTTCGCGCAAGTTGAAGCTGTCACCCAAAATTACTACGCCAAGGATAGAGATACCCATGAACACTTCATAACTGATCATCTGTCCGGCAGCACGCAAACCACCCAGCAACGCAAATTTGTTATGCGACGCAAGACCGCCGAGCATGGCCGAATAAGCAGCGAGCCCGGCCATTGCAAACACAAACAGCAGGCCGACATTCAAATCGATAACCCCGATACCGGGCGCCCATGGAATCATTGCAAGGCTGAGCAGCATCGCAATCGGAATTACCAGCGGAGCAACGATAAACGTAAATTTGTCAGCAAACGGTGGTGTCCAGTCTTCTTTGCCAAGCATCTTGATCACGTCTGCCAGTGACTGCAGGATGCCCCATGGACCTACGCGGTTCGGACCAAGACGTTCCGACAGAAAACCCAGCACACGACGCTCTACCCAGATCAGCAGAGCAGCAGTCACAAGCACTGCGCCAAGAATCAGGATAAGGTTGAGATACGACCCGACGACTAATTCAAACATCAGACTGAACCCCTTTTGCTCACGTCGCTGACGATGATGTTGCTGGCGCGCCAGTCTTTCGGCGTCTGCCAGTTTGCAGCTTTATTCAAGCTGATGTTGCCAGTGGTGAGATTCTGGAAATTGAGACCAGACAGGCCAACACTGACACCAACCGTTCCCGGCAGAATGCTTTCACGCAACAAGAATGGCACTGCGCCGTTGTGCTGAACCTGCACACCATCGCTGCTGCTCAAACCAAGTTTGCTCGCATCAGCAGGGTTGATCGCAACATATGCACCGGTTGCTCGCGCCTGAATCGCTTCACTACGCGCAGTAAGTTCTTCGCTACCGAACAAATGGTAAAGCGGGAACAACGCAAAATCCTGAGTGGAAGATTTCTGCAAGCTCGGCTGATACCAGGATTTGCTCGCGTCGCTGTTCTCAAGCAGACGTTCACCATGTGATGATTTCAGCAATGGACCACCAGCTGTGGACTGGAACTTGAATACACTCTGATTTGAATTCCAGCCTGGTGCCCACGGTGAGTTGAACACACTTGCATCTTTAACAGGTGGCACACCTTCCATGGAGAAAGTCATGATGCCGTCTTCATCCTGTTCCTGCTTTGGCTCGTGAACATTGATATGTGCACGCATAGCAGTACGACCACTGTATCTGTGGTGCTGACGCGGAACTTTCATGCCGGCAAAATTGTAATCAGGGCCCGGCGCAGTTTTTTCCAGCAAGGCACCGTTCGGAAGCAATGCCGCAACCGCAGCAGTGATCTCATGGATTTTCTTGCCAGTAGTTAACCATTTGGCACTTGAACGAATACTGTCAACGGGCTTGTACACTGAGTAGAAATGCTGCGCACGTCCTTCGTAATTGACCAAAGTACCAGTCGTTTCAGCGAAGGTACCCGCAGCGAGAACGAGGTTTGCGGCTTCACCCGTTTTATTTTGCAGGCTATCCAGTACCACGAGTTGTTCAAGGTTCGCCAGGAACGTATCAACAGCCGCACTTGGTGCGCGGCGATAGAGATCATTTTCCAGCACGACAACTTTTTTGTTGCTGCTCTGCATCGCTTTACCCAGTGAATTGCCAGTGCCCTGCATCAGCAGCGCGAGACCCAGGCTGTTCGCTTCTGGAACAGTCAGCGCAATATTGGCTTTTTTATCTGCAGAGGACAGTGCTGTAGCGATATTCGCCGCCGCTTGCAACAAGGCTGGCTCAAGACTGCTGGTACCACTGACGATCAGCGGGTTTTTGGCTGCTTTCAAATCTGCTGCAATCTGGTTTACGAGATCTGTTTCGGCGCTGCTTAAATCACTTACAGCTGGTGCTGAGTTATCAAGTGCATGTGCAACAGCGAAACCGATACGCGCGCTGTTGGCTGCACTGGAAATATGTACAGTTTTGGCGACGTCATCGAGTCTGGTTGCCTGCGGGCTCAGAATGTACAACGGGCTCTTGCGATCCATCGTCAACGTCCGAATTGCTGCATCATGCCAGGCGGGAAGTTTGATCTTCGCAGCCATTTCCTTGCCGAGGTTTTTCACTGACTGGCGTAAAGCCAGCGCGATTCGTGCAGCAGTGTTGGTTACATCTTCACCCAATACGAGAACGGCATCGGACTTTTCGATATCTTTGATTGACGCGATGTTTACCGGGCGATTCTGGTAAATGTCGAGGACCTGTTCTAGCAAACCGAATTCCAGATCGGAAACACCGCTGTAGAAATTGTCGGAACCTACAAGATCACGTAAAGCATAGTTGGCTTCGAGAGAAGCTCGTGGCGAACCAATACCGATTGCGCTGCCTTTCAGATCCAGTAACTGTTGCTTGGCTTGTTCAGGAGCAAGTTCAACTGGTCGACTGTCGTGGCTCGAACGGCTCATGCAGACTTTTATGCGTTCGTTGCTGTTTACATAGCCAGTACCGAAACGACCTTTGTCGCACAGGAAATAGCCGTTCACTTCATCGTTGAAGCGGTTAACAACGCGACGCAACGTGCCATAACGCTCACCAGGGTTGATGTTGCAACCAACTCCGCAAGACGCACAAACGGACGGTGATGTCTGCAAGTCCCATTTGCGGCTGTAATGTTTGCTGAAAACCTTATCGGTGAACACGCCGGTAGGACACACTTCTACCAGGTTGCCGCTGAATTCGCTCTCGAGCGTACCTTCTTCAAAGCGACCGAAATAGGTGTTGTTGTGTGAAGCCTGGGGACCAAAGTCAGTGCCGCCTGCATAGTCCTTGTAATAACGCGTGCAACGGTAACAGGTGATACAACGGTTCATTTCATGATTGATGAAAGGACCCAGGTATTGATTGGTGTGGGTCGATTTCTTTCCATCGTAACGACGATACGTATGGCCGGACATGACAGTCATATCCTGCAGATGACACTCGCCGCCTTCTTCACACACCGGGCAATCGTGCGGATGGTTAATCATGATGCTTTCAATCGCCTGCGCGCGGAACTTGGCAGCCTTCTCGATTGAATAACGTGCACCTTCTCGCGGTGACGTCATGCAAGCCATGACCTGACGGCCACGCTGATCTTCATCATTTGCGTATTCGATGATTGCACACTGGCGGCATGACCCAACCGAACCCATGCTCGGATGCCAGCAAAAATACGGCAGGTCAAACTTGTGCGACAGGATCTCCTGCAACAGATTGTTGTTGGGGTCCACTTCAAGGACCATCCCATCTACATTAATTTTGGCCATCTAATACTCCGCTCAAAAAACTTTGAAAATCAGCTTCTTGAAAATCTTACTTAATGTTTTTTATAGCTGCAGCCGTGGTTTACATGGGCAACGAATTCGTCCATGAAATATTTCAGACCACTCTGTATAGGCTCTGCAGCTCCGGGTGCCAAGGCGCAAAACGTATTGCCGGGGCCCATATAAACCGTCATTTCCTGCAGGATCTCGATATCTTTCATGCTGCCGGTGCCCTCTTCCAGCTTCTTCAGCATATGCTCTGCCCAAGGCAGACCATCGCGGCATGGGGTACACCAGCCACACGATTCGTGTGCGAAGAATTTAGTCAGGTTATGAATACAACCGATTGGGCAAGTCTTGTCGTCCAGCACCATGATCAACGAAGTACCGAGGCGGCTACCTGCTTTGGCTACATCGCCAGGGATCATGGGTAGATCAAGATGTTCTGGCATCAGGAAGTCTGTTGAACCACCACCCGGCAAAAAGGCTTTGAGTGTGTAGCCGTCCTGCATGCCGCCTGCGTAGTCTTCAAGCAACGTGCGGAAGGTAGTGCCCGCTGGCATTTCCCAGCAGCCCGGATTCTTCACGCGACCACTGACTCCGCTGATACGTGTGCCAGGTTGACCATTGATGCCAAGGCCTTTGAACCACTCAACGCCGTTGGTAACAATCCATGGGATATTGCAAATTGTCTCGACGTTATTGACGAGAGTTGGCCTTCCCCACAAACCGCTGACTTGTGGAAATGGTGGTTTGGCACGTGGATTCGCACGTTTACCTTCGAGAGCATTGATCAGCGCAGTTTCTTCACCGCAAATGTAGCGGCCCGCGCTTGTGTGCAAGCAGATGTCGAGACTGAACTTCGAACCCTGGATATTTTCACCGAGCATGCCTGCTTCGTAAGCCTCGGCGATGGCGGTCTGCAGACACTTCTCTGCAACCTTGTATTCACCACGCAGGAAGATGTAAGCCATCGTTGCCTGCAGTGCAATTGCTGAAGTGATCATGCCTTCAATCAGAAGATGGGGATCATGTTCCATCAGCAAGCGATCTTTGAAAGTACCCGGCTCCATTTCGTCTGCGTTCACGACGAGATAACGCGGGCCACCATCGGGCTCGGGCGTGAAACTCCATTTCAGGCCAGTATTGAAACCTGCGCCGCCACGACCGCCGAGGCCGGAATCCTTCACATGATTCACGAGTGCCTTCGGTTCCATGGCAAGTGCTTTGGCAACACTCTGATAACCACCGGCAGCGCTGTACTGCTGGAAGTTGAAAGGCGCTCTGCCAATTTCAATATTTTTTGTTAAGGGTTTATCCATGTGCTGCCTTTATCGCTCTCTGTACCACTCAAGCCTTGGCTTGGTAGTCTGCAATGATCTGGTCAATTTTTCCGGGCGTCAGGTTACGGTAGTGATCGTTGCCAACCATCATCGTTGGCGCTTTGTCGCAATCACCCAGGCACGGCACGGGAATCAGTGTAAAGAGATTGTCTGCGGTGGTCTGGCCGTAATCGATGCCGAGTTTGTCGGTGATGTGTTCTTTCAGAGAATCACAGCCAAGCATCCAGCAAGCCACGCTATCGCAAAACAGAATGACGTTTTTTCCTACAGGGCGGCGATAGATCAGGTTGAAGAAAGTGGCAACACCTTCGAGATCATCAGCCGGAATTTTCAGATATTCGGCAACGGCCAACAGACTTTCGTCCGACACCCAGCCCTGGTACTTCTGCACGATTTTCAGTGCTTCAAGACCAACCGCCTGTGAATAAGGGTAGTGGGTTTTCTCATGTTCTATTTCATGAATTTCGTCATGAGTCAGCTGACGCGCTTTGGGGGCCGTGCTGGCGATGATATTGCTCATACTAAAATAAACTCCAGCCTGTCCTAACGGTCCACATCAGCCATTACAAAGTCAGTTGTAGCAACAACCGCAGTAAAGTCTGCGAGCATCAAACCACGACTGAGGAATGGAATAGCCTGTATGTGAATGAAAGATGGTGTGCGAATACGGGTACGATAAGCGCCGATACCACCATCGTTAACCAGATAATACATATTCATGCCTTTGGTGGCCTCGATGGTCATCGTGACCTCGGTTGGATCCATCACAGGACCCCAGCTCACGCTCAGGAAGTGGTTGATCAGTGTTTCGATGTCCAGCTTGCTCTTCTCCTTGATAGGCGGAGTAGTCAGCGGATGATCAGCTTTGTATGGACCTTCTGGCATATTCTCCAGACACTGCTTGATGATGCGGCAGCTCTGGCGCATTTCTTCAACACGCACAGCAGCACGATCATAACAATCACCGTTAGCGGCGATCGGCACATCAAACTCAAAATTCTGGTAACCGCTGTAAGGACGGTTTTTGCGGTAATCCCATTCGAAGCCGGTGGCGCGCAACGCAGGACCTGTCATGCCCCAATCGAACGCGTCCTGGGTGTTCATCACGCCAACACCGCGAGTACGTTGTTTGATCATGGTGTTGGCCATAACCATTTTGTCGTATTCGGCAAGTCTTGCAGGGAAATAATCAACGAATTCGCGTATCAGTTTGTCCCAGCCCTTCGGCAGATCCTGCGCGACACCACCAATGCGGAACCAGCCTGGATGCATACGCGCGCCAGTGATCGACTCGATGATGTTGAATGCTTTCTCGCGATCAACGAAACAATAGAACAGAGGAGACAACTGACCAAGGTCAACAGCCCATGTGCCGTAGAACAGCAGGTGTGAACATATACGGAAAAATTCTGCGAGCATGACACGAATGACTTCGACACGCGGCGGAACAACGATGCCAGCCATTTTTTCGACTGCCATGACGTACGGCAGGTTGTTCATTACACCACCGAGATAATCGATGCGATCGGTGTAAGGAATATAGGTGTGCCAGCTCTGGCGCTCACCCATTTTTTCAGCGCCGCGATGGTGATAACCAACATCGGGAACAACATCGATTACATTTTCGCCATCAAGCTGCAAGGCAAAACGGATTACACCGTGCGCCGCGGGATGGTTAGGGCCGAAGTTCATGAACATATATTCTGAATTTTCGGACTTGCGTGCCATACCCCATTCTTCGGGGCGAAATTTCAACTGCTCCTGCTCGCGATCCTGGATCTCATCACTCATGGTGTAGGGATCCATTTCGGTAGCACGCGCAGGATGATCCTTGCGCAATGCATGACCTTTCCAGGTAGGAGGACACAAAATACGACTTAGATTTGGATGGCCAGTGAACACAATACCGAACATGTCCCAGACTTCGCGTTCCTGCCAATTTGCACTTGGCCAAAGGCCAATTGCGGTCGGCATGTTCAGATCAGACATCTGGAGGGCAACTTTAATACGAATGTCGCAGTTGCCGGAAAACGAAGTTGGGTGATACACCACGGTGAAGTCGCTGTCTGGCTGCCCCTGCCTGTTCACACGTACACGCTCGTCGATAGCGGTAACATCAAGCAACATTTCATAACGCGGACGATATTCGTCACGCAGATATCTCAGCACGGCGATCACTTTGTCGCGGCCAACCCAAAGAGTCGGCATGCCTTCAGCAGTTAACTGACGGACGAACGACGATTCACCAAACTTCTCATACAGAGATGTGATGACTGCGGGGAGTTCACTTGCTTGACTGGCGTTAGTTGCGCTCACTGCTGTTCTCTTTTTGTGCTCTATCTGTTGTGGTCTATCTTCGTTGGTCTATCGTCTTACTTGTTTATTCGCTTTCTTCTTACTGTCCGTCTTACTGCTGGCCAGCGAACTCTCTTGAGACTCAACTGCACCAAACGAAACTTTTAATCGACTTACACTTCATCCGGGCTGCGCAGTTCTGTCGCTGCAATTCGCTCAGGCAAACGTGCGACGCGCTGTATTACATTTCGCTCTCTTTCATGCACACCCTGGTCGTTGATCATCCAGCTGACGGGACGACGCTTGTTAGCAATGGAATCCTGCAGCAGATTCAGACCCTGAAGCAGCGCTTCGGGACGAGGAGGACAGCCGGAAACATAAACGTCGACCGGCAGGAATTTATCCACGCCCTGCACAACCGAATAAATATCGTACATACCGCCAGAGTTGGCGCATGAGCCCATGCTGATAACGTATTTCGGCTCCATCATCTGTTCATACAGACGTTGAACAACCGGTGCCATTTTGCGAAACACGGTGCCCGCGATGATGATCATGTCTGCCTGACGTGGCGTTGCACGAAACACCTCTGCACCAAAACGCGCGATGTCGTGGCGGCTGGAGATAGCGGTAGCAGCTTCCACATAACAGCATGACAAGCCGAAGTTGAATGGCCAGAGTGAATTCTTGCGGCTCCAGGCCAGCATGTCTTCCAGCGTCGTCATGATCACATTCTTGCGAATGTAATCGTCGAACTGGTTCATGCCCGGACTGGCCGAGTAGGCATCTTCAGGTTTTACGAGTTCCCAGCTCATTAGTGTGCTGCTCCAGTATGAGTCGCGTGTGCATCATGACCATCGTCTGCGTGTGCATGACCGTGGCTGTGATCGTCTTTGGCTTCAGATTTTTTGGGGCCCATGTTCACAACACCGCCGCTGCCTGTAATGTTTGCGAGGTCGTGTTGCTGGCGTTTTGTGCGCCACTCAAGGGCGCCGGCACGCCAGAGGTAAAGCAGGCCTGCCAGGAGAATGAAAATAAACACGCAGGCTTCTACATAACCAAGCCAACCCGCTTCGCGGATTGAGATTGCCCATGCAAAAAGAAATGCGGCTTCGAGATCGAAAATGATAAACAGGATAGCGGTGAGATAAAACGGAACTGCGATTTTGAGTTGGGCGGAGCCTACTGGCAGAACACCTGATTCGTATACATCATCAGTGGCATGGTCTCTGCGCTTTTGTCCCAACAAAGCTGAAACACCCAGCAGCCCAATTACCAGCGCAATGACGACGACCGAATATACTATGAGTGGCCAAAGATCTATGTTCACACGTGAATCCCGTTTTAGCGAAACTTGAATTTGCCAGGTCAAAACAGTTCAGGATTGGCTCTTGCGAAGCAAGCACAAGTCCTGTCGAAGGTACTTAACCGGCTGATTTGTCAGAGGGGACCGAGATAAAAATCTCATGTGTTCCCGCTTCAACAAGGAGTGCAAAAGTGTTGATTGCTGACTGCTGCAAACGGGGCGCCAATTTACACATTCAGGCCATTTTCTTCAAGTAATTTTCATGCAACTGTGCACATCGAATTACACTGATCAACAAACATCCTTTTTTTAATCACGGTTGCTAGAAGATCCTGTTGATCCCGTCCAGCGCAGCCACTTTATATGCCTCCGCCATGGTCGGATAGTTAAATGTTGTATTGAGAAAATACCGCAAAGTATTCGCTCCTTCTTTCTGATTCATGATCGCTTGACCGATATGCACAATCTCGGACGCCTGATCACCAAAACAGTGAATGCCAAGTATCTCTAGCGTCTCAAAATGGAAAATTATTTTGAGCATTCCCACTTCATCGCCCGTTATTTGTGCACGCGCGATATTGCGGAAAAAAGCTTTGCCCACTTCGTACGGAATTTTCTTTTCGGTGAGCTGTTGTTCACTCAAGCCGATAGTACTGATTTCAGGAATGGTATAAATGCCGCTTGGAATTTCCGTAAGCGGGCAAAACTCATCAGGTCTCACGATGGCATTGCTCGCCGCCCTGCCCTGGTCATACGCGGCACTCGCTAACGCTGGCGGACCAATAACATCGCCGGCTGCATAAATATTGCTCACTGCGGTCTGGTAATGGTCATTCACTTGTAGCTGACCACGTCGATTCGCAACCAGCCCCACATTTTCCAGATGTAACTTATCGGTGTTGCCCGTGCGTCCATTTGCCCACAACACGATATCGCTTTTGATTTTTTTACCTGATTCAAGATATGTAACGATGTAATCATCGTGGTATTCCATCTTGCTGAAATGCTCCTGATGCCTGCAACGTACATTCACGTTACGCAAGTGATAGGTCAGCGCTTCGGATATTTCGGTATCGAGGAAAGACAGAAGTGACGCGGCTGGATTGATCAACTCAACCTTGGTGCCAAGGCCGCCAAAAATAGACGCATATTCGCAACCTATCACGCCTGCTCCGATGATCGTCACCTTGCGCGGAGCTATCTGGAGATTAAGTATCGTATCGCTGTCAAAAACGAGCTTGTGTTCGAAGTCGACATTTTCTGGACGGTAAGGACGCGAGCCTGTGGCGACAATAAAAGAGTCTGCTGTCAATTTTGTTTTCAGCCGACCCTTGGAAACGGTGATACTGTTAGGGTCGTTGAATGACGCGATGCCATCGAAGATTGGCACTTGATTGCGCTGATAGAAATCTGTCCTGAGCGACCCTTGCTCCTGCACAACCCGGTTGGCGTGCTTGAGAAGTTGGGGGAATGTCACTTTACGTACGTCGCCAAATTCGCGAAACATGGGATTGGTATTGAACTGCATCACTTGTTTTACGCCGTGACGCAAAGCCTTCGAAGGAATGGTGCCAAGATAGGTGCAATTGCCACCTGGTCTTGGTTTATCACAAATGAGTGCGACTTTCTTGCCAGCCTTTACTGCGTTCATCGCCGCTGATTCTCCAGCGGGACCACTACCAATCACGATGAGATCAAAACTGTTTCGAGCCATGCTCAGATTCCTTGCTTCGGATAAAGAAAACGCGCAAATGCTGCAGTATACGTATGTTCGAATGCAACACCATTCCGCATTATAAAGTAGGCAGCGAGATTCTCACTATCGGCAAGAGTTTTCCCGGCTTCAGGTCCAAGGACCATCAAGGCAGTGGCCCATGCGTCGGCTTCGGCTGTTGACTCTGCGATTACCGTAACCGCAGAGAGATTGTGTGAAATCGGATAACCCGTACGAGGATCAATCTCATGCGAGTATAAAGTGCCGTCAATTTCGCGGAAATTTCGATAATCACCCGATCCCGCAACACCGATGGCTTCGCCAAAATTTGCAAACGCATCATACGCCGAGCGCGAATCATGCAATGGCGACTCAATGGCGATCACCCAGGGCTTGCCGTCTGGACGCAGGCCACTCGCAAAGATCTCGCCACCAATTTCCACCAGGAATGAGTTGAAGCCTTTTTGCATGAGCAGGGCTGCCGCTTTGTCGACCGCAAAACCTTTCGCTATTGCGGACAAGTCGAGGGTCAACGGTTTCCGTTTCAGCACTGTCAGATTTTTTTCATCAAGGACCAGATCAGCCATACCCATTTTGCGCCGATTCAGCTCTATTGCAGCTGTGTCCGGCAGTCCATCCTGGATATCTTGCGGACCAAAACCCCAGAGATTTACCAGTGGGCCAATTGTTATATCGAAGGCCCCTTCGGTTTTACCGTGAAGAGTTTTCGCCATGACCAGCACAGTCATCAGCTCTGAAGAAACAATAAAGGTCGATTCGGGCGGGCTTGTATTCAGCCTGCTCAGTTCTGATTCTGCAGCCCAGGTTGAATAGACATCAAGATCAAGATGACGCAGCAAGCCTTCGATTTCGGCATCGACAGCCTGCAAGGCAGCAGCGTTCGATGAGGAATTCGATACAGAGTTCGATGAATTGATTTGCACACTCCATGTGGTGCCCATCGTGGCACCCTGTGTGGTATGGATCTGCGCTTCGTCGATCTGGAAATAGCCGAATACCAATAACAAAAAAGCGCTCGTTGCAAACACAACGAGCGCTTTTTTTGATCGCATACGGGTCAACTAGTTATCCATGCTCTCGTTTTCTGGATAGGAGAGATGATTCACTCCCGCCATCTTGGCAACCATGCGAACGACCTGATTTGAATAGCCGAACTCATTGTCGTACCAGAGGTAAAGAACGAGATTTTTGCCATTGCTGATTGTTGCAGTAGCATCCAGGATCGCGGCTTCGCGAGACCCTACGAAGTCACTCGATACAGCGTCGGGAGATTCCGTATAACCCAACTGATTCTGCAACGGCGAATGTAACGCTATGCGACGCAGGTATTCATTAATCTCAGTCTTGGTGCAGCTTGTGACCAGAGTGAGATTAAGGATAGCCATGGATACGTTCGCCACTGGTACCCGCACTGCGTTACCGGTCAGTTTACCCGCAAGTTCTGGCACAGCCTTGGCGACAGCTTTAGCGGCACCCGTCTCAGTCAACACCATGTTTAATGCAGCGCTGCGACCACGGCGATCAGCCTTGTGGAAATTGTCGATGAGATTCTGGTCGTTCGTATAGGCGTGAACCGTTTCAACGTGGCCGTGCACGATGCCCCAACGTTCGTGAATAAGTTTCAACACAGGTGCAATCGCGTTGGTGGTACAGGATGCAGCCGTAACAATTTTGTCACCTGGCTCGATCATGTCGTGGTTGATACCACACACGACGTTTTTGAGATTACCTTTACCAGGAGCTGTCAGCATAACCTTGCTTACGCCTTTGGATTTCAGATGCAAGGACAAGCCAGCTTCGTCACGCCATTTACCGGTGTTGTCGATGACAAGTGCGTCCTCGATACCGTACTGCGTGTAATCGATGCTGTCGGGGCTGTCTGCGCTGATGAAATGGATGATGTTGCCGTTGGCGATGATGCGATTGTTTTCTTCATCGACACGAACAGTACCTTCGAAAGAGCCGTGTACTGAATCATTACGCAGCAGGTTCACGCGTTTCTGCAAATCGCCATCACCGGTTTTGCGAACAACAACTGCACGCAGTCGCATCACTTCGCGATTACCGGTTTGCTCAAGCAACAGGCGCGTAACAAGACGACCAATGCGGCCAAAGCCGTACAAAATGATGTCGGTAGGTTTTGCGATAGGTTTGTGATCACGATTAACAAGGTGAGCCAGCTCTTTGGCCACGTACGCATCGACATCAAGGCCTTTGCCACCTTCAGCCTGGTGCATAAAACTGATAGTCAGTTTGCCAAGATCGATCTGGCATGGGCAGAGATTGAGTTTAGCCATCGCGAGTAATACCGGGTGGCTTTCGAATTCGGACAGCTCATTCCTCGCCATCTGCCGCACCCTGCGATGCGACTTCATGATGTTGGCCACGGAGCGATTGTTCAGCGTCCTGCCGTACAGAAAAGTCTGCACGCCTTTTTCATGCTCGAGATTCCCTAAAATCGGCACCATTTCCTGTGCCAGAGCTTCGCGTTGTTTCCAGTCTGTGAAGAATCCTTCATCAATATTTGGTCTGACCACGTTTGCTTCCTTTTTCTGCCTTTAAAAACCGGCGTATTATCCTTGTGGCGTAAATAGAAGTCCAATTCAAAGGGCTGGTTTCAATACAATATTCTGTTCTCCCATGGTTTATACTGCGCGCTCTTGTTTTCTGGAGCTGCAGTTGAGTACCTTGAATGTAAATAACCCGCCCAAGCCACCAATTGCGGGCTCAAGGCAGTATTGGGGTGGGTTGCAGGGTGCAGCACCAGGTCTTGCTCTCGCCAGTGCGTCTCGCAACTTCCAGGGATTGACTCTCGTAATCACCGAGAATTCGCGACAGGCTGAGCGTATTCACGCCGAGCTCGAATTTTTTCTCAATAAAAACGTCGACAGTAATTTTACTATCCTGGAATTCCCCGACTGGGAAACGCTGCCTTACGATAATTTTTCACCACACCAGGACATCATCTCGCACCGGCTCGAAACCCTGCATTTGTTGCCGCGCGTTACCCACGGCGTGCTGATTCTCTCCGTTACCACTTTGCTTCACCGTCTTCCGCCTTGCAACTACATGGCTGCCAACAGCCTGGTACTGAAAACGGGACAAAAATTTTCCATCGCCGAAATGCGCAGAACGCTGGAGAGCGCAGGTTATCAATGTGTCGATTCGGTATATGAGCACGGCGAATTTGCTGTGCGGGGATCCATCATGGATCTTTTCCCCATGGGCAGCGCAACACCCTACCGCATTGAACTCTTTGATGATGTTATCGACAGCTTGCGGCAGTTCTCTCCGGAGACGCAGATTTCAACGGAAAAAGTTCTGGAAGTCAGACTGTTGCCCGGACGCGAATATCCACTTCACCAGGCTGCAATTGCGAGCTTCAGACAAGCGTTTCGCGAAGCATTTGCAGTAGACGTTCGAAGATGCCCGTTGTATGAAGATATTTCCAAGGGCCTGGCGAGCTCTGGTATTGAATATTACTTGCCACTGTTTTTCCCGCAGCTCGTCTCTCTGTTCGAATATCTTCCTCAACACGTGCAATGTATGACTTACGGCGACATCGTGTCTGGTGCCGAAGAATTCTGGCGTGAAATAAGATCACGTTTTGACGAGTACGGTGTGGATCCCGAGCGACCACTATTGCCACCTGATCAGTTGTTTCTGGCTGTCGATGAATTATTTGCGAATATCAAACAACAGCCGTTGACGCAGATGTATACACAACAACTGGATGACGGTGCAGGTGTTTTCAATTTACAAACCTCAACTTTTCCGGACATATCAGTAGAGCCTAAAACCGAACGCCCACTTGAACGCCTACAACAGTTTTTGCAGCAACAAGCACAACGTCCAATTCTGTTTTGCTGCGATTCTGCCGGCCGCAGAGAAACCATGCTGGAGCTGCTCCAACGTATTCAAGCCCAACCAACCACCGTGCAGAGTTGGGAGGAATGGAACAAGGAAGAACCCGGATTAAGCATCACTGTTGCTCCGCTTGAGTCGGGACTCTGGCTGCAGAATCCGGCGTTGATCGCCATTACGGAAAATCAGTTATTCGTCAATCACGTCAGCCAGCAACGTCGCCGCGGCAAGTTTGCCGATAACACTGACTTCATCGTCAAAAGTCTCACCGAGCTAAATCCGGGCGCACCGGTAGTTCATCTGGATCATGGTGTTGGACGTTACCTGGGCCTGATTACTTTCGATGTCGAAGGCCAACTTACTGAATTTCTCGCGCTTGAATATGCCGAAGGCACCAAGCTCTACGTCCCTGTTGCGAGTTTACATCTGATAAGCCGATACAGCGGCGGTGATCCTGAATCAGCGCCTCTGCATAAACTCGGTACCGATCAGTGGCAAAAGGCGAAGCGCAAGGCTGCGGAAAAAATTATCGACGTGGCTGCCGAACTTCTCGACCTGCATGCACGTCGTGCTGCGCAAACTGGCCACAAATTCACATTGCCTGAAGCGGACTATCAGCTATTCATCAACGCCTTTCCGTTTGAAGAAACTGAAGATCAAAGCGAAACCATACAGGCTGTGATTCGCGACATGACAAGTGCGCGTCCGATGGACAGACTGGTGTGTGGTGACGTCGGCTTTGGCAAAACTGAAGTTGCACTTCGTGCTGCATTTATCGCGGTGGCAAACCAGAAACAGGTCGCCGTGCTGGTTCCAACGACATTATTGGCGCAGCAACATTACGAGACGTTTAAAGATCGCTTTGCGGATTGGCCGGTGAATATTTCCCTACTGTCACGCTTCGTCAGCGGTAGCCAACAGGAGCAGACGTTAAAGCAGTTGGAGCTGGGCAATGTTGATATTGTGATTGGCACTCACAAACTTTTGCAGGAACGTATTCTTTATCGTAATTTGGGACTGTTGGTCATCGATGAAGAACACCGCTTTGGCGTGCGCCAGAAAGACAAACTCCTCGCATTGCGAGCGAGCGTCGATATCCTTACGCTGACGGCTACACCTATTCCTCGCACATTGAATCTCGCTATGTCCGAGATGCGTGATCTTTCCATCATTGCAACACCGCCTGCGCGCAGGTTATCCGTAAAAACCTTTATTCGGCAGGCAACTCCGGCACTGGTAAAGGAAGCTATCCATCGCGAATTATTACGTGGTGGGCAGGTTTTTTATCTGCACAATGAAGTCAAATCTATCGAGAAAACCGCCGAGGAAATTCGCAAGCTTGTTCCTGAGGCGCGTGTAGGTGTTGGTCATGGACAGTTGCGCGAGAGCGAACTGGAACGCGTCATGTCGGATTTCTATCACAAACGTTTCAACGTTCTAGTGTGTTCTACCATCATAGAAACCGGCATCGACATACCCAGTGCAAACACCATCATTATTGATCGTGCAGATACATTCGGACTTGCCCAGTTGCATCAGTTGCGTGGTCGCGTTGGGCGTTCCCACCATCAGGCTTACGCGTACCTTTTGACACCACCTCCAAAGGAAATGACAACGGATGCCAACAAACGCATCGATGCCATCAGTGCCGCCGATACATTAGGTGCAGGGTTTACACTCGCAAGTCACGATCTTGAAATTCGCGGAGCAGGAGAATTACTCGGTGAAGAACAAAGTGGCCACATGCATAGTATTGGTTTTACGCTATACAGCGAGATGCTTGCCCAGACTGTTAAACTGCTGAAAGCAGGTAAAAAGCCCAATCTGGATCAACCCTTGCATGGCAGTACGGAAGTTAACCTACGTATTCCTGCGTTGTTGCCAGACACCTACCTGCCCGATGTACACGGCAGGTTGTTGATGTACAAACGCTTGGCGAGCGCCGGTTCTGATGAAGAATTGCGCGAGCTCAAAGTCGAAATGATTGACCGCTTTGGTTTGTTGCCCGAACCTGCACGATATCTCTTTGAAGTGACCCGCTTGAAGTTGCTTGCAGAAAAACTCGGCATCACCAAAATTGAAGCGCACGCAACTGGCGGTAAACTGCGGTTTGGAAGTGACACACCTGTGGATCCTTTCATTCTGGTCACATTGGTACAAAAAGAAAGCAAGCGTTACAGCCTGAGCGGTGCAAGTGAGTTGAAATTCAAACAGGAAACAGCACAGCCGCCGGAACGAATAAAAATGGTAGAGTCTTTGTTGATAAAATTAGGCGCAAAAGTTTCATGAAAAAGGATATCGTGAACAAGCTCGGCCGTGACGCTCAAGCAAGATTAGTATGTTTGGTATGCTTCGGAATGGGAGTGAACATCTCAAGCGCACAAGAACTCAGTTATGACGGCAAACGCTGGGTTGAGGTAGAGCTGAGTATTTTCACCAGTGAATATCCCGTGGGAGAGTTCTCCGAACAACCCGTCGCAAAAAATCTTTCACTACAATACCTGCCAAAACTGCAGAAATTGTTGACTCCTGTCAGTAGTCTTATGATTGATTTTCCGGAACCCGTAGCTTTGCCCCCATTGGTGCCATCTGATCCTGCGAATACAGCTGCACAAATAAACGAACCATCCCTGATAGAAATGCCGCCACAAATTGGCCCAGTGTATTCACCTGCGCTGAAGAATGGCTTTAAGGTGAGTGATTATGCACGTGATGCCTATATTGCGCTCGCAGATCGGTTGGCCAGATTTAACTCAATCAATCGTAGTCTTGCTGATTCGCCTGAACATGAAATTTTGTGGCATCAAGTTTGGCGCCAACCAATGCAGGCGCGCGCACAAACCCCTGCGATATTCGTTGTTGGTGGTGAAAGTGCAGGAACTCACGCAGAACTTGAGGGGAGCTTTCGCTTAAGCGATATCAGCGGCAGGCCGACACTTGATGTTAATGTGTGGCTCAATAATTTTAGCAATTCAGCAGACACTTCCGAATCGGAGTGGAACGTACCCGACCTGCCACTACCTTTAGCAGAAACTCAAGATTTGCCGATTGTCCCTTTGGAACCAGTTGCGATAACTGAAGTTTGGCAGCAGCAACAAACGAAAGACCTTGGAGCAAACGAAATATATTATCTTGATCATCCAGCGCTGGGCATTTTGATCCAGATACGCCCCTACTTATTGCCGGAACAACCAGTGTTAGCCGATGAGGGTGATTTTTAGAGACTGATCAAGGAGGGCAATGCATGTAGCATCAGCTTTCTCACATCTTGCATACCGGATTTAAGCACTCCCTGCATTTCAGTCAAAGATATCTCGCCAGTTCCGATACCCGCCGCTTTATTTACTACCAATGCAATGCAGGCGTAACGCAAACCCAATTCTCTGGCTAATACAGCTTCAGGCATGCCGGTCATGCCGACGATGTCACAACCATCTCTCTGCAGTTTGCGGACTTCGGCAGCAGTTTCCAGGCGAGGCCCCTGCACCGCTGCATAAACTGCGCTGGACGCAACTTGCAATGCAATTGCAGAGGCTGAGAGTTGGAGGAGTGCTGACAGGTCAGCGTCATAAGGCCAGGTAAAATCGACGTGTTTGTCGAGCGAATGATCATCGCCCACAAATGTGTGTTCCCTGCCCCAGGTGTAGTCAATGATCTGATCAGGCAGAACCAGAGATCCAGGTAGCAACTCTTTGCTGATACCCCCAACAGCATTTACAGCGATCACCTTCGTGACACCAAGTTTGTGTAATGCCCAGAGGTTGGCGCGGTAGTTAATAAGGTGAGGAGCTATTGAATGCTGCTTACCGTGACGCGGCAGAAACCAGAATTTTCCTGCGGCGCCTGCTTCTTGATAAACCACGACGGGTTCTACTGAAAATGGTGTCTGTACAGACACAGTCTGGCTATCACCGTCCTCCAGCAAAGAATAAAGGCCGCTTCCGCCAATTACAGCAAGCGCCCCTGACGAAATGTTGTTGGAGTCAGTCATGCTTACTTGAAGTAAGCATTTTCCTGATTGCTATGGTCTGTTACATCTCGCACTGCGGTAAGTTCGGGCAGTTGTTGCAACAGGGCTTTTTCGACTCCTTCCTTCAGTGTGACATCCGCCTGTCCACACCCCTGGCATCCTCCGCCAAAACGCAGTACTGCAACCTTATCGGCCGTAAGGTTTTCAAGAGTTATGTGCCCACCATGAGCAGCAAGACCCGGATTTATTTCGCTATACAGAATGTAATTGATCCTGTCTTGCAACGAACTGTCTGGTCCGATTTTGGGCATGCGTGAGTTCGGAGCACGAATTGTCAGCTGTCCTCCCATGCTGTCCTTGGCAAAATCCACAACTGCTTCGACAAGATAAGGTTTGCTTTTTTTCTCAACAAACGCATTAAAGCCGGTATATTCAAAGAGTTCGTCCTCTGCTTCCTGTTCACCAGGGCGGCAGAAGGCAATACAGGTTTCCGCTTTGGGGGTGCCGCCATCAAGGACGAAAACACGAATAGCAATGCCATCGCAGTTTTGCTTCGCCAGAAGTTCGCGAAGATAGGTTTGGCCGGAGTCGGTAATCTCAATCATGACTGCTCTCGAATTGATGAAAAGTTGCCAAGGCAACACGAATGACAATGATATGGGGATTAAGGGTGATATTTTCACCCCCGCTTGTGTAAAATCAGACGCTGATTTTCTCAGAACAGGTGATCATTTTGGAGCAACAGCGCGAAGAAAGCAAAACGACGGGAACTCCCAAAAATATCCCTTTTTGGCATGTGGTTTTGAGCGTAGTCCAGGCAAGCTTCGGGGTTCAGAGTGCGAATAACAGGGAGCGCGATTTTAAACAAGGCAGATTAATGGCCTTTATCGTTGCTGCTCTGCTTTTCACCTCGGTATTTGTTGGCGTGTTGTTGCTGATTGTTAGATGGGTACTAAGTACAACCTGAAGTCTGACCGCCCCCCATCTCCAGCATTTTAGCCAGGTCGCCAGCAACATTTCCTGATTTTTAAACAAAAAAAAACCCGCACAAGGCGGGTTTTTTATATTCTTCAAAGCTTAAACAGTCTGGCGACGTTTCATAAAACCAATTGCTAACAGCGCCATTCCGAACAAACCCAATGTACCGGGTTCCGGTACGCTTATTGGGCGTGAAGTCAAGGTTGCGTATAACCCTGCAGTATTGTTCCTGTTTTCGATGGTGTCGAAAGTTTCAATCGTTGTGGCGCCACCGTTAGTGCTGAACCCGATAATATCCAGGGTGTATTCGAAACCAGCATAATTAAAAATAGTAGTTCCAGATGTTGCAGTCAATGTTACGTGATCATCTGTGCAGCTGGGTTTTGGAGAACATGTCTGGTTATTGGTTTCGTTGTGAAGGAATGAAGCCAGAACAACATCTCCTACAACAACGTCGTCAACTGTAATGCTGAAATTTACTAATAGTTCTGCAGACAAAATGCTGGAATTTAGGGAAATCGGAAGGTTGTAATGAGTAAACGTACCCAGAAGGAAATCGGTTCCTAAAAAGAAAGGCACCGCAGCAGGAGCAGCACCGTCAAAACCATAACCACTTTTTTGATTAATCGGCTTAACGTTTTGGCCCCATCGCACTTGCGTTACACCACCCACGGTCTGATATTCGATTTCAGTTAATGCACTCTGCGGAACCACGTTCTGCCAAACGCCAGTAACGTTTGTAAGGCTGAAAACAGGTACTGCCTGTGCGGCAACGCTGACCAGCATTGAAGCTGCGGCAACCAAGGCGAGTTTCGTTTTACGAGATAACATTCTGTGACTCCAATTTGATTTCAATAAGGTAAAACCTGACGAGTATTACATAGCAATGCGTGTGCCAACAAAAATTCTCAGTTAATTCATAAACTTACATTCATACGCTTTTGAGTTTGTAAATTTTTTGGACAGAAAAAATGGGTGATCGGGAGGCACTTGGGAGGAGCGAAACTAGCGAAACCTCAGCTAAGCCATTGTTTATTATAAACAAACTCCAGGAACAACTTTTTGAAGCATCAACAATCATGACAACGTCATTATGCTACCGCTTTAAGACTGTTGGGATCGTACTTAACGCTGGAAACATAAGATGGTGAGGTATGCGCGTATATTCTCAACATTCTTTTCGCGGAGTGATCTGACAACATTGCTAATTGCGATATGTTTTCCTGCTGAACCTGGTTCGCAGCAAATGAATGGCCCAGGTTTCAGCTATTCCAGAAAAGCGCAGGATAAATACGGGAACCACTTCTTGGTAAGAGTAGCCAAGAAGCGATCTAGATTCGGGGAGGACAAATACAGACTGAAAGGCAGTGTTACAGACAACTTACTGCTGCGATATGAAATACAAAATCCCGGTAACGGCTATCGCAATTGCGCAAAATGCAGCGATCGCATCAGCTTTGCTGTCCGCTGGATTGGGTTCGGATTGCAGATTTGCAGTTGAATCATCATGGTGGCTCATGGGTATTCCAGTAAAAATTTAAGGATTTATAAGTTAGAAAGTAATTGTAAAGTCTCCTCCGTAATAAGCAAGCTTGAGGCTTGTTTACATGACACCAAGTCCTCCCGGTAGTATCATCTACGTCGTGTTTTGAAGCCCACAAAATTAATCCTGAATTACTTACAGCAAGATAATCCATATGTATCGTTACGATAACTACGACCGGCAAATGTTGCAGGATCGTATCGCTCAATTTCGCGATCAAACCCGACGTTTTCTGGCTGGTGAGCTGGAAAACAGCCAGTTTCTGCCTTTGCGCCTGCAGAATGGGCTTTATGTCCAACGTCTGGCCCCCATGCTGCGCGTGGCTATTCCGTACGGCTGTTTATCCGCCGCTCAATTACGCAAACTGGCTTTTATTGCCCGCCACTTTGACAAGGGATATGCGCATTTCTCTACGCGCCAAAACATCCAGTTTAACTGGCCTAAACTTGCCGAAGTGCCAGACATTCTTGCCCATCTGGCTGAGGTCGAAATGCATGCCATCCAAACCAGTGGCAATTGCATTCGCAACACAACAACCGATCAGTTTGCCGGTGTATCTCCCCATGAAATAGAGGATAGCCGTCCCTGGTGCGAAATTATTCGCCAATGGTCAACATTTCACCCTGAATTTGCCAACCTGCCACGTAAATTCAAGATCGCAGTATGCGGCACTGAACATGACCAGGCTGCAACCCAGGTTCACGATATTGGCCTGTACATTGTCAAAAATTCTGCAGGCGAGACCGGTTTCCAGGTCCTGGTTGGCGGAGGTCTCGGAAGAACACCAGTGATTGGTCAGGTTATTCGCGAATTTCTACCATGGACGCATTTGTTGAGTTATCTGGATGCAATCCTGCGCGTCTACAATCTCGAAGGACGTCGCGACAACAAATATAAAGCGCGCATTAAGATTCTCGTCAAGGAATTGGGTGTCGACGCATTCCGCGAAAAAGTGGAAGCAGAATGGCTCGATGGAAAAGATGGCCCAGCAACCCTCACTCAAGAAGAATTCATCCGCTGCAAGAGCTTCTTCAGCAGTCCTGATTATGAAGTTTTACCTGATCAAGACGACAAGGTGGCCGCCACTCTTGCCAGTGACGTCCTTTTCACACAATGGCACGAGCGCAATATCAGTGCGCATAAGAAACCGGGTTACCGAATAGTTACACTTTGCCTGAAGGAAACCGGAACTGCTCCTGGCGATCTTAGTGCGGAGCAAATGGAATTTGTCGCGAATATTGCAGATGAATTCAGTTTCGGCGAACTTCGCGTGAGCCACGAACAAAATCTTGTGCTGACCGACGTCAAATTAGCGGACCTTCCCCGGCTCTACAAAGCTCTCAAGTCTGAACACCTGGCGACACCGTTTACTGGATTGCTCAACGATATAATCAGCTGCCCCGGTGGCGACTTCTGCTCGCTTGCCAACGCGAAATCCATTCCGATCGCCGAAGCCATTCAGCGCAGATTTAATGATTACAACCTGCAGAAAAAGATTGGTGAAATCACCATTAATATTTCCGGATGTATGAACGCCTGTGGCCATCATCACGTTGGAAACATCGGCGTTTTAGGCGTCGATAAAAAAGGCGAAGAGTTTTATCAGGTTGCACTGGGCGGTTCTTCCGACCGTAGTGCAGCAATCGGCAAAGTTCTCGGCCCTTCCTTCGCACAGGATGAAATGCCGGACGTTATCGAAAAGATCATTAACGTTTATCTTCAACATCGGCAGGATGGCGAAAAATTTATCGACACCTACAACCGTATAGGGTTGGACCCGTTCAAGGAATTTGTATATGCCCCGGCTAATTGATACCAAGGCAAACTTGTTGGCTAACCCTTGGGTGTTGCTTGCAAAAGATTGCACGCTGGAAACCGCTGTCGCAGCACCTGACAGTCATCTGATAGTGCCAGCCAATTTGTGGCTCGTTCACAAAGAGGACTTACAGAAGACAGGTAAACAACTGGCCGTGTGGCTCGACAGCGATCAAACCGCAAAACTTATTGCAAACGATCTTGGCAGCTTGTCTATGATCGCCCTGAATTTTCCGCTTTTTATGGATGGTCGTGCCTATTCCACCGCAACAATTTTGCGCAAGCACTACCACTATGAAGGGGAGATTCGTGCGATAGGAGATGTGCTAAGAGATCAGCTTTTCATGATGAAGCGTTGTGGTTTTACTACTTTCGATTTGCGAGATACCGTAAAAATGGAAGACGCGGCGACTGCCTTTAATGACTTTTCCAACAACTATCAGACGACTGTAGAAACACCAGAGCCCCTGTTTCGCAGACGTGGATAGACGTGGATTAAGAGTAAGGAAGAGTTGGGAACCCGGTATTAAACCCGGGCGCAGGGATATAACTTCATCATATATCCCCTTCCGCATTTTATGAGAGCAAATCTCAGGAAAGAAATTTCTGCTTATCGGATCGCTGTAACCAACCAAAAATCGCTTTCTGCAGAACTGCGGTGAGAGATCCCTCAAGAAGCGCTGATAAGCGATCAGTGATTTTGCGTTTCTGCTCCCACACTACTTCGTAAACATCAGCATCCTGGCATTGCGTCGCGATCCACTCATCGCTCGTATCAACAACATCAATCAAGCCTTTAGCTAGTGCCTGGGTTCCGCTCCATACTTCACCAGTTGCAACTGCACTCAGATCAAGTGCTGGCCTGTACTCATGAATAAAGTTTTTGAACAATTGATGCATTTCATCCACTTCTTCCTGCACTTTCTCCCTGTCCTTCTCAGTGTTCTCGCCAAAAGTCGTCAAGGTGCGTTTGTATTCACCGGCGGTTATCATTTCGAAGTCGACTTTATTATCTTTGAGCAATCGATGCACATTGGGCAACTGTACCAGCACGCCAATTGATCCAATGTAAGCGAACGGCGCCGCGATCAGATTGTCGGCAATACACGCCATCATGTAGCCGCCGCTGGCTGCAACCTTATCCACACAGATAGTCAGATGAATTTTATGTTTGCGCAGCCTCGCCAGTTGCGATGCCGCCAAACCGTATGCGTGTACGAGTCCGCCAGGGCTTTCGAGTTTCAACATCACAGTATCAAGCTCAGGGCGTGCTACTTCCAGAACAGCTGTGATGGTATGCCTGAGGCCCTCTACCTCTGAGGCATCAGTGTCTCCATCAAATTCCAGCACATAAATACGTTTAGGTTCCGGCTCTGGAGCATTTTCTTTCAATGCCCTTTTGTGGGCTTTTTTGTCGGCTTTTTCCTGCTTCTTATCGGCCTTGGCCATTGCCTTTAACGTTTCATCATCCAGCACTTCATGACGAAGGTCGTCGCGCAGACGTTCAAGTTCGTCATTGATTTTGGTGACATGTAGTTCACCCTTGTGTTTGCTATCACCTTTGTGACGCGAGGCGTTGGCAACAATGACGATGAGTAAAAAAACGACAGCAAGAACCAAAGTCAGGGTTTTGGCGAGAAACAAGCCATACTCAGTAAGAAATTCCAAAAGGTCGACTCCAAGGGCGGCAGGGCGCGAATTTTGCCTGTTTTAGGCGTAAATAGAAAGGATCAGGGACTAACGCTGGCGGCGTCCATCGTTAACCAGAGGCATTTATCTCCGCTCTTTTTCTGTATTTGCTGCAAGCGTGCAAAGTGCGCAGCGAGTTCGTCTGCCGCAGGCATGAGGACATACAGAGGAGGACGATCAGTTGAAATTTTCTCTTCCAGAAGATTGGCTGCTGTCTGATCATTCGTTTCATAGCCAAGTACAAGGCTCGACTGTCCACCCGTCATCAACAGGTAAACATCGGCAAGGATTTCCGCATCCTTCAATGCGCCGTGTAATTCGCGCTGACTGTTATCAACCTCGTAACGTTTGCATAAAGCATCGAGATTGTTCTTCTGACCAGGATGTTTTTTGCGCGCGAGCGCTAGTGTATCCAGCACTTGGCAATAGTCCTGCATGCTGAGAAAGCCGCGCTGCAGACTGGCTAATTCCTGATTGAGAAAACCGATATCGAATGGGGCATTGTGAATAATCAACTCTGCACCTTGCACGAATTCGATGAACGAATCGGCGATTGCTGCGAATACCGGCTTGTCCGCGAGCATTTCATTTGTGATGCCGTGAACTTCTATAGCGCCTGCCTCAACTTCCCTTTCAGGATTTATGTACAGGTGCAAATGTCGACCCGTGAGCTTTCGATCGAGCAACTCGACACATCCCACTTCAATTATTTTATGACCCAACCCAACGTCGAGTCCGGTGGTTTCTGTATCCAATACTATTTGACGCATAGTTTTCCTGTTCGAAACAAAATCGATTTACGCCCGCGATGTACTATTCGCCAATTCATCAATCCCTTTATTAGCCAGTTGATCAGCTAACTCATTCTGCACATGACCACTGTGGCCTTTAACCCACTGCCAGCTAATTTCGTGTTTGCTGGCTAACTCATCAAGCTGCTGCCAAAGATCACTATTCATGACAGGTTTTTTTGCTGCTGTGCGCCACCCTTTCTGTTTCCAATTGGGCAGCCACTCGGTAATTCCTTGCAATACATATTTGGAATCACTTACCAGCACAACTTTGCATGGGCGCTTAAGAGCAGACAGTGCTTTGATAGCTGCGGTCAATTCCATCCTGTTATTCGTCGTGAGAATCTCACCACCATGGAGCAACTTTGATTCGTTGCCATATTCGAGCACCGCGCCCCAACCACCAGGACCAGGGTTACCTCGACACGCGCCATCGGTATATATTTTTATTTCAGCTGACATTATTAACTGTGTTCTTCATTGCTGGCTTCGAGGATGTTACGCGATGCCTGGGAAACTTTGTCCGGGATCGGCATTCCCAGGCCATGCATATTCAGGTGGCGTCGTTGCAATTGAATGGGAGTGACAGGGATCACCTGCTTTCTCGCGACGATTACATAAATGCCACCGGTAGGCCAGTTCAACCGGTCAGCAAGGGATTCCATAAAACTTGAATAACGAATGACTGCCGGGGAATTTACTGGAAACGTGTAACAACCATACTTAATGTGATCAACCTGGAAATCCAGCAACTTCAGCCAGTCTGTCAATCGTAAAGTGCTGAGCAGCGAGGCATGCCACGGCGCTTTTTGGCGCTTCCACCACAACAGTTTATTACGTATACCCCAACTGCTGAGAGGATTAAAACCTACAATCACGACGTGCCCGCCTGCGATCAGAATTCGCGATACTTCACGCAACAACTGATGCTGCTGGTCACTGAAATCGAGTGCATGATGCAGCAAAACAAGATCGACTGATTCACTTCCCAAGGGTATTTCATCACCCCGCGCAATTGCACTATGACAAGTCGTAGTTTGCGGAAACGCACAAAAAGAGAACTTGTGTCCCATTGGGCTCGAGTCGTGTAACAACAGTTCCGCACAGCCCAATTGCAACAAGTGGTAACCAAAGCGTCTGGATAACATGGCCTCCACTATTTTGCGTTCGGTAGCGAGCATTTTTTCGCCGAGTGGTGTGCTCAGCCAGGCATTCATTTCCTCGTAGGCTGCGCTATTGAAACTGGAAATATTGTTGCGGTTTTTCTGCATAAACCTGTCCACAGATTCCCCGTTTATTTGCGAATACATCCCGGGTTTTGTGGTTGAATATTACTCGTAGTGGAAGGGCATAAGAAAGGATAATTGCCGGATTTGCAAACTCAGCAATGGCCTGCGAAGATTAGGAAAAGTTGAGGAGATATTTTTCTAGAATATGCTGCAAATAAATCCTGTAAAAGCATTCAATGACAATTATTTGTGGGTGTTTCATCATCCGGATGAGCGCTCTGCATGTGTTGTCGATCCCGGAGACGCCAAACCCGTCCTTGAATATCTGGCCGCAAATAATCTGACACTCACAGCGATTCTTGTAACCCATCATCATGCAGATCACATTGGTGGGGTTAACGATCTGCTGTCGAGGTACAACGTGCCTGTCTATGGACCAGCTTCCGCCCGAATTCCGCAAGTCACCCACTCTTTGAAAGAGTCAGATCAAATTGACGTCATTGGCATCAATTTCAAGGTGCTCGAAGTTCCCGGCCATACGCTCGAGCATATTGCATATTACGCGCCGGCAGCAGCAAATTTAAATCCACCAGTATTATTCTGTGGCGATACTTTGTTCGCTGCCGGATGTGGTCGGATGTTCGAAGGCACACCACCGATGATGCACGGATCGCTGCAAAAACTGGCATCTCTGCCACTCGACACAAAAGTGTTCTGCACACACGAATATACGTTGAGCAACCTGAAATTTGCCACGGCAGTTATGCCTGGCAATGCAAATCTGCAAAAAAGAATTCATGATGAAAAAAGCAAACGTGATCAGGATCTCCCAACTCTTCCCAGTTCAATAGAGCTGGAGTTGGAAACCAATCCTTTTCTGCGCTGTTCAGATTCTCAAGTGATAACAAGCGCCAATTCACACGCTAAAACTGAACAGCAGGATCCGGCAACAATTTTTGGTATTTTGCGACGCTGGAAAGACAATTTTTGAAAACACTGACTCACATGGTAGAGAACAAATTGACCATCACTTGGCGCAAGAGGATTCAATTATGAGTCGATTGAAGATTCTGTATTTGCTACTACTGCGCACTCTTGTTCTTTCCGTCACGCTGCTTTTTCTT
>JAZKES010000155.1:58261-69155 GCA_040386995.1 Pseudomonadota bacterium | reverse complement strand
AACCACAAGGACATCGGTTCGATGTACCTGTGGTTCAGCTTTGCGATGTTTTTGCTGGGCGGCACATTTGCACTGGTAATTCGCGCGGAGTTATTCCAGCCCGGTCTGCAGTTTGTCGAGCCTGAGTTCTTCAACCAGATGACGACGATGCACGGCCTCGTCATGGTGTTTGGTGCGGTTATGCCTGCGTTCGTGGGTCTCGCCAACTGGATGATACCTCTCATGATCGGCGCGCCTGATATGGCCCTGCCGCGCATGAACAACTGGAGTTTCTGGATTCTGCCTTTTGCATTTGCGATGCTCGCATCGACTTTGTTGATGGAAGCAGGTGGTCCTAACTTCGGTTGGACGTTCTACGCCCCACTGTCCACGACCTACGCACCTTCTACAGTTACCTTCTTTATCTTCGCAATTCATATCATGGGTGCCTCGTCCATCATGGGCTCCATCAACATCATCGCGACGATCCAGAACCTGCGCGCGCCCGGCATGACCTACATGAAAATGCCGTTGTTCGTATGGACCTGGCTGATCACTGCCTACCTGTTGATTGCGGTTATGCCGGTACTCGCTGGCGTTGTGACCATGATGTTGTTCGACATCCACTTCGGTACGAGTTTCTTCAGTGCTGCTGGTGGCGGCGACCCCGTATTGTTCCAGCACGTGTTCTGGTTCTTCGGGCATCCTGAGGTTTACATCATGATTCTGCCGGCCTTCGGTGTTGTGTCGGAAATCATCCCAACCTTTTCTCGTAAACGCCTGTTTGGTTACGACTCGATGGTATACGCAACCTCCTCCATCGCGTTTTTGTCCTTCATCGTATGGGCGCATCACATGTTTACGACCGGCATGCCACTCGCAGGCGAGCTGTTCTTCATGTACGCAACGATGCTGATCGCAGTGCCAACCGGTGTTAAGGTGTTCAACTGGATCACCACTATGTTCAAGGGTTCGCTTACCTTTGAAACACCGATGCTGTTTTCCATCGCGTTTGTTGTGTTGTTCACCATGGGTGGTTTCACTGGACTGATGCTGGCCATCGCACCTGCCGACTTCCAGTATCACGATACCTACTTCGTGGTTGCGCATTTCCACTACGTATTGGTGCCTGGCGCCGTGTTCTCCATCATGGCTGCCGCCTATTACTGGCTGCCAAAATGGACCGGCAACATGTATGACGAAACATTGGGCAAGCTGCATTTCTGGCTGTCTTTTGTTGGTATCAACATATTGTTCTTCCCACAACATTTCCTGGGTCTGGCCGGTATGCCGCGTCGTATCCCTGACTATGCTTTGCAGTTCGCTGACTTCAACATGGTCTCGAGCCTGGGCGCGTTTATTTTCGGCTTCAGCCAGTTGTTGTTCCTGTTCATCGTGGTGAAAACTGTAATGGGCGGTAAAAAAGCAACTGCGCAGGTTTGGGAAGGTGCTGATGGTCTCGAGTGGACCGTGCCTTCACCAGCTCCGTACCACACTTTCGCAACACCACCTTTTGTTGCAGACAAAGCACATTAATAAAAAGCACATTAATAAGATGAGCCGCAAAGAAACCAACAACAGCCAAGAGTCAGTCAGGACCAGTCATCTGGTATCCAGGCTGGGACTAGTAGTTGTTGGTATGTTTGCTTTCGGTTTTGCGCTTGTCCCGATTTACGACGTGTTCTGCGAAATAACTGGGCTGAATGGTAAAACTGCCGGCAAGGCGACTTACGATGCAGCCATTGTTGAAGTTGAAGAAGAAAGACTGGTCACGGTGCAGTTCACGGCAAACAACAACGCAGGTATGAGCTGGCAGTTTCACCCGATGGTGAATCAGGTTCAGGTGCATCCGGGCGAGCTCACGCAGGTGAAATTTTATGCCCGTAACCCAACAGGCATGACAATGGTTGCGCAGGCAGTCCCAAGTGTCGTGCCGTTTGTTGCAGCGGACTATCTGCACAAAACGGAGTGTTTTTGTTTTACCCAGCAGACTCTGACTGGCGGTGAGATGATAGAAATGCCTTTGCTTTTTTACATCGACAAGGCGATTCCCGACGATGTCAGCAAGTTGACGTTGTCTTACACCCTGTTTGACGTCACAACAAATTTTATAAATAGCAGCAGTAACCTGTCTGCAAACTGAAGTTAAGATTGAGGATGGCTAAGAATCATGGCACACGCTTCTAAAGATACGACACCCGGCGCTTACGAACCTTACTACGTTCCTGAGCAGTCCAAATTCCCGTTTTTTGCGTCCATCGGGTTGTTCCTGATGGTGTACGGTCTCGGTAATGTGCTCAACGACATCAAGGCTGGTACCAGTGCTACTGGTTCTGGTTGGCTGGCGTTCACCGGTTTCTTTATTTTGTCGGCCATTCTGTACAACTGGTTTTCAACGCAGATCCGTGAAAACCATCAGGGCCTGCCAAGCGCACAGCTGAAACGTTCATACGTGCTTGCCATGTACTGGTTCATCTTTTCAGAAGTGATGTTTTTCTGCGCATTTTTTGGCGCGCTGTTTTATGTGCGCAACCTTGCTGTGCCCTGGTTGGGCGGCGAGGGTGCCAAAGGTGTCGCCTCCATGCTGTGGCCCGACTTTTCTCCAACCTGGCCGGTAATTTCCAACCCCAATCCAGAACTTTTCACCAACCCTGGTGAGTCCATGGCCTGGAGAGGCTTTGGCGAAGCCCTGCATTACTTGCCACTCTGGAACACCATTTTGCTGTTGAGCTCTAGCGTGACCGTTCATATTGCTCACACTGCGCTGAAAAATAACAACCGCAAACAACTGATTACCTGGTTGGGGTTAACCGTTCTGCTAGGCGTGGTGTTTTTGTTCCTGCAGGCTGAAGAATATGCTGAAGCTTATTCCGAACTTGGCCTGACACTTAACTCAGGCATCTACGGTTCAACCTTCTTCCTGTTGACTGGTTTCCACGGCTTCCACGTAACACTTGGTGCGTTCATGTTGTTTGTGATGTTGATGCGCGCTATCAAAGGCCATTTCAAACCCGAAGATCATTTTGGTTTTGAAGCAGCGTCCTGGTACTGGCATTTCGTGGATGTCGTCTGGGTATGTCTGTTCCTGTTCGTCTACATATTCTAAGAATTTTCGGCAAGCTTGCTGAAGCTGGTTGCAAACCAACCCTGCATAGCTTGCCGAACGAATAACAACCCAAAGTGTTAAGCCCTTCCCATCACGTTATTGATGCCATGGGGCGTTAAGGGCCAGTTGGCCGGAAAGGACGCCCCAGGTAATACAGATCATCAACAGGACTGCCAGTGTGATACGCACACCAAGAGCATAAAGAGTCCGTTTGCTTTTCCCCTGATCCTTGAAAAAAAACACGGCCCCGCTGCCAAGACTAAGAATAATTCCGATCAGCAACAACAGAATAATGGCTTTCAACATGGGGCAGGCACGATGCAGTGGTGGGTGCCGAAGATATTAACAAACTCAAGTCACTGGTAGCACTGCATGTTTGCTGGATCGGCACACTTCAGGTTCAACTGGAAACTTACACTGTTTACGGTGCTGTTATTTCCGCTGCTTGTACGCCTTGGCTTCTGGCAACTGGAGCGTGAGCAGGAAAAAATACAATTGCAGGATTTGTATTCAGAACGTCAGCAGCAAGTGCCCGAGGATCTGCTAGCTCTTGATGAACACGATGACCTGCAATACCGCCAGGTGGCTGTCGCCGGACAATACGACAATGACCATATCTTCCTGCTCGATAACAAAATTTATCAGGGTCAGGTCGGTTACGAGGTAATCGTTCCGCTACTAACGGGTAACGGCCTTATCGTGTTTATCAATCGAGGGTGGATACCGCAGGGGCAATACAGGGATCAATTGCCAGAGGTGCCCTTGGTTGATGGATCAGTTGAACTCGCCGGCAGTGTTTATGTCGCGGTTGGTGAGCAGTTAGTGCTCGGCAGTGAGCTGGCAACAGCGGATTGGCCGAAGGTTATACAGACGCTGGATACGAGTGCGTTGTTCATGCTGGCAGGTTACGAAACTGAATCGCAGTTTTTTCCCTACAGTGTGCGGCTGGATGAAAACAGTTCCGATGTTTTGAAACGTGACTGGCCCGTCATCAGCACGACACCCGAAAAACATCGCGCCTATGCAGTGCAGTGGTTTGCGATGGCAATGGTGTTACTTGGCTTGTATTTGTATACCAGCTTTCGTCCAGAGCCCAACAGCAAGGGTGAGTAGGTTTTTTAGGAAGAACGGGAAACGTTGTTACGATTTTATACATACGTCATACCCGCGAAAGCGGGTATCCATAACATCAACAATCAGGATTCCCGTCTTCGCCTTCACGGGGACAAGCTTTAAAAGCCGCGGGAATGAGGACTTATCGGGGCTTCACTGGATCAGCAAGCGAACTGTATTGAGAACGCATAAGGCACGACTAAAGAACTACTAGGCAAGGCACTACGTAATGGACACCAATAAACTCAAGTTGACCTTTCTTCTGCTCGCGGCGGCAGTTCCGATCAGTCTTGCCACCTGGATATTTGGCGTGCGCGAAGAACAGGGTGTTAGCTCTACCACCAATAAAGGTGAGCTCGTAATTCCGGTCATCGATATTGCCCTTCTTGATCTGCGCGACGAACAAGGCCAGCCCGCCTACGTCACGTTTGATGATCTCGTGAAAAACGTCGATCCGAAAGATTACAAACCCCAGCCCTGGCAGCTGCTGTATCTCGGCACCGCAGAATGTGATGCCCAATGTGAAGAGCGGCTGTATTTCCTGCGCCAGATGCACATACGGTTGAACGCAGAAGCCAAACGGGTGGAGCGTGTATATGTCCAGGTGGAAGACACGCTCGCGCCGTTGCCAGAAACTACGCGTGTACTACTGGCCGAACAGCAAAGCGATATGAAAATAGTTTACGCCACCGCCGCTAGTCTGAATGCGCAACTGGCCCCGTCGGTCCCCGCAGATATCGACCCAGCCAAGCTCCACTATATCTACGTGGTAGATCCGCTTGGCAATGTCATGATGTATTTCACCCCTGAAAATACTCCCGAAGAAATGCTGGACGACATCGACCATCTGCTGGACCGCAGCAGCGCTGGTTAATCAAAAGCAGAATTGATCCCATGAAAATTACCAAGCCATCCTACAGTCTGGTCATGTTCGCCACAGCACTCGCGTTCTGCGTGGTGATTCTTGGCGCGTTCACTCGCCTTCAGGAAGCAGGTCTCGGCTGCCCGGACTGGCCGGGTTGTTACGGTTTCGCGATCTGGCCGAGGACTGCGGAACAGATTAGCCAGGCAGAACTGCTGTTTCCTGATGCGCCATATGAACACGCCAAAGCCTGGCCCGAAGTGGTACATCGCTATTTCGCGAGCACGCTGGGCTTCGTGATAATTGTCATAAATATCATCGCCTGGAGAAACCGCAGAAACCACAATCAGCCATTCAAGCTGCCGCTGTTCTTGTTGGCTCTGGTGATAGCACAAGGCATGTTTGGCATGTGGACTGTAACGCTCAAGCTATGGCCGCAGGTAGTGACCACTCACTTGCTTGGAGGTTTTGCCACGCTGAGTCTGTTATGGTTGTTAGCACTGCGGCTGAATCAACGCGCGTGGCCTCAGCCCGTTTATCCCATGAAGTGGAGGAAACTCAGACCGCTCGCCATGATTGGATTGATTTTGGTAATCGCGCAGATTGCGCTTGGCGGCTGGACCAGTTCCAACTACGCCGCGCTGGCGTGCCCGGACTTGCCCACCTGCCAGGGGCGCTGGCTACCGCCGATGGATTTTGCCGACGGCTTCAACATCACTCAGGAAATTGGTCCCAACTATCTTGGTGGCCAGCTCGATGGTTCCGCACGGGTGGCGATTCACATGACCCATCGCATCGGCGCCATAGTCGTTACTCTCTATATGATTTTCTTGCTCAGCCAGCTATATCGATATGCGGGTGGGCACCAGATGCGCAGACAGGCAAATGTCATTGCGACGTTGTTATTCGTACAGGTGGGATTGGGTTTGAGTAACGTGATCTGGTCACTGCCGCTGCCCATCGCGGTTGCCCATAACGCGTGCGGTGCCTTACTATTGCTGTCCCTCGTTACCCTCAATTACCGCCTCACAAAAAGCACTTCCTGGTAATCATGACCGAAATCGCCGTACACAAAAAACCCGCAACCTGGCGCGCTTATTACGAGATGTGCAAGCCGCGTGTGGTCATGATGATGGTACTCACTTCGCTGGTGGGTATGTTTCTGGCCGTGCCAGGCATGGTTCCAGTGGATATCCTGCTCTGGGGCAATATCGGCATAGCGCTGGTCGCCAGTGCAGGTGCCGTGGTGAATCACCTGATTGATTATCGCGTCGATACAATCATGCAGCGTACCTTGAAGCGACCCATTCCTCAGGGCAAGGTCAGTCCAACGCAGGCGCTGATTTTTGCGTGCGTGATTTGTCTTCTGGGCATGGGAATATTGCTTGTGCTGGTCAACCCGGTAAGCGCCTGGCTTACCCTCGCGTCTTTTGTTGGTTACGCCATAATTTATACGGGTTATCTGAAACGCGCGACGCCACAGAATATTGTGATCGGCGGTTTGTCAGGAGCGATGCCCCCATTACTCGGATGGACAGCCGTAACCGGAACAGTCGACCCCGGTGGGCTTTTGCTGGTGTTGATCATCTTCGCATGGACCCCACCCCATTTCTGGCCGCTCGCGATTCATCGCAAAAAAGATTACGCCAAAACCGATATTCCGATGCTGCCTATTACGCATGGTGATGCGCTGACGAAACTTCACACACTGCTCTACACCATCATCATGCTGATCGTGAGCATACTTCCTTACCTGACCGGGATGAGTGGCATAGTCTATCTCGTTGCCGCGCTGGTATTGGGTGGTGGCTTTCTGTATCGGTCAATCGATCTGATGATAACCAAGCGGCCACAGGCTGCCATGCAGACGTTCCGTTATTCCATCTTCTATCTCATCGCACTGTTT
Source organism: Pseudomonadota bacterium (assembly GCA_040386995.1). Lineage (GTDB taxonomy): Bacteria > Pseudomonadota > Gammaproteobacteria > Pseudomonadales > Pseudohongiellaceae > CAILUG01. Next base: position 62,189 of record JAZKES010000155.1, on the reverse strand, counting down.
ATTGCATTGCTGATTGATCACTATCTGTAATGGGTAACATTTGATGCAAAGGAATGTTGCCAATACTGTAATAGGCCTCGTTGCGTTTATGGCGCTGCTGCTTGGCCTGCTCGTCAACCGGGTGTTGTCTCCTGTTGTGATGACGAACGAACAGCTCAGTGAAAACGGGATGTTCGTTTACGAAGTACCGCGCAGCATTCAGGACTTTTCATTGCGTGACCATAACGGTCAGCCATTCACCAAAAATAATCTCGCCGGCAAATGGTCGCTGATCTTTTTTGGTTATACCTATTGCCCCGACATCTGTCCGATTACATTGGCAACGATCCGTCAATTTGAAGAACTGATTAAAACAGCTGAAGAGGATGCGGTTATCCAGGTTGTTATGGTTACTGTTGATCCACAGCGTGATACGCCCGAAAAACTCGGCGCGTATGTGAAATATTTTGGTGAGGACTATCTCGGCGTCACGGGTGAATACATCGACATTTTTAATCTTGCGCGTCAGGTGAACATTGCCTTTGGTTATCAACCAGCAGAGGACGGCAATTATCTTGTGAGTCACAGCGGTGAAATTGTGGTGGTTAATCCTAACGGCGATTTTCACGGCTTCTTCAAGGTGCCGCACGATCCGGAAAAAATGGTGAGAAATTTCCGCTCGGTATTCAGCACATGGCATTAGTGTTAATGCTGGGCCAACGCGTTGATACTGACGCTGGTGAATAGGTCGCCGCGCCATGCAAATCCCGTCATGTCGAAACTGCGCATGACAAAATCTGGCTACGAGACCACTGAGCAGAGTTAGGCCTCACTTTCCCGCTCACGCTCCAGTCGTGCGGCTTCTTCTCGCTTGGCATCGTTGATGATGGCCATCAACTCGCCAAGTTCTACGATCGTGGTGTCTTCTTCAAACAGCCCCGTCAATTTGGTATCAGGATGCAGGTTACCTTCTTCATATAGCGACCAGATCTCTTTGCCAAAATCCGTATTGAGCAATTCAGGCGCAAAACGACCGAAATAACGTCTCATATTATCGACATCCCGTTCCAGCATACTGCGGGCACTGTTGTTGCCAGCCGCATTTACTGCTTGTGGCAGGTCGATGATGACAGGGCCCTTGCTATCGAGCAGCACATTGAAAGGTGACAAGTCACCGTGGACAATTCCGGCGCACAACATACGCACAACTTCGCCGATCACTTGTGAGTGATAAAGTTTGGCATCTTCTTCAGTAAGCATGACATCGCCAAAACGCGGCGCGGCATTTCCTTCGGAATCGGCGACGAGTTCCATCAACAACACGCCATCCACAAACGTATAGGGTTCAGGAACCCTTACTCCAGCGGCAGCCAGGCGTCGCAGTGCATCAATTTCGGCATTAAGCCACGCAGCCTCCTGTTCCTTTTGGCCATATTTGGTCTTCTTGGACATCGCGCGGTTTTTTCTGCTGCTGCGTGCTGAACGGCCTTCCTGATACTGCACTGCCTGTTTGAAACTGCGCTGAGTGGCTTCCTTGAATACTTTGGCGCAGCGGTTTTCATCACCGCAACGTACGATAAAAATCTGTGCTTCCTTGCCGCTCATCAACTGACATATGACCTCGTCGATGAAGCCGTCGTCGAGCAAGGGTTGTAATCTGCCTGGTACTTTCATTTTGCCTTATGGTGTATTAATAACTGTTATAGGAGTTGTGGTTAGACAGTGATTGTAGTCTTTTTTGCCCGAGCCAGCGTCGGAGTTACGCGCGCCAAACCCAGACAATAAAGGAATTCGCTCTGCAAATGGTGACCCAAACACTTCAGGAAAAAGCAGCGAAGGAGTGATGAGTAATGCCAAATTAATATCAGTCAGGCTCGAGGCAGGCGCCGTATACAGCGTAACCACCGCGCCCAGGCTACCCAACAAGCCGGCTAATGCCTCACGTCGAAGTTTCAGCCGAACATTCAGGCCCATCGAAATGCCGCGCATGACGATTGAATCAGCATGAGCGCCCAACGCATTGGAGCAATATATAAGGCCGGGGATGACGACAGACAAGGTCAGCGTTTTACTTAAGGTTGCGCCAAAGTAGCCAATGATTCTGGCAACCATGAACATTTGCGCAACAACAAACACCATGGAGCAACCGCTAGTGAAGGAACTACCACTAGCTGCAATAAGAGTGGACTAAGTCTCACGCCTCAATGTGGCACTCAACATAAAGAGCAGAGCAGATATCACAACAATGCTTGGCCCCGGCGGCGTATTCAAGTACCACGAAGCCGCGATTCCCCCGCCAACCGCAATACAACCGGCGGCGCTTGCACCTACTGCCATTTGTTCGGGAGATGAAGAAAAGTGTCGCGCTGTGGCCGGTGGAATAATCAGCAGCGAGGTGATCAGCAGCACCCCGACAATTTTCATGGATACTGCAATCACGAGCGCCATCACAATCATGAGGAGCAGGCGCAGACCATTCACGTTAAGCCCCTCGACCTGCGCCAGTTCCTGATGCAGTGAAATCGCAAGGAGCTTGTTCCAGAAAATCAGCAGTGTGGTCAGGGTAAGCAGCGATCCGGCAGCGATCCAGATCAGCTCGGTATTACTGACTGTCAGTAGGTCGCCAAACAGATAAGCCATCAGGTCAATCTGTATGCTCGTAAAACTGAGCATCACGAGGCCAAGCGCCAGCGCACTGTGCGCGAGAATGCCAAGCAAGGTGTCGGTTGCGAGCGACTTATTCTTTTCCATCATGACCAGTACGAAGGCAAGCCCGCAGCAAACCACCACCACGGCCAACTGCATGTTGATTTCCAGCAGCAAACCGAGCGCTAGTCCAAGCAGCGCCGAATGCGACAACGTGTCGCCAAAATACGCCATACGGCGCCAGACGATGAAACAGCCGAGCGGGCCAGCAATCAGCGCCAACATCATGCCAGCCACAAGTGCACGAACAATAAAGTCAGCCATTATTGTTCCGAACCTTTGATCACCGCGCCGGTCAGGTCGTGGGAATGATTGTGGTGATGGGTATAAACCGCCATCGCCGCTGCACCACTTTTGCCAAACAGCTCAAGGTACGCGGGATCGTTGCTAACCTGTTCAGGGTGGCCGTGGCAGCAGACATGCTGATTCAGGCAGATCACTTCATCTGTAGCCGACATCACCAGATGCAGATCATGCGACACCATTAACACGCCACATCGATGGCGATCGCGAATCTGCGTAATCAGGCGATATAGTTCGGCCTGACCTTTTAAATCTACACCTTGTGTTGGTTCATCAAGCACCAGCAGCTGCGGATCCTGCAATAACGCACGCGCCAGCAACACACGTTGCAGCTCGCCTCCCGACAAATCTTGCAGGCGTGAGTTGAGCAGACTGGTTGCGCCGACTTCACTCAACACACCCGCAATTTTTTCCTTACGGGCATGCGGTGCCAGGAGCAGAAAACGCGCTACCGAGATTGGCATTGTTGCTTCAACCTGTAACCGTTGCGGCATGTAACCAATACGCAATTTGGGATCAAGTATCACTTGTCCCTCATGTGGCTGCAGTAGGCCCATCGCAATTTTTATCAGCGTTGTTTTGCCGGCTCCATTGGGGCCGATCAACGTGACAATCTGGCCCCGCGAGATCTGCACAGAAATGTTGCTGAGTATCTGGCGCGCGCCTTTGCCGTAACTGAGTGATCTAAGATCCAGCAGTACGTCAGGGTTGCTTATGGGCTTGAAAATGCTGGGAGTGTTCAAGAGTTAATGCTGCAATCGGAGTGGAACTTCGAATAGGTCCCACGGCTTTATAGTGTGGTATATCATAGCATCCTTTGTTGAAAGTACTCCGCCCGTCCCCACTAAGAAATCATCATGAAAAGCCGCAATAATATTGTCAAAACGTCAGCTATTGCTGCTTGCCGAAGGTGCTGTGAACAGGTCGTCGCCGGGTTGTT
>JAZKES010000155.1:15140-58161 GCA_040386995.1 Pseudomonadota bacterium | reverse complement strand
CGTCAGCTATTGCTGCTTGCCGAAGGTGCTGTGAACAGGTCGTCGCCGGGTTGTTCCTGATGGCATTTATGACCTCAGCCTCTGCCGCACCTCAAGTTGCAACAAGCATCAAACCGCTCCAGTTGATTGCGGCGGCAATTACGGATGGGGTGTCCGAACCGCAGCTGATCCTGGGCAATAACCAGGATCCACACCATGCGTCATTGCGTCCATCCGATCGTAAAGTCCTTGCCCAGGCCGATGTCGTTTTATGGGTGGGGCCGATACTGGAACTGCCGCTTGTGGAAACGATTGCTGATATGAAAGTCAGCGCGCTGGCCGTGCAAACCATGGACAACATTGTTCTGCATAATGTGGATGGAAATGCCGATCCACATGTTTGGCTCGATACACGCAACGCTCGCCAGATCGCGACCAACCTCGCCCATACCTTGCAGCAACTTGATGCCGCCAATAACACTCAGTATCAAACCAACCTGCAGAATTTTACTGCGGCACTCGATAGCCTCGATGACGGTATCGCAGACGATTTCGCAATGCTGAAAGCCACACCCTGGACTGTCTACCACAACGCCTTCCGTTATTTTGCCGAGCAGTTTGCGTTGACCGCGCCGCTTGCGCCGACTGAAAGCGCCAACAATCAAGCCGGCATTCGCAGCATCATTACGCTGCAAGACAACATCAAGCAGCAGCACATCACTTGCATGTTGACGGAACCCGACATGAATCACGCTGAATTGAACACGTTGCTTGGCGCTGCGGATCTGCGCATCGTCACCGCTGACATCATGGGTTACGCGCTGGAACCTGCTAAAGATGCTTATCCTGTTCTCATGCAGAACTTTGCCAATACCCTTGCAGGCTGTTTACAAAGCAGTCCCAAGTAAGCCCCGAGTAATAAACGAGAATTCTCATGAGTGACAAAACACCCCTCGTACTGGTTGATGGCTCCTCCTATTTATTTCGCGCCTACCACGCGCTGCCACCTCTGACGACGAGCCAGGGCCAGGCAACGGGCGCGGTAAAAGGTGTGATCAACATGATTCGCCTGCTCATCAAACAGTATCCAACAAGCAACATTGCGTGTGTGTTTGATGCGAAGGGCAAAACATTTCGCAACGACATGTATTCTGAATATAAAGCCAACCGACCACCGATGCCCGATGATCTGCGCAGCCAGATCGAACCTATTCACGCCATGATTCGCGCGATGGGTTTGCCTCTCCTGATTATCGACGATGTCGAAGCCGACGATGTAATCGGCACACTCGCACAACAAGCCTGGCAACAGCAGATCCCAACGCTGATTTCCACGGGTGATAAAGACATGACCCAACTCGTCAACGAACATGTCACGCTGCTTAATACGATGACGAATGAAACGCTGGATATCGAAGGAGTTAAAAACAAATTCGGTTTGCCACCCGAACGCATCATCGATTATCTCGCACTGATGGGTGACAAGGTCGACAACATACCTGGTGTTCCCGGCGTTGGTCCCAAAACTGCTGTGAAATGGCTGCAGGAATTCGATTCCGTCGAAAACCTGATCGCCCGAGCAGATGAGGTTAAGGGAAAAGTTGGCGAAACATTGCGTGAGCATCTTGAGCAACTAAAGTTGTCCTATGAACTCGCGACAATCAAACTCGATGTGAAGCTCGAGTTTGGTCCTCATGAACTTGTGCATAAAGAGCCGGACAAAAGCGCACTGCTCGCACTCTGCAAACACCTTGAATTCAAAAGCTGGGTGAAGGAGTTGGAGAGTGAAGGAGTCGTCGCTTCGATCGATACACAATCACAAGGAAACACAGAGGCTGCGTCTTCATCAGCGGAACCTGTCAGCCCGGCGCAGGAAGTACCTGTTGATGTTGTGTACAGTACGATCACCACCGAGGCAGAACTACTCGGCTTCGTCGCCAATATTGTTCCGCTGCAACCACTCGCGATAGTTATCGAGACCGACGATGCACATTACAAACTCGCCCGCATCATTGGTATTTCTCTGTGCAACAAAGCCGGACAGGCAAGTTATATCCCGGTCGGACATGACATGCTTGGTGACAGCTCGCAGCTCGACATCAAAATTGTGTTGGAGCGGCTTAAGCCTATCCTCGAAAGTCAGTCCATTTATAAAGTCGGCCACGATCTGAAAACCATCAGCCATGTGTTGCTCAATTACGGTATTCGTTTGCGCGGGCGGCGTTTCGACACGATGCTGCAATCGTACGTACTCAATTCGGTTGCGCATAAACACACACTCGGCAAGTTGTGCCAGTATTTTCTAGAACTTGAGTTGTCGCCATTGGAAGAGTTGCTTGGCAAAGGCCGCAACAAACTTTCCTTCGCGCAAGCTGAAATCGCAAAAGCCGCGCAATGGTCAGCAACATGCGCTGACTATTGTTTCCGTCTCCATCACACACTCAAACAAAAGCTCGCGGAAACCGGGCATCTGAAAGACGTCTACCGATATTTCGAAATCGCACTGGTGCCCGTCCTGACACGTATGGAAGAAAATGGCATTCGCGTGGATGTCGATGTGCTCGGTAAACAAAGTCAGGAATTGGCCGAGCGTCTGCAGCAACTCGAACGCCAGGCGTATGAATTGGCAGGTGAGGAATTCAACCTCGGTTCGCCGATGCAGCTGCAGAAAATTTTCTACGAAAAACTCGGCTATCCGATACTCGGCAAAACCGACAAGGGCCAACCTTCCACTGCCGAGCCAGTGTTAGCGGAATTGGCAGAGTCTTATCCGCTGCCGAAACTCATTCTCGAACAGCGCGGGCTGAGCAAACTCAAATCGACCTATACAGACAAACTGCCGCTCGATATTCATCCGGTCACCAAACGTATTCACAGCAATTTTCAGCAAGCGGTTGCGGCAACCGGAAGGCTTTCATCAACAGACCCGAACCTGCAGAACATTCCGATTCGTACTGAAGAAGGTCGTCGCATCCGTCAGGCGTTTATTGCCGAGCCAGGCAAAGTGTTGATGGCGGCGGATTATTCACAAGTTGAATTACGCATCATGGCGCATCTGTCCGCAGATCCGGGTCTTGTTAATGCGTTTGCGGAAGGACTGGACGTACACCGCGCAACGGCTGCAGAAATATTCGGTTGCCCGCTCGCCGAAGTGAGCAACGACATGCGTCGCAGTGCGAAGGCGATCAACTTCGGGCTCATCTATGGCATGTCTGCGTTTGGCCTTGCCAAGCAGATCGGCACCGGCCGGGCCGAAGCGCAGGAATATGTTGAACGTTATTTTTTGCGGTATCCGGGCGTGCGAACCTATATGGAAAACACGCGCCTCAGTGCCAGTGAAAACGGTTATGTTGAAACGCTGTTCGGTCGCCGACTTTATTTGCCCGACATCCGCGCGAGTAATGCGGTGATGCGTAAGGCTGCAGAACGCACCGCCATCAATGCGCCGATGCAAGGAACAGCTGCGGACATTATCAAACAGGCGATGATAGATATTGACCAATGGCTGAAGGTCGCAGCGCTGGATGCCAAAATGGTATTGCAGGTACACGATGAGCTCGTGTTTGAAGTTGCGGAAAAAGATCTCGCGATCCTGATGGATGGCGTGAAGTTCAGAATGATATCAGCCGCTTCGTTATCAGTGCCGTTGGTAGTCGATACCGGTCACGGCGTGAACTGGGATGAAGCACACTGAGCAAAATAGACGCGTGTCGTTGTACGCACAGAATGGAAAAAAATATTTTTAATTTTTCTTTGAACTTCTATTCTTCTACGTAGTCTAGGGCTATAGCAGGACGGTTTTTCTCCCCGATTTTTCCGGCCTGCTGTTTGGGATAAAGCTCTTAATGGATTAAGAGCACGCCGGGCTCTAACTGTCTTCTCCTACGGTTAGGGCCCGACTTCTTTCTAGCCTCTGAATTTCCCCCTACGCAAATTTTCTGCATCCATTAATTAATCAGAATTATTCTTTGTTATTTCTTCTTCATTTGTTGTTTCTGGCTCAATCAGCCAGGTATCCAACTGTTTGCGTAGTTCATCAACACCCAGATATTTGAGTGCGGAAAAAAGTTGCACTGTGACCCGCTCACCGTGCTCTTCAAGACTTTTGCGGGACTTCAAAAGCGCGGTGCTTGCGGCGCCATGAGTAAGCTTGTCGGCTTTGGTTAGCAGAATATGTAAAGGCATGCCCGAGTTCTGGCACCACTGCACAATAATCTCATCGAAGTCCTTGAACGGGTGGCGGATGTCCATCAATAGCACCAGGCCTTGCAGCGACTTGCGTAGCTCAAGGTATTTTTCCAGTTGCTTCTGCCATTTGCGTTTCACATCAAGCGGAACGGCGGCGTAACCAAAACCAGGAAGGTCGACAAGATACCGTTCCGGCGCCAGTTCGAAATAATTCAGCAATTGGGTGCGTCCAGGGGTTTTACTGGTACGCGCCAGTTTGTTCTGGCTGGTCAGCACATTGATGGCGCTCGATTTGCCGGCATTCGAACGTCCAACAAAAGCGACCTCGCGGCACGTATCAGGAGGACACTGCTCGACCGTGCTGGCACTGATGAAATACTTGGCAAGCTGATAATTGATGCTGCCCGCGTCGTTAGGGTTGGTCAAAAGAGAAATCCTGAAAAGGTAACTTGGGAAGGTCGACGGGCTTGGGTTATAATGCGCCGGCCTTAAAAAGGGGATGAATTGTAACATAGCCCCCTGAACCGCAAGGTTGTAGCTTTTCCTGATAAGGGGCTTCCCTTAAGTCAGAATCTGTTCGCCACCTGCACACCATCCAGCAAGAATAGGGTTGTATAACGTGAAAATCCGCAATGCCATGAGTAACGCTTTGACTGTAGCGCTGATCTCGCTAGTAAGCTGTTCTTTTGTACAGGCACAAGAAGCTCCCGCGCAGGGTAATGCGCAGGCCGGAGCAGGCAAAGTCGCCACATGTGCGGCCTGCCATGGTCCCACGGGTAATGACAGCCTATTGCCCAATGTGCCAAAACTCGGTGGTCAAAATGCTTCTTACCTGTTCAAGCAATTGGTAGAAATCAGGGACGACGTTCGTGTCGTGCCGCTCATGAAACCGATGGTAGCTAGCCTGAGTGATCAGGATCTTGCCGACATAGCCGCCCATTTCGCCAGCGTTGACGCCCCACTCGGAGCGGTTGATGAAGCAAAACGTGCATTGGGCGAAAAGTTATATCGCGCAGGTGACGCGACGATTGGTGTTGCGGCTTGCTCAGCCTGTCATTCGGTTGATGGCAAAGGCAACAACTCGGCAGGATTCCCTGCTCTGAGCGGCCAGGATGTGGCCTATACCGAACTTCAGCTCAAGGCGTTCAGGGCTGGCGAACGTGCTAACGACGCAGCTGAGATCATGCGCACAATTTCGGCCAGGCTCAATGACACTGAAATTGCTGCACTAGCCTCCTATGTATTCGGCTTACGCTAAGAAAATAGACTCGTTAAGGCGCAATTAAGTCCTGATTGCGCCAACGGCCTTGCCCAGCACCTTTTTAAAAAACTTTGTGGCATACTCGCGCCACCTGAATGTATCTGCAGGCGTCGAGCTAAAAGATCCAATAAAACTCGAGCTAAAGAACAGGCGTCAACTTCCACATATCGTGCATGTTCCAGTGGAAGCAAAGTACAAAATTGTTGGTCTTGGTGTGTGGACCAGAACAGTAACAATAGGAGCAAATATGAAATTCCTCAGCAAATCCCTGATTTTATTGGCGCTGCTCGGTATAAGCAGTGCGTTCGCGCAGCCTGCCTTATACGTAGACGGCACACATTACGAAACTATCGCGAAGCCTGTTCGCACGGCCGACCCTAATAAAGTCGAAGTGACTGAAGTGTTCTGGTACGGCTGCCCACATTGTTACGCGTTCGAACCCTTGATCAACAGCTGGGCTGAGAAGCTTCCTTCTGACGTCGCGTTTGTTCGTAGCCCCGGCATCTGGAGCGCGATCATGGAAGTGCATGCACAGATTTATTATGTCGCCGAATCCCTTGGTGTACTGGACAAGGTTCACAGCGTGGCATTCGATAACATTCATCAGAAAGGCAACTACCTGGAAGATGGCGAAGCTGTTAAGGCAATGTTTGTCGGCCAAGGCGTAAGCCCTGAAGATTTCGACAAAACCTGGGACTCTTTTGCGATGACATCTGCCGTCAAAAAAGCTGCAACCAGAATGCGTGAATACGGCGTATCCAGCGTTCCGTGCCTGATTGTTAACGGCAAATATCTCATTACGATCAACGACAGCGTTAAAACCCAGGCTGATATGCTGAAGGTTGTTGATTACCTGGTTGGCAAAGAAAGAAAATCCTGAAATCTTCCCGCTCTAACGTATTACCCAGAAACGCCTGCATCCTTTGATGTGGGCGTTTTTTTTGGTGGCTCGATAAAGTGCTCTTTTTGCGAGCAAGTTCATGAAATTTAGACATTTACATGATTTTCATAGAAACTTGTTAAACTTATAGAGCTGCTATGGGTCTTAGTTCAGACTCGCGGTCCTACTTATATTCCCCTTGTTCGAACTCACACTTATAAATGAAGTCTATTCGCGCAACGCTTGATTCATTGTCGATCAAAGAGCTCAGTAATCTGGTGCGCTCTGTATATGCGGCGTCCGCTCATCGCGACATTCTGGCGGGAATAAATACGTCGCTCGTATTGTTTGGCCAGATACTGATTAACACTGCCAGCGGCGAATATCGGCAGCTTGCTGAAGCTGAGGAGGGGAAAACCCAGGCAGAACTCATTGCCGCCAGTGCGAGGCAACTGCTTGCAGGCCGGGAAGACTCCGCGTCTATTCTGCTGTTGCTGCCGCCGGCCGACTTTATTGCTACCCGTTTCACGATGGGCATCACTGGCGAAAAATTATTACGCTCTGCCCTGATGCTTCAGGTGCATACCCTTGTACCGGCCTATGAAGAGCCTCTATTGCTCGGGTTGAACGGCGGCAGTGCCGACGGTGTCGCGTTATGGTATCCGGCCCGTAATGCGGAACTGCTGTTTACCGCTTTTAAGGAGCAGGGTTTGTTCCTTGCCACGCTAATGCCCAGATCCCTCGCACTGCTGCAAACCAGCAGCGGTTCGGAAGACTACCTTTTAATAGATGAAGATGCCCTGCACGTTACGCAGCTTGAGTGCCGCGATGGCATTATCAAGTCGCTGTTGAGCATCAATCAGATCGACCTGCAGCAGGAAGAATTCGCCGCCCAATGGAACACAGAGTGCAGCAAAGCCGCGGCTGCGACCAAAATCCGCAGCAGTGACCAGGAAAGTTGGACCACCCTGCGCCAGGTGTTTCAACCCATAGAAAGCTACAGTTTTTTACCTGCTGGTGCCGACCAGGTGGGCCGGGATCTCATCGCGAAGAAGCAAAAAAAGCTCGGCGGTATCGCCGCTATAGCCGTAGTCGCACTGTTATGCCTGCCTTTTTTGAGCAACTGGATTCGCATGGCGATGCTCGAATCGCAAGTTAATTCCTTGCGCGATGAATCAACCGAAGCGCGCCGCAGCCAGGCAGCGGTGTATGAGATGGACGAAGAATGGGGCGCAATACTTGAATACCCACGTCAGGACGTTGACCAGATTTTGCTGTCATTAAATGAGTTGATCGAAAATTCTCTGTCCTCTTTCCAGATCGATAAAGGCGTGATTGATATCGTCGGTTTTGCCCAAGACCCAGCCGTATTGATCGAACAGCTCGCCGAACGCGAAGAATTTTACGATGTTGGTCAAAGCCGCAGCAGTTCCAGCGGCAACAGCGAACTGATGGGTGACCGTTTTGGCATTCGTATGAGTGTCAGCGAAGTTGACTATCCCGGCTACGAAGCCAAATACCCTGTGGCCGAACAGTAGGATGCGCATACTTTGATAAAACGTACGCAAAATCTGGCAATCCTTGCAGGCATCGTGTTTGCGTTGCTGCTTGTGCTGCGTATCGTGCCAATGCTGTATAACTATTATCAGCGAGGCCAGGAAGATATCGCGTTGCTGCAGGAGCGTCGTGATCGTTACCAGCAGCTGGTCATCGATGTCGACCGCTGGAAAGAAAATGAAATTCTCAAGCAGGCCGAAATTGCCGATCTGGAAAGCTGGATCTTTGAAGGCACCAATCCAAATCTGGTTGGCAGCAGCGTGCAGCGCTCGTTACGTCAGGCTGTGGAGCAGGCGAAAGTTGAAACCCGCGAAATGAAGGTCGCGCAGTACAACTATATCGACAACTGGCTGATGGTTTCGCAGGAGATGGACTTCTCAATTGACCAAACCAACATTCTGCCGTTTTTAAATGCATTGCAGGAATTACGTCCGCGGTTGCATGTCAGCGCTCTGACCGTTACGCGCAATCGTCGCCAATACACCGGTACCATTACAGTAGTAGGTTTCAGCCGTGCTGAACGTGAGCAGTAACACAAGCCAAGCCATACGCCAGCCGGCACTCACACTGGCGGTGTTCAGCCAGTTACTTGAGCCGGCCGGGCTTGCGCCTGCGCAGGATTTCAGTACGAGTACACAACTGGTCTACATCCAGATGCCGACGATCGAGTACCGTGCAAAAGTCCGGTTCATCATTGGCGACAAGGTAACTTTCAGGGCGGGTACTCCAGAAGAACTCGCAAGGCTGATCAAATACTGGCGTGCAGAACTCTCCCCACAAATAGCCGACGACGAAGATCGCTTCTCCGGTTTTCGTGAAGACGAAGATTTTTCGGACATGGATTCCGAAGCGCCGATCATTCGTCTGGTCAATCATCTGTTTGCGCGCGCGCTGGATTTAAATGCGAGCGACATTCATTTTGAGCCGAACGAAAATTATCTCGAAGTGCGTTGTCGTGTCGACGGCATCATGACGCGTGTTGAACGCCTGCCCGTAAAGATCCAGTCGGCAGTTGCGTCGCGTCTCAAACTCATGGCTCGTCTCGATATCGGTGAAAAACGTTTGCCGCAGGATGGTCGCATCGACTACAAGATCGGTGGTCGCGATCTCGATATGCGTGTGTCGACATTGCCCGGTGTGCTCGGTGAATCGATTGTGCTCAGGATTCTCGATCGCAACGATCTATCGATAGATCTTGCCGACCTCGGCATGCCCGAAAAAATATTGCGCGACTACACACGCGTGATCACCCAGCCACATGGCCTGATTTTGATTACGGGCCCGACCGGTAGCGGTAAAACCACCACGCTCTACGGCACGCTCGAAAAAATTCATAACGAAAAACAAAAGATTATCACTGTTGAAGATCCCGTCGAATATCAACTCGGCGGCATTACGCAGATTCAGGTAAACGCGAATATCGGATTGAACTTCGCATCCGGCTTGCGCTCGATTGTGCGCCAGGACCCTGACATCCTGATGATCGGCGAGATCCGCGATCACGAAACAGCCGAAATCGCGATTGAATCCGCCCTCACCGGCCATCTCGTGTTTTCTACGTTGCACACCAACGATGCCGCAGGCGCAGTAACGCGTATGCAGGACATGGGTGTGGAAAGTTATTTGATCAGTTCCAGTCTGCTCGCGATTCAGGCGCAGCGTCTCGTACGACGCGTGTGTTCGGGTTGCACGCATGAAGGTCCGATGACGGATGACGAAGCACTTGTGCTGAACGTCGACAAAGCCAATTTTCCGATGCTCAAACGTGGCACTGGTTGTGAACGCTGCGGTGGCACCGGTTATCGTGGTCGTGTCGGCTTGTACGAATTGATGATGTTGTCGGATGAAATTCGTCACCTGATCACGAGCGGCGCCGATGCCAACGTCATTCGCAAACAAGCCATCCTCGAAGGCATGCGCACGCTGCGTGAAGACGCACTCGAAAAATTGAGCCAGGGCACAACGACACCTGAAGAGGTTGTCAGGGTGACGCGCGCGATATGAGTGTCATCTACTACGAATATCAAGCCTGCGATGCACAAGGCAATATGACTACCGGGCAGCTCAGCGCGGAGTCGGAGCGCGAAGTGGTTGCGCAGTTGCAGGCGCGCAAACTTGTACCTATTCGAGTGAAAGCAGCGTCGCGACAAATACAAAGCAAACGCGGTTCGCGCATAAAAAACTCCGACCTTGTCGATTTCACGAATGGTCTGTGCACACTGGTGGAAGCGAAAGTACCGATCGACAAAGCACTGACGCTACTTGAAGGCATCACTGAAAAAGAACACATGAAACGTCTCGTGCTCGAAATTCGCCGCGACGTAAAAGAAGGTAAAAGCCTGGCCGACGCGATGGAAATGCGTCCCGAAATATTTTCCAGGCTTTACATCAACATCGTGAGAGCGGGTGAAACCGGTGGCATTCTGGATCAACTGTTACCGGATCTCGCGGGCTTCCTGGAAACTGCGGAAGAAACCAAGAAACAAATCATCTCCGCGATGATGTATCCGATGGTGTTGTTGTTCGTCGGCATCACGTCGGTGACCTTACTGCTGATATTCGTCGTGCCGCAATTTACGGCGATGTTCGAAGACGTGGGCACGGAAATCCCCGCATCCGCGCAATTTTTGTTGAGTCTTAGCAGCGGCATCAAAAGTTATGGCTGGCTGGTGTTGCCGTTGGTCATCGGTATTGTTTACTGGTGGCGCTGGCTTGACGCTGACCCCGAGCGCAAACGAAAAAAAGATGCGCGACTACTTACTGTTCCATTGTTAGGTTCGGTGCTGCTTTACAAAGACGTGGCAATTTTTACGCGCACACTCGGCGCGCTGCTTGGTGCGGGCATTCCGCTCATTCGCGGTTTGCGGGTTGCCCGCGAAGTCATTGCAAACGAAGAGCTTGTGCATCATTTGCAACAGGTAGAAGAAGACGTGCGCGGTGGCGCTGGCTTGGGAGTATCACTCGGCAGAACCCGTAAATTCCCGGTACTTTTGTATCAGCTGGTAACGGTGGGTGAAGAGTCTGGTCGTACTGGCAGCATCTTGCAGAAGCTGGCCAAAACGTTTGATACGTATGTAAGGGATGAAATGTCGCGGCTCGTGAGCGCATTGCAACCCGCCCTGATTATCGTGCTGGGTATCGCAGTGGGCGGCATTATCATGATCATGCTGTCGGCTGTATTCAGCATGAATACCGTGGATTTTTAGTTGGAGCGCATTTGTGAGTTCAGTTGTGAATCATATTGAGAGACATGCCATGAGAAACCCGCGTCGCAAACCTGATTCAGCCGGCGGACGTTTACTCGTGCTTGCCGCGGCGTCTTTGCTGCTGAGTTCTTGTGCGTTGCTGCAGAAAGAAGAAGCCGCAGCGCCATCAGCGCCAGCTGCCACTCCTGCACCTGCAACAACTCCGCAGCCAACCACCAGCGCGGGATTGCCTGAAGAAACAACTGATAATTCTGAACTCACCGATGCGATTAATCGCGATGGCCGAATTATCCAGCTCGGGTCTTTTGCCGAACAGGGCCCAGCAGTGCAGGCGCCCGCGAACAATGTGGTTGAATTAAATTACGAGCAGGAAGATTTACGTCTGGTGCTGGAAGAGCTTGGCAACGCACTTAATATCAACATGGTTATTGATCCGACATTAGACAACAAAGTCAGCATCCGCACAGCAGCGAATAATCCGTTACGTTATGAAGACATCTGGCCACTCATGCGTATGCTCGCGCGTAACGCTGGCGTGACGATTGAACAGGTAGGTAATGTTTATCGCTTTACGCGCAACGCTTCCAATATTCCGACCGAGATCGTCCTGCCGGGCGGACTTGATAACGCGAGTTCGCCTGAAGTGCTGCAGGTTACGCCGCTCACCTATATTTCGATCGAGGCTGCTGAAACAGTGCTCAATCCCCTGCTACAACCTGCAGGCTCAATTATTCGTTTGGGACCTGCGAACCTGCTCGGCATCATTGGTTCACCTGAACAGCTCGAACGGATCAACGCGTTACTTGCCGTGATGGACGATGACCCATTCCAGAACCAGGGTATCCAGTTATATCAGTTGCAGAACTCCAAGGCGTCGGAAGTTGCCGAAGAATTAACGAGTGTGTTGAAACTGATCGAAGGCGAGCAAACGGCTTATCAGGTGTTGGGCCTCGATCGTATCAATGCGGTTATGGTGCTCGCGCCAGCCGCGCGCGGTTTTGCAGAAGTAACGAATTGGGTGCGCATACTTGATGCCGCAAGCCAGGAACAAGTGGAGCAGTTGTTCGTCTATAAAGTGAAAAGTCTCAATGCCGTAACCCTCGCCGAAACACTGACTAGTGTATTTGGTGAAGAAGACGAGGACGATCAACAACAGGCCGCGCGGGACGAAGATGAGAGCCAGCCGGGCGATTTGATAAACCGGGCGGTACCGGATGCTATACCCTTCAATCAGACAGAGCCTTTTGTGGCAACACCGGAAACGCAAACCGGTCCAGGCCTCACGTCATCAGCGGTATCAGCCGATATTTCAGTAGCAATAGTCTCTGACGAAGATACCAATAGTCTGCTCATCCGCGCATCGCCACGCGAATACAGACAGCTACTCACAACGATAAGCACGCTGGATGTAGCGCCAGCGCAGGTATTAATTAATGCGGTCATTGGGCAGGCGACGCTCACGGATAACACGCAGTTCGGTATCGACTGGACACGAGTTTCAAGCAACCTTGCATCGGGCCCTGCGCAGATCAGTTCGAGTTTTCTTCCACAACTTGACGTAAATGATGCAGGAGAGTTGGTGCGGGGTGGAGAAGGATTGGTGTTTACAAAAACATTCATGGATGGCGCAACGGTTATAGATGCGACCTTACGTGCAATTTCTACCGACAATGACGTACAGCTTCTGTCGCGTCCCACAATACTTGCAACCAACAACCAGGAAGGCGAGATCAAAGTAGGACAGGCCGTACCGGTGAATAACGGTACTGATACGAATGCAAACGGCACGACCTCCAGTAACATTGCCTATCGCGATGTGGGTATCGTTCTCACTATAACGCCGCACATCAATTCAGACGGTTTTATAAATCTCGAAATTTTCCAGAGCTTGTCTTCTATTGAAGGATCGAATGGAGTGGGAGGCAACCCTACATTTGCCAATCAAGAGATCACAACAACGGCTGTCGTGCAGGATCAATCGACCATAACGCTTGGCGGGTTAATCCAGGAACAGGATGGCGACAGAAGTTCTGGCATCCCGGTGTTAAATAAAATACCTGTCCTCGGTGCATTGTTCTCCTATCAAACGTATACCAACGATCGCAGAGAGCTGTTTGTTATTCTCCATCCGCAGATCGTAACCAACGACAGTGCAGGCACTGCATTAATGCAGGAATATCGCGCGAAATTTACTATGCTGGCCGACATGCTCGAAGAAGCGGGTCTATAAGCAGGAACCAATGAGGATCACATCATGAAAAAAACTGGCGGTTTCACTCTTATCGAATTGCTGATCGTAATGGCCATTCTCGGCATGCTTGCCGCGCTCGTGGGTCCAGCACTGTTTGGTAACCTCAGCAAAGGCCAACGTTCTGCAGCGCAAACACAGATTTCCAATTTCGAATCTGCGCTTGATTCTTATCGTCTCGATGTTGGCGAATATCCGAAGACACTTGAAGGTCTTGTCGAAAATGATTCGGGCCGCGATTCATGGAATGGTCCATACATCCGCGGTGATCTGCCGAAAGACCCCTGGGAAAATGACTACTTCTATCAGCCAAACGACAAAGACTTCGTGTTGATGTCTTACGGCAAAGACGGTGCGCCGGGCGGGCAGGAAGATGACGCCGATATCGGACGCTAAAGTTCGCGTAACACAAGCAGGGTTTACGCTGCTCGAACTGCTGGTCGTACTCAGCATTATTCTGATTACGATTGGTCTGGTTATTCCTAATCTCAATACGTTGGACAACAGCAGCTTCAATGCACAAGTGCGTGGCGCTGTGGCGTCACTTACGTATACCCGCCGCATTGCAATCGTCGAGGCGCAGCCGAGAACTGCAGAATTTTTTGCGCTCGATCCTGAAGGCGCCGACTACGATGACTTGCGCGAACAGGCAGACGATAAAAGTCTCGATGCGAGCTGGTCCAGCGAATCACTTAAGTTGCGTTATCAACCGGATCCAAGCCAACCCGACGAAGAAGTTGAACACATCGGCATTACTTTTTTTCCTCAAGGTGGCAGCACAGGTGGCGTGTTGAATTTTGCACTGAACGATCGCACTGCGATGATCAGGATAGATCCAATCACGGGTCGTATCGCCACTGCCTACAACGGCGAAGAACCGGACAAAGAGTTTTAAGTCATGCGCAGTCACCCTCCACAAGCAGCCGGCTTCACCCTTCTCGAAGTCATGGTTGCAATGACGATCACGGGTCTCGCACTCGGTGGCCTCTTTGGTGTGGTCGCGGGCAATAAACGCCTGGCTTATAACTCTGAACAGGCGTTGCTCGAGTCGATGCAGGTTCGCAGCCTGATCAATTTCACGCAGCTCAACGATCAGCGTGGCGAAATCATCATCGATTTTGAAAATACCGAACTCGAGCTGGAAGACGACCTTGTGCTCGATGTTCCTGAGCGTAAAACGATGGGCAGTCCGCAGGCCTTACGGGCATACGAGATCCGCGATGAGAATGATGAGTTGGTTGCCAGCGGTTCATACCGGGTAACTCTGGATCTGCCGGAAAAATGACCACATTAACGCGTACCAACATGCGCAGGTTTATGCAGTCAGGCTTCACGCTGCTGGAAATGATGCTGGCGATGGGATTGTCCGCGCTTCTGCTAGGCATGCTGAGTGCTGGCGTCTATTCCGTCGTCAACGACTGGCGCAATGAAACCTCAGTGCTGGATGTAACTCTCGACAAGGCGTTGGTGATGTTGCAAATGGAGCGCGCGTTGATGGCGGCATTCCCCCACACGTATGTGGATGAGCAACGACTGTCGCGTTATGTCTATTTCCAGGGTTCTGAAAACGAGTTGCGTTTCGTGTCCGCAACATCGCCACAGCTGCAACCCGGGTTAACTGCCTGGCGCTTGCAGTCCGACGAGTCGAAAGGCCTCGAACTTACCCTTACACCTGCGTTCAGCGACAACCCGGATGTGCGTTTTGAAACTCTCACGCCAAAATCGCTGCTGCCGGACTACATCGCAGAGTTTCATTATCTGGTGCAGCGCAATTTCGAGGAAAAGGAATGGCTTGATAGTTGGGATGGTGAAGAGCTTCAGAGTCTGCCGTTGGCAGTTCATATTGTGCTCAGACCGCTCGACGACGATAACGATGAAGTGCTGGAACTGGTTGCGCCGATCAAGACCTGGCGACACGAAGACATCGAGCCATCGTCATCGGTGATCCTGCAATGAAAATGCAAGCGGCGATAAAAAATAACGAGCGCGGTTCGATCCTCATCGTCACCTTGTGGACCATTACGCTGTTGACGATCCTCGTCACCGCGCTCGCTGGTCAGGTCCGTTTGTCATCACGCGTTGCGTTGTTCCACAAGGAAGAGCTGGAAACCTGGGCGAAATTACTGTCGGCGATCAATCAGGCCGAGATGGAACTCATGCTCGAACAAATGCCGCTCGGGCTCGTAACGATCGACGAAACCAACGAGGCCGGCAGAAATCCGTTGTATCGCTATAACGGCAGGGAATTGCAGCTTTCCTATCCGCAGGCAGATGACATCACTGTGCGAATTTATGATCACAGCGGCAAGATAAACCTGCGCGAACTTGGCCGCCCGCGCATGCGTAGTATGCTCGAGAAACGACTGGGCCCTAATGCTGCTGCGCAAATCGATGAGTTGATGGATGCGTGGAATGACTGGACCGATCTAAATGATGACGAAGGCGTGAACGGTGCGGAGATCGATTACTACGAAGGCCTGGAATCACCCTACCAACCACGCAACAGCAAAATAGAAAGTGTCGAAGAGATATTGCAGATCCGCGGTTTCGCCGAAGTGTTTGGGGATGTCGATCTCGATGCCGCGTTTACGTTGTATGGTGAAAGCGAGTTGATCAACCTCAACTTCGCCACTAAAGAGGCGATGGAGCTCATTCCAGGTCTTGATGATGAACTCATTGAGGAGATACTGACCTTTCGCCAGGACAAGGATTTCGGCGGCAACGGCGACATAGCCCAATTAGTATCGGCAGAAAACATGGCCTTGTTGCGACCGTGGTTGCAAACCACGCGGACATCGAATTACTACACGATAATGGCGTATAAAAATCCTTCGCCCCAGAATAGAAATCCGGAAAATCTTGATGATGCAGTGATAGAGTGGCAAGACGATGAATCGTTGACAGCCTTCGCGGAAATCGTTCAAATTTCTTCTTTTACCGAGCCCCCCAGAGTTCTCAAAGTCACGCCCTATCAGAAAGTACCCGTCAGGATGGTAGTCAAATCCGAGGATGAAACCAGTCAGTGAATAACAGCAGCAGTATTTTTTCCGGATTGTTCGGCGGCGTGTATATGCCGTTCCGGGCTTGTGTAAAACATGCGTCTCTTCTGAACATGTTGGTCAAGCGTGAAATCATCGTACGCACGTCGGGCACGTTGCTCGGCAAACTCTGGCCGCTGTTGCAGCCTGCGCTGCAAGTCGCTGGTTTCTGGTTTCTGTTCGGTATTGTTTACGGAATGCGGCAGGACCGTGGCCCAGGGTTCCTGGAGTTTTTTCTGGTCGGCATGTTGCCGTGGTTATGTTTGTCCGAAGTTTTGAATCGTTCAGTCGGTATGTTTCGCGAGTTCAGTGCGTTGTATAGGCGTACGCCATTCCCAATCGAAATATTGCCAATCCTGATCATGATCATCCCGGGTTTTGTCTACACGATTATTTACGGCTTGCTGTGTCTTTTTATATTTGGCCCTGCTGCGGCGGTTAATTCGCTGATCGTAATGCCCTTGCTGCTGCTTTGGCTGTTGCCGTTTGTATTGCTGTTTTCGATACTGGGATTATTCATTCGCGATTTTGCCCAGGCCCTGCCCTTCTTCCTGACCTTGATCATGTACAGCACACCAATTTTGTTTCTTCCTGAAATGCTGCCGGCCTGGTATCAAGAATGGCTGTGGCTCAATCCACTTGCTGACGTGATGACAGCGGTGCACGCGCTTGTGCAGGGAATGCCATTTAATCCGTTGACTGCCGTGCGGTTACTCGCGCTGTGGTTTGTATTGCTGGTGCCTTCATGGCTGCTGTTCAGACGCAGCATGCCGCATATTCGGGAGGTGTTGTAATGACTGAGCCCGTTATCAGCTTGCAGCAGGTCGGCAAAGCCTATCGTTTGTACGACAATGACTTCGACAGAATTCGCGAAATATTTACGGGTAAATCGCGTTTTAAACAACACGTCGCGCTGGAAGATATTACGTTCGATGTACAGCCAGGCGAAGTAGTCGGTGTTGTTGGCAAAAATGGCGCGGGTAAAAGCACGTTGCTGAAAATACTTGCGAACACGATGCAGGCGTCAAGTGGCAATGTGAAGATCAACGGCAGGGTCGCAGCTTTGCTCGAACTCGGCGCGAGTTTTCATCCGGAAATGAGTGGTCACGATAATATCTATCTGAACTGTTCTATCCAGGGTTTAAGCAAAACCGAAACAGATGCGATTTACGACGACATCATCAATTTTTCAGGCATCAGCGAGTTTATTCACCAGCAGGTCAAAACGTATTCAACCGGCATGTTTGTGCGGTTGGCCTTTTCGATCGCGACACATATCGATCCGGACATTCTGATTATTGATGAAGCCTTGTCTGTTGGTGATGGTGTGTTCGCGCGTCGCTCGTTTGACCGCATCATGGAATTCAAACGTAGCGGCAAGACAATTTTCTTTTGCTCACATTCTCTTTATCAGGTTGAAGCATTGTGTGATCGCGTGTTCTGGCTCGACCGCGGTCGCATCCGCAGCTCGGGTGACCCTGCCAAAGTGATCACGGAGTATGGCGAGTTTCTGCGCATGGAATCGCCGCTGCAGGAAAATCTCGAAACTACCCAGCATGAGGAAACGCCCACGGCGGTAAAAGTTTTAAGCAAGAGTGAAGTGCCGAGGATTTTAAATGTCGCTGTTACAGTGGATGGTCTCGTTGCAAAGGCACACAGAGTCAAAAGCAGCAGAAGTTTACTTGCAGTAACCGTGAAGTTTCACCCGGGTGAAAACCTGCCGCTGCCGAGTGTTGGCATTGCATTTACGGGCGGTGATGGTCGCATACTGTCGAGTGTTGGTTCAGTGAATGATGGTCTGACCCTGAAAGTCGACAATGATGGGATCGGTTACGCGCATGTGGAGTTTCCGGAATTTCCGCTTTTGAAAGGCAACTACAACATCGACATCTACCTGCTGTGTGAACAGGGCCTGCATATCTACGAGGCTATCACCCAGGCAGCTGAATTAAACGTTGAACAACAAGGGCTCGCACGCGGCATCGTCAACATGCCGCATCAATGGAAATAGCGATGACTCTGGAACAGGACAGTAGTACTAGCCTCTCAGAAACGCGAATACTGCACGACGCGGATGCTGATGCGGTTCGCGCCCTGTTCAAGGAAATTTTTCATCACGATATGAGCGCAGAATTCTGGCGCTGGAAATATCGCGCGCGGGACGGCTGCGCCGTGGGTGTTTTCAAGAACGGAGAACTTGTTGCACATTACGGTGGTGTCGGCGCGGCAATATTGCTCAAGGGTAAATCAGAGCGCGCCTTGCAAGTCGTCGATGTGATGGTAAAGGTTACTGAACGAAAAGCGGTTCGCACACAAAGCCCGTTCTTTCTAGCGAGCAGTATGTTTCTCGAAAACTTTATTGGCTACGACAAACCCTATCTGCTTGGTTACGGTTTTCCGAGCAATCGCGCAATGGGTATTGCAGAGCGTTTGGGAATTTACGCTCCCGTTGGCAGAATGTTTGAAATTTCGTGGAAGCTGGATGCCAGCGTGGCGCGCATTGGGTTCTGGCATAAATGTGTCCAGATTACTCTGGCCAATTTTGCCAACTACCAAAAAAAAATTGATGATCTCTGGCAACAATTCAGTCAGACAATGCGTGACTACATTGTTGTGCAAAAAGATGCGGCGTTTATCGAGCACCGATATTTGCGCAATCCGAAAAATGCGTACACCATTTTGCTGATGACCTCCCGCATAACAGGTAAGCCACTTGGACTGGTTGTGCTGAAAGTAGAACCCGAGCGAGCACTCCTGATGGATTTTATTGGGTCTTTCCAGAACTATCCGGCCGTGTTGCAGTTAGCGAAGTGGCAAACCACTGAGCTTGGCAGACAACAGTTGGCAACGTGGTGCAGCGAAGTTTTTGTAGAAAGGTTAGTGGATGAATCAGCCACCTCGACCACGCTGCCGATCACCACACCTGCCAACATCTGGACTTCAGGACCACCGCCTGAGGAACTACAAAATCGCTGGTGGCTTACACCCGGAGACACGGACTTTTTATGATCGATGAATCTCAACTCGTGCCTTATCGTTGCTCGGAGCTGCCAGTTACTAAGGGTCCATGGCTGGTATTTGCTCCGCATGCAGACGACGAAAGTTTTGGCATGGGCGGCACAATAACACTCGCAGCTGCAACCGGGATTGATGTACACGTGGTGATAATGACGGATGGATCGCTGGGTGGTGAGCAGGATAATCTCGTTAATATTCGCGAACAGGAAGCGCGTGCAGCGAGTGCTCTGCTCGGAGTTTCATCGGTAATTTTTCTCAAACAGAAAGATAGAGGACTGGCGGTAAATCCCTTGCTAGTGAATGAACTCGTACGGCTTATTGAAGGCAGCAAACCGTCGGCAGTTTTTTTCCCGGGTATCCACGAAGCGCATCCAGATCATCGGATGACGGCGCTGCTGGTGTGGCAAGCGTTACAAAAACTTGGGAGCGATGACGTGGTGCCGGTAGGTTATGAAATCACCGGCCAGAGCCCGATTAACTGTCTGGTGGACATCACTACCGTGATAGAAAACAAAAAGCAGGTGATTGATGTTTATCAAAGCCAGATCGGCCAGAAAAATTATCGCGACATTGTGTTGGCGCTTAACCGGCTGCGCACATTTACGTTAGGTAAGGACGTGCAGTGGGCGGAAGGCTTTTTTGTTTATGAGCCAATTGCAATCAAAGGCTCACTTGTTGAATGGGCGCAACAAAGACTGGACCGGCAGCTCGCGGAATAGGCCTCGCCGCAGGGTCAGGGGGTTTGGGTTTCCGCTGGCTGGTTCAACAGACGACTTACATCAAGCAGGTCATTAGCCGTCAGAATTCCGGCTTCACGACGCAATACGAGGTTCGCCCTGATATGGTCGTAACGCGCGCGCTGCAAATCACGTTCGGCCTGAAATTGATCGCGCAATGAATTAAGCACATCCACACTCGTGACACCGCCGAGTTCGAATCCACGCTGCATGGCGGCGAAATAGGTCGATGTGGATTCGGAGAGGAGTCGTGCTGCTTCGATTCGGGATTCTCCAGCCTTCACCTGGAAATACGCAGTCCGCGCGTTTTCAGCAATCTCGACTTCAGTCTTGCGCAACTCGTGTGCAGCAATGTTACGCATGCTAACGGCTTCTCTTACGACTGCGCGATTAGTGCCGCCGGCAAATAGCGGAATACTAAAGTCGATGCCAATATAATCGGTTTCATTTACGTCGTTAGGTAACCGCGCATTATCAAAACCGACGTTCGATTCCTGATGTTGCAGCACCAGAGACACTCTGGGCAGATAGGCGCCACGCCGCTGGGATACCTGTTTCTTGGCAGCTTCCAGTGCGTACGTTCTTGCTTCAATTTGTTTATTGTTCTCGGTGGTGCGGCCGAGCCATTCATCAAGGCTACCCGAAAGTGGTTCGACGGTGGTGAGTGCGGGGAGTCGCGTGAGATTGCCTACGTCCAGGCCCGTTTCGGCGCGCAAAGCTTCCCGACCGATGGCAAGCCCGCTTTCTATTTCGACACGCTCTGCAGCAATAGCGGCTTGACGCGCCTGTGCAGCATAGAGATCGGTAATTTTCACTAACTGCAAATCGAACATATCCTGAATCTGGTTGATCTGGTTAGTCATGGCATCCATTTCAGAGTTAATCGAAATCAGCTCGTCCTCAGCTTGCAGAACCGACAGGTAACGATCGGCAACGATGGTAAGCAATTGCGCAAGCTGCGCGTAGTATTCGGCCTCGCTCGCATCTTCAAGCAGGTAGGCTTGCTGTCTTGCTGCAAACGCCTGCCAGTTGAACAAGACCTGATTAACCTGTACGGAATAACGTTCGCCGGTATAGGCGCTGTCCCCATCCCGGGCGGTACGTTCATTGTCTGAGATATTCGCGGTTGCATTAACCTGTGGTAATAACTGACCATTAGTTTGATTCTTGCGGGCACTTCCAATGTTCCAGCGCTCGCGTGCAATACTCAGTTCAGGACTGGCGTTTAACGCCGCGGTAAAAAAATCTTCCAGCGTATTCCCGGTGGTGACGGCGGCAGGTGATATAACGCCCTCATCGAATTCAGCGCCCGAGCTCGTCGCGATAAAACCAGCGTGAAGAGCGGTGATTAAAAGTAATACTGAAGTAGGTTTCATGCGGTTCAATCTTCAAGAAAGCTGCGATGGAGCGAATCAGTAAGAGGTTTCATTACAAACTGCAGGAAGGTGCGAGAAGGGGTTGTGATAAAAACTTCAGCTGGCATGCCTGGTACCAGCAGCAGGCCTTCAATTTCAGTCATCGATTCGGGCGTTATCTCTATACGTGCGAGGTAATAAGTCGAACGTGTCGCCTCATCCAGCAAGGCATCTGCGGAGACATTCAGCACTTTGCCAAATAACGTAGGTGTCGTTTTGCTGCTAAAGGTTGGCAAGCGAATGGTTGCTTCCTGGCCAACAGCAACCCGGTCAATGTCGGTGATTTGCACGCGGGCTTCAACGACGAGGTCCTGGCTCTGCGGTACAATTTCCGCAAGGGGACTGCCCGGGCTGACGACAGCTCCGATCGTGTGTAACTGCAGATTATTCACTATACCTGCATCGGGTGCTCGTACTTCAGTACGCGCCACGATATCCGTCAGCGCAATGACGCGTTCGCGGGTATCTTTAAGATTGGTCTGCGTTTCTGCCAGTTGGTTGACCACTTCGGTCTGGAATTCATTTTGTGTCTGAATGATTTGCAGCTGCGCCTCACCAATCTGAATCTTGGTAGCGGCGATGTTTGAGGTGATCTCAGCGGCTTCTCCCATTAGCATTTCATGACTACGTTCGAGTTCGCGCAAGCGTATCTTGTCGGCGAAACCCTCGGCCAAGAGCGCGCGTACTTCCACAAGCTCTTCCGCAAACGACGACGCGAGCTGCTCCTTGGTTTTCTGTAAAGCCTCGAGTCCAACCACTTGGGACTCGAGCTGACTTGCGCGCTGATTCAGTACATTAATTGCGCCTTCTCTAGTTGCTTTGCGGGCTGCAAAAACCTGATCCTGCGCATCTTTTTCGACGCGCGCTTTGTTATCGGCAGCTGATAACAGATCTGGATAACTCACCGCGTCCAAACCATCCCGCTCCGCAATCAAGCGCGCTTCGAGCGCAGTCAATGCAAACAGCTGTCCTGTGTAAATTTCCAGCTGAGCGAGGTGTTGGGTCGGGTCAATAACCAGGAGAATATCACCTGCTTCTACCATCTCGCCGTTCTGCACGCGAATTTCCTGAACTATTCCGCCTTCAAAATGCTGCACCACTTTCTTATAGGATTTGACTGAGATAGCACCCATTGCATGCACCGCACCACCGATAGGGGCAAACGCAGACCACAAACCAAACACGCCAAATACAAGGAACGCAATGGTGAGACCTATGCGTTTAGGTGCGTCAAATTCCGTTTCATATAGTGGAGCGGCGGGCTGTGAGATCACAGCGCGAGGACTGACAATCAGGGAACCCGCGTTAGTTGGTAGATCGTGTTTGGCGTTCATTGAATCTATCTCTATTTACTCGTCTTTATATGGCAGGCTTGTGAGCAAGCTTATGCTGCACCGGCGAGGCTTTTGCGGGTATCGGGCTGGGGCTGGGATAACATATTCAACACTTGGTCTCGTGGACCAAAACTCACAGCCACACCATCTTTGAGTACTAGAATTTTATCTACTGCGGTAAGAATCAATGTGCGATGGCTGATAACAACGATTGTGCTGCCCTGCTGTTTGATGCGCTGCATTGCCGCGACCAGTTCTTTTTCGCCCTGATCATCAAGATTCGAATTCGGTTCATCAAGCACGAGCAACCGCGGGCTGCCGTAGATAGCGCGTGCCAGACCTATACGTTGTCTCTGGCCACCAGATAACACACCACCAGAGCCGCCTATCACGGTGTCATAACCATCGGGCTGCCGCAAAATAAGCTCATGTACTCCCGCGAGTTTGGCAGCCGCTACTATCTTGTCTGCATCGACCTCACCGAATCGGCAGATGTTGTCAGAGATAGTGCCATCAAATAATTCAATATCTTGTGGGAGATAACCCAGGTAAGGACCAATGTCATCTCTGTCCCATGCCCAGATATCTGCACTATCTAACCGAACCTTGCCGCTTATAGCGGGCCAGATGCCGAGAATTGCGCGAGCAAGTGTGGATTTACCAGAAGCGCTGGGTCCTATTACACCCAACACCTCACCGGCAGCGAGCTGCAACGTGATACCTTTTAGAACCGGCGCCTTTGCTCCTGGAGGAGTGACGTAAATCTGTTCGAGTGAGAGATTGCCCTCAGGTGCCGGTAATTTCATGTGTTCCTGCTCCGCAGGCATCTGATCGAGCAAGTTACACAAACGTTCATATTGCGCGCGTGCCACGGAAAATCCCTTCCACGTGCCGACCAGCATGTCGATCGGTGCCAACGCTCTGCCGAGCAGCAGGGAACCCGCGACCATCGTGCCGGGGGAAATTTCGTGCGCGAGCGCGAGTAAAGCGCCGAGTCCTAGAATAAGGGACTGGACAACCATTCTAAAAGTTTTTGAGAAAGCAGAAATAGCACCAGCATGTTTGCTTGCGTCGGTTTGGAGCGTGAGAACGCGATCATTGCGACTTTGCATTTTGCTGCGAATATTCGATGTCATGCCCATTGCCTCTATGATCTCGGCATTGCGCAGGCTTCCAATCAACTGACTGTTGGAAATGTTAGCTTCAGCGTTGGCGTCTTTCAGACGTTTGGTGGTAATGACTTCGTTGGTGTAAGCGAGCGCGACCATGACGATGCCGGCAAATATTGCAGTTATGCCAAACCAGAAATGGAACATGAACATTACTGCGAGGTAGACCGGAAACCATGGCGCATCAAAAAATGCAAAAATACCATTACCGGTCAAAAACTGACGTAATCCGGAAAGATCATTGATAGGCTGGGTGCTGTTTTTTGCACCAGAGCTTTGCAGGGCCATTTTGAATGTAGCGTTGAAAACCCTTTCGCGTAACGTATTTTCGAGCTTGTTGCTGGCTGCGACGAGAATATATGACCTTACCCATTCAAAACCGCCCATTGCAAAAATAAGCGCGACCATCAGCAGACTTAGCCATCCCAACGTAGACATGCTGCTACTGGCCATCACCCTGTCGTAAACCAGCATCATGTACATTATGGGAACAAGCAGGAGAATATTTACGGCAGCGCTGAACAATCCAGCATAAATAAAATGCTGTTTAACTGCGCCTAAAGCTTCCCGTAATTCCTGAGTGCCTTTGTTCGTGTTTGTTTTCATGGCGAAGAAAAATCCGAAACTGCAATTGATAATAGTAGGGGTGATGTGAGACGGCTAGTGCGTGACAGGCCCTTAGTTGGGGTCATCACCAGCCTATTTCAACCTTGATAACATGAAGGTCTCGCATTGTACTCTACCGATCGGCCAAGGTTACAGGACCAATAGGCGACATATAGTTCGGTAATTGCGAGACAATCTTCACTGGCAACTAACAAATCAGATTACACGTCTGATCTAAAGTTCCTTTTTACCTTCAGCCAGTTCCTTCAGCGTTTGCAGCTGTGTGATATGTAACTGTGTTGCGCCATCCCGTCGCACGATGTCATACGACTGTAAAGCCTGAAACACACGAGTCACTGTTTCACGGCTTAAATTGAGCATAATCGCGATCTCCATATGTGTCGGCGGGCTTTTGATGATGGCGCTATTCATGGCAACCTTCTCGCTTTCAGAAACCAGTAACCAGAGCTGACAGCACACACGTTGCGAAATATTCGGCATGCCAAGCAAGGAGCGTTGATAGGTCATCTGGCGCAAGCGTTTAGCTAGACGCTCGCCAAGCTGCTTTACCATGAGAGGGTTTGCGAGCATCAAGTCGCGCAGGCTCTCCAATGGCACACATACCACTACGGCTGTAGCCAAAACAATGATGTACTCCGGCTGTGGGCCATAATCAAAAAGGCTGAGTTCGCCGCAAAAATCGCCTGGCTCTACAAAATAAAGACCTACTTCGCGCCCATCTACCGTAAAGTCCACACCTTGCAGGCGGCCTTCAAAAAGAAAGCAGACATGATCTTCCTTAACACCCGCATTGAGCACCACAGCACGACGGGCGAACTTCAGCAGGGTTGATTGCTGGGCAAGTTGCATCAAACTGCTTGAAGGGAGTGTCTTCAGCAGCGGAAAGAAGTTTAATAGCTCCGGGGTAACTACCATGTACTCATGAACCGGCCTTGCGCTGGTAGCGTGCAGTAGAGCGGCGATTATAAGTGCCTGAACTTGAATGGCAAATCGCCGAATTTCTGTCTGATGTGACTCTGATCACTTGGCAGCGCTGCCATCTAGGGTAAATTTCCCGAAGGAAAACTCAATAAAATTGGGTGAGTAACCAATCTATGAACCACACCACTCTCAACAAACTAATCCGCAGTCGTTTCGCTCGTAAATCCGTTGCCGGGTTGTTGGTGTCCAGTTTGCTGCTCGCCGCGCCGGTGTACGCGCTAGTGGAGGGAAGCACTCCAATAATTGGCGAAGTTACTTTTGTTCTGGGTAAGCCGATTGTTGAAAAAGCCGATGGGTCACGGGAGCGTATCACGCGTGGCACCTCTATCAACGTAAGCGACCGAATAGAAACTGGCAGCAATGGTCATGTGCATATTCGTTTCGTGGACAATGAGCTGGTAAGTGTACGGCCATCCAGCCTGCTTGAAATTGTGCGTTATGACTACGATCCTGCAGCGCCCGAAAATTCAAATATAAATTTAAACTTTGTCGAAGGCGTGACGCGAGCAATTTCAGGCAAGGCTGCCAAGGCCGCACCGGAAAATTTTCGGATGGATACACCTATAGCTGCCATTGGTGTCAGGGGAACCGATTTCGTTGTAAGTTCCAACCAGGATGGTATTCGCGCCAAGGTTAATGAAGGTGCAATTATCATCGCGCCATATTCAAGTGAGTGTTTAGTGGCCGCTTTTGGACCGTGCAGTTTGAATGCTCTTGAGCTCGCAGGTGGCACGAACCAAATTGTAGAAATCAGTGCTAATACAAACGAGGCATTATTGTTATCACTATCGCCTCTACCTATTCCCGATGTTTCTTTGGAGCCAGTCACCGCGGGGGTTGCGGTTACCTCGGCAGAAACGAAAAGCAAAGAGGAAGGGCTTTACACAGATTCCGTTACCTCTAAGGTAGTAACACTCGCATTTGCGACCGCCAAAAATTTAACGTCTATAACGCCAATTCCACCGGTAATTGTAGCCACTCCGGAATTTACTCCAGAAGCAAGCCTGAGCGCGGCGAGTCTGACGAGCAATCAGTTGGTTTGGGGACGCTGGTCTGAAACTACTGATTTCGGGTTTGAGCGCATCACCACTTTATATGACACGGCCATAGCGGACGGTCGTCGTGTCACAGTAGCTAACAATGTGTACGGGTTGTACCGAACTGAATTCAGCACTGACGAAGTCCACAAAGACCTGGGTTCACTTGCTTTCAATCTGAATGAGGCACAGGCAGTTCTGACGAGCAATGGCCAATCAGACCTGATGAATGTTACAGGTGGTGTATTGAATATCGATTTTAATCAAAACCTGTTTTCCACCAATCTACAGATGAACCATGCCCTGACCGGCAACGTTGAATTCAGTGAAAGTGGAAGGGTTTTCGGCAACGGCATCTTCCACAGCAGTAATGCCAATGGAACCCCGGTAATGGCAGGAGCCGTGAGTATTGATGGTACGGAGGCCGGCTATTTCTTCAGTAAAATTCTGGACTCCGGCATTATTGAAGGCCTGACCCTTTGGGGCGTAAAACCATAATGTGGACTTTCCCCCTTCAATCCGCAGGCAAGGGTATCGTTACCCAAGTCTTGAGTCTCAAGCCGCTTCATGCGCGCGTGTTACTGCTAGGGCTGTCTGCGATTGTCACGTTGTCGATCTGCCTGGTTTTCAAAAGCGGCCTTGCAACTTTTGAAGAACGCGTAGGCACATTTGGCTGGCAGCTCAATTCCGATACCACGCTGGAAGAGCGGATCAACATCGTAGCAATTGATGAAAAAAGCATTCAGCAAATCGGCGCATGGCCTTGGTCGCGGGATACTTTTGCTCGCCTCACAGAATCGTTGAGCCAGGCCGGCGTGCAGATGCAGTTATACGATGTGGCGTTCCCCGAAGCTAAAGAAGGCGACGATAATTTCGTAGCAGCGCTGCAAAATTCACAAGCTGTATTGTCCCAGGCTTTAGCACTACAGACTAACCAGGCTGTGCAGACCGGCACACTTACACATGGCGTCTCTGGCATATCCTGTACCAGCGAGATGAACACGGCGCAAAGTTTCATTGCCCCTGCTGCAATCTTTTCAGATGTGGCTAAAGGGCATATCACGCCACTCGTTGATAATGATGGCGCAATCAGAAAAGTACCTGCCTTTATTTGTGTTGATGGTTCAGCATATCCGGCTCTATCAGTCAGTGCCTTATTGATGGCAACGACGAGCGAGCCCTGGGCCGCTTCTGTCTCCGAGGGTGATTCAGGTTTATCTGCCGAGAAGATCCTGCGCCTCGATGCCTATCCTGGTTTGGAAGTGCCGCTGGATAACGCAGGCAATATGCGTATCTCTTTTAGAAAGGCTCCGGAGGCATTTCGTGTTTTTTCGGCCATTGATATTCTGAATGGAGCAATTGATCCTGATCTTCTTGAAAATACCTGGGTGCTGATAGGTGCTACAGCGTTTGGTATGGGAGATATTGTGCCTACGCCATTTAGCGGCGCCGCTCCAGGTGTAGAAATTCAGGCGCGTCTGTTAAGCAGCCTGCTCGATAATGCAGTGCCTTATACACCGCGTGCCGCCACCGTACTTTTGATGTTAGTTAGTGCAGCTTTCGCAGGTTTACTTTTGCTGATTGCCAGTGGCCGGGAAAAGTTTGCCGATTACGGTTTGCCTGCTTGCGCGTTAATACTGCCTTCGTTCGCGATTCTGCTACATGCGCAATTGCTCACTACTACCAATTTATGGCTTGGCTGGATATCACCAGCACTTTACAGCTTGAGTTCAGTGAGTCTGCTGGTTCTTTACGGCTACGCGCGAGTACGTATGGAGCGCGGCCGGGTGTTGAGCAATCTAAGCAGCTATCTGCCGACCGACGTTGCGCAGGAAATTGCTTACACGCTGCCCAATTCAAGCATAAATGCCAAACGCCAGAACGCGACACTTCTGAACGCCGACCTGCGCAACTTCTCTGCATACGGTGAAGCCAGGCCGCCTGAAGAATCGGCAGCCCTGTTGCACTACTTTTTTGTGAAGAGCACGGAAATAATCGAAAAGCACAAAGGCAGAGTGCATGAATTCAAAGGCGACAGCCTGCTTGCTATCTGGGACGGTGGTGATTCAGTAGTTGCCGCACTGGCACTCCAGGCCGCCAAAGAGATGAAACGCGAGATCCAGGACGTTTTACCGCAAAACCCGCCCCTCGGGCTGGAACCACTTGCCCTCGGGATAGGTATTGAACAAGGTCCTGTGTTGATTGGCTCAATTGGTCCCGCGCATCGTCGCAGTCACACCTTGTTGGGCGAAACCGTCACTATCACTCTGCGCATTCAGGATATGACAGCGGAGCTTGCACAACCCATCCTCATCGGTGAGTGTGCAGCGAGGCAGCTTGGCGATCAGAAACTTCAATCACAGGGAAGTTATCTGCTCAGCGGATTGCGAATTCCTCACACACTATTCGCGCCGCCCTTACAGGATATTCTGGAGCCAAAAACCAGAAATGACCAACCTACTCTGAAGCTCCTCCACGGCGGACGCCAGTAGCACGGTGGCTTGTTGCAGGTGCAGGATTCGGTTCTAATGCCCCCCAATAGATCGTGCCAGCGCTTGGGATAGCCGCGTCGTTCAAGTCTCAGCAGGATCGCCCCTCCCCATTTATTATTGATCCTGGACTTATGGCTGTGAGATGTTTTTGGTTATTGTGAACAAAGCGCTCAAATCCAGAGGAAGACGTTTTCCAGCAAAGAAACCGGGGTTAGGCATTCGTACCTCGTTAGTCGCTTATCTTGCAATGCCGATTTCTGCCTTCGCAATCTGCCCCGACCTCAAGCCTTATTATCAGACGCCTGACCAGATTCAATGGCCGGGCGATGCGGTGCTCAACCAACTAACATTGATGATGCCGGAGTGCCTTGAAAGTGCTGAATACTTTGCGCTTCTGGGGGCTGCCCAGCTGAATTCCGGACTAACACCGGAAGCTCTTGAATCACTGGAGCGAGCCTTGCTGCTCGATCCCGACAATGGCGCGGCGCGCATTGACTACGCCCAGGCTTTATATATAGCAGGGCAACTATTCCCGGCGCTGGAGATAAATCAGTCTCTTTTGGATCGCCCCGACCTGCCGTCAAATCTTCAGGGCATCTTGCAAGCCCGTGGGAAGGAATGGAAAAGGCAAACCAGGAGCAAGGGCTTGTTCGCGGAACTGGCTGCTGGTTACGATAACAATCTGAACGGAGCTCCTTCAAAAAGCGATTTCACCCTAACCCTTTCTGGTGAGCCAATCTCGTTCGAGCTCAGTCCCGATTTTCAACCGCTAAGCGGTCCTTACGTGAATTTGCAACTGGCGGGCTATTACCGAAAGCTTGACTCTCAACACAGCCAGAACGTGCAATTTGGACTTCGCAGTCGACAAAGTGAAGAAAGTAGTAACGAACTCCTGCAATTCGATTGGCGTTACACGTTTCTGCTTCCTGTCAGAAAACAACAGTGGGAACTCAGTGCTGGTACCAGTCACCTCTTATTTGGCGGCAATCCACTTTATAGCGTCACGGAGGGGCGGATTCGTTACCGTTTCCGCGACCTCGGTTGCAACCCGCATTATGAGCTAGCGGCCCAACATCAGCTTTACCATGGTCAGAGTTCCATGACTGGAATTGAATCGAGCGTGATAGGGGGCGTTGATTGCGCACGTGGTAACCAGCGGTTTGGAATACAAGCGGGTCCTTTAAATAACAGCGCACTCAAAACCCGTCTAGGCGGCGACCGGCAAGGATGGAAGGTACGGATGAATTGGCAGTTGCAAGTGGGTGCTGACCTTGTAACTGCGCAGTTGGGTTACGCGAGTCTTTATGATAAATCCGGGTACAGTTCGCTACTGGAAAATAACGCACGAAGGGATGTCCATACTACCAGCGCACAAATTCAATATAGCCATCAACTGCAATCTGATCTCTCACTCATCATAAATTTGAACCATCAGGGTCAAGACAGCAACATTGGCCCATTTGAAAGCGATAGCACCGCGTTTGAGGTCGGCATTCGCCTCAATTTGTAATGGTAGTTTAATATTAAAAACAATAGCTTAATCCGGACAACTAAAATCTTGCAAAAGAAAACTTGCCAGTATAGGCTTGCTTTTACGTATCTGCTCATAGTTGAAAATGTGAGCAATGCAGCAAGGCCAGTCTGAGCATCGGGAATATGGCTGCGCTTGTGACTACAATCACATGCCGCCAGAAAGCAGTACCGCTACTATTGGCGCCCGTAAGGAAGTAACTCGAAAGGCCCCGTCTTAAAATTTTGCATAAAATTTTAAATCACAACAAAAGCGTAAAACTCAATCTTAGGAGATACACAAATGGCGTTAATTACACCCGCTGCTCGTAGCGAAATTCTTGCCTTGGTCGTCGGTATGTTCGGTGCCGCACCTGGTACCAATTATCTAAACCAACTTGTTGCCGCATGGGAAGCAGGACAATCTGTATCTCAAATTGCAAATTCACTCGCAAAAATCCCACTTTTCAATCAAACCTACCCAACTGCTTTTACATCACAGGAATTTGCTGACCGTCTGGTAGCAAATCTGCTTGGAAGTGAAGTTACCGATGCTGCCGCAAAAACTTGGGCGACCAATTGGGTAGTTGGTAAATTAAATGCGGGCACGTCACGCAGTGATGTGATCCTGACCGCAGTACAGGCGCTGTCCAGCACTACTAATGCGGCATATGCAAATGCCAAGCTTGCGTTGGCTAATAAAGTTGCGGTTTCAGAGTATTATTCAGTAACCAAACAACAGAGCGATACAGATCTGCTTGATTTGCAGTCTGTAATTGCAAACGTTACCAGCTCAGCTGCAAGTGTTACTGCTGCAAAAACTGCAATAGATAACAACCTGGCTGGACAGGAATTCACTCTTACTATCAGCGGCGACACTATCGAAGGCAACCAGGGCAACGACAGCATTACTGGTAATGCCTCTACTGCGTCGGCTCTTGATTCCATCGACGGCGCTGGCGGTATTGATACATTGACCATACTCGGCGTTGATAAAGACGGCGCTGCACTTGCACCCGATCTGACAGTCCTGACAGTCAAGAATGTCGAAAAACTGGTTGTTAATGCCGGTGCTACCGATTTGGACGGCGGTGTCGCGGACGTTTCTACTTGGGGACTTACCTCTGCAACTTTCTTCACAAAGGGAACTGCACTCAATACTGTAACTGCAGCTGCTACCACTGATGTAAGCGTAACCAACAGCACAGCTTTTGGTATTACTGTAGTTGGCGGTAAAGCCGTTAGCGTGACCAACGGCGCCGGCGCAATTATTGTTACTGGTGGCACTGGTCTTACCAGCGTTACTACCACAGGTGGTTCGACTGTAGCTATCAATGATGCTGGTGCAGAAGTTGATACACTGACGACGGTTAGCCTCAACGGCAACACTGGCGCTGCTACCATTGGTTCCGACAAGCTGACCAGCCTGACACTGACCAATAACACTCAAGACGCAACAGTGACTGCAGCAGCAGCTACCCGCGTACTTGATTTGACCTTAAATAAATCAACCGCTGGTATAGTAACTGACGCAACTGCTACTACAGTTAATGTAATAAGCAAAGGCGCAGCTACAACTGGTGTTACTGTGACTGCAGCTGCAGCGACTTCTGTAACCATCGCTGCTGATGAAGCTCTGACTTTGGCGGCTCTTAACGCAGCAGCAGCTACAACCTTGACTGTTTCAGGTGACTCCAAAGTTACCCTGACGGCGTTAACTGCAGGTGTTCTTACCTCCATCAATGCATCCGCTTCAACCAGTGGCATGACCATTACTCCAGTATTGGCTAACACTGTTGCCTTCACTGGTGGCGCAGGTACAGATACAGTTTCTGTAGGTGCGACTACTTCTGCAGTTTCTTTGGGTGCAGGTAATGACACTGCCACAGTAACAGTTCCACTCGGCGTTGGCGGAACACTGACCGGCGGTGACGGCGCTGATACTTTGGTTATAAATGCTGTTGCTCCATTTGGCGCGTTGACTGGCATCACAGGATTTGAAACTCTGGGCCTAGGCGCACTTGCAAACGGTGCTTACGTTGCTACCGGCTTTACCGGTTTGACACTAGGTGGTGTAGCCGCCGCTGTAAGCTTTACTTCAGTAGCTGCAGCGTCTGGTTTGACCATTACAGCAGCTCCAGGCTTTGGTGTTACCTACACTCTGGCAGATGCTACCGGTGGCGCCGACTCCCTTCCGCTCACCATTAAGGGAGCAGCAGCGATCAATGCCAACACCATTACAGCTGCTGGTGTTGAAACCATTGCAATCACTTCAGACGATACTGCCACAACTGTTACTAACATCACCCACACTGTAGCCCTTGCTGGCAACGATGCTAAAACCATCACCGTTGGTGGCGATGCTGGTTTGATTGTGACAGCAGGCACAGGTGTTACCAGCTTCGATGCGAGCGGAATCACCAACTCCAAAGTTGGTGTAAATTACGTAACCGCTGCACTTACTGCTGTAGCAACTCTGACCGGTACTGGTGGTAACGATACTTTGGATGCCACTTTGGCAACTAAAGCCGTTACCTTGAATGGTGGCGCTGGTGACGATGCTCTTACTGTAGATGCCAACAACAACACCATCAACGGTGGTGACGGCATTGACACAATCACAGCTGGCGATGGTAACAACACCATTTCTGGTGGTGCTGGTAATGACATCATCGTAGTTGGCACAGGCGCCAATACAATCACTGCTGGTGACGGCAATGACACCATCACTATCGGTGGCGCTTCTGTTGGTCTGAACACAATCAACGTTGGTGCTGGTACAGATACCATTGTTCTTGGTGCTGCTCCATCTGCTGCTGGTTTCTACACTTCAGTAACCGGCTTGGCTGCTGGCGACAAGATCGATTTGGCAGCACTCGGCACCGCAGCTGAAGCAACTTTGGGCGCGAAGATCACTCTTGGTCTTGCAGTCGATTTTGCTAACTACCTGGATGCAGCTGCAGCTGGTACCACTGGTGCAGGCGAAGTAAACTGGTTCCAGTTGGGTGGCAATACCTACATCACTGTTGATAACAGTGCTACAGCGACATTCGAAGATGGTGTTGACACAGTAATTGAGTTGGTAGGCCTGGTTGATCTTTCTGCTGCAGTACTCGCCGCAGATGTATTGACACTTGCTTAAGACTGTTTGAAAGGCACATACCTTTCCGTTTAGAGAGGTATTGCTAAAAAGTAATAAAGCCCCCGTTGCTCACAAGGCCGCGGGGGCTTTTTTTTGAGCCATAAAATTGGCTTATTTGACGGGTATGGATCGCAGATAAACGCTTAGGTTTGTATGCTCTATGCGCAACCGTTTACTCTCTCTCCAAAGTGTTGAAACAATCCAGGAGTTATCAAATGGCGGAAATTACCACCGAGTTACGCAGAGAGCTTATTGCCTTAACTGGCGGCATGTTCAAAGCCGCTCCAGGTTTAAACTACCTCAATCAGATGGTCTCGGCCTGGCAAGCCGGTGCATCCTTGTCCACAATTGCAAATTCACTGTCGATGACGGTCCAATTCGGCCAGGTATATCCGCCCCTTGAGTCTGCATCGGAATTTGCTGCTCGTCTGGTTGCTAACCTGCTCGGCAATGAAGTTCTGGCAGGTCCAAAAGCCTGGGCTAACGATTGGATTATTGGCCAACTAAGTGGCGGCATGACACGCGCCGATGTAATACTGACCGCAGTTCAGGCGCTTCGTAGTACGACTAATGCCGCTTATGCAAATGCCAAACTCGCGTTGGCAAACAAGGTTGAAGTCGCGGAATATTATTCAATCACCAAACTGTTAAGTGATACCGACCTTCCTGATCTCCAGGTGGTAATCGCTGGTGTCACCAGCTCACCAGCAACAGTACTTGTGGCAAAAGTTAAACTAGATAACGCGGTGGGTGGATTTGAAACCCTCGCCCTCGGAACAGACGCATCTGGTGTTTATTCTGCTGCTGGCTTCACAGCTATAAAGCATGGTCTTGTTGCTGGCGATGTAGAATTCACAGCGGTAGCTGGGGGAACTGGTTTGACGATTACTGCCAGTCCGACCAAGAACACTACCTACACCTTGGCTGATAACTCTGGCAGCAGCGACTCTCTGGCCCTGACTCTTTCTGATGCAGCGATAATCACTACCGGTATTGTGACCGCAACCGGTGTCGAAACTGTTGTCATTATTGCTGAAGATACAGCTTCTACCCTTACCAACATTACGCATGAAGTTACCATCGCAGGCAATACGGTAAAAATCATTACTGCTGCCGGTGATGCGGGCCTGGAATTGTTTGCAACAAGCGCTGCTCTGACGAACTTTGATGCCAGCGGAATGACAAACGCCAACGCTGGAGTAATTTTCGTAACAGGTTCCCTTGCCGGTGCAGCAACACTGACTGGTAGTGCCGGTGCTGACGTTATCAACGCAAGCCTCGCGACTAAAGCAGTCACCCTGAACGGCGGCGATGGTGCTGACACACTTACGATGAGCAACAACCAAAACAATACGGTTAATGGCGGTGCAGGGAACGACACCATCTTCGTTGGTGGTGGCTCCAATACAATCAACGCCGGCGATGGCAACGACATCATCCATGTTGGTGCTTCTACCGGACTAAACACAATCAATGTTGGCGCAGGTGCCGATACCGTTATTCTGCATGCTCCGCCGCCCGTCGCTGGTCTCTTTACTTCTGTCACGGGGCTGGGTGCTGGTGACAAGCTGAACTTCGATGCCTTAACAACTAATACTTCTTCCGTTATGCCACTGGGTGCGAGAATTGTGTTGGGTGGCGCTTCGGA
This sequence comes from Pseudomonadota bacterium, assembly GCA_040386995.1. GTDB lineage: Bacteria > Pseudomonadota > Gammaproteobacteria > Pseudomonadales > Pseudohongiellaceae > CAILUG01. Next base: position 22,695 of record JAZKES010000155.1, on the reverse strand, counting down.
CCTTGCTACTTATCTGAACGTTGCTACTAGCGGGGACGCCGATGCCGCAGCAATCATCAAATGGTTCCAGGTGGGAGGTAGTACTTATATCGTAGTTGATAACGGCACTGGTGCTGACACATCAACTTATGAACATGGTGTTGACTCTGTAATTGAACTAACTGGCTTGGTAGATCTTTCGGCCGCTACAGTTGCGGGTGACGTTGTAACGCTGGTCTGAGTATTTGGTCTGAGCATCCGGGGCATAATTTCTTAATGAGAATTCAGTTGCCTGGCAGGGTGCGAGAAAGACACGCCAGCCTTCGCAAGAGGCACCAGATTTTTATCGAGTCTAAATACGGATAACCTATTCAGGTTGATTGGGATGCAGCAGTATTCTGCGCGATCAAAATGAATAAACTTTATTGGCAGCCACAACCTATTTGTTTGCACGTCTTACAAGCAATCGTTTAATCTCCAGACTAAATACACCCCGGTGTAGTAATGAATAGATAAATTAAAAACCCCCGACTTCCGTTGGGGGTTTTTGCTAGAGAAACTCTGTTTAATTCGTCATTCCCGCGAAAGCGGGAATCCAGATTGTTGATTTTGCTGGATACCCGTCCCGCCTTCGCGGAGACAAGCTTTAAAAGTCGCGGTATGACGTATTCGCAATTAATCAGAGGTTGGCTGGGACTAACCGCATTATTTACCTAACAGAAACCGCTGGAAAAACTATGACAGATTGGACTGCAGGCTACGTAGCCGACATCGGCTATACATATGGCTACTACAATGAACTTAATCCTTTAAGGGCCAGGCTGGCATTGCTGAACGCAGGGTTTAAGTGCCCCGATTTCGGCACTGCCTGCGAATTGGGTTTCGGCCAGGGCATCAGTGCCAATTTCCACGCGGCGGGTTCTGCTACCTCATGGCATGGAACGGATTTCAATCCCGGCCAGGCAAGTTTCGCTCAGGAACTGGCAGAAGCTGCGGAAGCCGGGGCGCAACTTTTTGATTCCTCGTTTGAGGAATTTGCTGCCCGCGTCGACATGCCTGATTTTGACTACATAGGCCTTCATGGCATCTGGAGCTGGATATCGGATGAGAACAGACACATCATCGTTGAGTTCATTCGCCGCAAATTGAAAGTTGGTGGCGTGCTCTATATCAGCTACAACACTCTTCCAGGCTGGGCAACATTTGCACCCATGCGACATCTGATGACAGAACATGCATCAATCATTGGATCGGAGGGCCACGGCATTGTGAGTCGAATTGATGGAGCCCTCGGATTTGCCGAAAAACTTCTCGCGACCAACCCGCTGTTTGCAAGGGCGAACCCACTGGTAGGTGAACGCATTAAGGGTATCGCAGCGCAAAATCGCCACTATCTGGCGCATGAATATTTTAATAAAGACTGGCATCCAATGCATTTCGCAACCATGGCGGATTGGCTCGAACCAGCCAAGGTACAGTTTGCTTGCTCAGCACACTTTCTTGACCAGATTGATGGCGTGAATCTCACGCCCGATCAGCAAATGTTTCTTAAGGAAATTCCGGATCCAATGTTCCGCGAATCCGTGCGCGATTTCATGGTTAATCAGCAGTTCCGTCGTGATTACTGGGTAAAAGGCGCGAGGAAACTTGCGCCCTTCGATCAAGCAGAAGCGCTGCGCTCGCAACCAGTTATTCTTGTAACACATAGGGCCGAAGTATCGCTAAAAGCTAAAGGTGCGCTGGGCGATGCCGAGATGAATGCGGGTGTCTATAACCCAATTCTTGATTACCTTGCCGACCATAAACCAAGGACCATTATGCAGATTGAGCAGGCGGTAAAAAACCAGGGTGTTGCTTTCATACAAGTACTCCAGGCCATAGTGGTCCTGATTGGTGGCGGCCATATTGCGCAGGTCCAGGACGAAGCCATTATTAGAAAAGCTAAAGCACATACCGAAAAACTTAATCTTCATTTGCTTAACAAGGCCCGCGGAAGCAATGAGATAAATTACCTCGTCAGCCCTGTCACGAGTGGCGGCATCGGTGTCGAGCGTATGTCGCAGCTGTTCCTGCTGTCTCTCAAAGAGGGGGGTAATAGCGCACCGGAGTGGGCACAATACGCGTGGCAAACATTTGAAAGTCAGGGACAGAAACTACTCAAGGAAGGAAAACAAATTGAAACAAAAGAAGAGTCTCTTGCCGTCCTGTTGGCCGAGGCAAACTCTTTCGCAGAGAAGAAACTGCCTTTGCTGAAAGCGTTACAAATTGCGTAATTAATCAAAAATATTTTGAGTACTCGATAGAGCAACGCGCGAGTTTTCTATCGAGACTTATCAGGTGCATGTAGGAATAGGTTGTTGTATGGCCAGATTTCAAGTTGTCTCAAGAAAGCAGTATGCCGATAAGCGCCTGAAAAAAGCCGCTAATCTTTTTTTTGCGAGGCAGGATAATGTCTTGCACATTGGCGCCACTGAGTTACCCAAAGTAATGATGTACTCCCCGATTGCTTTCCTGACGACAGACGGCAGCCAGATGCCGGTGGCGCTGCAAGGCCTGGTGACTGGCCAGAATTTATTCGTTGCCGGAGACGGGCGCTGGTTAGGTGGTTATGTCCCCGCGATGTATCTTTGTTATCCCTTCAGGTTGGCAAGAGTTGAAAATAACGAACTTGTGCTGTGTGTTGATGAAGACAGCGGCCTCATAACAGAAGCCTCCTCAGGAGAAGGCGAATTGTTTTTTGACGAGGATCAAAAGCCTACTGCAATCATAACGGGGGTCGTCAACAATCTGAACCAAATAGAACAGGACATTCAAAACACGAGGGCGATGTGTGCAATCCTGCAGAAATATGAACTGTTTGAACCCTGGCCCATCCAGATTCAAAGTGGTGACGACGTGCAAAACATGGAGGGGCTAAGCAGGATTAATGAAGTCAGGCTTAATGCCCTACCGGGGGAAGCATTGGTTGAGCTCTGCACCACGCAAGCGTTGAAGGTCGCTTACTGCCAGTTGTTTTCGATGAATAATCTGCAGCAATTGGGCAAGTTGGCTTTTGCTCATGCGCAGTCCCCAAAGTCCAAAATAAGCCAGGCCGGGGGAAGTATAGACTTTGGTATGCTGGAGGACACCGGCAGCATTTCCTTCGACAACTTGTGAAGACCCTCACTTACTGTAACCCTCATCTGTTTAGAGAACTGGTAGCCAGTAACTTTTAGGCTTATCTACCAAAATGACTGATAATAATCGTAGTTTTGCAGTCTAAACCTGACAGTACCCAGCTTTTACCGGTGTCATCATGCGAAATTTAATCATCCTCACAAGTGCATTTATCTTCACAGGTGCCGCATCTGCCCAGGAACTCACTCTGTTCGAGCAGATCGAGGCGGATCCGGAAGCCGAGCAGCCTGCGCAGGCCATGCCGATGGGCATGATTCCCCAGAATGGCGAGCCTGCATTTACGTTGCGCGGAACAAGCCGTTTTGGTGATGAGTTCACCACGACACTCATAAATCGCAATGGCGAGGCTATCAAAGTTAAATGGCATGAAGGCGAAAACACACCTGTGCCCGGATTCGATGGTTTTAGTGTCGTGGCGATCAGCGCAAAAAGTGTTTCGCTGTCGCATCCCGCATTCGATTCGTGTGTTGCTTCGGATGTAAGCGGCGTCAGCTGCACGGACAACAATCTTGCGGTGTTGAGCATGGCAAATGGAATGCCGCTTGCGTCCAACGGTACCCCGCCTGATCTTGCGCAGGATCCGCAAGCATTCGGCGATCAAGCTGGCGGAGCATTTGGTGTCGAACCAGCGATGGTCCAAAACGCAGAAGGACAACAGGTATTCATCAACCCGTTTAGTGGCGAAGCCGAAGTAGTGGCCCAGCCATCACCCGAAGAACAAACCGCACGAGCAGAACGTCAGCAACGAAGAGCCGAGCGCCTTAACCAGTTTGAAGCGGTTCGTATAGATCCAGCCGATGTTCCACCCGGCATGCGGCTGGTGCGCACACCTTTCGGGGACAGAATTGTTCCTGAGCGGGAATAACACACAAAGGCCCCAACAGAGATGAGTTGTCCTTCCTTAAGCATCTCTATCGTCACGTATAAGCCCGATCATCAGCAGTTTGCAGAGGCATTAGTTAGCCTCGACAAAGCAGCTATTGCACTCGAGAGCCGACGTCCCGGCATGAACATAAAGTTGACGGTTGTTGATAACGGCGACGAAGCCACAGCCATGCAAGACTTGTTAGTGCTTGTTCCCACAGCAGCGTGTGAACTCGTTAGCTCGAAGCAAAATGTGGGCTATGGAAGAGGCCACAACCTCGCAATTACCACGACCGACAGTAACTACCACTTGATCATGAACCCAGATGTTATTCTCGATGAGCTTGCTCTAGTGGCAGGTATCGAGTGCCTGGAGAGCGATCAGCGGATTGTTGCTGTATCTCCCGAAGCAACCAACGGTGCGGGGGAAAAATTATATTTATGCAAAAAATTTCCTTCCGTAATTGATCTTGGCCTGCGCGGTTTCGCGCCAGGATTTCTCAAAGCAATGTTCAACACTCGCCTGGCGGCTTATGAGAATCGTGCAGTAGTGGATAAGGGACTCATGACATCTGTAGATCTGATCAGTGGCTGTTTTATGTTGTGCAGGACCGCAGTCTTGAAAAAGGCGGGCGGCTTCAACAGTGCGTTCTTTCTCTATTTTGAAGATTTCGCGTTATCCCTCGAGCTCAAAAAACACGGCACCTTGATATATTTGCCCACCTGCAAGATTGTTCATTTCGGTGGTGATGCCGGCAAAAAAGGCTTCAAACATGTCATGTATTTTGTGGACTCAGCGATCAAGTTCTTTCGTATGTACGGCTGGAAGTTCGTCTGATTCATGAAAATATTAGTGACGGGCGCCAGTGGATTTGTCGGCAGCAAACTGATTCCTGAGCTGTTGCAGGAAGGATGGGAAGTACAGGCATTAGTGCGTGATCCTGCGAAAATTCAGCAATATCCATGGGCTGCACAAGTCGAAATCATTTGCGGCAGTTTGCCCGCAAGCAACAATCCTTGCACCGATGTGGACGCCGTCATTCATCTGGCTGGCCTTGCACATGTATCGTCATCAATGGCCGAACTTCGCGCGCACAATCTTGATGCCTCTATAACACTCGCCCAACAAGCAAAAGCTGCAGGTGTAAGGAGATTTGTTTTTATCAGCAGCAGCAAAGCCCGGTATCCAGAACATTCTGCCTATGCGCATTTCAAAAAAGAGGCCGAACTACAGTTGTTAGCCATGCACGAACCTGATGTATTTGACGTAGTGTGCCTGCGCCCCGGGCTGATATATGGTAGTGGCATGAAAGGCAATTTGACGAGTCTGTTGCGGCAGCTCGAATTAAAGTTCCTGCCCGTATTTATAAGCAGCTCCAATATCATCGGTATGCTCGGTGTGCGGGATTTTTGTCGCGCGATCACTGCTTCGGTCACGACAGGTGGACTCGAGGGTCAGGTATGGGACATCAGCGATGGAGAGATATACACTCTCGATACAATTGTTGCTCGTGTCAGGCACTATCTGGGATATAAAATGCCCGCTGTTAATGTTTCCAAAAATGTTATGAAACTTGGTGCTGCATTTTCAGAATTCATCGCGCCAATTTACAAGAGCAGTTTTTCGATGAGCACGTATAAAACCATCTTTGAAGAAAACTATGAAGCCAATTCTGAAGCCAATGCAAGGTTCAACGAGCTTGCTCACTTCAGAGCAGAAGATAATTTTTATACGGCCCTGCCATTCCTGTTAAAGAGTAAACGTTTGTGACTATTAAAGGCATTATCCTCGCCGGGGGTTCCGGTACCCGCTTGCATCCGATCACCGCTACCGTAAGCAAACAGTTGCTGCCGATATACGACAAGCCGATGATTTATTATCCGCTTGCTACTCTCATGCAGGCGGGCATTCGCGACATTCTCATCATCACGACTCCTCAAGATGCGTTGGCATTCCAGACATTGTTGAAGGACGGATCCCAATGGGGTTTGAACTTGCAGTATGCGCAGCAGCCCAAGCCTGAAGGTCTCGCGCAAGCATTCATCATCGGCGAACAATTTATCGGCACCGATAACGTTTGCCTGATTCTGGGCGACAATATTTTTTATGGCAGCAATATTGAACTCAAGTTACAGAAAGCCATTGCGCGCACAACCGGCGCAAGTATTTTTGCCTATTATGTGCACGACCCCGAACGTTACGGTGTGGTGACTTTTGATGAGGCCGGCAAGGCGTCGCACCTCGAAGAAAAACCAGAGCACCCGCAGTCGAACTTCGCTGTCACGGGTTTGTATATGTACGACAATCTTGTGATCGATGTTGCAAAACAGCTCAAACCTTCACCACGAGGTGAGTTGGAAATCACAGACGTCAACAAGGCCTATCTCAATATGCAAACCTTGAACGTCGAAAAATTTGATCGTGGCACCGCGTGGCTCGACACCGGCACTGTTACGTCCTTGCTCGATGCGGCGAATTTCATTCGTGTGCTGGAAGAACGCCAAGGCCTGAAAATAGCATGTGTTGAAGAAATCGCATGGCGCATGGGTTATATCAACGACGAAGAACTTGTCCGCCTCGCGCATCCGTTGGCAAAAAGTGGTTATGGAAAATATTTGCTTGAATTGTTACGACAGGGATCCGGAGTGCGTGCCTGATGGAATTAGTTAATACCAGTTTGCCCGAAGTGATGTTGCTGAAGCCGAAGGTGCACGGCGATCATCGCGGGTTTTTCATGGAAACCTTTCGAAAAGAGATTTTTGAAAACGCAGGTATAGCTGCAGAGTTTGTGCAGGACAATCACAGTAAGTCTGCAAGAGGAATTTTGCGCGGCTTGCATTACCAGATCAAACAGCCGCAGGGAAAACTCATTCGTGTTGTTGCAGGCGAAATTTTTGATGTGGCTGTTGATATGAGGCGCAGTTCGCCCACGTTTGGTCTCTGGGTCGGCGTCGTACTTTCTGCAGAAAATAAACAGGCGTTGTGGGTGCCGCCTGGTTTTGCCCATGGCTTTTACGTGATGTCTGCTGAGGCAGAGGTCGTGTACAAAGCCACAACTTACTACGCTCCCGAGCATGAGCGCAGCCTGTTATGGAACGACCCCTTGTTGAATATATCCTGGCCTGAAAAAACCGACGTTGTGTTGTCCGACAAAGATAAAAACGCACCGATGTTTGCCGTGGCGGATGCCTTTCCTTGATAGGGATCAGAGAAGCCCTGAGTAAGTCATCATTCCGCGGCTTTCAAAGCATGTCCTCGCGAAGGCAGAGACGGGAATCCAGGTACAACAGATCACGCAGAGGAGCGAGCTTGGCGCACGTCATCATTCCCGCGGCTTTTAAAGCATGTCCCCGCGAAGGCGGGGACGGGAATCCAGTTGTTTCGCGGGGTACCCACTTTCGCGGCGATGGCATAATTTTAATTGATCAGAGATTGCCTGGATGAACATCCTGATTCTCGGCGCTGCCGGACAGCTCGGCTCCCTGCTCACTGCAGGGGCTCCTGCACACGTGAAGGTTTTTGCCGCAAGCTCAG
>JAZKES010000155.1:5875-15040 GCA_040386995.1 Pseudomonadota bacterium | reverse complement strand
TCCCTGCTCACTGCAGGGGCTCCTGCACACGTGAAGGTTTTTGCCGCAAGCTCAGCAGAAATCGACATTCGCAATCCTGAACAGCTCAAGCAACAGATTGCGACGATTGCGCCAGACGTGATCATCAACTCCGCCGCCTATACACAAGTCGACAAAGCAGAATCCGAAACAGAACCCGCTTGGGCAGTGAATCATCATGGCGTGCGAAATATTGTAGAGGCGTCTTCCACATCGACACGTATCATCCACATCTCCACTGATTTTGTTTTCGATGGTACTGCGACGAGCCCCTATCATCCGGATGCAAAAGTAAATCCGCTAAGTGTATATGGCCTAAGCAAACTCGCTGGAGAACATGAGCTGCTGACAACAGCGAAGACCCGCAGCACGATTATTCGCACGGCCTGGTTATACGCTGCGCAAGGTAAAAACTTTGTGAATACGATGCTGGCGCTTATGGCGAGCAAAGAGCAGCTCAGCGTTGTTGATGATCAAAGAGGCACGCCAACTTCGGCGCACGGACTTGCTGATGTAATCTGGCGGTTCGTCGAGCGACCTCAGTTAAATGGAATTTTTCACTGGACCGATGATGGTGAAACCAGCTGGTATACATTTGCGACCGAGATCCAGCGGCTCGGGCTTGAGTATGGATTGCTGCACAAGAAGATACCGATTATGCCGATTCCGACTACCGCCTATCCAACGCCAGCGCGTCGACCGGCTTATAGTGTGTTAGACAAACATAAGACATGGGATGCACTCGAACATAGAAGTTCATCGTGGCAACACGAGCTGGGTAGGGTGTTGAAGATAAAAGTATTACAGCAGGATAAAACCTAACGATGAAAAATTTACTGATTACCGGTGGCGCGGGATTTATCGGCGCCAATTTTATTCACTACTTGTTAAGCGAACAGCAAGGTTTGAATCTTATCGTGCTGGATGCGTTGACGTATGCTGGCAACAAACAGAATCTGGCAAAGGAACTTGAGCGGAACGCCATAACCTTTGTACATGGCAATATTTGTGATCAGCCGCTCGTTGAAAAATTGCTGGCTGAACATAACATCGATTGCATCGTACATTTTGCTGCCGAGAGTCATGTCGATAGATCTATCACAGGGCCTGATGCATTTATTGAGGCCAATGTTGTTGGCACTCATTCTTTGCTGAAAGCGGCGCGCATAGTTTGGGAAAAGACAGGTTCATTCGCAGGCAAACGGTTTCACCATGTGTCGACCGATGAGGTTTATGGCACGCTTGGCAAGAGCGATCCGGCATTCAGCGAAAGTACACCGTACGCGCCGAATTCGCCTTACGCTGCAAGCAAGGCTGCATCCGATCATCTGGTCAGGGCGTATCACCACACCTTTGGCCTGCCCGTAACAACGAGCAACTGCTCAAACAATTATGGTCCCTATCAGTTTCCGGAAAAGTTGTTGCCACTGTGTATGTTGAATATTCTGAACGGAAAAGCGCTCCCGATATACGGAGATGGTCAGCAGATCAGAGACTGGTTGCACGTAGATGACCACAGCCGCGGAATTGATCTTGTGCTGCAGAAAGGTGAAGTAGGCGAAACCTACAACATCGGTGGCAATAACGAATGGGCGAATCTCGATACGGTAAAACTGCTGTGTAACATTATGGATGAGCTATTTGCGGAGAATGCTGCATTGGCGTCGCGGTTTACAAACAGCCCTGCGGCGAAGCAACAAGCCAGTGAAACGCTGATCAGTTTTGTCGTTGATCGTCTTGGCCACGATACCCGATATGCGATTAACCCGACAAAAATAAGCACGAAGCTCGGGTATAGTCCCAAAGTAACTTTCCGGACAGGACTACGATCCACGGTGCAGTGGTATCTGAACAATGAAGCCTGGTGGCAGGCAGTGCTTGATAAAAGTTATCTTCTTTAAGCTTTTTAGAGATTGCTGCGGTCTCGTACTTAGGGAACCTCTGATTAATTACGAATACGTCATACCCGCTTTCGCGGGTATGACGTATTAATCAGAACCTCCTTAGAGATTTGACCAGGCCAGGTTGCCAAAAAGGTAGCCAACGGGTAGCCAACAGGAAGGCGAAATAGAGCGTCGGGCTAGTCGCCAAATGCTCGACAAAAATGCAGCGGGAGAATGACGATGAAAAATCTCTGCCTGAAAATGTTGATGAGCACACTGCTCATTTTTGCCGCTGCTCCACTTATTGCAACCGTGCTCGAAGAGTTGACGCTTGAGCAACTCGTTGCCGATTCAAAGCTGATCTTTGAGGGCAAAGTTCTAGACGTTGTCGTCAATACGCAAGATGAACTCGTCTATTCCACCGTGCTCTTTGAAGTCGCCAAAGTTCACAAGGGTGATGGACTGGTGAGCGATCAAGTCGAATTACGTTTTCTGGGCGGTAGCGACACATCCCTGATTGTTGAAGTTGAAGGCCAGTATGTGCCCGCGGTTGGTGAACACGGCCTGTATTTTGTTACGGATCCTGATAACTATCAGGTGAATCCGTTAACCGGTTGGGGCCAGGGTTATTTCCCCGTGTTTACGGGTGAAGACGGCAACGCCTATCTTGATCTGCGCAATCACCCTCACTATGCGTTTCTCGATCAGGGCGAAAATCCCTTGATGAAAAAAATGCAGGGAATGAATTTCAGCAAAGATGCGATCAGCGCAAAATTTCCGAAGTCTGAACAATTTCCGCTCGACGATTTCCTGGCTGCCGTGCAGAGCTTGCTGGAGGAATAATGTTGAAACACTTCTCCCGCCGGACACTCACGATTGCCACGCTTGCCTGTGTTACAGCGTCCGGAGTATTGGCGTTTAACCTTACTGGCGGCAAATGGCGTGAAGGGCGTACCACGTTTCATGTCTCCATCCCGGGGTTTGCGCCATCGGGACAATCGTGGGATGCGGCGTTTATTGATGCGATGAATCAGTGGACAGCACAGACCGACTTTACCTTCGATGTCGATCAAACCCCCGTAGACCCATGCGCGGGTTTAGGTCCAAGGAGCGGGACCTCTGGTTTTCCGACAGGCAATGGTGATGCGCGTAATAGCGCCGGGTTCAGGCCAACAGTTTGCGGTAGCGCGTTCGGAGAGAATGTCCTCGCGGTCACCCTCACGTTGTATCAGTCGGGCAACGTGCTTGGCTTTGATCCCATTGGTCAGACCGACATTATCTTCAACAGCAATCTATCCTGGGATACCTACGCAGGCCCGCTCAGACCCGCGCGCGAGTTTGGTCGGGTTGCACTCCATGAACTTGGACACGCCTTGGGTCTGGAGCATGAAAGTAGCATTCGATCCATCATGGCGCCGTTCGTAACGGAGATTAACACCCTGCAGGTTGACGACCTCGCAGGCGTTAGTGCGATCTACAGTCCGCCGGGTAACTGTGCTTTTTCCGCTATCAATCTGAATACCAGCGTTAGCAACGCGTTACAGAACGGCGACTGTCGCGTGATGGATTTGTTTGGCGGTAATGACGATCCGAGTTTCCTGGATGTATACGAATTCAGTCTGAGTGAACCCACCTATCTGAATATTCGCATGCAGTCGAATGAGCTGGATCCGGTATTGATCATCACTAATCGGGCGTTGGGCAACCAGATGATATTCGATGACTTTAGCGGCGGGTGCGACGCGCGCGTTGCCGAAGTTTTACCGGCTGGCGACTACCTGCTAATGGCGAACACCTACGTCGTACCGGAGAAGTGCCTCGGTAATGTCGGTAGCTACACCATAACAATGACGAACTCCACGCTGCCACCGCTCGCAACGGTAGTGAATACCAACCCCAACGTCCAAGTGAGCCCGCTGTTGTTTTCGGGAGGTGCCTCGGCTGATGGGGTTAACTTCCGCAGCAGTTTCGCGGCTCAGGAGTTCGTCGACGTAAATGCCCAGCTTGTGCCTGATCCGTCCCAGGTCGGGCAGGATGGCTCAATTTATGTACTGGCCATACTCGGCACTGGCGCAGGCACTAAGCAATACATCAAAAACAGTGCGGGCAAGTTTGTGTTAACCGATGGAAAGGTAGCGAGCCTGGTTCCCTACCGCCAGGGGCCACTTTCCGCGCTCGAAAATGTCAGTGTGGTGGAAGACCTCATGGTCGCCGGCAGCCACCTCGCAGGCCAGCAATTCAGGGTTTTTGTTGGTTATGCGACTGACAGCGCCCCTCGTGACATCTATTACAACAGTGTGCCTATCTATTTTTCGATTGGTCGTTGATCGCGGCTCGCCGGAAAACCGTCCGCACTGGCACTCAAAATCCCATTTCGCGTGGTCTCGCAGTTCCGGTAGACCCCGTTTCCATCTATAATTCGCGGCCTTTGTACCTGGCTGCGCCAGGATTCCCGTGATTTCAAAAGATGTTCTGGCCAGGACATCCCATGCCAAGAGGTAAGTGACGTGTCGAGTAAGACTGATTTCAGTGCAAGCAGATTGGCGTTGATGTTGTTAGGTGCCCTGACCGTGTTTTCAGGTGGCTTTGCTTCAGCCGCGGTGGAAGATGAAATCGCTGCGCGTATCCAGAACCCTTCCGAAGTGTGCGTAATCGGCACCGAATGTGCCGCCGGCCTGGTACTCCCCAGCACCAGCACCGGACCAAAAGAACCAAAAGTCGTATACGACACTTTCTGTTTCGCCTGTCACGGTACCGGTGCCAACAACGCGCCGGTCTATGCCAATGCTGAAGCCTGGGCCCCGCGTATAGCCAAAGGTGTAGATGTTCTTTATGAAAGTGCCATTAATGGTTTTAACAATGGCCTGATGCCGCCGAAAGGTTTGTGCAACGATTGCTCGCCTGACGACATCAAGGCAACGGTAGATTACATGGTGATGGCTGCAGAAACCGCGCAGTAAAACTCTTCCCGGTTACGGGCGAGTGCAGTACTTGCCCGTAACTTAGTACCGCTCCAGATTACACCCTCGCTTAACAACCCTAGCCCTGGCATAACGTTCCGTCAGACTGGATTGCGAAGTCTCTATCATCCAGATCCGAGTTCCGTAACCGTTAGTGTTCTAACCTGAGTTACCTACCCACCGTTAATATCCAAAAGGCTCTGATTAATTCGTCATTCCCGCGCAGGCGGGAATCCATGTTGTTGATTCTTCTGGATACCCGCTTTCGCGGGTATGACGTATTGACTTAGAAGCCCTCTCAGCTCAATCAGCCTGGATACTCACTTGTTTAGCACCCTCTCAGTTCGATCAGACTGGGTTGCAAAGTTGCCATCGCCCAGGCCTGAGTTCTGTAACCGTTAGTGTTTTAACCTGAGTCGCCTACCCACCGTTAATCCCAAAGGTCCTGATTAATTCGTCAGTCCTGCGGCTTCTAAAACTTGACCCGCGAAGGCGGGGACCGGAATCTATTCGTCATTCCCGAGCCCGCGGGAATCCAGGTTGTTGATTTTGCTGGATACCCGCGGGCGCGGATATGACGTATTTACGAAAAAACCGTCTCAGCTCGATCACACTGGATACGTACTTGCTTAATAGCCCTCTCAGTTAGATCAGACTTGATTGCGAAGTCTCCATCATCCAGGCCTGAGTTCCGTAGCCGTCAGTGTTCCAAATTGGGTTATCTAACAATTAAAGTTCTAGTCAAAAAGACTCTTCAGACGCGACAGTGTTTCCTTGCCACGCTCGATCGATTTTTCGGGCGTCATATCACTCTTGCGGCCATCCCACTCGAGTAGTTCTTGCGGCAGTTCTTCAAGAAATCGGCTCGGTGTCGTTTCCAGCACTTCGCCATATTGCTTGCGTTGGCTCGCGAGTGTGAAGGTCAGCATGCGCTGGGCGCGCGTGATACCAACGTAAGCGAGACGACGTTCTTCTTCGATGGTGCCGCTCTCCACGCTGTTGCGGTGTGGCAGCAATTCCTCTTCCATCCCCATGATAAACACAAACGGAAACTCCAGGCCCTTGGCCGCATGGAGCGTCATCAGCTGTACGCGATTGGATTCTTCCGCCTGATCCTGCTGTTCGAGCAGATCACGCAAAATGAGTTTGTTGATCGCTGTTTCGAGGTCACCGTCATCGCCTTCTGTTTTGGCTTTAGTAATGCTGGCGGCAAGTGCGGTCAACAGTGTTTGCACGTTGGCCTGTGCGCGCTCAGCGGCAGACGGCGAACTGCAGGTTTGCTGTAGCCAGCCTTCGTAATCAATATCGTCGATCAATTCATTAACGATCTGGATACCTTCGCCACGTCCGATCAATTCACTTTTGCTTTCGAGCCATCCATGAAACTCGCGAAACTTCTCCATCTGCCCATCGTTGAGATGTTGCGCAATTCCCATGTGACCACAGGCTGTGAACATGCTGACACCAGCACTGTTCGCATAATTACCGAGCGCTTCCAGCATCGACGGACCAATCTTGCGACGCGGTGTATTGATGCAGCGCAGAAATGCGTTGTCGTCATCGGGGTTGATCAACAGCCGCAGATAGGCCATGAGATCCTTGATCTCCGTTCGCGAAAAAAACGAAGTGCCACCTGTTAATACATACGGCACCTGATGTGCCTGCAACTGAATTTCCAGCAAACGCGCCTGATGATTGCCACGATACAACACCGCAAAATCCTTGAAGTGCAGTCGTTTATGTACGGTCATCAGCAGGATCTCCGTAGCAATACGCTCGACCTCCGCTTCTTCACTGCCCGTGACCAGCACACGAATCGGATCACCCTTGCCATATTCACTCCACAGCGATTTCTCGAACACGTGTGTGTTATTCGCAATCAGCGCGTTGGCGGCGGTGAGAATAGTGTTGGTCGAGCGATAATTCTGTTCGAGCTTGATGACATTAAGCGTTGGATAGTCCACCTGCAGCAGTTGCATGTTTTCCGGCCGTGCACCACGCCATGAATAAATGGATTGATCATCATCACCTACGACGGTCAGGCAACCCCGGTCACCTATCAGTAGTTTGACGAGGTTGTATTGCATGTTGTTCGTATCCTGATATTCGTCTACCAGAAGATAACGAATATGCCGCTGCCATTTTTGCAGCACTTCAGCATTGGTCTGGAATAACAACGCAGGCAACATGATCAAGTCATCGAAATCGACCGCGTTGTATGCCTTTAGATGGCGTTGGTACGACTCATATAATTTTGCGCCGAGTACTTCTTCGGGCGTGGCGGCAATTGCGAGCGACTGGGCGGGCGTTAGAAACTGGTTTTTCCAGTTGGAAATCATGCTGATCAGTTTTTTAAGTTGCTCATCATCAGCGTCACCTTCTTTATGCATGAGCTCGCGCAGAAGAGACAAACAATCCTGATCGTCAAAAATAGTAAAGCTGCTTTTAAGTCCGAGGTGGCTGCACTCGCGGCGAATGATTGTCAGCCCAAGATGGTGAAACGTGGAGATGATCAGGCCCCTTGTGCTCACGCCTTTTAACAACTGGCTCACACGTTCGCGCATTTCGCGCGCAGCCTTGTTGGTGAAAGTCACTGCGGCGATATGATTGGGTTTGTAGCCACATTCATTAATCATCCAGGCGATTTTTTGCGTGATCACGCTGGTCTTGCCACTGCCTGCGCCTGCGAGCACCAGAAGAGGACCATCGATGTATCGTACTGCTTGGTGCTGGCGGGAATTTAACTGCTTCATCGGGCGGGCTACTGGTTGCAGGGGCCGCATCATACTAGCAGCAGTTCGATTTGAAAAATTATCTTTCTGTAAAATTCCGCTGCCGCCGCGCTTACGAAAAAAATAATAATCACCTCTTAACTTGCAAAAATATCGTCTGCTTTTTCAACTCATCAATAGGTGAGTACTTGCAAACTTTCTGATTCGCCCACGCGCGAGGTTTTGTATAGTATGGGCACTGGATTTAATGCATGAACAAGGAGATGTACGTGCGCCGAGATGTCTATTCGAATGGAAACAAATACCCAGATCTTAACCTTGTCATTTCGCAAGCTCGTGACAGGCTCGCTAAATTTCTTCATCAGGATTACCTCCTGTGAACCTGCACTCAGACTATCCTTTCTGGATGATCAGTGAAGGACTGAAACATTCCTTTCCAACACTCCTCGAAAATTTAACAACGGACGTACTCGTCATTGGCGGCGGTATAACCGGTGCGCTCATCAGTCATAAGTTGTGCAAGGCCGGCCTGCAAGTAACACTCGTCGAAAAACAACATGTGGCCCACGGCAGTACCTCGGCAAGCACCGCGATGCTGCAGTATGAAATTGATACGCCCCTTTTTAAATTGAGTAAAAAAAGCGGCGAGCAAAATGCGCAACGCGCATACGCACTTTGTCTTGAAGCGATTGCAAAAATCGAAACCATCTGCGAGAAGTTTCCAGATAAGGCCGACTTCGAGCGACACCCGAGTTTGTGGTACGCGACATATAAAAAACATGTGAAAGAAATACTGGAGCCAGAACTCAAGGCAAGACGCCAAATGGGCATAGCAGTCAGGTTGGTGTCCGAAAAAAATATTCAGGACAACTTTGGTTTCAGCGCTCCTGCCGGTCTTCTTTCGGAAGACGCCGCACAAGTGAATCCTTATCTCATGACAAATTTTCTGCTTGAAGAAGTCGCCGCGATGGGAGGGCGGATTCATGAACTGACGGAGATCGTGCAACTGACAACCTCTGACAGAAGCGTAACGGTTGAAACCAAAAACGGCCACAAGATAAAAGCAAGATATGTAGTGATGGCGGCTGGGTATGAATCGCAAAAATTTCTGGATACCAATTTCAGCAGGGTGCATTCAAGCTACGCGATCATAAGTAAACCGCTGCCGCGAAAAAATCAGTGGTACAAAAACTCGTTGATTTGGGAGACGACAACTCCTTACCACTATTTACGCACGACCGGTGACAATCGCATCATTGTGGGTGGTCGAGATGAAAACTTTTATTCACCTGATAAACGCGACCGTCTCATCTCGCGCAAAAGCACTGAACTATTACAGAAGTTCAACAAGTTATTTCCGGAGATTCCGTTCGAGACCGACTTTGCATGGGCTGGCACGTTCAGCGAAACCAAAGATGGTTTGCCGTACATCGGACCATACGATCACAAGCGCATACTGTTTGCGATGGGTTATGGTGGCAACGGGATTACGTTCAGCGTGATTGCTGCGGAAATTCTCACGGATCTTATACAAGGCAAAAAAAATACCGATGCGCATATTTTTGCTTTTGC
>JAZKES010000155.1:0-5775 GCA_040386995.1 Pseudomonadota bacterium | reverse complement strand
GCTTATGCTCAGGAGTCAGGCTTTTCGCCAGCTCTGGCCAGCACAGACATTTCTCAACTGATGGATATGCAAATATCTTCCGTCTCGCGTCGGGCGGAAAGTTTGTCGCGCGCGGCGGCATCGGTATTTGTTATTACTGCTGACGACATCAGGCGGTCAGGAAAAACTTCTTTGCCGGAAATCTTGCGGCTTGCACCCAATTTGCAGGTAGCTCGCACAAATGCTTTCGAATATGCGATATCCGCACGCGGCTTCAACAATCAGATAGGCAACAAACTTCTCGTCCTGCTTGATGGACGTACTATCTACACCCCGCTTTTTTCCGGTGTGTTCTGGGAAATGCAGGGGACCAGTTTGCCTGATATCGAGCGTATCGAAGTTATCAGCGGACCTGGCGCCACGTTGTGGGGTGCAAATGCGGTAAATGGCGTAATCAACATCATCACCAAAAATACCTCGCAAACCCGTAGCACGTTGATGGAAGGTGCGACTGGCAACAGTGAATACAGCGCCAGCATCAGAACGGGTGGGAGCATAGGC
The DNA here is from genome assembly GCA_040386995.1 of Pseudomonadota bacterium. Lineage (GTDB taxonomy): Bacteria > Pseudomonadota > Gammaproteobacteria > Pseudomonadales > Pseudohongiellaceae > CAILUG01. The sequence continues at coordinate 5,235 of JAZKES010000155.1, read as the reverse complement.
TCGCAGATAGATTGGCGTGTGTTCGCAAAGAAAAATGGTTGGGATAACACCTTCAGAACCACGGGTACCGATGGCATCGATGAATTCAGTCGCAAACAAGTTGGCTTTCGTGTCGACTGGAATGGCAGCAATCAGCAAGTCATGGTGCAGGGCGATACCTTGCAGGGAGAATCCCAGCTGCGTGGCATGTTCCTGAACTTCCAGTTTCCGCCAATCGAGGTAGAAGCCAGCAACTTGCTGGCACTGTGGTCCCGTCAGCTAGACAACGGCTCAGATTTCAAGCTTCAGACTTACTGGAGTTATAACGAGCGTGACGAAAACACGCTGTTCAGCCCAACCTCCGATATTTACGACGCAGAATTTCAATACCATTTTTCGAAGACGACTGGGTCAGCGAAACACGAAATCGTTTGGGGCTTGTCGCATCGATATGCCGAGGATGAAGTGGATCGTGGCTTCTTCAGTGTCTACGTGCCGTCGCAGCGAGATCTGAGCTGGCAGACATTGTTTGTGCAGGACGAGATTACCCTTAGCGAAAATTTCCGTGTCACGCCGGGTATCAAGCTGGAGTGGAATGATTATACGGATCGCGAACAGCTGCCGAGTCTGCGCGTAGCCTGGGACATAAGTGATAATCATTTGTTGTGGGGCAGTTGGTCCCGCGCAGTAAGAGCCCCATCGCGTTTTGACCGCGATATATTCTTTCCCGAAAAGCCGCCGTTCATTCTCGCAGGTGGTCCGAACTTCGATTCCGAAGTTGCTCATGTATACGAGTTGGGCTACCGTGCGCAACCTTCTACTTCAGTAAACTATTCGATCACGTTGTTCCGGTATGAATGGGACAAATTACGCAGTCCTTCTGCATTGCCTTATCCTCAATATGTGATTAATGGTATCAAGGGCAATTCGTGGGGCATGGAAGCCTGGACGACATGGCAGGTATACGACGCATGGCGTTTGTCCGCCGGCCTGAATACGATTGAAAAAGATCTGGAATTAAAAAATGGTGCGACGGAAATATTTGCGGGAACCAATAGTTCAAGCCTGCATAATGATCCGAACTACCAGTGGACACTGCGTTCGAGCCATGACTTCCAGCAAAACTTGCAGATGGACCTATATCTGCGCAGAGTTGATGAGCTGAAGAACGCGCCAGTACCTGCTTACACTGAACTGGATCTGCATCTTGGTTGGTTGCCTGTTGAGAACTTTGAGCTCTCCGTAACAGCCAATAACCTGTTGCATGGACGACATGCGGAGTTCGCATCATTCACCGATCGCAACGTGATCAGCCGTAGCATACTCTTTGGCTTTCGATGGACACTTTGATAAATGGTTAAGCCTGGAGTATTCCACAGCAATAAGAAGCGCAAGCTATTGGGGCATGCGTTCGTCCTGCTTGCAATGCTGCTTGCGGTTGTTGCTGTGGATGCCCAGACCCCAGGGGAGCTCTCCGAGTACGATCTTAAAACTGCTTTTCTCTATCAATTCACGTTGTATGTGGAATGGCCCGCTGATCAGCTGGGCCCTGCCAATCAACCGCTTGTCTTCGGCGTGGTTGGCGCTAATGAAATTGCCAACAACCTCAAGCAACTCACGACCGACAATGTGCAGGGCCATCCAATTGAAGTGCGCGAGCTGGAACCTGGCGCTGATGTGAGCGGTCTTCATGTGCTTTTTGTCGCCCAAAGTCAGCAAGCACAATCTGCCGCAATGCTGCAGGCTGCTGCGGCTGATTCCATTTTGGCTGTGACCGAAAATGGCAGTGGCTTGCTCCCAAACAGCGTCATAAATTTCGCGTTGGTAGATGGCAAGGTTCGTTTCGACGTATCGCTCACGAATGCCCAAGCTGCCGACCTCGAGATCAGTTCGCGCCTGCTGCAGATTGCAAGGAGCGTGGCAGGCCGGCCGTGAAAAAGTTTTATTCCATTCGCACGAAGTTACTCGCAGTCATAATGCTGACCACTTTTTGCGCCTTGCTGGTCACAGGCATTGCCATTTTTATCTACGATATAAATTCCTTTCGTGATGCTCGCGAAAGCGACATGACTACTCTCATAGAACTACTGGCTTATTCAACTGCGCCAGCACTGCAATTTCGTGATGAAGAAATTGCGCGCGAAAACCTGCGTCTCCTTCAGGTAAGGCCGACGGTCAGCGCCGCTGCTATCTATGATGCCGACAACAAAATTTTTGCGACCTACTTCCGCAAAGATGAAAACCCCGATTTGCCGCCACTGCCGGCCGCGGAAACTGTAAGCATCGAAAACGGCAACATGCTGATGTACAAGCGCATCACGTTTAGTGGTGAGTTACTCGGTACGGTTTATTTACGCGCAGACTATCTGGTGCGGGAAAGGGCGATGAGTTTCGTGACCATTCTTGCAACGGTCGCACTGATCGCAATGCTGATAACTATCATCGTATCGATCCGTTTACAGTCAATCATCACAAGCCCTGTGTTATCTATCGCGGGCATCGCGCGCGAAGTCGTCAGTCGCAAGGAATACACGCGTCGCGCAAAAAAAATGTCTGAGGACGAAGTCGGTGTTCTCGTCGATGCATTCAATGACATGCTGCTCGAAATTGAAACACGCACAGACGTACTCGAAACCACCAATCTCGAACTCGCGCTCGAAGCCAACGAACGTAAGCGTGCGCGCGAAGAGGTCTTGCAACTGAACCAGAAGCTCGAACAAAAAGTACAGGAACTCAAGGAAACAGATCGTAACAAAGACGACTTCCTCGCAACGCTTGCGCACGAGTTACGCAACCCGCTCGCGCCAATTCGCACTGGTCTTGAGTTGATGCGCAAAGTTGATGAAGAGAAGCGAACTGAGATTTACGAAATTCTGGAGCGGCAAACCCATCACCTGGTTCGGTTAGTGGATGATCTGATGGATGTCTCGCGTATTTCGCGCGGCAAGGTCAGTCTGCAGAATGAAGTTGTGGTGTTCGATGAAATTCTTAAGGTGGCGATAGAAGCCACCAGCGATTTGATGGAACAAAAGAATCACACGCTCAGAATCATGTTGCCTGAAGCGCCCGTGCTGCTGAACGGCGATCCAGTGCGACTGTCGCAGGTATTTCTCAATCTGTTATCAAATGCTGCTCACTACACACATCCAGGCGGCGACATTGCGCTTGTTGGCAAACGTATCAACGACTCACTCGAAGTGTCGATAGAAGACAACGGCATTGGCATGTCAGCAGAAATGCTTGACCGGGTTTTCGAGGCATTCATCCAGATTGAAACTCCGCTCACACGCACCCGTAGCGGCCTTGGCATTGGCCTGACGCTCGCGCGGTCGCTGCTCGAAAAACATGGTGGCACGATTCGCGCACAAAGCCCTGGGCTCGGCAAGGGCACACGTTTTATCGTGGTCCTTCCGCTGCTTCCAGCAAGCGCAACCTTACAGCGTCCCGAACAAGTAAATCTGAAGCCGAATGACGCGCACCGCATCATGGTAGTCGACGACAACGAAGACGCCGCCTTAACACTTGCACTCTTGCTGCGTACGCTAGGCCACGAGGTTAAGGCCGTGTTCGATGGCAGCGAAGCATTGGAAGAGGGCAAAAATTTTGCGCCGCAGATAATACTGATGGACCTCGGCATGCCAGGCATCAATGGTATCGATGCCGCAAAACAGATTCGTCAGCTATCGTGGGGTGATCAGGTTTTCCTCGTGGCTGTTACCGGTTGGGGGCAAGAGGAAGACAAGCGCAAGACACGTGAAGCTGGCTTCAATCATCACCTCGTCAAACCTATTCGTCTTGCCGACGTACAAAATCTGCTGTCGAGATATGAGCAGAAAAACGTCAACGCGTTTGAGAACGGCTAGAAAAGTGAACGTGATGTCAGCTAAGACTTTTCTATTCAGGATCAACACCGCAGTATTCCAAAAACACATTGCGTTGGTCGATTCACCAAGGTGGGTCTGCTTATCGCCGTGGATGAGCACCTTCACCTACAGTTTTACAAATCTTGTCTGAGGTAATCTGGGGCTTGAAATTTCATACCCTCCGAGTATTCAGTGATCAGCATAAAAGTTGGCAAGTTTTACTTTCCTGCACTATTTTTATCTGACCAGCATGCAAACATTTCCTGACGCAACCACCGTCAAAGCGTCACATGCCACTTCACGACAAACCATCGCCTATCTCAAAAGCGAATCTGCAAGGACGCAGCATGGCACTGGCTCTTGTTTACTCACGCGCCAATATTGGTATCGATGCACCACTCGTCACTGTGGAAGTACACCTGTCTAACGGCTTGCCGGGTTTCAATATTGTCGGCCTGCCCGAAACGGCGGTGAAAGAAAGCAAGGAGCGCGTGCGCAGCGCGATCCTCAATTCGCAACTGGAATTTCCGCAACGCCGCATCACGATAAATCTCGCGCCTGCCGATCTACCAAAAGCAGGCGGCCGCTTTGATCTCGCGATTGCGGTTGGCATACTCGCGGCATCCCGACAGATCGACAAAGCGAGTCTCAAGAACAAAGTGTTCATGGGTGAACTCGCGTTGTCGGGCGCGATCCGTAAAGTGAATGGTATTTTGCCTGGCATCATCGCGTGCCACCGCGAACAACGTGGCTGCATCGTGCCTTGCGATAACGCGGCAGAAGCGGCAGTACTCGCACACATGGATATTGGCATGTGCAGCCATCTACTCGACCTACTACCATTCTTCAAAGGTGAAACGCCATTGCAGGCGCCACCGGTACCAGTAATGCCCGAGTGGGATCACAACATCGACTTTCAGGATGTCGTAGGCCAAGAAAGTGCAAAACGCGCACTACTGATCGCAGCAGCAGGTGGCCACAACTTGTTGATGCGCGGTCCTCCCGGCACAGGTAAAACGATGCTTGCGAGCAGACTCGTAACGATTCTTCCACCGTTGACTGAAGAACAGGCAATGGAAGTTGCCGCGATTCAATCCATCGCCAAAACAGAATTCGCACTACACAGTTGGCGCAAACCGCCGTTCCGAACACCACATCACACGAGTTCCGCTGTTGCGTTAGTAGGTGGTGGTAGCACACTGCATCCCGGTGAAATCAGCCTCGCGCATCACGGCGTTTTATTTCTCGACGAGCTGCCGGAATTCAGCCCGCGTGTACTCGAAGTAATGCGCGAACCAATGGAAGCCGGTTACATCCAGATTGCGCGAGCGCGTTATCAGGTGCGCTTGCCAGCCCGCTTTCAGCTTCTTGCGGCGATGAACCCGTGTCCGTG
>JAZKES010000154.1:33718-36803 GCA_040386995.1 Pseudomonadota bacterium | reverse complement strand
GAAGCCCTCAAAAAAGAAGTACTCCAGCTCGGAAACCTCGTCGAGAGTGCTATAAATGCCGCTATTCTTGCGCTGAATAATCGCGAGACGGAACTGGCCGATCGTGTCATGCAGTACGAAAAAGAAATCAATGACAAGGAAGTGCATATCGAGGAAGAGTGTCTGAAGATACTCGCATTGCATCAGCCAGTTGCCGTTGATTTGCGTTTTATCGTCGTGGTGCTGAAAGTAAACAATGACCTTGAGCGTATGGGTGATTTTGCGAAGAACATTGCCAAACGCGCGATCTTCCTTGCTACCCAGACTCCGATTCCGATATTCCACGAGTTTGCAGTAGAGCTGCCGATATTGGTCCGCACGATGGTGCGTAAATCACTCGACGCGTTGGTCAGTCTTGATGTTGATCTCGCTCGCAGCGTGATCAAGATGGACGATCAAGTGGATGCGATCAATCGTGAAATGTACGCTGAAGTGCAGCGCATCATTCATCAGGATGTCAGCAAGGCCGAGATCGCGATGAACCTGTTGTCCACGTCGCGCTACATGGAACGTATAGCCGACCTGAGCACGAACATCGCTGAAGATGTGATGTTCATGGTCGATGGTCGCGTGTTCCGTCACGTCGATTAATGATCTTCAGGCTCTCGTCGTTTCGCTGAGAGCCTTCTCTGTGTCCGCTTGTTAATTCCCTTTTGCTCGTTCGCAACCCGGCGCTGTTTCCCGCGCCCGGCTGCTGGCATCGTGACTAAAACCACGCAGATAGCGTCTCGCAATTACGTGCCTCACTTCTGCAATCCTGATTCCTGACGCCTACGCAAGCTATGATAGACTCGCTTCAGACGCTGGACGGATCTTCCAGCGCATATAACAAAGAAGAGTAATATCCCCGATGAATTCAGCTGTTCACCACAGAGTTTCTCTATGGCAGGTTTCTGCGTTGCTGTCCGTAAGTGTGCTTTCGGGTTGCGTGACACAAGTTGCCGAGCCTGTTGCACCCGCGCGATCTGCAATTATCGATACCTATATTTCCATTGCCCAGGCAAGTTACGGCGATGCACTGTCGACCGCGCAGGAACTCGAAAAAGCAGTTGATGCGTTTCTTGCGCAACCGTCTGCAGCAACCCAAAGTGCTGCGCAAGATGCCTGGCGCGCGGCGCGTATTCCATATCAGCAGACAGAAGCATTTCGCTTTGGCAATACAATCGTTGACGAGTGGGAAGGACGCGTGAATTCCTGGCCGCTTGATGAAGGCCTGATTGATTACGTAGCGCCCGCTTATGGGATGGAATCCGAAAATAACTATTTTTACACAGCGAATATCATCGCCAATCCGCTGGTCGATATCGAAGGCATCAGTGTTGATGCAGCCAACATTACCCCGCAGTTACTTGGTGAAACCCTGCATGGACTTGATGGGGTTGATACCAATGTCGCGACTGGTTATCACGCGATCGAATTTTTGTTGTGGGGCCAGGATCTGAACGGTACCAATCCCGGTGCAGGCGCCAGGCCTTATACCGACTATTCACTTGATGCCTGTACGAATGGCAATTGCGAACGCCGCCGTGCTTATCTGGAGAGTGCCACTTCGTTGCTCGTTACTGATCTTGAAGAAATGGTGCAGGATTGGGCGCTGGACGGAGCAGCGTATACAGACCTTCGCAGCAAGGGTGAAGAAGGCGGGATTGCGACGATCCTGACCGGCATGGGCAGTCTGGCCTATGGCGAACTTGCGGGTGAGCGTGTCAGGCTCGGATTGTTACTGCACGATCCTGAAGAAGAACATGACTGTTTTTCCGACAATACCCATTGGTCGCATTTTTACGATGCCAAAGGCATCAGCAATGTGTACCGCGGTGAATATACGCGCGTGAATGGCGACAAGATCGATGGCGCAAGCCTTGAAGATATGATCAAGGTAGACGCAGCGCCATTACATGCTGAAATGAGTGCGCGCCTCGAAGCCACGGAACTCGCGATGACGACTCTCGTCGAAAAAGGCGAGGCTGGCCAGACCTATGATGTGTTGATCGCAAACAACAATACCGAGGGTGAAGAGATCATCAATCGCGTGGTTAATTCGTTGATGGAAGAAACCCGTACCATCGAAAAAATCATCAACCAGTTGCAGCTGCAGAACATCAGTATTGAAGGTTCCGACAGTCTGCCGCCTCCGCAGTAACGTCAGTCATGTGAAAACACACGCGAGAAAATCGATTCAACCATACAGTCGCGTGCGTAACGTATCTTCGCAACTACCATTCCTGTGCTTGTTGTTGAGTTGTTTCTCAGCTGATTTTGCGACGGCCCAGGGATTACCCTCTCTCGATAGTCTTGCCGGCAAAGCCTTGTTCGAAAAAACCTGGGTTTCCGCACCAGCCTCGACTGCTGCCTCCGATGGCCTTGGTCCTTTCTTTAATGCGCGCTCGTGTTCAACTTGTCACCCTCGCGGCGGTAGAGGTGATTTAGCCGACTCACTTATTATCGTTACAGATGATCCTGTGTATGGTGAGTTTCTGCAGACCCGCGCGGTACAGGGATTACGTGCCGAAGCGCAGGTAAGACTCGTTACGCGCGATCACATAAAACTGTTCGAGGACGGCACTGAGGTGGTGATGCATCAGCCGGCCTACGAGCTTGATGACATGCAGTACGGCGAATTACATAAGCCTGTTTCCGCGCGTATTGCGCCCTCGCTCGCTGGCCTACACCTTCTCGAACAAGTGCCAGTGGAATACCTGGAGTCGATAGCCGATCCCGATGACATCAACGGCGACGGTATCTCCGGGCGCATCAGTGAAGTGCCAGAGGTGGCAACAGGCAAACTGATGACAGGTCGCTTTGGCTGGAAGGCTGAAAGTTATTCGCTCACCATGCAGATCGCGAAGGCATTGAGTCTGGATATGGGGCTTGGAAATTCGATCTTTCCTTCCGCGTTCGGCGATTGCACACAGGACCAGGCCAATTGTCTGCAAATGGCGGCTGGTAATTCTCCGTCGAGCACCGATCCCGAGGTTTCCGACACGATTCTGGGTTTATTGCTGACCTATTTGCAGGGTCTGGCTCCAGCTCATCAGCAGGGTGA
>JAZKES010000154.1:0-33618 GCA_040386995.1 Pseudomonadota bacterium | reverse complement strand
GCGCATGCCATAAACCTTCATTACCGGCAGGAGGCGAGCTGATCAGCCCCTTTACCGATCTGCTTCTGCACGACATGGGCCCAGAGCTGGCAGCCGAGGCGAACGAATTGTCCCAAGCTGCCGAATGGCGTACGGCGCCTCTATGGGGATTGGCAATGGTGAGGTTTTATCTTCATGACGGCCGCGCCACTTCGTTGGAGGAAGCAATCCTCTGGCACGGTGGTGAAGCCGCTCAGTCGGTCAGTGCCTATGGGCAATTAACCGCATCAGAACGCGAAATTTTGCATAGTTGGCTGCATAGACTATAATGCGAATCATTCTTAATTAGGAATGACTTCCATGAAATCCGCCGTTTTGGCCCTATCTCTGCTGCTAAGCGGACCAGTTTTCGCCCAGGCGACCAATTGGACCGAGGTGAACCTCGCGCTTACCGATGCAGTTGTTATTCCTGACTACACAACATTCGCCACTGCAGCTGCAGCGATGAATGAACAAGCCACGGGCTTTTGCAGCAATGTCACGCCGCAATCGCTTGCCGAAATACAAGCGGCGTTCCAGACCACCATGGACGGCTGGCAGGCTGTCCAGCACATCCAGTTTGGCCCCATCACGTACTTCAACTGGAACTACCGGTTGCAATACTGGCCTGACGACAATGGCACGGGCGGACGCCAACTCTCTGCGCTGATCGCAGGTAAGGACAGCACGGTATTGAGTAGTGAAAATTTTGCGCGCCAGAGTGTCGGCGTGCAGGGTTTGCAGGCATTGGAAATGCTGTTGTTCGACGACAAGAGTCTTGAAGAACTGCAGGCCGATTCCTATCGTTGCAATTTAGTTCAGGCCATTGCCGCCAATCTGGACGAGATTGCGGCCGGTGTCGCCCAGCGTTGGGCAGATGAATTTCGTAAAACCGTTGAAACCGCCGATGAGCGCGGTTTTTTCGAAAGCTCTGAAGACGCGACCATCGATTACCTGAAGGCCTTGGTAGAACCGATCCGCAGTCTGCAGCAGCAAAAAATCGAAGCCATCATTGGTGAAAGTCAGGCTGAAGCCCGAGTGCGGCGTGCCGAATCCTGGCGATCGGAACGTTCCATCCGTAATCTCAAGATCGACGTCGCCAGTCTCAATAGATTTTTTAATGCCGGTAATCCAGCCCTGAACACGGTGCTGCCTCCCGAAGATATTGAGGGCATCAACGCCGGCTTTGCGAAGGTCGAAGCGACTCTCGCTGAACTGCCCGACTCGATGACAGTGGCGCTTGAAACAGAAAGTGGTTACGCCACACTCAAACAGGCAGCGAGTGATCTGAGCGCGTTGTTTGAACTCCTCGAAGCCTCTTTGAAAAAAACTGATCTTTATCTGGGCTTCAATAGCCTCGATGGTGACTGATCCTTCTATCGCACATTGTTAACTACAGGTTTTTATCAACAACATGAAATTTAACCGCCGTCAGATGCTGGGTTTAGGAGTTCTCCTGTTTGGAACTCCCGCACTCGTGAGCGCAAAACAGGGCGCCGGTCAGTCTCCACTGTTTTTGAGTGCGGCTTCGGATGCAGACGATAAACACTGGGTGACGGGTTTTACTTTTACTGAGGCCGGTGCGGTTGCGGTTTTCAAATCTGCGTTGCCAGAGCGCGCCCATCACATTGCAGTTAACCAGCAGCAGGGATTTTTCGTGGTAGTTGCGCGGCGTCCCGGCTCATGGTTAAGCCTGGGTGACTTGGCAACCGGAACGATAGTTCGCGAAATTCGTGTGCCTGCTGATCGTCACGTATTTGGTCACGGCATTTTCTCCGCCGATGGAAAGCATTTTTATACGACTGAAAGTGATTTCGAAGACCAGCAAGGCGACAGTGGTCGCGTGGTTGTGTGGGAAGTCAGCGGCGAAGGTTCAACAGTTGATTTAACCCGTGTGCAGGAATTTCCAAGTTACGGTGTCGGCCCACATGAACTGTTGCTGATGCCCGACGACGAAACCCTGGCTATCGCCAATGGCGGCATCCGTACTCATCCGGCACATGATAGGGACAACCTCAACGTGGATAGTATGGTGCCGTCGCTCGCATACATAAATCGCAATACTGGTGAATTACTCGAGCAACAATTTCTACCGCAAGAATTTCATCAGGCCAGCATTCGTCATATGGACGTCAATGCCGCAGGGCGCATCATTATCGGCATGCAGTTCGAGGGTGAACCATTTCTTGAAGTGCCACTTGTTGCAACACACCAGCGCGGCGAAGAGTTGAAATTATTATTGGCTCCCCCAGAAGTGCAGGTGCAGATGAAACAATACGTCGGTTCCATGCGTTTCGCCGAAGACGGTCGCCATTTTGTGGCTTCATGTCCGGTGGGCAATATGCTGACTTTCTGGGATGCCGAGGATGGCGTCATGGTGAATTCGATTCGTGCGCGTGATGGGTGTGGCGTGTGTGCAACTGATACAGGATTTGCGTTCAGTACTGGCACGGGTCGGCTCGCACACATAGAGCTCGCTTCTGGTGTCATCACGGAACATGAAGAGTCACAGCTGCAGCAGTTATTCTGGGACAACCATCTCACACTAGTTGAGGTCGGCACAAAATCATGAGAAGCGTAAAGGCAACGCTTGTCTGCCTGCTGTTTATCTCGCTCGCAAATTATGCTTATGCTGAAGAATCCATAGCGACTGATCCTGCACGTGAACAAAAACTGCGTGACCTGGGTCAGGCCTTGTTCTTCGATGTGAATCTTTCACTCGACCGCACCCAAAGCTGTGCCACGTGTCACGATCCGGCGCGCGCATTTGTGGATTGGCGCGAAAGCGGTGTTGGTGCGGCTGCGTCCATGGGTGGTGATATGCATACCATTGGTGATCGCAACGCTCCCACCATTTCTTATGCAAGCCAGATTCCGGTTTTTCAATTGAACGAGAACAACGACTATGTGGGTGGTCTGTTCTGGGACGGACGCGCCGATACTCTTGCCGCGCAGGCAGGAGGGCCGCCACTCAATCCTGACGAAATGGCGATGCCCGACAGTTCATTGGTTCAGCAAAGACTCAAGGAGAACATGAACTACGGATATGCGTTCAAGGACCTGTTTGGTGATGATGTTCTTGATGATCCTAAAGCTGCGTTTGCGGGCATGCAGGAAAGCATCGCAGCATTTGAAAGCACTGAATTTTTTTCGCCTTTCGATTCGCGCTACGACCGATATCTGCGAGGTGAATACACACCTACCGAACAGGAAACGCTTGGCATGACCCTGTTCTTTTCAAACCAGTTCGCCAATTGCAACAAGTGCCATCAGTTGCAAACACTCCCTGAAAGTAAACTCGAGACTTTCAGCAATTATCGTTATCACAACATCGGTGTACCCGCTAACAGCGCGCTGCGCGAAGCGAACGGTCGTGGTGCTGCGCATGTGGATCATGGGCTATTGGAAAATCCCGCGATCGACGATGCAGCCCAGGATGGAAAATTCCGAGTGCCCACTTTACGCAACGTGGCAATCACAGCGCCGTATATGCACAACGGTGTATTCGCGGATCTTCGCACGGTGGTGAAGTTCTATAACAAATACCAGGCAAAAGGCTCAAAAGCGCAGATCAATCCAGAAACTGATCAGCAGTGGGGCGCGCCGGAAGTGGCGAATAACATTGCGCTTGAAGAACTTCAGTCTACACGCGCGCTTGATGAGCGTAGTGTCGATGCTCTCGTAGCGTTTATGCGCATGTTGACCGACAAGCGTTACGAGCCATTGCTCGAGTTTGAAGAGTAATCTGGGGAATCTAATCAGCTTGTTTTCGCTTGCGCGAAGCATTAGCTGAATATCTCGCGGGCTAACAGCTAGTCCGGTTCACATCTTGTCGACTTGAATCCGTTGTTGGTATTTGAAAGTGCCGACAGCAGATCTAGACGTCGTAAGTTCCTGCCCTGCGTCACTATGTCGGCTTATGACAGACTGAAGCTAAGTCAGCCTGCCATTCCTTTCATATCCTTGACTATCAGTTACTGAAATGGATGTCTCAGAATGATAGTTTCATCGCGGTCAGGTCCGGTGGAAATAATATCGACAGGTGCGTCGATCTTCTGCTCGATATATTTGATGTAGTTGCGTGCATTGACCGGCAGCTGATCCAGCGAACGAGCACCAACAGTTGATTCTTTCCAGCCAGGCAGTTCTTCATAAACTGGTTCCAGCGTGTTGTAACTGTCGAAACTTGTCAGGCAGGACATCGAGCTTGAATTGTTACCTTTGTAGCCAACGCAAACTTTGACCGTATCAAGCCCATCGAGCACATCGAGTTTGGTCAGGCAGATGCCGGAAACACTGTTGATGCGAATCGCAAGTTTAACCGCAGCAGCATCAAACCAGCCGCAGCGACGGTTACGGCCAGTAGACGCGCCGATTTCCTGACCCTTACGGAATAACAATTCGCCAACGTCATCGAACAATTCCGTAGGGAACGGACCGCTGCCCACACGTGTGGTATAGGCTTTGGTAATGCCAAGCACGTAGTCCAGATACAGTGGACCATAACCGCTGCCGGTGGCGGTGCCGCCCGCTGTGGTGTTGGAAGAAGTAACAAACGGATAGGTACCGTGATCGATATCGAGCAGCGAACCCTGTGCACCTTCGAACATAATGCTGGCGTTATTTTTGCGGGCCGTGTGCAGCAGATCGATCGTGTCGCATACCATCGGACGGATGCGTTCCGCCATTTTTAAACTGGAATCGAGCGTATGCTGGAAATCAATCGCGGCAACTTTGAAATATTGGGTCAGAATAAAATTGTGATATTCCATGACCTCTTCGAGCCTGCTGGCGAAATACTCAGCATTCATCAGTTCGCCCAGGCGAATGCCACGACGTGCTGCCTTGTCTTCGTAGGCCGGACCAATGCCACGACCGGTTGTGCCGATCTTGTTTGCGCCTTTTTGCTTTTCGCGCGCCTGATCGAGAGCTGCGTGATACGGCAAAATCAGTGGGCAAGCCGCGCTGATCTTGAGGTTCTTGCTCGCATCAATTCCCTGTTCAGCTATTTCATCCATTTCCTTGAGCAGGGCTTCAGGCGATAACACCACGCCATTGCCGATGACACAGGTGACACCTTCACGCAGAATTCCTGAGGGCAACAAATGCAGAACGGTTTTTTTGCCGCCGATAACCAATGTATGGCCGGCATTGTGACCACCTTGGAAACGCACCACATGCGACGCTTTGTCTGTGAGCAGATCAACGATCTTGCCCTTGCCTTCATCGCCCCATTGGGTGCCGAGAACTACTACACTTTTACCCATGTTTTACCCGTGACTTCATCATGCTGCCCCGTGGGGCAAAAAATTATTAAGAATTAGTTGTACAGCTTACTGTTGTTACAGAACAGAAGGTCAGTTTCCGGCGTTCATTCTACCTTTAATGAACGCCATATACTTTCCAGGAATCACCTTCCTGAACCAGCTGTTGTGTGCAGCCCATCGCCGCGGCCATTTCTGCCTGGCCTGAAAATGCTTGCACGACCCGATGACCCTGCGCACGCAACTGGTTGATCGTTGTCTGCAGAATGGGGTCTGAAACTGCCGGTGCGAAAACTTTGCTCTTGACGGTAAATTCGCGTTTGCTAAGGCTGAGCAGGGTTTTGAGGTCGGCATTAAAACCAGTAGCCGCGCGAGCGCGTCCAAAGACAGCACCGATGTCATCATAACGACCGCCATTGGCTATGGCTTCACCGTGCCCGGCAACGTAAGCCGAAAAGATGATACCGGTGTGATAGTCATAACCTTGCAGCTCGCACAAATCAAAATAGAGTTGATGAGTTGGGAAACTAGTCTGGATGCATTCGGCGATTGTGCGTAGTTGCTTGAGTGCTTCCTGCAGGACTAATTGCGAAGCGTCCGGCAGGCAGCCGTTCATTTCACCGAAGATCGTTTCAGCCTGTCCGATTATTGCGATATCCCCGTGCATGGTAGAAAGCAGGGCAAGGCAATTGCGTAGCTGAGGTGCAATGTTGGTGACTTGCAGCAGCTTGGTGATATCCGCAGTGGCTTTGTTCTGCAGCGCCGAGAACAGTTTATCTTCAAGTTCTTCGGTGAGGTTTGCAGCTTTGAGCAGGGTGCGACAAATACGGTTATGACCGAGCGCAAGAAGTGGTTTTTCTATGCCGACGACGCTCAATGTATTCAACATCAGGCTAATTACTTCGACATCACTTTCGGTTCCACTGTGTCCGTAAAGCTCCGCGCCAACCAATTGCGGACTACGCGAACCAAGCTGACCCTTCGGCCGGGTGATCAAAACACTGTCTGCATAACATAGGCGGGTAGGGCCCGTTTGCTGCAGCACGTGTGAATCGATGCGGGCAGCCTGGGTTGAGATATCCGCGCGCACACCCATGTTTTTGCCGCTGAGCTGATCAACGATGTTGAACGTGCTTAGTTGTAGTTCGTGGCTCGGTACAACAAGCAAGGAATCAAGAAATTCGATGAGCGGGGTTTTGATGAGGTCGTAACCCCAGGTGTTGTACAGGTCCAGGATTTCGCGTCGCAGAGTTTCCAGCTGGTTTGCGCGGGGCGGTAGAATTTCATCTACGCCGTCCGGCAGCAGCCAGCGATTTGCCTTGATAGTCATGGAAGTCAGTTGGCTCCGTAGCGCCGGTCAATTAATCAGATAAAGCAAAAACGTACCCACAACCATGCTAGCGAAACCCATCTGACGCAGCTTGGTATCATCAATCTGCGCGAGAACGGCAACCAGGGAGCGCCAACGAGCGGGATATAAAAACGGAACTATACCTTCCAGCACCAGCATCAGACAAAACGCTACCAGGAACTCATGCCACATAACAAAAAGTTAAGGCAGATTGCTGGTTTTCAAATATTTAAAAAATTCACTATCAGGGCTCAATAACATCAAGTCGCCGTTATCGCGGAACGTTTCGCGGTAGGCACTGAGGCTGCGGGTAAATTCGTAAAATTCCGGATCTTTGCTAAATGCTGACGCGTAAATCGAGGCCGCCTGGGCATCACCTTCACCGCGGATCAACTCAGCGTCACGATATGCTTCGGCTTCAATAACAATCTGCTGGCGATCAGCATCTGCACGTATGCCTTCAGCTACTTCACGACCGGTTGAACGCAGCTCCTGGGCTTCTTCCTGGCGCGAGGTATTCATACGCTGGAACACCGAATCGCTGACGAGAGGTGGCAAATCAATTTTCTTGACGCGCACATCGACTACTTCGATACCGAGTTCTTCATGCACCATCGAGTTGAGGTTGGCGGTCAGATCGGTCATCAGAAGGTCACGTTGACCAGACACAACTTCATGCACACTGCGAACACCGAACTGGTTGCGCAGGCCATTGTTGATACGCTGGGCCAGCAGGTTTTCGGCAGTGCTTTTATCGCCCGACGTGCTGGTATAGAAGCGCGCTGTGTTCGAGATGCGCCACTTGGCGTAGGAGTCAACTTCAAGGTAGTTCTTTTCAGCAGTCAGGTAACTTTCAGTATCGGCGTCGAGTGTCTGGATACGGCCATCGAAAATACGTACGGAATGCACGCCCGGAATCTTAAAGTGCAGACCAGGCGGGATATCACTGTTAGTGACTTCACCAAAGGTCAGCAGCACAGCTTTGTCGATTTCTCTAACCACGTACAGGCAGTTGTATGCCGCGAGTACCAGCACGGCAATGACGAACAAGGAAAGATTGCTGGAATTTTTCATCGGCGTGTCGCTCTGGCTGGGGTATCACGTGATGTGTTCACGGTGGAGGAAGAACGAGAATCCTGGCTCGGGACAATTTCAGGACCGCTACTCACTGACGGAACAGTGCGACGATTCTGTTGTTGAATCAGCTGGTCGAGCGGGAGATACATCATGTTATTGCCGCCGCCTTCAATATCAACCATGACTTTGGAGCTGTTTGCCAGCACGTCCTGCATGGCATCAATGTAAAGCCGCTGGCGCGTAACTTCAGGTGCTTTTTGATATTCGACAAGTAACTGTTCGAAGCGTTGGGCTTCACCGTCGGCCTGTGCAACTACCTGTTCCTTGTACGCATTGGCCTCCTGAATCTGGCGCAGCGCAAAGCCTCGGGCTTCAGGCACTATCTGGTTGGCATAAGCGCGAGCTTCGTTCTGGTAAGACTGATTGTCTTCACGGGCCTTGATAACGTCATCGAATGCGGCGCGCACTTGCTGCGGCGGTTGTGACTGCGCAATGTTGACCTGGCGAACGGTGATGCCCGTGCCATACGCGTCCATATAATTCTGCAAGCGGATACGGGTGTCCTGAGCCATCAGCTCGCGGCCAACGTTGATCACATCGTCCATGATCGAACTACCAACCACATGACGAATCGCTGATTCTGCTGCCTGCTGCAGACTGATCTCGGGATCTGCTACTTCCAATACATATTTGCGTGCGTCGGTTATGCCGTACTGAACCGTCATCGTGATATCCACGATATTGTCGTCTTCAGTCAGCATGGTATTGGCAAACGTCTGGTCGTAAACACGGGTCACGTTGATCTTGGTAACGCTGTCGATGAGCGGGGGATTCCAGTGCAGGCCGGGCAATACAACTGCCTCCTGGACGCGGCCGAGACGTAGAACTACACCACGTTCCTGCTCGTCAACCGTGTAGACGCCTGCACCTACCCAGATGAGTCCAACGATCACGACAACTGCTGCCAGTATCCCGCCGGAAAAACCATTTGAATTATTGTTGGTGTCGCCGAGGCCACCTTTCTTTCCGCCACCAAAAATGCGGGAAACTTTTTTCAGGAAGTCGTTCACGACCTTATCGATATCAGGTGGGCCTTGATCCTTTTTTCCAGGCCGCGAGCCCCACGGATCGTTTTTGCGATCATCATTATCAGGTTCGTTCCAGGCCATGAATGCTCCAGTACAAATAACAGGTTGGGTATCAATAACCTCCGTGGGAGGTGATTCAGGATTTTAGCGGATTATGCTGAGCAATTATACCGCTTCATCCAGTTGCGGTGGCTCTATAAGCTCCGCTACAGGGGCATGCGGCTGGGTTGCAAGTGCTGGCCCCGGATCAAGGCCGGCGTCTACCATTGTGCGAATGAAATCCGCTCTTGGCATGTGTAATTTCAGATGCATATTACCGTCATCATCAACGGTTTCGGACTGCACTACGCCCACACTGTAAAGTTTCGCGCGTAGTTTTCCATGACTCGGGGTCAGCTCGATCTCGGGCGCGATGAAATCCTCGCCCAGCAGTTCGCCAATGGCGCCCAACAGCAAGTCTATGCCCGAACCGCTATGGGCAGAAACCCACACACGCACCGGCTTGCCGCTTTCATCACGATCAACGCTCGCGAATTTGTCATCCAGCAAATCCACTTTGTTGAACACCAGCAATGATGGGATGTCGGCAGCGCCGATTTCCGCGAGTACTTTGGTGACTTCATCAATCAGCAACTGGCGCTCTTCGTTCTGGCAATCGACGACATGCAGCAGCAGATGTGCTTCGACGGTTTCTTCCAAAGTAGCGCGGAAAGCGTCTACAAGTTGATGCGGTAAATCACGGATGAAACCAACGGTATCAGCCATGATGGCTGGCCCGAAATTCGGCACCTTGATTTTGCGCAGTGTGGAATCGAGCGTGGCAAACAGCTGGTCGGCAACATAGATATGATCGCCGCTGATTCTATTGAACAGCGATGACTTGCCTGCGTTGGTATAACCCACGAGGGCGACTGTTGGAATTTCAGCACGTTTACGTGAGCGACGACCTTGTTCACGCTGACTACGCACTTTCTCGAGGCTTTTATTGATAGCCTTGATGCGATCAGCTATTAGGCGTTGGTCAAGTTCGAGTTGTGTTTCACCTACACCGCGCTGGCCAATACCACCTTTCTGGCGATCAAGGTGAGTCCATCCACGCACCAGTCGCGTAGACGCATGTTTAAGTTTGGCGAGTTCAACCTGCAGCTTGCCTTCATGACTGCGCGCACGCTGAGCAAAAATATCGAGAATAAGACCGGTACGGTCGAGCACTCGGCAACTGAGCGCCTTTTCAAGGTTGCGCTCCTGGCTGGGTGAGAGTGTATGGTTGAACAGCACCAGCTGTGCGCCATGCAAGGCAACAGCTGCGGCAATCTCGTCGAGTTTGCCGGTGCCTACCAGATAACGTGGAGTAGTGAGCCTGCGTGATGCGCGGATGAATTCAACCGGGACTGCCCCGGCCGAAATAGCGAGTTCTTCAAATTCCTTGGCTTCAGCCTCGTCAGAAATTGCAGAACTGTTACTCAAATGGACTAGTATTGCCAGTTCACCACTTTCGGGACGATCAAAAAACAATAGTACCTCTACACTAGAAATTACTGATTCTAGAAATTATTGCCTGCTTCTTCCTCTTCCGTGCCAGCTTCACCATCGGCTCCGCTGATCATTGGCACGCGTACCTGACGGGCAGGCACAACGGTAGAAATTGCATGCTTGTAAACCATCTGATTGACGGTATTTTTCAGCACGATCACAAATTGATCAAATGATTCAATCTGACCCTGCAGCTTGATACCGCTGACAAGATAAATTGCCACAGGCACCTTTTCCTTGCGTAACACGTTCAGAAAAGGGTCTTGTAAAGAATGCCCTTTTGACATGATTTATCTCCTAAAAAAGTAATAATTATTGATCGTAAAGTCTTTCTTCGTTGACCGTAATTATAGGGGCAGAATTACGAACAGCCACCACTAAATGGAGACACCATCAGGTAATTCAAGTGATTCTTCATATTATTTGCATCTTCAACACCAAGCGTACAAGGCAGTGCGGTGAGATCGGGCCAACTGCGTAGCCAGGTCAGTTGGCGTTTGGCCAACTGGCGGGTTGCAGCGATGCCTTTTTCGACCATTGTTGCGTAGTCGGTGGCGCCGTCGAGATACTCCCACACCTGGCGATAACCGACGCTGCGAATCGCAGGCAGATCTTTATCAAGGTCGCCACGCGCACGTAAACCCGCAACTTCATCCACGAGGCCCTGATCGAGCATGGTATGAAACCGTTCGGCAATGACCTGATGCAAGGCGGAGCGATCAGCAGGCAACATCGCAACAAATTTAAGCTCGCAAGGCAGCGCTTCACCTTGAGTTGCGGTGGGTTCGCCATGCAGCTCAGTCAGGGATTTTCCAGTAATTTCATAAACTTCCAACGCTCGTTGGAGTCGTTGGGGGTCGTTCGGGTGAATGCGTAATGCCGCTTCGGGGTCCACTTGCTGTAAACGTGCATGAACTGCTTGCCAGCCTTCGGATTCAGCCAGGTCCAGTATGCGTTGTCTCACTGCAGGAACCGCCGCGGGCATGGATGCCAGGCCATCGCGCAGCACTTTGAAATAAAGCATGGTGCCGCCCACAAGCAACGGGATTTTGCCTTTGGCCAGCACCGCATTTATTTCGCGGATGGCATCGGTGCGAAATTCAGCAGCAGAATAAGGCTCGGCAGGATCACGAATATCAATAAGGCGATGCGGCGCAATGGCGAGTGTCGCGTGATCGGGTTTACCTGAACCTATATCGAGACCCTTGTAGACCATTGCTGAATCAACGCTGATGATTTCACAAGGATACTGCTGTACAAACTCCACCGCGGCGCGGGTCTTGCCGCAAGCCGTGGGACCCATCAGGCAGATTGCGGGTGGAAGAACTGATTGGCTTGACAAAAAAACGACCTGAGTAAAAAGAGCTCTGAAGCAAATATAACATGAAGATATTTTTACTGTTTGGACTCTCGGACGTTGCCGTAAGGCCTATAATTGCGGCGCTCGCGAAATGGCCTCCAGTTTACTCAGCGCTATCAGCTGCAGTTTCACTTATACCTCTCACGTAAATGCAAAACCGGAACGATCAAATGTCCTCACCCAGTGCTTCGGAGATAACTCGCCCGCGGCATGGAATTTTTCGATTTACCCGTTGCGAACTGCTTGGTCATGAGCTTCGCCTCGGCTATTTGTTGACCGGCGGGCCTGATGCCGATATTGCCTTCGAAGAAAAAATACACCTGCCTGCCGAATTGCCTGCACCCGATTCTTCAGACCCTGTCGTGCAGGAACTGATGGACGGCTGTCACAGAGTTTTTGGCGTTTCCTATTTTAAAGCGGCGTTACCAGCACGCATTGAGGCGAAACCTGTCACCGACGCAGATGCTGATTTCTGGGACACGGTCTACACAGAAGGCATGGGCGAGTTTTATTACCGCAATGGTCTTTCCCCGCTTGGCAAAGCCAGTTTTCCCAGAACGAGCGAAACGATGTTCAGGCACGAATCAGCAAAACCGGCCGAAAATACGCTCGTTTTGATTGGTGGCGGCAAAGACAGTTCGCTGGTCGCCGATATCGTGCTTTCTTCCGGCGTGCCGGCAGTCGCATTGTCGCTTGGTACATCGGTGTGGATGACCGCCTCGGCAGAGGCCGCAGGACTCAAGCTCTATTCGATAACCCGACAGCTCGACAAAAAATTATTCGAGCTGAACAAAGAAGGCGCGTGGAACGGACATGTACCCATTTCCGCATGTATCGCGTTTGTTTCTGTGCTCGTTGCCTACGCAGGTGGCTTCGGAAATGTGATCGCCGGCAATGAACGTGGTGCTGAAGATTATCAAATCGAGGTTGATGGAATTCCGATAAATCATCAATGGAGTAAAACATTTCGCTTCGAGAAAAGTTTTCATGACTGGTGTGATCGTCACTTCACACACAGTCCGCGTTATTTCAGTCTGCTGCGTCCCATGAGCGAAATTCATATCGCTAAACTATTCGCCCGGCTGCCACACCTGCTGGAAAATTTTACGTCCTGTAACAGGAATTTCACGCAAGCTGCAACAAGGAATGATCCACGTTGGTGTGGCATTTGTTCGAAATGTATTTTTGTCTATTTGTTACTTTCTCCGCATTTGACGGATATGCAATTGGTCAGCGTATTCGGCAAGGATTTTCTTGCTGACTCTCGCAACAAAAAAACACTGGAAGCATTGCTCGGCGTTGGCGATGGCAAACCCTGGGACTGTGTCGGTACAACCGAAGAGTGTCGCCTTTCGCTCACAGCACTTCATAGGCAACAGCGCTTGCCAGAATTGGCTGCTGAAATAATGCAGCAGTATCCCGATGTGATGTCAGGCGCCGATTTTGAGCAGAAGTGGAATGCAGAACAGACCTTGGCCGCGCCGCATTTATTAACTAAAGACTGGCAGGATCGCCTCGATGCGTATATCAGACATTCTGCCTAAACGCGTCGGCCTGCTCGGGCTCGGACGCGAAGGTTTGGCTACGCAGCAGGTATTGCGGGCGGCAGGTTATCAGGGTGAACTGTTAGTGTTTGGCGACTCTCCGCCTGAGAAATTGCCCGTGGGGTGTCGCTTTGTGCCGACTCCGGAAGCGGCTGATGAACTAACACAACTCGATGTCATCATTCGCTCTCCTGGTTTCCCGCCGTCCCATCGTTTGCGACAACTGCTTGACTCATACACTTGCGAACAAACAACAGCCACCGCAATTTTCATGCATGAAATGCGTGATGCAGCAATTCCTGTCATCGGCATCACCGCGAGCAAAGGCAAAAGTACAACCAGCGCGTTGACCCACGCTTGCCTGCAGGCCGCAGGACAGCCAAGTCTGCTCGTCGGCAATATTGGTCAACCCGCAATCGAGTTACTTGAGCTGATACTGCAGAACAAACCAACGGTCGTGATGGAGCTGTCGAGTTATCAATGCGCCGATTTACAAATGGGTTACGGCGCACCAGTCGCATCGATCGGCGCACTTTTTCCCGAACATCTCGACTACCACGGCAGTTGGGATGCGTATATAAACGCGAAATTGAATATCGCCCGCAGCCAGCGCGCGGAAGACGTGCTGATTTGCCACAGCGGCTCTTTTCCAACTCTGCAGTCGCTGAACCTGCAACAACACGTCGAATTGGTTAACCATGCAGATGGGCTGCATTACGAAAGTGGCTGGTTTTATGACGGATCACAGCCGTTGATTTCTGACGTCGGTATGCAAATTTCCGGAACCCACAACAGACAGAACGCCTGTATGGCGTTTGCACTTGCACGCAGGTTCGGCGTTACCACGGAACATTTCGCAAAAGCGTTGAATACCTTTGTGGGTCTGCCGTTTCGGCTGGAATCCGAAGGCATACATCACGGAATTCACTGGGTAAACGACAGTATCTCGACTGCTCCAGAAGCAACTGCGGCAGCGTTGGAAGCGCTGGGCAAAAGTGTTCATACCTTGATTGCTGGCGGGCAAGACAGAGGCCTTGATCCCGAAGTCATGGTCGCCGCAATAAACAATTCCGGCGTCAGAGAGGTTGTGCTGCTGCCGGATACAGGGCGTCGGATAGCAAGTTTTCTAGAGGCTTCCGAACAACAGCCAGGGATACATCTTGTGCTCACCATGGAAGAAGCGGTTCAGCTCGCCGTATCGCTTACACCTCCCGGACTAACGTGCCTCATGTCGCCAGGGGCTCCTTCCTACAATTCTTTTTCTGGTTTTGAAGCGCGTGGCAGGGAGTTCAGACGATGTTTGGCTACATCGCCTGCCAACGCGAACGCCAGTGGCTATAGCTTCGAACGATAAGGCCTTTATTTTCTGCACGGTGTTTGTTGGTATCGTTATTGATCATTGTTACGGGGCGATGCGTCGGGTGATCTATGCACAACATCAGCTGCAATCAGAAAATCTTCATCTCTATTGCTCGCATTCAAGCGTCCGGTTTTGTAAAGACTTTGTGCAGAAGCTCAGCCAGCACTTTACAAAACTTTCGTCTTAATCATTTCTTAACCAAATACCAACCAAACGCTGTTTTTACTTTCATATCTCCTTTACAGGCTCTTCATACAATTCGCAGCGATTATTAATGACAGCAGCTTTTTGGCTTGTTGGTCGGTAATAAGCAGCAGTGACGTAAAGTTTTGGCGAAGATTTGATCAAGACGCCATGACCTTGCTCCCACGATGAAACCCGCTGGCAGTATGTGCACACGCATGCCCACATAGAGAGACAATCATGAAACGACCCAATCTATTAGTTACCACTTTGTATGCGGCGATAGCGGTTTGTTACGTCCCCAATGTGAGTGCTGCAAGCGGCGACCTCGAACTTTATATGGATGCCGAGACCAAGCAAATTTTCGCCGAGCCAGGCGCCAACCGGGTGCGCATTGGTGCTTTTCGTCCCGTTGAAGAAACTGCTGGGGTACCGGCCGTTGCCGAGTCGGTTGCGGCACAGGCGCCATCCGCAGCAAGGATGGCCGAGATTGAGACCAAACTCGAAGAACAGTCCAAACTGCTCGCAACCGTTCAACAGGGCAATACCCGCAGCCGTTGGGCGGAAAGCCTGAACATGCGCGGCTACTTGCAGTC
Source organism: Pseudomonadota bacterium (assembly GCA_040386995.1). Classification (GTDB taxonomy): domain Bacteria; phylum Pseudomonadota; class Gammaproteobacteria; order Pseudomonadales; family Pseudohongiellaceae; genus CAILUG01. The sequence goes on along the minus strand of JAZKES010000154.1, from coordinate 18,244 downwards.
ACGTTATACCGAACTGCTCAGCGGCGACGAAGGCATCAACCTGTGGTCCGACCGTTCGGTGGGTGATGAAAACTCTCTTGGTGATGCCGACAAGAATTATCTGATCCGCCGTGCACGTGTTGTTCTGCAAGGTGATATTGGCGAACGCCTGTCCATCTACCTGCAATCCGATTTCGCGAGCACTTCCGGTACGACCAATCATTTGCTCCAGATGCGCGATGCCTACGGCGATTTTTATCTGGATAAAGATCGAGTCCATCGTTTCCGCGTTGGTCAATCGAAGGTGCCATTTGGTTTTGAAAACATGCAGTCGAGTTCCAACCGTCTCGCGCTGGATCGCGCTGATGCTCTGAATAGCGCTGTGCGTGATGAACGTGACCTCGGCGTGTTTTATTACTACACGCCCACCAACGTACAAACGTTGTTCGCCGAAATAAATTCGGCCGGCCTTAAACACACTGGCAATTACGGTATGTTCGGCCTCGGTCTTTATAACGGCCAGGGCGCCAATCGTGGTGATCGCAACGACAATCAGCACGTCGTTGCTCGTGTGAGTTATCCGTGGAAGTTCAGCGACGGTCAGTATTTTGAAGCAGGCATCCAGGCTTATTCAGGCAAATACGCGCCTACTGTTGGCGCGTATCGCACGACAAGCAATACCAGTCTCACGCCGATAATTTCAGCGGATCATGAATTTGGTTTCGATGATGAACGCATTGGGATCAGCGCCACATGGTATCCACAACCTTTTGGCATCCAGGCTGAATGGAACTGGGGCAGAAGTCCGCAACTGAACTTTGCGACGAACACCATCACGGAAGAAGATCTCGAAGGTGGTTACATCCAGGCGATGTATATGACGACCAACAGTCTCGGCACCTTCATACCGTTTGTAAAATGGCAGTATTACGACGGCGCCAACAAAGCTGAAACCAATGCGCCAGCCAACGACGTCAATGACATAGAACTGGGTGTGGAGTGGCAGATTGCGCGTGAAGTTGAACTCAGTGCCGTCTACCACATGATGGATCGTACTAATCTTGTTACGGGCAACCGCACAGGAAGGCCCGATTACGAAAACTTCGAAACAGATGCGCTGCGTTTCCAGTTGCAGTACAACTATTAGGAAGCCGCTGATTAATTGCGAATACGTCATGCCCGTGGTTTTTAAAGCATATCCGTTGCGAAAGCGGCGACGGGCATCCACCGATACCAACAACCTGGATTCCCGTCCCCGCCTTCGCGGGGACAAGCTTTAAAAGCCGCGGGAATGACGAGTTAATTCGAATCTACTCATACAGAGCGCCTGTAATAGGTTTTCACCTGCAATAAAATCATCGAGTATTGAGCCAGGTCATCTAACCGGAGCAGCAACATTTGCGAGCTGCTCCGACTAGCGACCCGGGTCTTTGTTCGAATTACGACAGCAATGAAGTAAGCAATCCCAATGCTGCAGTCACCGTCGCCTGCGAAGTAAACGTAGACAAATTCTTGCCATTGTTTCGCTCTGTCGAATTTGGTGACCTCTCTCTTTCTCTCTTTCTCTCTTTCTCTCTTTCTCTCTTTCTCTCTTTCTCTCTTTCTCTAGCAATAATTTCATTCGCAAGACTGTCCCGCCAACTGCCGTCATACCAGCTCATTTAAAAAAGCAGCTAACATGGTCATAACATGTGACCAGTCGAATGACTGGTACGAACAAACAAAGCGAGACTGCGTGAAACTATACGAGACGATCTTCAAAGCCATGGGTACGCGCTGCGAAATCCGGCTTTACTCGAGCACAGCGGAACAGGCCTTGGCGGCAGCCAATAGTGTGATCGCCGACGTCGAACGTCTCGAAGCGTTGTATTCGCGTTATCGCGCGAGCAGCTTCTTATCGGAGATCAACAGGATTGCGGAGCAGGGCGGCAGCATCACCGTCGATGTTGAGACCAGCCATCTGCTCAACTACGCGGCGACTTGTCACGCTGAAAGTAATGGCCTGTTCGACGTAAGCTCCGGCATCTTGCGCCGCGCGTGGGATTTCAAGTCGGGCAAGTTGCCGGATCCGGTTCACATAAAACAATTACTCGTTCATACCGGCTGGCAAAAATTGCGGTGGCATGAGCCGGTGCTTGAATTTCCGGAGCCCGGCATGGAGCTCGACTTTGGCGGCATCGTAAAAGAATACGCAGCGGATCGGTCCGCAACGTTGTGCCAGGCGCAAGGCATTCGCCATGGCATGGTCAACCTGGGTGGCGACATTAGGATTATCGGACCCCATCCAGATGGCAAGCCATGGCAAATCGGCATAAGTGATCCGCAGCACCCTGAACTGCCGCTGCAAACGTTGAACCTCGTGTCGGGCGCGCTTGCGAGTAGTGGCGACTATGAACGCTGCATAACACTCGATGGGATACGGTACAGCCATGTGCTGAATCCTTTCACTGGCTGGCCTGTTCGTTATCTCGCGGCGGTAAGTGTGGTGGCTGATTTCTGTGTAGTTGCGGGTAGCGCATCCACGATCGGCATGCTGATGGACGCTGCCGGCAAAGACTGGTTGCAGCAACTGGGGCTGCCACATCTGTGGGTAGATACCGACGGGGAATGCGGCGGCTCGCTAGCAAACAGATGATTTCGAACAACGTGTCCGGAAAATAGCATGACAAAAAATAATCCCGGACGTAATGTGACTAGAGCAAAGGTTTTTTTACAAACTTGGCGCAGAGCACGAACCTCCAGATGCGGGTTAAGGAAACCCGTCGGGCTGTCGTCAGGGTAATCATAGTTATAACAAAAATTATAAAAAAAATTATAAAAACAACTATAAAAAGAACAGGGGAACCGGCATGTACAACCAGGCATTGCTGCGCATCACCCAGCGTTTGGCAAAGGTCGGTGGGTGGGCCGTCACTTACGGCGAAACCGTCGACGTTTTCTGGACTCCTGGCATCTTCGAAATCTACGAATATGATGGCGATACTCCGCCTTCTCTAGTCGACACTCTTAACTGTGTGCATCCGGATTATCTGGATGAGACAACCCGGCATATGTCGAATTGCGAGAAAAAAGGCATTGCCTGCGAGTTCGACATGGAAATCGTCACCTTCAAAGGCACGCCCAAAATTCTTCGTATCGCCATGGAACCAAGACTCGACGAAGCGGGCAAGGTAATAGGACTTGTTGGTGCCTGCCAGGACATCACGCAACAAGTCGCAGAGCAGCATCAGAACCGTTTGCTGAGCCAGCGTTTGCTGACTACTTTTGAATTTATGAGCGACTCGTTTTTTCTGGTCGATTCCCAATGGCGCATCGTGTATGCAAACGTGGCCGCCGATCACCTTGCGGGGCGCGACCGGAATGCAAGCAACGGCAGAGTGTTATGGGAGGAATTTCCCGGACTGATCGATACGCCGCTTTATGAAGGTTTTCATGATGCCGTCCGCAACAACACGCATTTCCACTGTGAGTATTATTCAATTCGGTTAAAAAACTGGATCGAGCTGGACGCTTACCCGTCGCCGGAAGGACTTGCGGTTTATTTTCGGACTGTCACTGAGCAGAAGCTGATGGCTGCCCGTATTGCGGCTTCCGAACGCCGCCTCAAATTCGTAACGCAGGCTACACTGGACGCAGCATGGGACTGGAATCTCGAAACAGACAAGGTCTGGTGGAGCGGCGGACTAGAGCAGTTGTTCGGGTTTTCAGCTTCGACTGATAACGACGAACTTGAGACCACGCGGGAATTCTGGATCGATCACATCCACCCCGATGAAAGAAGCAAGGTGCTCGCGAGTATTGCTTTGGTACTCAACAGCGAGAGCAACGTGTGGGAAGAAAAATACCGTTTTAAGCACGAAAACGGCAGTTTTGTTTACGTGGAACATCGCGGATTTCTGATTCGCCAAGAAGATGGGAAGCCACTGCAGATGGTAGGCGGCATCACGGATATCAGCGAGCGTATCGAGATGGCCGAACGTTTGCTCCAGTCGCAACGCCTCGAATCCATAGGCAAGCTGACGGGGCACGTGGCGCATGACTTCAATAATCTTCTGACAGTGATCCTTGGTAACGCCGAATTGCTACAGGACTTCCTGCAAGACAATACAGATGTTGCGGAAATGGTCGGGACCATCAGTGCTGCCGCCGTGCGAGGTAGTGAACTGACGCGACGCCTGCTCGCGTTCGCCCGCAAACAGGCGCTTGATCCGAAATCGGTCAATATCGATCAACTGGTCGAGAACATGAATGGCATGTTGAGCAGGACCCTCGGCGTGAACATAGCCGTAAATGTTTATACGAGAGTTGGGCTGCAGCTGGCGCTCGTTGACTCACACCAGCTTGAAGGTGCCTTGCTGAATCTGTCTATTAACGCCCGCGACGCCATGCCGAACGGTGGCAAACTTACCATTGAAACCAGCACCATTCACATCGATGAGCATGACGCGTCCATGTATGGCGAAGTGGCCGCAGGAGATTACATTGTGATCGCCGTTACCGATACCGGCACGGGTATTCACCCTGATAATCTTAAACACGTGTTCGAGCCATTTTTTACCACCAAGGAAGTTGGCAAGGGTACTGGCCTTGGCCTGAGCTCGGTGTTCGGTTTCGTCAAACAGTCGAACGGCCATGTTTCAATTTATTCTGAACCAGGCAGCGGCACTACTGTAAAACTCTATTTGCCGGTATCGAGGACGCAGGAAGATCAATTACCCAGTTCTTCCAGAAGATTCGTCGGCGGTACCGAAACGATTCTGGTTGTGGAGGATGACGATCTGGTCAGAACGGTGGCACAAAACCTGTTGGAGCAGACCTTGGGTTATCGGGTTTATTCAGTCGCCGATGGCAATGCTGCGCTTGCGATACTCGAAGGAGATGCAGTCATAGACATGATGTTCAGTGACGTCATGATGCCGGGCATCAACGGGCGCGAGCTGATGCAGAAAGCCCGCGTATTACGGCCAAAACTCAAAGTGTTGCTCACCTCGGGCTTTGCGGACAATGCGATCGTGACTAATGGTAATCTGGATGTGGATGTCCATCTGCTGCCCAAGCCATATCCACTTAATGAACTGGCCAGGAAGGTTCGAGAGATACTCGACAGATAAAGCGTGCGAGAGAGAGAGCAGTAAGCTGGCCAGACAACGAGCCAGGTAAACCACACAGAGCGGTCTCTGCTAATGATTGCCGCGCTTTCGTACGGCATTTGCCGCAACAGAAATCACCTTGGTTATTTTGCCTGCGCGGGCGCCTTTTTTTTCGACCCACGATACATGGAAAATACTTCCATCAGGGTTTTTCGATCAATCAAGAACAATGCCCCGATGTAGATAATCACACCTGTCGCAACCGCGAGGCCGAGCAAAAGTGCGCGGTTCATCGCGTCCGAAAGATTCAGCACCATAAACAGCACGACGGCCAACATCGCAAGCCCACTCATCAAGATCGGGAAAATGCCCTTGTAAATAGCCATGGAATTGATTTGAAGCCATTTGCAATAGCGATGGGACGCATGTAATGACAGCATCGGATACACAATCATCCACACGGCAGCGAGCAATGCAGGACTTGTGCTGTTCAGCACGACGACAAGATAAAAAATAACCATCACAAGCGAAATCACCACGCCGTTTTTGAAAACTTCTTTGGGGTAACCGGCCGCAACAACGGCGGGTGACAACAGTTCAATCAAAAACCGGAATGGCGCGCCAATGCAGAGAAACGCCAGCGGTAATGTTGCTGCGCGCCAGTTCTCGCCGAGAAAAATCGGCACCGCCAGCGTTGCGGTTGCCGCTACGCCCCAGAACATCGGAACAGATGCGAATATCGATAACTTCAATGCTTTCACGACGTGTGACTCGAGCAGCGATCTGTCCTGGACAATGGACCTTGAAAACGCAGGCAGTGCAACCTGCTTCAACAACGGAATTGTGCGATTGAGCGACATCGCGGCAATTTGTACGGCGATCGCATAAACGCCCAATGTTTCTGCTGTCCAGAAACGGCCGGCAATCACGATGTCCATCGTCACGAAGAAATACCAGGTAATTCCACCCGCCATTACGTATGTGCCGAATGAGATATGGCGAAGAGATTCGCTTAGTGAAAACCTCGGCCATACCATTGTCGGGGACAGTGCAATTTTCAGAATGGTTCCGATTACTGGATAGGCGATACCGCCATACACAAGAGCCCAGTAGCCAAGACCATTTTTTGCACATACGTACGAAATAAGCGCGCCACTCAATCCGGCTATCACCTGAATGATGCTGGTTGCTTTGAAGCGCATATCTTTTACGAGCATTGCGTTCGGAATGAAACCTAACGCGACAAACAGAAAACTCCAGCCTGATACACGCAGGATGTCGGCGACCTCGGGAGTATTATAAAAACTGGAGAAATAATTAGCGCCTCCCATCACGATTGCCAGAAGCACAGCATTGATCACCAGCACGAGCCCAAAGATATTCTGCAGGTCTCGTTTCGTGATGTCCTTCTTGCTGATGATTGCCGCGTTCAGACCCAGCGTTGAGAAGATCTCGAGAAAACCTGTAATGGTTTGGGAAAGCGCGACAAAGGACATCTCGCGCGCATCAAAATCCCGTATCACCAGGATAGTGACGAGTGTGCGTATTAACTGTGATGAGAGCTGTGCGATAAACAGCCATTTGACTGACTGGACAACTTTTTCTTTAAGCTTCATGGCCTGGAATATCTTGAGATGAACTATCTATAACGTGTGGATGCAATCTTGTGTGAATGATTCCGAAAGTCTCTTGCTGTTCACCGAGCACGTAAGCTGTCTATGGTTGAATTTTTCAGAAACCTTCCGTGGCAATTCGATTCTCTGGAGCGTTCGCGCGAATGATATTGCCATTAGCATCAAACACAATGAATTGAAGGACGGATGGTGAACTGAATCACTCAAGTGGCTGACCAACTTCAGTTCTCGGCAATTTACTGATAAAGCTTATGGGCAAGGCATCTGTAAAAGTGCCGACATTCCTTATCGAGGTTGCACCAGTGTTGAATAAAATTCGGTAAAGATTGCTATAGACTTTCTATCAGGCCGATTGCCAATCACAACCTTTGTCTTGCCGCTGTCTTTTGGGCTTCCTGATCAGCACATTCATGCAATCCGCAGCAGCGTGGCGGTCAACCAAACTGTCTGACAATGATAGCCGTTGTGCTTGTCTGGTGTCTTGCTTACTCTTGCGAAAAACCGCCTTGTGGTTTGCGACTCTCCGCAATTTTGCTCGGTTCAAACTTCAATGGCAGGTGCTCCTGTTATTGCCATTGCGGCAAGCACGCTGACCAATCTGTCGCTCTCGCAGGCAGCTGCTAACTTTATCGCCAGAAGCCTTGCACCAGACCATTTCCCCGCTATAGTGAAGCCATGAATCAGGCCCTCGAAGTTCTCCATACCGTTTTCGGTTTTCAATCCTTTCGTGCTCCTCAGGAAGACATCATCGCCACACTTGTTGCAGGTGGTGACGCGTTGGTATTGATGCCAACCGGCGGTGGTAAATCGCTGTGTTACCAGATTCCTGCGCTTGTCAGAAAAGGATGTGGCGTCGTGATCTCGCCATTGATCGCGTTGATGCAGGACCAGGTGCAGGCATTGCAGCAACTTGGGGTACGCGCGGCGTTTCTCAATTCGACACTTGATGCGGCTACAGTCAGGCAGATCGAAATGGCGCTCGCGCGTGGCGAGCTTGATCTGCTTTATCTCGCGCCCGAACGTCTCAAGCAACCGCGTACTCGTGAACTACTGCAAAACAGTAACATCTCACTATTCGCCATCGACGAGGCGCATTGTGTATCGCAATGGGGCCATGATTTTCGTGCCGACTATCTGGAGCTTGGTGTGCTGCACGAGATGTTTCCGGATGTGCCGCGTATCGCACTGACCGCAACAGCCGATGTACGCACACGGAATGAAATCATCACACGCCTGGATCTCGGTTCTGCGCGGCAATTCATCGCTGGCTTCGATCGCCCCAACATCTGTTATCGCATCACGCTGAAGGAAAATCCGCGTCAGCAATTGCTGCGATTTTTACGCACTGAATATCCGACTTCCGCAGGCATCATTTATTGCCTCTCGCGCCAGAAAACCGAAGATACGGCGGCATGGTTGCAGGGCGAAGGTTTCAACGCGTTGCCGTATCACGCAGGCCTTGACGCAAGAGTGCGCGCCGATCATCAAGCCCGGTTTTTGCGCGACGAAGGCATGATCATGGTTGCGACTATCGCGTTTGGCATGGGTATCGACAAACCTGATGTGCGTTTTGTAGCGCATCTCGACATGCCGAAGACTGTTGAATCCTATTATCAGGAAACCGGTCGCGCGGGTCGTGACGGTGCACCTGCCACCGCGTGGCTGTTGTATGGCCTTCAGGATGTCATCAAGCTGCGGCAGATGATGGCCGAATCAGAAGGCAGCGAAGAACACAAACGCGCCGAGCAACATCGTCTCAACGCCATGCTGGGCCTCTGTGAAATCACCAGTTGCAGGCGGCAATCACTGCTGCGGTATTTTGGCGATGCGATGCCACAACCTTGTGGCAACTGCGATACGTGCCTCGAACCCGTCAGCACCTGGGATGGTACCGAAGCGGCACGAATGGCGCTGAGTGTCGTATTCCGTACGAGCCAAAGGTTCGGGGTGAGTCATTTAATAGAAGTGCTACGAGGTGCCGAGACGGACAAGATTTTTCAGTTCGATCATCACCAGCTTTCTGTATACGGCGTTGGTCGCGAGCTCGATAAAAACCAATGGAGTTCGGTATTCCGGCAGCTCGTCGCACGTAATTACCTGAGTGTGGACATCGATCGCTTCGGTGCGTTGAGGCTTGAGGAAAAATGTCGCGCGCTGCTGCGCGGTGAAGAATCGATTGCGCTGCGCCGCGACGAAAAAACGAAGGTTGCCGCGAAGAAACCGTCTTCCAGAAAATCGCCCACCAGCGAAGTGCCATTCGACATTGATGCAACACTCTGGGAAGCGCTACGCGAATGCCGTCTCCGGCTCGCGGAAGAACAGAAGGTTCCACCTTATGTGATTTTCCACAACAGCACGTTGGAAGACATGTGCAGGCTGCTGCCGGAAAATATCAGCGCGTTTGGCGAAGTCACCGGCGTGGGCGAACGCAAGAAAGAAAAATACGGACCAGCATTTCTTGAGGTGATTCGAAGTCATTTGAATTGAAAACGCCGGGGTCCACCATCGAAACCAGCGGCAGGGTTTAATCACCTGAAACTTCATCGCCATTCCTGGCATACGGCATACGTTCCCGCCGCGAATTTACCCTGCAACTTTTGATGCCTGACAACAGAACTACGTTGCCGAGCTAACTGGACATACTCATTCTGCTTTCCCTATTGGCAACATTGCAGCGTATGCCGGATTCATAGAGGAATGCAGTTCTTCCTACCTGCAGCCGTTGGTTTTCGTCGCTTCTTCGTCTCAACTATGACCGCACGGAAAAGGCCACCCCCCGCATTGATCTGGATTCAATGGGCCTGCATCAAAGCCAACCCACTATTGTTGATATTTCAACTTTCCCTACCTGCAGATGTTCAGCAACCAACAACCGGATTGCCGTCATCTGTTGCAGTTGTAACTCCCTCACTCATGCGACATATCTCCAGACTCCGCATATCTCATTAGAAATCATGAAGTTGTGTTTCAACAAAAGTCCTTTTGAGCGCGGCGCCAGTGCTGGCACACGCATTGCTAAATGTGTTCCGACAACCGCGCGGGTCATGGCCTGTTATGCGGTAAAGCGAATTACATTCTGAGGAAATTTTATGCGTAGTTTGATCCTGAGCGGCCTCGTGGCTGCCAGTCTATTCACAGCAAACATCACTCCGGTGCAGGCGCATCATGCGTTTGGTGCGGAATTCGATGCCAACAAGCCCATCGAACTGCACGGTGTGGTGACCAGCCTGAAATGGACTAACCCACACAGCTGGCTTTATCTCGACGTCACTGCGCCTGATGGCACAGTCAGCAGTTGGGCAGTTGAATTTGGTGGACCTTATGCACTCCTGCAGAAGGGTTTGCGCAAAACCGATTTCCCGCTTGGCACACCAGTATTGGTGAACGGTTTCCGGGCAAAAAGCGGCAAACAAGTCGTGAATGCTTCCAGCGTCGCGTTGTCTGATGGTCGTGATTTCTACACGGCTGCCGATGATGCACCCGGTGGAGATTGAGCCATGACTGTCACAAACATAGCAGCGCGCGGCATCAAGGCGCGTCTTAACGAATTAGCGAGCTTTGCACGCAACACGTCGCACGTACTGGCCCCACTATTTGTTGTTGTCACGCTGGCGTTGATGGCAAATGAAGCCGCCGCGGAAATTCCACGCAGCGCCGAAGGGCATCCCGATTTTTCCGGCATCTGGCAAACACTTGGCAACGCCGATTCTGGTTTGGAAGCGCAGTCCGCGCGCAAGGACGCGCCACCCCATCCTGGCATAGTAGAGGGCGGCACAATTCCCTATAAACCTGCCGCACTTGCGCAGCGCGACAAAAATTTCGCGGCGCGTGAAACGGCTGATCCGGCGAAACAGTGTTTTTCTCTGGGTACACCGAGAGGTGTTTATTACCCCGAGCCGTTCCAGATTTTTCAGCGTGATCGCGACCTGACACTGTTGTTCCAGCTTTCGCATCGTGCCAGAACCATTCACACCAATGATTCGTTGCATCCCGAAGGACCTATCGGTTTCTGGTTTGGTGATTCACGCGCGAAATGGGAAGGCGACACACTCGTCGTAGATGTTGTCGACTTCACTGCCGACACCTGGCTCGATCACAGCGGTAATTTCCACAGTGAACAATTACACGTGACAGAACGCTGGTCGTTCCTCGACGAAAACACCTTGCAGTACAGCGCCACGCTTGAAGATCCGGAAGTGTATACAAAGCCCTGGAACATCAACGTGCTGTTGTACCGTCATCGCGAACCCAATTTCCAGATCATCGAAAACACCTGCTACACGCTCGACTACGACCAGTATTACCCCGTGCCTGAGTCCGCTCAGGCAACGCCGAGCTCTTGAGGAAGTAACGACAATGTCATCCATATTACGTAATTCAATATCGTTCAGCGTTGCGCCAAAAGTGACGAGCATCAAGCAGGCGCTTCTGGCTGCAGTTGTCATCGCTACTGCAAGTTCAGCCGCAGTTGCACAACAGGACGAATTTCGCGAAGACACCATTCATCAGGTTGCTGCTGGTGACTGGAAGGGCGCCAAGCTTGCTGATGGTCAGCCGGATGTGCAGGGCCACTGGTCCAACACAATCGGCAACCACAACGACTTTACCGGCACCGCCAGATCACCAAGCCGAGTGACAAATCCTGCCGATGGCCACGTGCCGTTTCAGGATTGGGCACGAGTTAAAGCAGAGGACTTTGCTGCTCATCTCGAAAACCCGATTCGTCCTGAATATGTCGAGCCTTTCGCACGTTGCGCACCAGGCGGCCCGAGCAAGTCCTTCATGTGGCACGGTTACGAAATCCGCCAGTACCCGGATTACGTCGTGTTCCTGTTCGATTCCGGCACACGCGTAATTCATCTCGATGGCAAGCCCGCTTTGCCTGAAACCGTAAAACTCTGGAATGGCGATTCGCGCGGTCACTGGGAAGGCAACACGCTGGTGGTGGATGTAAACAACGTGAATGGCAAGGCACGCTTCGGTCGCTCGGGTGAGTTCGTGAGCGCCGATGCAGACATCAAGGAACGCTACACTTTTGATAACGAAGGCGAGTATTTCCTGTACGAAGCTGTTTATACCGATCCTTCAGTGCTCACGGCACCCATGACCGTAAGCATTGCGTCAAAACGTATTACAACCGAAACCGAAACCGATGGCTGGAACAACATCACGTTCCCGGTTTCATTTGCCGACCCACAACATGCGCCTGATATCGAAGCGTGGGAACGCACTTGTGTTGAGAACAACGGCAATCATGGCGACGTGGCCGTCGAAGAATAAGCGAGGACGCAATCATGTTATACGACACCTTTTTACAACTTGAAAATCAACCGCTCGTAATCGCATTTACGGAATCGCTGTTTGCGTATCCGGTTGTGCAAGGTGTCCACGTGCTTGCATTGGCATTTGCAGTGGGCTTGCTCGCCATTGCAGATCTTCGTCTGGCCGGCATTTTGCTGCCGCAGCAGTCGGCTCAGGATTTCCTTAGTGGGCTGCGACCCTGGTTCATCAGCGGCTTCAGTGTGCTGTTGGTGACCGGTGTATTGCTATTCCTGCCGAAGGCAACACTGCTCTACGCAAGTCCGCTGTTTCTGGTCAAGCTCGCGCTTATCGCTCTTGCTGGTCTCAATGCGTTTTATTTCGAGCTCAATTTCCGCCGCGCGCAACGTGAAGGTGATGTCGCCGCATGGCACGCAATTTCACCGCGCGCAGCGGGTTTGATTTCGCTCGGGCTGTGGGTAGCCATCATTATTCTTGGACGACTGCTCGCGTATTTTTAATGCGTATATATCGAAGGATGTGCGAACGATTAACGAGCGTGCGATTAATTCAATTACGTTATACCCGCGGCGTTTAAAGCTTGTCTCCGCGAAGGCGTGAACGGGTATCCAGATTAATTCAAACCACGCTTGAGAGATCTCTGCTTAATTTAAATTACGTCATACCCGCGAAGGCGGGTATCCCGAAGAATCAACAATCAGGGATTTCATCAATAACTGGGCAATCAGCAGAATAAAGAATAAGCAATCGATTCCCCAACAACATAACCGCGAAACTTTTATGAATGATTTACTTAACGCCCTTCAATCTTCATCCCTGGCAGTCTTGCTGGATGGTTCTCGTTACATCGCGATGAGCGTGCAGATTGTTCATCTGATTGCGCTGACCTTCCTGCTCGCACTTGTGTTGGCCATCAATATTCGCGTATTACGTCTGTCACTGCGAGGCCTGCCGGTTGATCAGTTTGCGCGTGCAATGACGAAGCCGTTTCTGATCACGCTGGTGGTCGCGGTGACTGCCGGGTTCCTGCTGTTCCTGCCGCGTGCTGAAACCTACGCGAGCAACTGGGCGTTTGCGTGGAAGATGGGTCTACTGCTGGTAGCCGGTATTGGCCAGTTGTTGCTGCTGCGCCGCTTGTCTGCGCTGCCTGACAGACAGGAATCTTCCTGGTTGTTGCGTGTTGGTTCGTTGGCGACACTTGTGTTGTGGATCTCCACAGGTGTGGCAGGGCGCGCTATAGGATTTGTATGAACGCAGTGCAGGTCCCCTTTACGCCATACACAAACCGCACAACATATCTGCTTGCTCTCGCCCTCGTTTATCAACGTTACCCCCGGCTTTTTTCTAAGCTCTATTTAAGATAAGCATTGCATTAATTCTTGGTTCGTAAGCGATAGAAGGCTTGTTAATGTACGCAATAAGTTCAGGAGCACTTCAAGGATGACAACGCCACTTCAGCAGGATGATAACGGCAAGGTCGAACGCTCGGACTGGAGTGATTATTTCAGTCGTGGTGCGTGGCCAATGTTTGGTTTGATACCTGAACTTACTGAATACGAATTTACCTCAGGAGAGGAGCAACAAGATGTCGATTATCGCGATCAACGCCAGAAACCAGTTCAAAGGCAAGGTGAAGGAAATAATTCGGGGTCCGGTGCTGTCGGAAGTGGACGTCGAAACACTGGCTGGTATCGTTACCTCCGTCATTACCTCGCGTTCAATTGATGCGCTGAATATCAAGGTTGGTGACGAAGTGCTGACCATCTTTAAATCCACCGAAGTAATGATTGCGAAAATCTAGGACGCGTGTGCCATGTGCCTGCTGATTCATAAACCCAAAGACATAGAATTACCGCCGCAATTGCTCGATTCTGCAGTCGAGTTTAATCCGCATGGATTCGGGTTTATGAGTTTTGATGCGAACGGGCAACTCGTCATCCGTCGCCGTTATCAGACGTCGCGCGACGAACTCAATGCGCTTTATGAGGAATTCAAGAAGAGTGAATGTGTCATCCATTTACGTTATGGCACAAGCGGCGTTATCGATGCAGAGAATACCCATCCGATTCGTATCACTGACGACATCTACATGGCGCATAACGGCACCATCAACATGAATCGTCATACCGATGATCGCTCGGACACCTGGCATCTTGTGCATGATTATCTCGAACCCATTCTGCGCAATCGTCCTGAACTCTTACATGACCGTTTCTTTCATGAGTTGGTGACGAGCTGGTGTGGTCCGCAGAACAAGTTCGTGTTCATGGATGCGAAGTCGCAGAAAACTGTAGTCATCAATCGTGAGCAGGGCTTCGAAATTGAAGGCCTGTGGCTAAGCAACCTGCGCTGGTTCGACATCAGCAAGTTCAACTGGATTCAGCCACGTATTCCATTGGCAACCCATGGCCCACAGGCGCTCTTCTCGATTTAATCGATGTACCAAGGACATTTCTCCCTCTGCGTTTACCGCAGACTTTAAGGATGGGTTTTCCCATCCTTTTTTTTGCGCCGAATTTGACAACAGCAGTCACGCAGTTGTGCGGTCGGTCGCCATGGTTCGTTCGATTGAAGTTTAAATTCAACCAGGATCCAGCGTTGTTATGAGACGTGGTTCACATATTTTCTGTGACCTGCATCAACTTTAATTTTGCGTTGATTTTAATCTCGCGGTTTCGAAAAAATAATTGAGAGAAATCTTCGTACACGTAAAACAAAAACATAAATGTGACGTGGTTCAAAAGTTAAAAACACTCGGTAATTTAGCCATATTTCTTCGTAGTCGAAGTTTTTTACAACACCGAAAAATTCAAAGTAGCGAAAATTTTTAACTGCTTGAAACGTTCGGCTTTTCTCAAACTGGCCCGCTCTTTGCTATGTCTAAAACTCATATCGGAGCGCTTCACATGCCGATTAATTTATCCAACTTGAGCAACGAGAAAATTATGAAACTGGTCAGTATTTTCGCAGGCGCATTATTCGCATTAGGATTTACCTCGCTGAACGCAGCGCCAATCGTGTCTCTCGGTAACCTGGGCGCGATCCACACCACCGCCGCTGGTGCGATTGAATACACCTTTGATGACGCTGAGTGCCCCTATGCAACTTGCTCGGGCGATTTCGCCATTCTTACCGACAGCATATCTGGCAAAGCCGCTTTGCCTTTCAGTGCCGAACCCAACTATCTGTCGGTGCCTTACAACAACTTGCCTGGATCAGCCACCTTTGGTTTGGGTTTCGACGCCAACTACTTTGGTTTGTACTGGGGTTCAGTCGATGGTTACAACAGTATTGCGTTTTTTGATGGTGAGAGCCTTGTTGGTTCTTTCAGCGGCAACGACCTCGTAGGCGCGTTTGCCAACGGCAACCAGATGGATTTCAGTTCAAACCGCTTCATCAACTTTGCATTTGGCGCAGGCGAAATTTTCAACAAGATCGTCATGACCAGCACCAACTGGGCATTTGAAAGCGACAACCATGCGGTAGTCAGAGTCGAGATCGACAACAAACTTGAGGCCAGCGTGCCAGAACCTGCAACTGCGTTGCTCATGATCCTCGGCCTGTTCGGTGTTGGCAGCACACGCCGTCGCCGCGTTTGATCAAACATATCGTCCGATCCGCAAAACCCGCTTCGGCGGGTTTTTTTATGCGTATACATCAACTTGGTTGCGAACATAGTGCGAACATAGTGCAGCCGGACCCCATGGCTCTGCGATGAATAAATTAGTTCCGTAATGTTAATTTTCTGTCATGGCACTGGCTTATAATTCGGGGGCGTTTCAACCATTGATCACGAGCGTGCCAACACCAGCGACATGAGTCGAGTGAACGGATCGGCTGATTTTAATCCAGCCAAAAAGTCGCATGTGTTGTGAGAAGTCGCGTGATCCTTGCCTACAATAATTCAAACAGTGGAGATTCATCATGTCATTACGGATAAACGATACTGCCCCCGATTTCACCGCACAGACAACCCAGGGCCCACTCAAGTTTCACGAATGGATTGGTGATGGCTGGGCGATTCTGTTTTCACACCCGAAAGATTTCACGCCCGTCTGCACAACAGAATTGGGCTATATGGCAAAGCTGCAGCCTGAATTCGAAAAACGTAATTGCAAGATCATCGGCCTGAGTGTTGATCCGGTGGACAACCATGCACGCTGGGCGAAAGACATCGAAGAAACCCAGGGCTCCGCAGTTAACTATCCAATGATCGGTGACCCTGACCTCGCGGTCGCCAAGCTCTATAACATGTTGCCTGCCAGCGAAACTGGTGGCTCTGAAGGCCGCACCGCTGCAACCAATGCAACAGTCCGTTCGGTGTTCATCGTTGGGCCCGACAAAAAAATCAAGCTCATGCTGACGTATCCGATGACCACAGGCCGAAACTTCGACGAAATTCTGCGTGTGCTCGATTCAATGCAGCTTACTGCGAAACATCGTGTAGCCACGCCGGTAAACTGGAAGAGCGGTGATGATGTGATCATCGTGCCTGCGGTTACTGACGAAGAAGCCAAAGGTCTTTTCCCTGCGGGCTGGCGTGCGCTCAAACCTTATCTGCGTTTGACGAAGCAACCGCGCTAGGGAAGCTCTGAACAAGTCATCAATTCCGCCGCGCCAGGAAACACTCTATAAGTCCTCATTCCCGCTGCGCGGCGGAAACTCTCAATAGATCCTCATTCCCGGCGAGCTACGGAAACTCTTAATAGGTCGTCATTCCGACGAAAGCGGGAATCGAGTTGTTAAATTTGCTGGATACCCGCCTTCGCGGGTATGACGTAATTTGCGCGGGTGTGACGTAATTTGAATTAACCAGTAGATACTTGCGTTGAAGGTTGGATGAAGCGGTATCGGACAAAATTGGCCTCATGGTCACCCGCTGGTTTTAATACCAGGGAGGCTCTTATTATTTCGTCATTCCCGCGAAGGCGGGAATCGAGTTGTTAAATTTGCTGGATACCCGCCTTCGCGGGTATGACGTAATTTGCGCGGGTGTGACGTAATTTGAATTAACCAGTAGATACTTGCGTTGAAGGTTGGATGAAAGCGGTATCGGACAAAATTGGCCTCATGGTCACCCGCTGGTTTTAATGCCAGGGAGGCTCTTATTATTTCGTCATTCCCGCGAAGGCGGGAATCCAGATTGTTGATTGCTCTGGATACACGTCCTCGCGACGGACAAGCGTTAAACGTCGCAGGTAGACGTAATTTGAACTAGTCAGCGGTTTCCTGGGTTTATGTGTTATTGGCTAGTTGCTGATTAGGAATTGATTGAGCGCTGATTGTTTGCTGATAAATTGTTGGCGGATAAAAAGCTCAGCAAGTTATCCACCAGGTCTTATGGAGATATTGAGACCAAGGCTCACCAAACGGCGGCACCACTCCTCGCGAATGTTTGAATATCAGCAGTCACCTTCCCATCTGCTGAAAATCGCGCAATAAATTTTGTATTTCCACAAAAAATCCCAGTAAATCCGCCATTTTTCCATCTGGCCCACTCCTTGCTATACCTCCATCAGGTAGATGTATGCGGTTACACAACCAACATGTTGCATCACCACTTTATCAATTCAGGAGCAGGAATATGAAAACGTTGTCCCTTAAAAATTATCTGGCTATCGCAGCATTTGGTCTCTCATCATTTGCAATCAATGCCAACGCTGAAACCGATCCAGCAACTGTAAAAGTGCTTAACCGCGCCGAATTCGATACCTTGTTGAAAAATCCGGAAGACCTGATTGTCATCGACTTGCGCCGCCCAGACGAGCTGACCAACATCGGTGGTTTCCCCGTATACCTCAGCATCCAGTCATCCGATCTGGCCAAACAACTCGCGTGGATTCCTAAAGACCGTAAAGTTGTTACGGTATCCAACCATGCGTCACGTGCAAAACGCGGTGCAGCGGTTCTCATCGATGCGGATTTCGAAGTTGTAGGCGCTGTTGGCGCACAGGATTACGAAACCCAGGGAGGCGCACTCGCCAAAATCAGCCCACCAGCACCGAAAGATCCAGCAGCTCCAGCGGCACCAGCAGCAAATTAAGCGTTAACGACGTTAACCGAACACGCTTGAATCTGACGTTCGCTGAATAGTTACCATCAGTTCCAGGTTAAAACCTGATGGAAAATTGTTCAGCGAATGTTGGATGTATTCTTCACTCCAACTCTCCAAATTCATTTGTTTGCGCCGGCTCTTAAGAGTCTCTCGTTAAAGACTCATTTGTTGAAATAGCCAACAATTCAAATGTCGACCTCTTATCA
>JAZKES010000153.1:0-8691 GCA_040386995.1 Pseudomonadota bacterium | reverse complement strand
GCAAACTTGATCTGAGTGAATCGTTCCAGAGCAGCATTGGCGCCTACGACAAGATCATGGCGCGTTATGCGTATACCGAGTTTGCTCCGGAAGCCGAAAAGGCAGGACTCAACGCTGTTATCGCCGACATGCGTGCGCAAGGCCTGTTATTCGTGCCGTCCACTGATCCGCGCTGGTCCTGGTATGACGACCGCGCCACGCCAACCGAATACTTGCGCGAAACCATGGCCGCGCGCGAAATCATGCTGGCGCAATATGGCCCCGCGATGCTGGATGACGGTGAACCGCTCGGCGCGCTGCGCGATCTGCGCTTGTGGATGAGTTATCTGCATCATCGCTGGGCCATCGAATCGGGCCAGCGTTACATCGGCGG
Organism: Pseudomonadota bacterium; assembly: GCA_040386995.1. Taxonomy (GTDB): domain Bacteria; phylum Pseudomonadota; class Gammaproteobacteria; order Pseudomonadales; family Pseudohongiellaceae; genus CAILUG01. The sequence continues at coordinate 8,318 of JAZKES010000153.1, read as the reverse complement.
CATGTACCACGAATACACGGTCAAGGGTGAAGATCACACACCAACAGAGATCGTGCCTGCCAGCCTGCAGCGCGAAATACTTGATCTCTTGATGCAGAGCATCGCGCCGGAACAGCTCGTGCTGCCAGAATCCTTGCTCGTGCAATTGCAGCCGCATCCGGGCGACAACCGCGAAGACATGGCGAATGATTACGCGTTTGACCAACTGCGCGCGGCCCGCATCATCGCGGGTCTTGTGATTGAGCCGCTGCTCGATCCCGCACTCGCTGCTCGCCTCGTGGCATTTGCCGACCGTGACAGTGACTTGCCGGACTTGCCGGAATTGATCGATACGCTTCTTGCCAATACGTGGAATGCAGACAAGGACTCTGATCCGCGCCTGGCCAGTCTGCGCCATGTCACGATGAGCGTGACGCTCGACAGCATGATGATGCTGGGCGCGAGCAGCGATGCCACTGCTGAAGTACGTGCGTATGTGCTTGACCAGATAGCGCTGCTCGGAGAAAAAATGGATTCCATGCGCGACAGCGATCCACTGACGCAGGCGTTTTACCGGCAGTCGGCGCGTGATGTGGCACGTTATCTCGAAGATCCCGTTGCGAATGCGCCGGCGGACGCTGGCGTTGCATGGGGAGACAGGCCGCGCTCAAGATTTCCTGATCCACCGGGTCCTCCGTTGTGAGCGGCGACTACATAGAATAGAACCTCAGCGGAGTAGCAGGACTTGAGTAAACGAACAGCGCTTTATCAAAAACATCTTGATGCTGGTGGCAAGATTGTCGACTTTGCTGGCTGGGAGATGCCCATCAACTATGGCTCTCAGCTCGGTGAACACAAACAGGTGCGTGAACATGCCGGTGTGTTTGATGTGTCGCACATGACCATCGTCGATATCACGGGCGCGGATGCGTTGGCGTATTTGCGCAAGCTGGTGACCAACGACGTTGCCAAGCTTGATGTGCCCGGCCGCGCGCTTTATACCGGCATGCTCAACGAGAGTGGTGGCGTGGTCGACGACCTTATCGTCTACCGCCTGCAGGAACACTATCGGCTGGTGGTGAACTGCGCGACGCGCGACAAGGATATTGCCTGGTTGGCCAAAGTTGCCAAAGGTTTTGCGGTAAGCCTGACTGAACGACCGGAACTCGCGATTCTCGCTGTGCATGGTCCCGAGGCAATCGAGCGTGTGTGCAGCCTGCTGCCCGCCGAATGGGTGACAGTGGTAAGTGCGCTGGGCAATTTTCGTTGCGTGGAACTCAAGGATTGGTTTATTGCTCGTACCGGTTACACCGGAGAAAAAGGGCTGGAACTGATGCTGCCCGCTACACTGGCACCTGCATTCTGGGATCAACTGCTCGCAGCTGGCGTATTGCCGATCGGCCTCGGCGCGCGTGACACGCTGCGGCTTGAGGCCGGCATGAACCTTTATGGTCACGACATGGACGAGAGCATTTCTCCACTTGCAGCCAACATGGAACAGACCATCAGCTGGTTGCCACCCGAACGCGATTTTGTGGGCCGCGCTGCAGTCACTTTGCACAAGCAACAACAACTTGAAGGTAATCTTCCGATACTCACGGGGCTGGTGCTGGAATCGCGCGGTGTGTTGCGCGAAGGCCAGAAAGTGATCACCGACAAAGGCGACGGCATTATCACCAGTGGCTCGTTTTCACCGACTCTCAATTGTTCGATTGCGCTTGCGAGAGTGCCGGTTCAGAGTTCCGTTTGCCATGTAGAACTCAGAGGCGGAATGACACCGGTTAGACTGGTCAAGCCAAACTTTGTCCGCTTCGGTAAAAAAGTTTTTGAATAGTCCTTGCTGTAACCAGCAACACAAGCACAAGAGGAAACCAGATGAGCAAACCATTTAGATACGCCAAGTCCCACGAGTGGGTAAGTGTTGATGAGTCGGGTGTGGCAACGGTCGGCATCAGTGATTTTGCCCAGAGTGCGTTGGGTGATGTGGTGTTTGTCGATTTACCCGCAGTTGGTGCGACAGTCGCTGCCAGCGCCGAAGTGGCGGTGGTGGAATCAGTAAAAGCCGCCTCTGATATCTACAGTCCTGTGTCCGGTGAAATTGTTGAAATCAACACCGAGCTGCAGAGTGCTCCGGATCTGATCAACTCATCACCAAGTGAAGGCGGTTGGTTGTACCGGATCAAGCTCAGCAACCTGGCCGAGCTTGACGGTCTGCTTGATGAGGAGGCGTACGCTGCCGTGTGTGCATGATGCGAGGCAGCTTTCCCTTACGTAGCTGTCTAACGCTTGACTACACATCGTATAACTTTCAGGAGCCAACCCCATGAATTCGCAAATCCCCGTGGCTGTTGCAACGTTGTTGCCGCGGCTCTGCACACTGCAACACAAAGACGAGTTCACTACGCGCCATGTAGGACCTGACGCTGCGCAAACAGGTGTAATGCTGCAACAGCTGGGACTCAAATCGCTCGAAGACCTCATCGCTGCCACCGTGCCGGCTGCCATTGCGCTCGGAAGGCCGCTGGATTTGCCGGCTCCGCTCACCGAACCGGAAGCACTGTTCAAACTGAAGTCGTTGCTTGCGCACGACAAGCCTGCACGCTCATTTATTGGCATGGGTTACTACGATACGTTTACTCCCAACGTCATTCTTCGCAACGTGCTGGAAAATCCTGGCTGGTACACGGCCTATACGCCGTATCAACCGGAAATTTCGCAAGGCCGTCTCGAATGCCTGCTCAACTTCCAGCAGATGGTGATGGATCTCACCGGCATGGATCTCGCTACGGCTTCGTTGCTCGATGAAGCTACAGCGGCGGCAGAAGCCATGGCGCTGGCCAAGCGTGTATGCGGCAATGCGGCCGCCAATACCTTCTTTGTTGATCACCAGTGTTTCCCGCAGACCATCGATGTCATCAAGACGCGTGCGCATGCTTTTGGTTTCGATGTGGTGGTCGGGGATCCCGCAACGATTAGTGAGCACGCCGTCTTCGGCGCCATTTTCCAGTATCCCGCACTGCGCGGTGATGTGCAGGATCTCGGCAGTCTCATCGCCGCACTGCACGCGCAGAAAGCGATTGCTATTGTGGCTGCCGACATACTCGGCCTTGCGCTGCTCAAATCTCCCGGCGAAATGGGCGCTGATGTGGTGGTGGGCAGTACCCAGCGTTTTGGTGTGCCAATGGGCTACGGTGGTCCGCATGCCGCGTACTTTGCCACTCGTCAGGATTATCGGCGCAGCGTGCCAGGTCGCATGATCGGCGTGTCAGTGGATTCCAGAGGCAAGCAGGCGTTGCGCATGGCGCTGCAGACGCGCGAACAACACATCCGCCGCGAGAAAGCCAACAGCAACATTTGCACTGCACAAGTACTGCTCGCCAACGTCGCCGCACTGTATGCGATGTATCACGGGCCGGTCGGTCTCAAACGTATTGCCAACCGTGTGCATCGCCTCACTGCAATTCTGGCGCTCGGACTGCAGCAAGCCGGCTCTCCACCGCTCAATGAAACATTCTTCGATACCATCACGCTGGAACTGGACGCGGAGACTGCAGCAGCGGTGCTGGTGCGCGCGGAAGCTGCTGGCATCAATCTGCGTATGGACAATGCTGATGGCACCCGCGTTGGCATCAGCCTGGATGAGTGCACCACGCCGACTGACGTTGAGCTGCTGTGGCAGGTGATACTGGGAGAGGCGGGTCGCAGCCTGTCACTTACTGCACTCGATCAGGCCATTGCTGAATTGCGCGAAGCGGAGGGTATTGGTGCCGAGCTGCAACGCAGCTCCGACTTCCTGACGCATGCACACTTCAACAGCTATCACAGCGAAACCGAAATGCTCCGCTACATGAAGAAGCTGGAGGATCGCGATATTTCGCTCAACCGTTCGATGATCGCTCTGGGTTCCTGCACGATGAAACTGAATGCCACAGCGGAAATGATGCCGATTTCGTGGCCGGAACTTAACCGCGTGCATCCATTCGTACCCAAGAGCCAGGTGCCAGGCTACCAACAAATGATCAGTGATCTGGAAAACATGCTGATGGCCATCACCGGTTTTGATGCCGTCTGCATGCAGCCCAACTCGGGTGCGCAGGGTGAATACGCGGGCCTATTGGCGATACGCAACTATCTCGACAGCCTGGGCCAGCAGCAACGCAACGTCTGCCTCATCCCGAGTTCCGCGCACGGCACCAACCCGGCTACTGCGCAAATGGTCGGAATGAAAGTGGTGATTGTGGCCTGCGATGCGCGCGGCAACGTGGACGTGAATGATCTGCGCGCCAAGGCGCTGGCTCATGCGGCAGATCTCGCCGCGCTGATGATTACGTATCCTTCCACGCATGGTGTGTTTGAGGAAAGCATCAGGGAAATCTGCACCATCATCCACACCAATGGTGGCCAGGTGTATATGGATGGCGCCAATCTCAACGCACAAGTAGGAGTTTCGCGTCCGGCCGATATCGGTGCTGACGTGTCGCACGTGAACCTGCACAAGACTTTTTGCATTCCGCATGGTGGCGGCGGTCCCGGTATGGGACCGATAGGTATGAAAGCCCATCTGGCGCCTTTCATGGCAGGCCATGTCGTAGTACCACCGAAGGATGTACCGCTGCCATTCGGCGCGGTGTCTGCTGCGCCGTGGGGCAGTGCGAGTATCCTGCCGATTTCGTGGATGTACGTCACGATGATGGGCGCGAGCGGATTGCTGAAAGCTACTCAGGTGGCGATCCTCAATGCCAACTACGTGGCGCGCAAACTGGATCCTCATTTTCCAGTGCTGTATACGGGCTCAAAAGGAATGGTGGCGCACGAGTGCATCATTGATTTGCGTCCGCTGAAGCAGGCGTCAGGCATTTCCGAAGAAGATGTGGCGAAACGCCTGATGGATTTTGGTTTCCACGCGCCAACGATGTCGTTCCCGGTTGCCGGTACTCTGATGATTGAACCCACCGAGAGCGAATCGTTGATGGAGCTTGATCGCTTCATTGAAGCCATGGTCACCATCCGCGGCGAGATCGAGTTGGTCCTCAAGGGAGAACTCGACGCCGTAAACAATCCACTCAAAAATGCACCGCATACGCTCGCAGACATCATGGACGAGTCGTGGGACCGGCCTTACAGCAAACGGATGGCTGCATTCCCTGCGCCGTGGATCGCAAATCACAAATACTGGCCGACCGTGAATCGCGTGGACAACGTGTTTGGCGATCGCAACCTGGTGTGCTCCTGCCCGGCTACTGCCGACTACGATCTATAACCGCCTCAACCGTATCGCAACGCCGGCAACGCTGGCGTTGCGATAACTCGCTTATTTCCCTTTTTTTAGCGCATTTTTCACCAGAAAATTATTTGTAAACCCTGACAAGCAGGTATATTCTGCCGCACAGTTGCAAAAGAACTAGAAATGTGCAATGCGCCCCATAAAAGTGCACCACTTGAAGTGCGCCAAGGGGGAAGTCAGGGGGAAATGCCATGCGTGTGCCAACAACCGGCGGCCATAAGTTCGCCACAATTTTCGTCGTAGCCATCGTTGCGTCCTGCAACATGCCGTTCTTTCCTTCAAGCGCCTTGAGTTTGGTGAGCCAGGCTCAGGCCGCGGTGGACTTGCAGGGTTTGAAGTTCTATCCAGTGCCCCTTGGGACTCAAATCGCCTTCGCACCCGAAGCTGACATGCCGGCCGCGCTCTCCATTCAACCCGAACACAGTTCTATGCACACGGTTGGTGCGCCCATCAAGGCCCGCTACGAACAAACCATGGCCAACATCCGCGACAACGAAGGCCCTTATGCTCCCGCACTGATTGGCCAGTTGACCGCACTTGGCCAGATCTACCAGCAGAGCAATGAGCACGAAGAAGCACTCAGGTATCTCGATCAGGCCGCCCAGATCAGTCGTACCAATTTCGGTCTTTATGGTGATGACCAGATTGCATTGACCGAGACCATGATCGACAGCCTGGTCGCACTTGGTCGCTTTGATGAAGTGGAAGATAAGTACCGTTTCCTGGTGGATGTGCACGAGCAGCGACATGGCGCAACCGTTTCGCAGAAGGCTGCGTCCTTGCTCAAACTGGGTGAGTGGAAACTGGAGTCTTTCCATCGCAATCTGGCCAAACCGGACAGCGGTCAGATGCAATCGGCATCTCTGCCGCTGTGGAAGATCGGTAGCCAGTCAGTAGTGAATACCAAATTTGAGGAACTAAGCGAGGCTCAGCTTCTCTTCGTCGATGCCGTCCGCCAGTTGATCGAAACCGGGTCGTGGACCGATCCGACCCTGTTTGAAGTTGAGCAGAATCTCGTGCGTACCTTTTATATTGATGCCAATCGCGAGCAAGTGATCGCCAATCCTGATTCCTACTCTGTCTCGGATGAATCCACCCGTGCGCAGATGCGGCGCAAAGCCGCCACGCTGGAACTGTCCGAGCAGTATCAAAAAGGTGCGGCGGCGTACGGCCGCATGATCGGCTATCTCAAGAAAAATCCTGACGCCACTACAACTGCCATCTCGGATGTGATGCTGGCCCTGGCTGATTGGCATTTGTTGTTCGGCAAACAATCCGAGGCGGAAGCCCAGTATCAGCAGTTGGAGAAATTCCTGCAATTGACTCTGACCCCGGATGAAGAGGCCATTGCGATTCTGCAGCCGGACGTGCCTGTGAGTTTGCCCGCATTCCTCGATTCACCGATTTCTGCAAAGCCGCTGGATGACATGCAGTTCAAAGGTTATGTGGATTTTTCCTTTGATGTGAAGCGTCAGGGCAGCGTAGGAAAGCTGGAAGTGCTTGGCAGTTCGGAAGGAACCGACAGTTCCATTACCGACAGGCTTGTCAGTCTGGTCAGGCAAGCGCGTTTCCGTCCCTCGCTGGGAGATGTACCCACTACGGCTGCCGTACGTTACTACTACGCGTACTGAGCCAGGCTCGTAATCTATCGGCCTCTGTTGTACTTATTCTACTTTTTAGATGGCGCGCTCTCAGCTAGCGCGCTAGTACCACCACATTTACTCCAACACATTCACTCCAGCGCCGCGCGCACATCAAATTGCGCTGACAGGTGCAGCGCGCTGCACACTTCTGCTTACTTCTGGGTCTTCGTTGCGTTTCCTTGGTGCGTTCACAGCGTCAGTTTGCTGGCAAAGCGAAATCGTATCTCGTAATTCACTGATTTTTTTGCGTAAAACTAATCTGTTTTTCATTGGCATGCCGATTGCAGAATCTCCGTTCAGTAGGGACGTATGCGGTTTGGCTGAGGCGGCACTGCCTTTGCCATGTCGATGGAAGCGCCGCGCTTCGGGGAAAGTGGCGCCAAACACAGAAGCAAAATCTCAATTTAAATTCACACGAGGAGAAGGTATGCAAATTTCGTTTGTGGCCCACACAATGTTGTTGAAAGAGCGAACCCTGGCTCGATCCATCCGTACGCGCTATGCGTTTATGGCTGCATCATTAGTAGCAGGTGCAGGTGCGTTGTTTGGAAGTCAGGCTGCAGTTGCGCAACCGGCAGATATTGAAGAGATTGCCATCAATGGCAGTCGTATCCAGCGCGATGGTTATTCCGCGCCGACTCCTGTCAGCGTGCTGACCGTCACCGAAATCAATGCGGTGGCGCCATCCAACATCACCGATTTCATGAAAACGCTGCCCTCCATCCAGGGCACGGCAACAGCTTCTTCCAACTCCGGTTCGTTGAGTAATGGTCAGGCTGGTATCGCTTCGTTGAACCTGCGCTCGCTCGGTGCCAACCGTACGCTGGTGCTGCTTGATGGTCAGCGTTCGGTGACTTCTGCTGCCACCGGTCTCATCGACATCAACACGTTCCCACAGGCTTTGATCAGCCGCGTAGAAGTGGTCACTGGTGGCGCATCAGCTGCCTATGGCTCTGATGCAGTTGGCGGGGTGGTGAACTTTGTACTTGATCGTGACTATGAAGGTGTGAAGACCGACTACCAATATGGTGAAACCACCTACGGCGATATTCCTACCCAGAAATTCAGCGTCACCGGTGGCTTGGCTTTTGCCGAGGATCGTGGCCATGCACTGTTCAGTGTCGAGATGTTCGACCAGAAGGGCGAGCACACCATCAACCGCGACTGGAACAACCTCGGCTTCTTCCAGATGCAAAATCCGGCCTGGACCATCAATAGCACTGTGCCTGAACGTTATGTCGGCGCCGGCATCGGTCCAAGTCAGATGACGCCGGGTGGCCTGATCAGCACGGGCCCGCTGCGCGGCACTTATTTCGGAACGATAAATCCAGCAACTGGCACTGCGTCCACCGGTAATCTGGTATTCGGACCTACCAGCGGACAGTTCATGATTGGCGGCGATTATGAAATGA
>JAZKES010000152.1:19417-24029 GCA_040386995.1 Pseudomonadota bacterium | reverse complement strand
TTGATGGCTGTTCGTCTCGTCGGAAAAGATTAGAAACTAGTTCAGTTCCCGGTATGACTTGGTTGTACCGGGAACTTTTCCCCGCCTTACATCGGCCCTATTCGTTAGTTCAAAATCATCTGTTTTGTTGTCCTGTAAAAACATTCGCAATCAAGCCCTTCCCGCTTTTCAGTATTTTCCTGCATTCAGCCGAACAACAGACAACCTGAATAAACCCTCCATCGTTAATCAGAATTAATCATCTGAATAATCACCCATCAAATACCTATAACACTGCATATCTATTAAGCGGTGTTTGTTGAGCAGTCGTTGATTTCGAAAGTTGCGCCATACACAAAATGGCTACTTATAGGTCTTCGATAGCGGCGGGTGTGAAGTGACGTTGGTGAGCGGAACGTTCTGACTAGTTGGATATGTTAACCAGCTCGTGTACGTAACTTCAGGATCATAAGTTGAACGCTTATAGCTGAGCCTGGCCGAAGTTCTTCAAGCTCTCCATAAGCCTCAAATCCGGACGATTGATATAACGCAATTGCAGCAGAATTCGTGGTGGTAACTGCGAGCTCAACGTTGACGAGCCCAGTCTTCTCAGCCCATGCAATTATGTGATCTAGCAATGCGCGCCCAATTCCGAGGCCTCGCGCTTCCGGCGCTACCCACATTTGGTAAACGTAAGCGGTTTTGGAGTGTTGGTCATGTACTTGTCCCACGCAAGTCCAGAAGGATTACCGCCAACTTCTGCGACGAGCGGAAGTGCATTCCTGGAGCCGCATCTCTTCCTGAGTCGCGATATCCACTCGTCATCTGGAAAACCAAACTCACGTTCGTATGTTGAACCAAATGAATCCGGTGATTCTTGCAACGCGCTCAGTCGCAGCAATTTATAGAGTTGCCAGTCATCTTCCTGGAGAACCCGGATATTAACGTTATTCATAAATCGACTTGTCGGCCAATAGTTTATATAAAAGCCTACCCAGATATTTGTTCAACTGATATGCCAGATCAATCCAGCGATTTTCTGAATTTAAAAGTCGCAATGAGCAAGCCAACAACGGTAAAAAATATCAGGAACCAACTGTCGCTCTGTACGTCGCCAAGCGTTGCCTCCCGAAGAACTATCCCGCGAATCATGCGAACAAAATGGGTAGCCGGAAGTCCCTCGGCGATCCATTTCGCGAGTTGCGGCATTCCCTCATAAGGAAATAGAAAACCCGACAGCAGGATAGATGGCAGCAGTATGAATACCGTCATCTGCATCGCCTGTAATTGCGTTTTTGCTATCGTAGAAATAATTAGCCCGAGCGTCAGACTGGCTGCGATAAACAGCAGAGTTGCGCCTACGATGTCCACGGGACTGCCGTTGATTGGAACGCCAAACACAAAGTGACCCAGTGACAGAATTATCGTCATTTGCACCAGGCCAATCAGAATGTAGGGAATAATTTTTCCGAGCATGAGTTCAAGCGATCGAACCGGTGTTGTGATGAGAAGCTCAAGGTTACCGCGTTCCTTCTCTCGCACAATTGCTGTGGATGTGAAGAGGATCATCGTCATGGTGAGGATGACAGCAAGCAGACCAGGAACGATATTTACCGGTGTGCGCCGCTCCGGATTAAAGTACAGAACCACTTCAAATGATGGCGCTGGTGCGGCGCGTGCCTGCGGTTGAAGAGTAAGCGGCATGGTACGCAAACCAAGCAGCGCAGCCGCAACAATATTATCCGAGCCATCAACAATCCATTGTGCGAGTGGCAATGCACTTCCAGTATTTGTCGCTCTCTGTTCCAGGTTGTGCGGAATGACCAGGACAGCGCGAACATTTCCCGCAGTAATCGCAGCTTCTGCTTGCTGTATGGAGGTGTACGTCTCACGCAGGTTCACAACCTGAGTTGCCAATACTGTTTCAACAATGTTCCGTGAGGCTGATGATTGCGCCTCGTCCAGCAATCCAATGTTGATATTGCGAATGTTGGTATTAATCGCGAAACCGAAGAGTAGCAACTGGATAAGAGGAATCATCACGACCATGCCGAAGGTCAGGCGGTCGCGAGATAGCTGCCGAAATTCCTTGAAGGTGATGGCACTGATGCGCGAGAAAAACTGCATATCAATGTTTCCCTGTGCTCGTTACGAAAACGTCTTCGAGAGAAGGGCGGATCAGAGCCAGTTGATGTTGCGCCAACGATACCGGGCATTGCTCACGCAGCCACGTTATGGGATCGGCAACACTCTTGTTGACGAGAACCCGCAGCTGCACTCCTTGTTGTGCAACCGAACGTACTTCAGGAGTTTGCAATAAATGTTGTTTGATTTGACGCAGCTGCGCGCCACTCACTTCAACAACATTGGCGTGCATGTTGTTCATGAGATTTTGCGGAGTGTCATCCGCTTTTTTGACGCCAGCATCGAGGATCGCAAGATAGTGACAGCGTTCTGCTTCATCCATGTAATGCGTTGAAACGAGAATAGTGGTGCCGGCGTCACTCAGGTCGAACAGTTTTTCCCAGAAATCGCGCCGGTTTTCAGGATCAACCGCAGAGGTGGGCTCATCGAGAAATAATAATTCAGGCTGATGAATTGTTGCCGCGGCCAACGCAAGGCGCTGCTTCTGGCCGCCGCTCAAGGTATCGGCCAGCTGTTTGCGTTTGTCTACAAGGTCATACAGAACAAAGAGCGACTCTATCCTCGGTTTGATTGTTTTACGCTCGAGCCCATATATGCGCGCCATGAAAGTGAGGTTTTCTTCCAGCGTGAGATCGCCGAACAAGGAAAACTTTTGTGTCATGTAACCAATATGTTTGCGCAGTTCTTCGGCATGCCGAGGCAAGGTAAGACCCAGCACATTGATGCTTCCAGAATCCGGCGTTAATAAACCGGTAAGCAAACGAATGGACGTGGATTTGCCGGAACCGTTGGGTCCCAGAAAACCATAGATGGTTCCTTGCGGTATGCTCAGGTCGAGATTGTTCACCGCAATGTATTTGCCAAAGCTGCGCGTGAGTCCTCGCGCTTCTATCGCAATAGTCACTGAGGCAGCTCCACTTGGGCCGGCAAACCTGCCGGCAGGTCGGATGCTTCGGCTGGTAGAGCTACTTCGGCCAGATAGACCAGTCTGCTGCGTTCGGAACTTGTTAGTGTGTAGTAAGGCGTGAAGGCCGGTTCCAGCGCGATCCAGCGGACAGTTCCCGTGAAAGCAGTGTCAACTCCATCCACATGGACAACGAGATTGTCTCCTGTGTTGATTGCGGCTCGACTTTGTTCTGGAATGTAAACGCGTGCATAAGGCGGATCATCAGATAACAAGACTGCAAGCTGAGCGCCTGTGGCCACTCTTTCGCCTGTATTCCATGGCAGGCTGTCGAGGGTTCCTGCGCGAGTGGCTACTACCGAAAGATTGTTCAACTTCTGTTGTTCGGACTGCAGCAGCGCTTCGGCTGACTGTATCTGTGCCTGCGCCAGGTTGATGTCTTCAATGCGACTGCCTGCCCGCAGCAGCTGAAGCTGCGCTTCCGCTTCACGTACTCTTGCTGCATTGGTGTCGCGGAGGGATTCTGCGGTTTCCAGATCTGCGCGCGCAGCCAGCCCACGTTCTGCAATACCTGTGATGCGCTGAAAGTCGCGTTCACTTTCTTGCAACAACGCATTAGCTGTTTCGAGCCTGGCGGTGGCCGCTGATATTTCTTCAGGCCGCGCACCATTGTTCAGTTTTGCCAGATTTGCGTGAAGCTGCGCCAGATCTCCTTGTATTTTTGCAATGTTCGCAAGCTGCAACGTGGCGTCCAGCTGAACCAGCAAATCACCCGTTTGCACATGACTGCCTTCCGCAACCGGCTGTTCGATGATGATTTCTGCCGCCGTAGCAGAGAGCGTGATGCGATCGCGCTCCAATGTACCCAGCGCGAGATTGCTTTCGCCTTCGGTGCAGGCCGCAAGCGTCATAACCAGCAAACACCAAAAGATAGGCCGGCTGAATGAAGAGAACGAAATTACTGTGAAGGACATAACCGCTTTTCCCCGGTGTAGTTTAGCTATCAGTAATTACTGTGGGTACGAAGCATCGCACAGCAGATTTGCATCCGCGGGCTTAGTCCCGTGCAGCAATTCCCTGACAAAATAATCTAAGTGCATCATCACGAAATCCGGTGAACATCGGCGCATCAAATTTCCGGCCCGTGAGATCCTGCGCTATTTCCATGCTCATGAATGGGTAAACAAGCATGCCCATTAACAGAACAATGTGACGTTCGATATCAAAACCCTGCGGCACTTTGCGAAGTTCGGCCTCTTTGGCCACCATGGCTTTGATGCTGCCAAATATCTGTGGCGCAAAATGTTTGATGAAGAGCGGGCGGAGCTGACCATTCAGCGGTAATACTTCCCGGATCATTAAATGGGGCAGCCAGGGCCGTTCAGTCAGATGTTGGTGAAAGTTTATGACCCAACTCTCGAGCGTAGTAATGCCAGTTAATGTGGTGAGGAGTGGGGCAAAGGCAAACTCAAGTACACCAAGATGCAGCGCGTCCTTATTCTTGAAATAGTAATGGACCATTGCTGCAGTGACATTTGCCTCCTCGGCTATCTGGCGGTTGGTCGCTCCTTTGACACCATGCTG
>JAZKES010000152.1:0-19317 GCA_040386995.1 Pseudomonadota bacterium | reverse complement strand
TGGCGGTTGGTCGCTCCTTTGACACCATGCTGTGCAAAATGCAGGCACGCGGCCCGGATAATGCTGTTGCTCGCATCCTGCGCGAGTTGCTGTCGTGGTCTGCCGGGTTTTAGTGACGTCATGGCAATAATTAATTAATTGTTTAATTAATTATTAGTGTAGTGGGGAAGAATATTTTAGGCAAGCGGCAGAGCCAGGATTTTTCATGTGCCGGTGAAAGGCCTTCCGAATTGCAAAAAAAAAGGGCCTGCTCAGCAGACCCTTGTTGAAGAACTGATTCCTTATTCAGCCTGCAGACCTGCGCGTAACGACAGCAGCCAATTCTTGACTGCATCGGCATCTTCTTCAGACACAAACTCACCCAGGTTCGGCATGCCCAGACCGGTGTAGGCGCCCTGACGTACGATGTTGGAAAAGATGTCATAGGTAGCAGGTGCTGCATAACGTAAGTCCGCCAGCGATCCACCAGACACCGCAGCTGCGCCATGACAGACCATGCAGCGTTTGCCATAAATATCTTCGCCGTGTGCCAGAACGGTTGGGTCATCGTTGTATTCGATAGTCGTGAGTTCGGGTAATGGCTGACCTTTTACCGGCGTGATATTGGTATCGCCTCCTAAAACAAACGTCCACATGCGTCCTTCAGGTTTGTATTCGCCAGACTCATTTGGGCCAATCAAACCTGCGGAGCCACCCCAGCCAGCAAGAACCGATACATACTGTTTGCCGTCGAGTTCATAGGTTACAGGAGGCGCCATGATGCCAACACCAAGATCAACCTCCCACAGCAACTCACCTTCATCCGCGGTGTAAGCGCGCAAGAAACCATCGCCGCCGCCCTGAAATACCAGATTGCCTGCGGTTGTGAGTGTGCCGCCGTTGATCGTAAACGGATAATCAATTACCCAGCGTGGCTCACGCGCAACCGGATCCCATGCGAGCAGCGCGCCTGGTGAGCGGGTTTCAGGTCCGGTGCCTTCTGCATAATCGGCTTCAGCACGTGATGGAACTCCCACCATCGTTCCCATCGTTACGCCCAGGTTCCAGGTACCCGGTTTGTGAACGAAGCCTTCCTCGATAGAGTAAGGGAAACTTGTACCTTGCATCGTTGGCAGGTAGATCAGACCTGTTACTGGATTAAACGACATCGGATGCCAGTTATGCGCACCACTCGGGCCAGGCATCACAAAACTTATCGCGTTGTCATAGCGCGCCTGGGGAGTTTCAATCGGACGGCCACTTTCCAGATCGATGCCGGTTGCCCACGTCACTTCTGCGTACGGATCAGCGGAGATCAGGTCACCAGTGATGCGATCCAGTACATAGAAGAAACCATTCTTGGGCGCCTGCATAATGACTTTGCGCAACACGCCGTTGAAGGGAATGTCCGCAAGCATCAAGGGTTGTACGGCGGTGTAGTCGAAGTTATCGGCAGGGGTTGTCTGGTAGTGCCATTTCACCCGGCCGTCATCGACGTTTAGCGCGACGATCGAAGAGAGGTAAAGGTTGTCACCTTCGCCGTTACTGCGTAGTTCGTGGCTCCAGGGTGAACCGTTGCCGGTGCCGATATAAACGAGACGGGCTTCTGGATCATAGATGATTGAGTCCCATGAATTACCGCCCCCACCAACTTCCCACCAGTTGCCTGACCAGGTCGTAGCAGCAAACTCCACATCCGGATTTTCAAAACCATCGGCAGGATTTCCTGGTACCACCCAGAAACGCCAGACTTCATTGCCATTCTCGGCATCGTACGCGGTGACATAACCTCGGGATCCAAGTTCTGCGCCACCGTTGCCAATGATGACTTTGCCATCCGCGATACGCGGCGCGCCAGTGATCGTATACGGGCGGTCAGGATCGACGGTCAGAATGTCCCAAACCACCGTGCCGGTTTTGGCATCAAGCGCAATCAGGCGACCGTCGATGGTGCCCACATACACTTTGTCGTCGTAAAGCGCGACGCCGCGATTAACAACATCACAGCAGGCTTTCCAGCCGATGCTGCGGTCCACCTGCGGATCATAGTCCCAGAGTTTTTCGCCGGTGCGTGCGTCTATTGCAAACACGCTGCTCCATGGCCGTGTCGCGTAAATGATGCCATCGTGAATCAACGGAGTGGCTTCAAGACCACGAAACGAATCGGTATCAAAAGTCCATGCAACACCAAGTTCCGAAACATTATCGGTGTCGATCTCGTTCAGGGGGCTGAAGCGACTCTCGTAATAATCGCGACCATACGTGAGCCACTCTTCGCCGAAAGACGCGGCGTTCGCAAGTGTGGCGTCAGTGACTTCCTGCGAGCTTGCGCCAAAAGGATAGGAAATACTCAACACCGCAAGCAGTAGAGCCTGTTTTTTTAGCGCTAACATGTGGATCCCCCCGGATCGATCTGTGAAGACAAGCAATCAATACTAACTCAATTATTTGAATAGAGTCATTGAAACAACAGACCAGCATCGCGAGGAAAGTTAACAAAACAAATTCGCGTGCAGAGAAAATTCTGCAAGCTCGGCAAAGGCCGAAAACTATTTATTTGAGGTTATGCAAGGAGGAGGGTGCGACGAATACTTGTGACATGCTTTTGTACTTCTGGTGCTGGAAAATCGGCAAACAGCAGAGCAGCAACGCGCGGTCTGTATTGTTTATTTATGCTGATGAATTTCCGGTGACACTAAATCCGGGTCATCATTTCCTGAACCTTTCGCAGCAGATCGGCTGGTTTGAATGGTTTCTGCAATAGATTATTGCCGAACATTTTTCGTGAATGAATGTCCTCATCAAAATATCCCGACATAAACAGGAACTTCGCGTCCGGATGTCGTGCGAGCCAGAGCTCTGAAAACTCGGGTCCGCTCATTCCTGGCATCATCACATCGCTGAGGATCAGATCAACATTTGTTTCAACGGTTCCGTTCAGCACCTGGGATGGGCTACTGGCTTTAAACACCTGATAACCGCCTGCCTCGAGTAATAATGTCGTGAGACTGCGCACCCCATCATCGTCCTCAACAATCAATATTTTTCCTTTCCCCCTCGCGCAAGCAACAGCTGCTTTTTGCGGAACAATGAGTGCTGCACCTTCGGTCAGGGGTAAATAGATATGGAACGTTGTGCCGTGATCCTGTTCGGTAACGACACTGATGCCGCCGCCAAGTTGGGTGATCAGTCCATACACAACCGAAAGCCCAAGGCCTGTGCCTTCTCCTTTAGGTTTCGTTGTGAAAAACGGATCGAAGATATGTTCAAGCGTCGCTTTGCTCATGCCGGTGCCAGAATCGGCGACTGTCAAAAGTACGTATCTGCCCGGCGCAAGGGGCTTGGGCATATAGTGGATTTTGTTGGTGGATTGCAACGGGCTTCCAGCACTGAACACCACATCGCGTGTGCCAATTTTTAATGAGCCGCCTTTAGGCATTGCATGGCGAGCATTCACCGCCAGATTGAGCAAAATCTGCTCGAGCTGCATCGGATCCATCATCACACATGCGGATGACTGGAACGATGTCGTCAGTTCGACGTTGTCACCAAGCGTGCGGTTGAGCATGGTTACACTTTTGGCCAGCAGTTCATTGGGGTCGATCATTATGGGTGAGCCATTTTGCTTGCGGCTGAATGCGAGCAACTGCCGCGTGAGCTGGCTGGCGCGGTCCGCAGAATGTTCAATCTGCTCGAGATGATTGGCGAAGCTGGAGCCCGCCGGTACCTCTTCTTGCAACAAGTTGCACGAGCCCTGGATTACCGTGAGTAAATTGTTGAAGTCATGCGCAATACCGCCCGCGAGCAAACCAGCTGTTTCCATACGTTGTGAATGCAGCAGCTGGGCTTCCAGTTGTTTGATGTCACCGATGTCTCTATGAACTGCAGCATAGGCAATAATTTCATTGCTCTTGTTGCGGATAGGGAAGGCCAGCACGGAGATGTGAATTTCATGATTGTTTTTGTGCCGACCTTTCGTACTTGTAATGACGGCGACCTCACCACGTTGCAATTTGACTGACACTTCTGCCTTGTGATGGTCATCAATAGTATTCAGTACGGAAATATGCTGCCCGATCGCTTCTTGCGCCGTATAACCGTAGAGACGTTCCGCGCCCTTCCCCCAGAAATCGATGATATGGGCAGTATTCGCCCGAAAAATTGCATCATCTGAAGCTTCGGTTATTGTGGCCATCTGTTGCAGAAGGATTTCATCACTTTTCGCCTTGGTTATGTCTTCAACCATCGCGATACGACAAATCACTTTCCCGGATTCATCTCGCACGGCTTCCGAGCGAAGTTTGCACCAGAGGGTTTTGCCATCCTTCTTGATGAATCTTTTATCCGTGGTGTAAATATGATCCTGTTCCCACAGATCCTGAAACAACTCACGGGTTAGTTCCAGGTCATCGGGATGAGTCAAAGCAGAGGCATTTAACTTGAGAAGTTCTTCTTTGCTGTAGCCGGTTTTTTCACAAAAGGTACGGCTTACGTCCAAAAAATTCTGTTCAGGGGAAACAATCAGAAAACCGAGGCCACTACTTTCGAAAAGTCGCGCTGTCGATGCTGATCCCCATAACTCTTTGATGGTGTTGTTTGAGCTCATGAAATTATTAATTGTGATTATGATGAACCGGGTGGACCCCTAAAAGTTTTATTACGGCAGTACCTGCGATGGCTTAACGGCAATTGAGTAGAAATGCAGACATTTGCCTGGCATTTTTTAAATTTTGCGGAGTTGTTCTTACTTGTGACAACCGCGTTCCAGCAGTCGGCCTGATGGATGGGCATCCTGCGTCAAAGTGATTCGTATACAAACGTTTGACAGTGCGTGCATGGCGAATGTTCCACATTGCCTGAAGATGAATTGGGGCATTTCTCGCGTTTGCCGATATCAGCGAGGTTTTAATAACCAAATTGTAGCTATGGCCTAAAAAAATGCCCGCATTTCGCGGGCATTTGGTGAGTCATTTACAAGAGCTTAATATTTGTAGCTGTCTGGTTTGAACGGGCCGGTTGCTGGTACACCGATATATTCAGCCTGCGCCTTGTTCAGTTTGGTGATCACGCCGCCGAAGCCGGCGACCATTTCTGCTGCAACTTCTTCGTCGAGTTTCTTTGGCAACACTTCAACTTTCAGCGCTGCTTTCTTCGCGGCTGGAGTCAGGGTGGCGAACTTGCGTTCCCACAAATACATCTGGGCGAGTACCTGGTTGGAGAACGATCCATCCATGATACGTGAAGGGTGGCCAGTCGCATTGCCGAGGTTGATCAGACGACCTTCGGACAACAGGATCAGATAGTCATCGCTGCCATCTTTCTGTTTGCCGCGAACTACGCGATGAACCTGTGGTTTCACTTCATCCCACTTCCATGATTTGCGCATGAACGCAGTGTCGATTTCGTTATCGAAGTGGCCGATGTTACAAACTACGGAGCCAGGCTTCAGTGCTTTCAACATGTTCTTGTCGCACACGTCTACGTTTCCGGTTGCCGTTACGATCAAGTCTGTGGTGCCGAGGAGGTCTTTATCAATGTCACCTGGTTTGCCGGTGTTGTTGCCATTTTTGTAAGGAGAAACAACTTCGAAACCATCCATGCAAGCCTGCATCGCGCAGATCGGATCGATTTCGGTGATTTTTACGATCATGCCTTCCTGGCGCAGGCTCATTGCAGAACCTTTGCCCACATCGCCGTAACCAAGTACCAGTGCTTTTTTGCCGGCCAGCAGCATGTCGGTGCCGCGCTTGATGCCGTCGTTTAGGCTGTGACGGCAGCCATACTTGTTATCGTTCTTGGACTTGGTGACCGCGTCGTTAACGTTGACGGCCGGAACTTTCAGTTTGCCGGCTTTCAACATTTCATACAGGCGGTGAACACCTGTTGTGGTTTCTTCAGTGATGCCGTGAATTTTCTTGAGCATGTTCGGATATTTGTTATGCACGACTGAGGTCAAGTCGCCGCCGTCGTCGAGAATCATGTTGGCATCCCAAGGCTTGCCGTCTTTCAGGATGGTCTGCTCAAGGCACCACTCGTATTCCTCTTCGGTCTCACCTTTCCACGCGAAAGTTGGAATGCCGGCAGCAGCCATCGCGGCAGCAGCGTGATCCTGGGTGGAGAAAATGTTGCATGAAGACCAGCGCAGTTCGGCGCCGAGTGCAGTGAGGGTTTCCATCAGCACAGCGGTCTGGATGGTCATGTGGATGCAACCCATGATACGGGCGCCCTGCAAAGGCTTGGACTTGCCGTATTTTTTGCGCAGGCTCATCAGCGAAGGCATTTCGGCTTCGGCCAGCTGGATTTCCTTGCGGCCGAATCCGGCCAGGCCGATGTCGGCAACTTTGTAATCTATAGTCATTTCAGTTTTCCTGGAGAATAAATTGATCGAGGGTAGCTTCACTTGTTGCCTTTGGTAGTCGGGTAGTCGCTTTTGGAACAAGTCGAGCGCGGCGCGGATGCACAAGGCCGAAGCAATAGCTCCGGCCCTGAGTATCTCTTATTTCTTCGCGGCTGCTTTTTTCTTGGCTGCGGGTGCAACAACTGCCCCTTTCAGGCCGGCTGCGTCCCGCAGGAGTTCTGCGCGGTCGGTTTTCTCCCAGGAGAATTCCGGACGTCCGAAGTGGCCATAGGATGCGGTGGGACGGTAGATCGGGCGCAACAGGTCCATCATCTTGATCAGGCCAGCGGGCTTGAGTTCGAAATGGGCGCGAACCAGCTTGGTGATCTGTGAATCCGGGATTTTGCCGGTGCCGAAGGTGTCGACCAGAACCGAAGTGGGTTCAGCCACGCCGATTGCGTAGGACAGTTGCACTTCGCACTTGCTCGCGATGCCGGCGGCAACAATGTTCTTCGCGACATAACGCGCGAGGTAGGCAGCCGAACGGTCAACTTTGGAAGGATCTTTGCCGGAAAACGCGCCGCCGCCGTGACGTGCATAGCCGCCGTAGGTATCGACGATGATCTTGCGGCCTGTCAGACCGGCGTCTCCATAAGGACCGCCAACCACGAAACGGCCGGTCGGGTTGATGTGAAATTTGGTTTTCTTGTCGATCCATTTGGCGGGAAGCACTTTCTTGATTACTTCTTCCATAATGCCTTCGCGCAGTTCCTTGTTCTTCACCTCAGGAGTGTGCTGGGTCGAGAGTACCACTGCGTCGATCGAATGCGGGCGGCCATCTACATAACGGAAGGTCAGCTGGCTTTTGGCATCTGGCAGCAGCCAGGGTAATACTTTTTTCTTGCGCATCTTTGCCTGCTGTTCAACAAGGCGATGGGCATACTGAATCGGAGCGGGCATAAGGGCGTCAGTTTCATCACACGCGAAGCCGAACATCAGGCCCTGGTCGCCAGCACCCTGTTCTTTGTTATCGGAAGAATCTACACCCTGGCCGATATCGCGTGACTGTTCGCCGATTGCATTGAGGACTGCGCAGGTTCTGCCGTCAAAATATTTTCTCGAATCGTCATAGCCGATATCGACTACCACCTGACGAATGATTTTTTCATAATTGATGTTTGCGGTTGTGGTGACTTCACCAGCTACTACCACCATGCCCGTTTTAATGAGTGTTTCGACTGCCACGCGTGATTTTGGATCCTGCTCGAGCAGTGCGTCGAGAATAGCATCCGATATCTGGTCACACATCTTATCGGGATGACCTTCAGAAACAGATTCGGAGGTGAACAAAACGGCTTCAGACATAGTTTTTATCCTGTTTAATCCATGAAATTTTTATGCGATCTGACCTTGTTTCAGGTGCGCGACTCTATCATTCCCCATAGGCCCGAGGCAAACGTACAAAGCGCGTAAATTTGTCGCATTTTGCGCAGTCAATGCATTGCTGACAGGTAGCATTATTGACGTGCCTGATAGACAATAAGCGGCGTTTTCCCCGTGTGTTACTGACCATAGAGTCAGTCCCGCAACAACAGTCCTGCTATCACCAGCAGCAAGCCAATTTTAGAAGGAGCAACAGGATGGGTATTTCTCCCAGCCGTGCCAGTAATGAGCGTCGTGCATCACGACGAGAATGTGCAAACGCCATCCGTGCCTTGAGTATGGATGGAGTGCAAAAGGCCAACTCAGGACATCCCGGCGCGCCGATGGGCATGGCCGATATTGCTGAAGTGCTCTGGCATGATTATCTGCAGCACAATCCTTCCAATCCCAACTGGATCAACCGCGACCGCTTCGTGTTGTCCAATGGTCATGGTTCGATGCTTGTTTATTCATTGCTGCATCTGACCGGGTATGAGCTCAGCATCGATGACTTGAAAAATTTTCGGCAGCTGCATTCAAAGACGCCAGGACATCCTGAGTTGGGTTACACGCCCGGCGTAGAAACGACAACAGGCCCACTCGGCCAGGGCCTGGCCAACGCGGTAGGCATGGCCATCGCCGAGCGCACTCTTGCTGCGCAGTTCAATCGCGATGAATTCGAAGTCATCAACCATTACACCTATGTGTTTGCTGGCGATGGTTGCCTCATGGAAGGCATTTCCCACGAAGCATGTTCGCTGGCGGGTAACCTCAAGCTCGGCAAGTTGATCATGTTTTATGACGACAATGGTATTTCCATCGATGGAGAAGTCCACGAATGGTTCTCTGACGATACCGCTGCACGGTTTGCGAGTTACAACTGGCAGGTCCTGCGCGTAGATGGTCACGACTCGAATGCAATAGCTGCCGCCATCGAGGCCGCGCGCGCCAACTCAGATCAGCCGTCAATCATCATTTGCAAAACCATAATCGGTTACGGTTCACCGAACAAACAGGGCAAGGAAAGCTGCCACGGCGCGCCACTTGGCAACGACGAAATTCAGGCAACCCGCGCTGCTCTCGAATGGTTCCACATGCCATTCGATGTTCCCTCCGAGATTTATCAAACCTGGGATGCAAAGGAAACCGGGTTTCAGGCTGAGTCAGCCTGGAAGTCGAACTTCGCCCATTACGAAGAAGAATATCCCGAGCTTGCGATGGAATTGGTGCGTCGCATCAAGGGTCAGTTTCGCGATGACTTTGAAGGCCGCGTCGAGTTCTTCATCAAGGAAAGCCAGCAGAAAGCGGAGAACATTGCCACACGTAAAGCTTCGCAGAACTGCATTGGTTTCTTTGGCAATTTGCTGCCCGAATTGATGGGTGGTTCTGCGGATCTGACAGGATCGAATCTCACGAGCTGGAGCGGCAGTGTGCCCATCAGCCGTGATCCTGCCGGTAACTATATTTATTACGGTGTGCGCGAATTCGGCATGGCCGCGATCAATAACGGTATCGCACTGCATGGCGGATTTATTCCGTATGGCGGCACGTTCCTCGTGTTTATGGACTACATGCGCAATGCAGTACGCATGGCAGCGTTGATGAAACAACACGCCATTTTTGTCTTCACGCACGATTCCATCGGCCAGGGCGAAGACGGTCCCACTCACCAGCCAGTAGAACAAATCGCGACATTACGTGGCACGCCGAACATGACCACCTGGCGTCCTGCAGATGCAACTGAAACTGCTGTTGCATGGAAGTCCGCATTGATGAATCACAATGGCCCGACCGCGTTGGTGTTGTCGCGCCAGAATCTTCCTGCTTTGAAGCGCAATGATGAACAGCTCGCCGCTATTAATAAAGGTGGTTATGTATTGAGTGACTGTGATGGTCAGCCAGATGTAATCGTGATCGCGACGGGTTCTGAAGTATCAATCGCTTTGCAGGCTGTAGAACAATTGCAGGCTAAAAAGCACAAAGTGCGTCTCGTATCGATGCCATCGACTTCTGTATTCGATGAGCAAAGCGCGGAATGGAAACAACATGTGTTGCCATCAAGCGTAAGAAAACGCGTGTCCGTGGAAGCTGGTCATGGCGACTGCTGGTACAAATACGTAGGCCTTGATGGTGTGACAATCGGCATGAAAACCTTCGGCGAATCCGCACCCGGTCCAGCTGCGATGGAGTACTTCGGTTTTACACCAGCCGCTATTGCTGCAGCCGTAGAGCGTTTGCTCTGAGCTACCGTATTGCCATTAATGGGCTTGGTCGCATTGGCCGCAGCGTGTTGCGGGCCTATTTTGAGAACAAGGAACATTTCGCCGCAAACGGAATGGAAATTGTTGCTCTGAATGAAATTGCGGGCATTCAGACGCTTGCACACTTGCTGCGTTACGACAGTACACATGGCAAGTTTGCAGGCTCGGTAGTTGTCGATGGGAATCAGCTTGTTATTAACGGCATTACGATTGCCGTTTCACATATACCCGAGCTTGAGAAACTGCCTTGGCAACAACACCAGATAGATCTGGTGCTTGAATGCACGGGTGTTTTCTCTGATCGCGCGAGGGCCGAAGTGCATTTGCAGCGCGGAGCCCGCCGTGTGTTATTTTCCCAGCCCGCCGAGAGTGATGTTGATGCCACGATTGTTTATGGCGTGAATCACGCGTTATTACGGCCAGAACACACCATCATTTCAAACGCGTCATGCACCACAAACTGTATCGTGCCGGTAATAAAATGCCTTGATGATGCGCTCGGCGTTGACTGCGGCGTTATCACGACCATCCATTCTGCAATGAATGATCAGCCTGTGCTCGATGCCTATCATCACACCGATCTGCGCAAAACCCGCAGCGCGTTCCAATCCATTATTCCTGTCGATACCGGCCTTGCGCGCGGCATTGATCGTCTTCTCCCTGAGCTCAGCGGTCGGTTTGAAGCGCAGGCGATGCGTGTACCTACAGTGAACGTGTCAGCAATTGATCTATCCGTAGTGGTAAATGCGAATACAAGCAGGGAAGAGATCAATGCAATTATTCGCACCGCATCGGAAAAGTTATTGCCAAACGTACTCGCGTATACTGATGAACCACTTGCATCTTGCGACTTCAATCACGATCCGCGATCAGCCATCGTTGACCTCGGCCAGACCCGCGTGAGCGGTAAGCGATTAGTAAAAGTGCTGACATGGTTCGATAACGAATGGGCTTTTGCGAATCGTATGCTCGATGTGGCAGGTTTGTTGAGCACACTTTAATGAGGCTCTGATTAATTCGTCTTTTCCGCGAAAGCGGGAATCCACGCTTCCGCGGGAATGACGTAGTTTGAATTAATCAGAGGTTCCGTAATTTATAAAACAATCTATAAAAAAAGGACTAGGCCATGTTTGAAACATCCCTGTATCTGCTGGGAGGATTGCCGGCTTTTCTGCTTTATTTTGCGTCCGGGATTATTCTTTTGCTGCTGTTTGTGGCCATCTATACCAAGATAACGCCTCATGATGAACTAGCGCTGATCCGCGCAAACAATACTGCAGCAGCGCTTGCGTTGGGTGGAGCGATCATCGGTTTTGCATTGCCAATGGCCAGCGCGATCAGCCATTCGGTGACACTGCTCGATTGTGTATTGTGGGGACTCGTAGCGCTGATAATCCAGGCGCTGACTTTTGTGGTGTTACGTATGATGGTGAGTGAATTGCCCAAACGTATTACCAATGGCGAAATGGCGCCCGCAATTTTCACCGCGGCTACTGCAATTGCAGTGGGTTTGATCAATGCGGCCTGCATGACTTATTGATCAATCTGCTTTTCAGGAGAACACTATTCAGGAGAACACTATGAAACGTAGCAAAAAAGCCGCTCTGGTCTTGATGGTTCCGGCTGCCACCTTGCTGTTCGCCAGTTGTGCCCAACAAAACGAATCGGCACTGGTGTTCAATGATCCGAACGAATGTACCGCTGCGGACCCCAGCAGTGCGGCCGAATGTAACGCCGAATTTCAGGCTGCGCAGGCAATACATCCGGAGGTCGCGCCCAAGTATGCCAACCGTGCTGAATGTGAGGCTGACTTTGGTGCTGAAAAATGTGAAGCCGCCCGCCCTGAATACGCGTCGAGTGGTGGTTTTTTTATGCCGATGATGATGGGTTATATGATGGGCAATATGCTCAATCGTAATGTGGGTGAGCGCAGCAATATTGCGTCACAACCTTTGTACAAAGCGAATGGTGACTCATCCACTTTCCGTACTGGTAACAATACAGTGGTATCGCGTGGCACCGGTCTGGTACAGGTCAATCCGGCCCGCGTCACACCGCAGGCGGGCAGCATGGTGCGCCGCGGCGGATTTGGCCAGCAGTCCGTTGCAAGGACCAGTCTGGGTGGGTAGTCCGACAGCAGTGACCATCAGCGCATGAAACGTATCGAGATCAGCGAACGTCCACACTGGCGTACCCTCGCCGAAGAAGTCGGTTTTGTATTTCATACCATTGACGATGCTCCGTACTGGAATGAAAGTGCTTATTACCAATTCACCCTGCAACAGGTTGAAGATGATCTCGAGGCACCCACCGAAGAATTACATGCCATGGCGATGGACCTCGTGCCGGAAATATTGCGTAGCGAAGAGAAACTGATTCAGCTCGACATCCCGCACCCGTTCTGGGATTACATCGCCAACACCTGGCAAGATCGTTCCCGACATCTGTATGGTCGAATGGATTTGTCGTATGACGGTAGCGGCCCGGCGAAACTGCTTGAGCTGAATTACGACACACCGACATCGCTGTTTGAAACCGGTTTCTTCCAATGGGTCTGGCTCGAAGAACTTATTCAAACAGGTAAGTTGCCTGCGACTGCCGATCAGTTCAACTCGCTGCAGGACCAACTGGAAAATGCGTTTAATCACCTGAAAATTCCGCAGCCTTTTTATCTGGCCAGTGTCAGGGACAGTCTTGAAGACAAGGGGACAGTGAGTTATCTGATGGACCTCGCTGCGCAATGTGGGCATGAGGTAAGTTACATCGCGCTCGAAGATATCGGCGTAGACGGGGAGCAGTTTGTTGATACAGACAATCGCCCTATTCACAGTCTGTTTAAACTTTATCCGTGGGAATTTCTGATACGAGAAGAGTTTGCCGCCAGCATTCCTGGCAGCAATACGTCATGGATTGAACCTGCGTGGAAACTGCTGCTTTCCAATAAGGGCATCCTGCCTTTGTTATGGGAAAAATATCCCGATCATCCCAATCTGCTGCCTGCTTATTTTGAAACGGCTGCAACAAGTGCGCTTGATCCAGGCTGGGTCCGTAAGCCACTGTTTTCGCGCGAGGGTGCGAATGTGGAGATGCTGACGACGAAGCGCGAAAAACTCAGCTCATCCGGTGCTTACGCCGACGGTCGCTTCATACGTCAGGCGTTACACGCGTTACCCCATTATCGCGACTCACGCCTGCAGCAAGAGAATTACGCAGTGATCGGCAGCTGGGTGGTGGTGAATCGTGCCGCTGGCATAGGAGTGCGAGAGGACTCCACTCCGATTACGCGTGATAGCTCACGTTTTGTGCCGCACATAATTCTGGATTGATGGTCAATTCTCCTGCTCGCTTTAACGGCTTGGCATTGTTCCTCTGCGTGTTGACGTTAATGGCGCCAGCGCGGTAATCCAATCATCCAATCCGGCGTGGTCATGAGCAGCTGTATGTACATTAAGAAATATTTCGCTCCGACAGTCGTGACTACTTACTCTCTACCAATGGTCTTGATTAGAAGTGATCAGTTCTCTCTGGCCCATGCAAAATCTTGCTCTCTAAATTCAAGGTCGCTTTGAAAACTAGAAATTTCGATTGGTAACAATTCCAGTTTGGTCTCCAGTTCAAATCTGTTTCATGCTCTGTGTAATCACTCCTGCTGCGATTGGTAGAGGTCGTTAATGACTTCGCAGTTTTAAACAATACGTTTATCTTCCCCTTACACAAATGAGTAACACTGCTACACTGCGCGTCCCTCGATATAGCTGATACATGCTCGATACGCGCAGGAAAATGGCTGGGAATTGGCCGTTGCACTCAGGTTGCTTCAGGATAAATTCCCGAATAGTGTTTTTACGCAGGATGCGATCATCGATGAAAAATTCAACGTCAATTATTGATTCAAATATTCCCATCACTACGACTCGTCGTGCTCTGAATCACGCATCTAAAACTGCCATCACGCTTCTGGGGACATTAGTCTTCGCGATGATCAGTGTTGCTGCCTGCTGGGCTGTACTTCAACTCGTGAATGATTTACTGCTGGCGAAAGACAGTTATATGAGCTTTTTGTTAGTTCTTTGCGTTATGTGCATATTGTCAGTGGTAGCAACCGCTGCTGCGGTCATCGCATGTGCTGTGTTCTACGATGGAGTGACTACACTCTACAAAGAAGCTACTAAAGCAGCGGCATCCCACTCCAGCAAAAATGTAGCTTCTGAAGGTCTGGTCATAGATCAGGCATAGTTCAGAACTAAGGTTTGTCATTCCCAAAGTTGTTCTCACAGTTGTTCTCACCGTTGTTCAAACAGGGAATACACAGAAAGTGTTATGCCCGGTAACTACGCGCTTTGCGCTGAAACATCCGACGCAAGATCGTTTTATTCAAACCGTAAACTATGAATGGGATGTTGAGCCGCAGCTCGTTGGCAATGCGTGAATACCGTCATCAACGCCAGCGCAGCTATCCCTGTCAGGCACATGGCATAGAGCCACAACGGAAAACCCGGCGTTTGCAGAAACGAGCTGTAGAAAGCCCTGATGAAATAGATCGCCAAGGGCACTGCGAGCGCAAATGAAGCAAGTACTGGCAACGTGAACTGTTTGAGTAACAGACCTAGTATGGCGCGCCTGGAACTTCCGAGGACCTTGCGGATCGCGATGGACTTCGCATTACGATCACACACGAAACTGGCCTGCGCGTAGATGCCGATCAGCGCGATGCAAAAGAACACGAACGATGCCATTGAGGCCGCGAGCGCGAGGCTTTGGGTTTTTGCTGCAATTTCTGCCGTGATCACATTTTCCATCGACGCCAGGTTGAAAGGTACTCCGGGAAGATGCCGGTTCCACACGGCGTTAATTTTTTCGATCGTGTCTGGCGCATAACCTTCGCCCAGGCGCAGTGAGATGGCCCGCAATGGCTCTGCGGTGCCCTGCAGAACTGCGACGGAACTCACGTCACTTTCTATTGGCGAAAACCTGAAATCCTCGACTACACCAATAACCGTATAGATCCTATCCTCCGTGTCCATTGAATACCGGAACGTTTGACCTAAAGCGTCTTCAGGACTTTCGAAGCCGAACCGCTTGACTGTATTACGCGTGATCAGAATACCCAGGGCCTGCTTGCCAGTGGCTTCTTCGACTATCAACTCGGATGGAAATTCCAGCGAAAAATTGCGGCCTGCGATCAGCGGGATTTTCCAGGTGGACAGGAAATCGGGATCGACCCTGATGTGCGACACGGTATGTTCGACGGGCTGACCCTCAGCGATGCGTATCCAGTTTGTGAAACTTCCTGTTGAAGGCGGCTTAAGGGAGAGTGTAGCCAGCGCTTGCACATCAGGTATTTGTTCAAGTTCACTCTTCAAGGCTTCGAAACCGCTGGAGCTGGAATCCGCCGCGTTATACCGCGTATCACTAACGACGAGGTTAGCTGGATCGAAACCCGCGCTAACATTTTGCAGCAAGTTCACCTGAAGATAGATGCCCAGCACCATCAGAGCAGCGAGTGTCGACAGCGCGAACTGGACGAAGATCACTGCGCTGCCCGCTCTCCAGCTGAAACGTGCTGCCTGCTGTTTGAGCGCAAGCTTTTTGACGGAGTCCTGACTCGAAAAGATCACGGGCGCGGCGCCGACAAAGGCACACACCAGCAGCACCATCAACGCGACCCAACCCCACACTTCGGGCGCAAGGACATCAGAGATATCCATCGGCACGGCAACTACCGCCGCGAATACCGGTACAACTACGTACAGCAGGTTGAGTGACAACAGCACCGCCGGGCCACTGACGAGCAACGACTCGGCAACCAGTTGCATGATCAACGCCGACTTCGCAGCACCGAAGGAAGTCCTTACTCCCAACTCCTTTACGCGCAGCTGCAACTGGCCGATCGTCAGGCTGATGTAGTTGATGCCTGCGCCGAGAATGATCAGCAGCGCGAGTATCCATATGCCGAAATAAGTATTGCTGCGCGTGTAGTCATTCCCGTTGGTGTTTCCTGTCAGGGGATCGAGGTAAATATCCGTCAGCGGTTGCAAACGCAGCGTGAACTGGTTTCTCTCCAGTATCGGCAGATCCTGCTCGGGCGACCTGCGATAGGCGAACGCGTGCAGATCGGCGTTCACCGCGCGCGCCTTTTCCGGATCGTCGAAGCGCACGAACATCGTATGGCGTGTGAACATGATCCAGAGCTGATTTTTTCGGGTGCCCTCGGGCAGTACACGCTCGGTGGTGTCGTAGGACACAAGCGCGTCCATCGGAAAATTCGCCTGCTTCGGCAGATCACGAAACACACCGCTCACGCCGAGGTAGTGGACCTGATCGAGTGTCAGCGTTTTGCCGACGGCATCGTCAGCGGTGCCGAAATATTTCACCGCAGCGGATTCGGACAGCAGTATTTTGTTGGGCCCGGTTAGCGCGCCAGTTGCATCGCCTTGCACGAGCGAGATATTGAACAACGCGAAAGCGCCCGCGTCTGCGAAGTAATAATCCTGGTCGAAGACTGTTGTTTCATAGGCGAGTACGCCGCTGCGCCCGACAAGCACACCAACGCTGTCATATAAGCCCTCGTACTCCTGTTTGAACGGTTCAATCCACGCATTCGACCCGAAGTCGTAACGAACCCTGTCGCCGTTTTCCCGGCTGACGTACTCCGCCACCACTCGATATATCTGGTCGCGATTCGTGATATGCGAATCGTAGCTTTCCACGAAGTCCACGTAGGAGATCAAGAGCGCAACCGACACGATGCCGAGCCCGAGGCCCAACACCTTGATCGCGTAATACAACGGCTGCTTCATCGCCCACGAGATTGCGACACGAAAGTTTGCCCGGAACATGCAGACGGCCTTTTAGAGAGACTCACCCATTTGCGTTGTGAGAAGGAATGTTATCGACGCATTCCGTTTACCGGAAGCAACCAATGTGCCATGAAAATTTTCGTTCTAGATCACGAAGTTAAATGGAACGTTACGCCGGTAACTGTGCGCTGACGGACAGTTACTGTACGTCAACGGACTTTTGCGCGGCAACATACCCCAATCGCCCGACCTCCACGGCCTGATAAATTGTTTCAATGACTGGTAGAAGGACAGCAGTAGTCAACCTCCCAAGGTTGTGAGGCGAGTTCGCAACTCGAGGTTTTCGGCCTCGATTTGCGCTACATGATCACGCAGTGGGCGAATGGCTTCGTTGACTTCGTGCTCGGTGAAACGCGGCGTGATGTGTTGTGAGCAATTCCAGTCGAAGGCTTCCAGGCGTAGTCTGAAGATACGCTCGAGCTTCGCCCGGTACCCCGTCACGGTGACCAGTTTGGTCAGCGCCGGGTCATCATCGAGTGCAAGCGTTTCCACGTGCACGTAAACCTTGAGCCGCGCGCGGTTCGCATAGTCCATTAGGAACAGACATGCCCGATCATCGGCCGCAAGGTTACCGGTACTGATGTA
This sequence comes from Pseudomonadota bacterium, assembly GCA_040386995.1. Classification (GTDB taxonomy): domain Bacteria; phylum Pseudomonadota; class Gammaproteobacteria; order Pseudomonadales; family Pseudohongiellaceae; genus CAILUG01. The sequence goes on along the minus strand of JAZKES010000152.1, from coordinate 1,873 downwards.
TTGGCGGTTGCCGCTGTAGTCGGCAAAAGCGAGTGTGTGATCATCGATCATTTTGAGAAAGCCACGTGGCCCGCCCCGATGCTGAACGTAGGGCCATCCTGTCGAGGAGGTCGTCGCCATGTAAAAGCTGTCGCGAGCGGCAATGAATGTGGCTTCGTTGTCGGTAAACCGGTCGAAAGCGCGGTGCCCGTTGAAGTCCTGCCAGATGTGATCTGCACCCATGCTGGCCTGCACGGCACGAACGCTGGGCGTTATTGCGATATCGAGAAAACCATAAGACATGATCAACCTCCACTATTGGAAACGAAACTGCCGGATGCATGACGTTCCGACCCGTTGAATTGCGGGTGCAGACTGCGCTTCAGGCAGCGCTACTGGTTTGACCCGTCATGCGCTCCACCATTCTTCGCACCCGCGGTGCCACGATCGCGACCGTCGGAAACGCAACCGGCCACGTAGTAACCCAGCTTGTGAGCCATTGCGCCGGCAGTCCGGCGTGAATGCCCTGCGAGGTCGCCAACACAAATGCCGAGACGATCGCTACCATGATGGCCGAAAACAGCGCGCTGAAAAGAATGGGTCCAAATCTGGCCGGTATACGCATTGCTTTTCTCCCATGTGAGTTGCTGGATCAGATACCTGATTACTGACGTCACTTGTATGAAGCGACTTCGTTGCGCAATGATGCTTGTTTTCACATCTGCGTATAATCCGGTAATTATGGGAATCACTTCACCAGAAAGTGGGAGATTGAGTGGATCGCATTGAAGCTATGACTATGCTCGTGACAGTGACCGATACTGGAAGCCTGTCGGCCGCATCTCGGGTTTTGAAAGTGCCTTTGGCGACGCTGAGCCGGAAAATCTCGAATCTTGAAACGCTGCTGGGCACTAGGCTGCTTATTCGCACCACGCGCAAGCTTTCGCTGACGGATGCCGGCATCGCATACGTTGCGGCGGCACGGCGCATTCTCGAACAGGTCGACGATGCCGAACGCGAGGCTGCTGGCGAATTCACTATACCGAAAGGCGAGTTGGTCATTACAGCGCCGATCCTCTTCGGTCGGCTGCATGTGCTGCCCGTTGTAGCAGACTTTTTAGCCCTGTTGCCCGAAATCAACATTCGCCTCGTGCTGACCGACCGCAACATTGATCTGATCGACGCTCACGTCGATATGGCCGTGCGAATCGGAAGGTTACCCGATAGTTCGATGGTAGCGACGCAGGTTGGCCTTGTGCGGATGGTCGTGTGTGCAAGCCCTGCACTCATGGATGAGCGCGGTATACCGCAGTCCCCCGACGATCTGCGCAAACTGCCCTGCGTAACTGTCGATACGCCGTTGCCTTCCCTCGAGTGGCGCTTCAAGGCGCCAGGAGCGGCGACCACATTCGAGATTCCCGTTCTATCACGCCTGTCGGTGACGACGACGGAGGCTGCGGCGGAAGCAGCAATACGCAGCGTTGGCGTCACGCGGCTGTTGCACTACCAGGTAGCCGACGCGGTGGAGGCCGATAAGCTGCGCATCATTCTCGCCGAATTTGAGCTGGCCCCAAGCCCTGTAAACCTGCTCCATGCTTCACGCGGACAAATGCCGCTCAAGATGCGTCGTTTTCTGGACTTCGCTACGCCGCGGCTACGTGACGCGCTTACGAAGATCGCCACCCCGCTGGAGAGACATACATAACTCGCAGAGAGGTCTGGGAGGTCGCGCTGTTGTTGCGCACAGCGTCCGGCTATTTCGCGAGCCCTGGAAGCAGGGATGGTGTGGTGAGGGAGCACTGATTTTTGAAACCGGTGCGGACGGAGAGACGTGAACTCTCACACCACCGTGCTCATCCGACTACAGTAATTTCGCACAAGGCAATTTTACTGT
>JAZKES010000151.1:7022-13819 GCA_040386995.1 Pseudomonadota bacterium | reverse complement strand
CGCGGGAATGACGAATTAATCAGCCCCCCTAAATCGGCTTCACAAAAATTTTCGAATTACGCTGATAGTTGTAGAGTGACTTTTTCTTCTCCGGCAAATCATCCACCGAACTCGCTACAAATCCGCGCTCCACGAACCAGTGCGGCGACTTTGTGGTCAACACAAAAAGTCGGCCCAAGCCAAGCTTGCGCGCATTTTTCTCGATCTGCTCCAGAATCATCTGGCCGCGACTGTGATTACGATATTCCGGATGGGTTGCCATACAGGCTACTTCGCCGCTCTGCGCGTCCTGTGGGTACAACGCACCACACGCGATAATCATGCCCTCGCGTTCGATGATCACAAACTGTTCGATTTCTGCCTCGAGTAATTCACGCGAGCGATGTACAAGCACACCTTCTTCCTCGAGCGGTTCGATCAATTCGAGAATACCGCCAACATCCTTGATGGTGGCTGGACGCAACTGTTCGTACATTTCCTGCGTGATCAACGTACCGATACCATCACGCGTGAATAGCTCGATCAGCAACGCGCCATCGTCTTCGTACGAAATCACTTGTGAACGTTTCACTGTCGCGCTGCACGCTTTTACGCTGAGCTCGAGATTACGCAGCTCTTCATCGATGCCGTTTTGTTCGATTTTTTGTTTGATCAGCGCCAACGCTTCTTCTGCGCTGAGTTTACTGATGCGCTCGCCATCCTGGTCGAGAATGCCGGCTTCGTTGCCGTAGATCAGCAGTTTGTCGGCTTTTAATGCTATCGCGGTATTCGACGCGACATCTTCCACGGTCAGGTTGAACACTTCGCCCGTGGAGGAATAACCGAGGCTTGGCAGCAATACGATGTTGCCGTTGTCGAGTTGTTTGCGAATCGCGTCGACTTCAACCTTGCGCACCTCACCCATCAACCCATAGTCGACGCCGTTCTGGATGCCAAACGGTTTCGCCATCACAAAATTGCCACTCGCGAGTGTGATGTCAGCGCCGTGCATGGGTGAATTGATCAAGCCCATCGAAAACGTCGCTTCAATATCGATACGTAACTTGCCAACCACATGTTTGATCACATCCAGACTGGCCGCATCGGTAATACGCACCGTATTACGCATCTGGCTCGTGACCATTTCCTGCATCTCGGCATTCAGGCCTTTGGCTTCGAGTGCAGCGTTGATCTGCGGGCGCGCGCCGTAAACCAGCACAAGTTTTACACCCAGGCTGTTAAGCAGCGTGATGTCGTGGGCGATATTCCAGAAGTTGTCGTGCAGGATTGCTTCGCCTGGCAACAGGATCACAAACACTTTGCCACGGTAGGCATTGATATACGGCGTCGAATGCCGGAACCAATTTACGTATTGGGTTAAATCCATCTCATCACCATTGTTTGCGGGTGCGGCATTTTACTCGACAAAAACTCAAGCCGGACAGCAAATTGGCATCCAGCCGGTATTTCTCCTGCGCCGCTCGACCCCGGAGCGGAATTAGCCAGTCCTGCCACGGGTTAATCCCACCAATTTAATAGCGCGAATAATTCGAAGAAGGGATAACTCACGCCAGACAATGATGTGTGATCAGCTTTTGCAGCAGGTCAATGCAGGGCTGCACCTGGCTGAGCGCCATGTATTCATCGGGCTGGTGCGCGACATCAATACTACCCGGCCCCAGCACAATGGTGTCCATGCCGAGTTCCTGCAGGAAGGGCGCTTCGGTGCCGTACGACACACTCTGCCCCGAGAAACCGGTCAGCTTCTCGCAGATCTGCAACAGCTCGGTGCTTTCGTTGGCAAAAGCTTCAACACCCGCGAACAGTGGTGTGAAACTAAACTGTACCTGATGCCGGGCGATGATGGGCGCAATACGCTCGCGAATTGCTGAACGCATATTGTCGCTTGCCATGCCGGGCAACAGGCGAATATCAAACTCGAGGTCGCAATGCCCGCAGATACGGTTCGGGTTATCACCACCACTGATGACGCCCAGATTCAGCGTCGGCATGTCGAGCACAAAATGCGGATTGCGATAGTCCCGCTGCAGCTCAGTGCGAAACCGTAGCAGCTCACTGATGATGTCGTGCATGGCCTCGAGCGCATTTTTACCCAGTGCAGGATTCGATGAGTGCCCACTTTGCCCCTGCACGTGGATACGCTCCATCATCACACCTTTATGACGGTTGACCGGCCGCAAGCTTGTGGGTTCACCAATCAGCGCATACCGCGCTTTGGGACGCCCCTGCTTGACGAGTGCGCGCGCACCATCCATCGAACTTTCTTCGTCGGCGGTTGCAAGGATGATCAGAGGTCGTTTGAAGCTGGCGTCTTTGAACATCTGCAGTGCAGCATACAGAACGGCAAAAAAACCCTTCATATCTGTGCTGCCGAGCCCGTACAACCGGCCATCCTTTTGTGTGAGCTGTAGTGGATTGACTGTCCAGAGTTTTTCATCAAAAGGCACGGTGTCTGTATGGCCTGAAAATACAAGCCCGCCGTCGCCAGTGCCACGCGTCGCAATCAGATTGGCTTTGTAAGGGTTGCCGCCGATTGTGAGCACTTCGCAATTAAAGCCCAGCGCGGAAAAAACCTCAGCCAGATGATCAATCACTGGCCTGTTGCCCATATCAATGACGGGGTTGGCAGAACTGACTGAAGGCAATGCGATCAACGAATTGAACAAGCGGAAAAAGTCGGAGTCCATAAACAGCCTTGTATGTACCGCCCTGAAAAACATCAGCCCGCTCACCAGGCCGGTGCAAGAAGACACAGCAAAACCATGCCATTAGGTGAATGAGTGTGCTGCTGATTTTGTTGCTTGGCAAGGATGAAAAAAGTCTGGCGGTCCTCTCACTGTGGAATCCCGCAACGGCAAATGCCGTGCTCAAGAGAGGGCATTCAGGGAGCACTCAAGAACATGCTGACAACACTACGCGGCTTCAAGTGTTTAGTGAGCGCGGGAACAGTTAAGTCTGCCGAATATAGAAACATTACACCTGTGAATCACGCAGACGCATTGCGCTTGTAATGATAGCGTTGAGCCCCCTATTCGCCGCAACTCCGGCTCCCGATGCAACGCTGATTTTCGCTGTTTTCGCGCTGCTTTAGTGCCGAAAAACCCTAAAACCGATAATCGAAAAATTATTCGGATATCGAAAAAAAGTCACTCAAAGCTTTGACTCTGAATCGCTGTTGGAGTAGAAATCAGGAAGGCACGCTCTCTATCCAGAGCGTGCCTTTCCTTTTCGGGGAATCCAAAACAAAAAAAGAAACTCTGCAACTGGTTGCGTTCGGAATAACAAAGAGCGCCAGGTCGCAATCACTGTACGGGGAAAATTTCCATTTGATGCTTATCGCCCTCTAGCGCCAATTCTTCTGGCACTCGCACGGGCGTGCGTAAGTTAAATTTCATATCAAAAATAACAGGAGAGAAATTGCTATGCGTAGTACATCATTTTTTCGGAGAAAATTGCTTTTCACAACAATGACCGCCGTATTTATTACCGGCGCGCACGCCCAGGAAGCCCAACCTGACGAAGGTTTAGAAGAAATCCAGATTACGGGCTCTCGTATCCGTAACGTCACGAGCATGACTACACCTACACCGGTAACAGCTATTACACAGGACGAGCTGACTACCTTCAATCCAGGCTCTACCGTCGCAGAACAGCTCGATTCACTTCCACAATTTTTTGCCACCCAAACCGCTCAGCGTGGCGGTCTTGGTATCAGCGACGCCGGCGGCGGCAGCTTCCTGAACCTGCGCGGCATGGGTCCTCGCCGCACACTCGTATTGTTAGACAGCAGCCGTATTATTCCGGCGGATGCGAACGGCAGCGTCAACATCGACAACTTCCCGAATGCACTCGTAACACGTGTTGACGTGGTAACCGGTGGTGCTTCCGCAGCGTATGGTGCGGATGCCGTGGCAGGTGTTGTTAACTTTGTACTTGATCGCGAATTCGAAGGTCTCAAAACCTCTATTTCAGCGGGTACTTCAGAGCGCAGAGTGGGTGATAACTGGAATTTCCAGATCGCTGGTGGTACTGCAGTAATGGATGATCGCCTGCATTTGATCGGCTCTCTTGAGACACGCAACGTCGACCAGATTGTTGCTGATCCTGACCTCATCGAAAACTTTGAAGACTGGGGCTTGGTGCGCAACCCCGCATGGGTTTCAGCCACTGCAACTCCCGGTGTGCCGCAACGTATTACCGTGCCGAATGTGTTCCCCAACAATTCTTCGCCACAAGGCCTGATCATTGGTGCTGGTAACTTCAACGCCGATCCGACCAAACCCGACGTTGCTACTTCCACCTTCGGTCTGACCAACTACACGTTTACTGACGATGGCCAGGGCGTTCGCCCCTACTCCTTCGGCAAATACAGTTCGATCACTGGCGCGGGCGCTGCGAACAACCAGAGTGGCGGCCAGGAATACAACACCTGGATGCAAGCCAACACGCGTGGCCCAGACGGTGCTGAAGTTGTGCAGCGTTCCGGATTTGTTGGCGCTAAATATGATGTAACCGATCAATTCAGTGTACGTGCACAAGCAATCGTCGGTCGCACCGAGTCCAACACGTATGGTCTGCGCAGAGGTTTGCTGCTGCCAGGTCGTATTGCCGGCACCAGTCCACCGCCTTATGTATTACAAATTTTCAGAGACAACCCTTACCTGCCCGCAACCGTTAAAAATGCCATGATCGCGGAAGGCCGGGATTTCATCTATGTAAACAAGTCGGGCATCGTGCGTGGCCCAGGCAAAGTTGATCTCTACAACAACGGCGCGGATCGCAGCATCAGCCAGCTGGAATCTGCGACCGTTGGTTTTGACTACAACTTTGAAAATGACTGGAATCTGACCGGTAACTTCCAGCACGGCGAGTCCACGGTATCAACTGGTTACCTGAACGTGCCGCGTATCGATAAATATTATCTGGGCATCGATGCCGTCGCCAATTCCGCAGGGCAGCCCGTTTGTAATATTTCCGTTGTTAATCCAACTGCTGATCAGTTGAAAGCCTTCATGGTCGGCAAAGTTGTGCCGAGCCCGCTCGACATAAAAGGTGTGCATGTCGATTCTCCGATTGGTCCGTTGAATCCTTCCGAGTGCCGACCACTAAACATATTCGGTCTGGGTAATTCATCCATGGATGCGGTTACCTGGATGGAAGAAATCCAGAAGAAAAACTTCCGCACACTTGAACAGGATTTCGCCGAACTATTGCTGACTGGCGAAGTCTGGGAAGGTTTTGGTGCCGGCCCAGTGTTCCTGGCAACCGGTGTGACCTGGCGTGACGAAGCATTTACCCAGGTAAGCCTTCCAGAATACGGCGAGCGCGGTCTGCTCAACGCTCCGCTGCTGGGTATTCGTGGCATGGGCTCAGGACCTGCTGGTCAAGGCAACCGTTCGTTGCATCCGTTCTCGTCACTCGGTGCGGGTAATGGCGAAGGTGATGTAAACGAAATCTTCGCAGAAGTAAGCATCCCGCTTCTTGACCTTGATTCAGGCCAGACGCTGGGCACTTCGCTCGCGTATCGCAGTTCCGACTACTCAAGCTCCGGTCGCGTAGCGAGCTGGAAGTTAGGTCTCGATGCACAGTTGTTCGAAGATCTGCGCTGGCGCTTCACGAAGTCACATGACGTACGCGAACCAAACTTCGCTGAACGTTATTTGACCGGCACCGGCGGCGGTTCCGTTACCGATCCGGAATTTGGTGGTGCAACCAACAACTCCTTGTCTGCGTATGCCAACCCGAATCCAAACCTCGTGACGGAAGAAGCTGACACCATCACGACTGGTCTGGTTTACCAGCCAAGTTTTGCTGAGTGGGTCGATGGTTTCCAGGTAGCGTTGGACTGGTACGAGATCAACCTGGAAGGCGCAATTGCAACCTATGGTGCACAACGTCTGGTTACCGATTGTTTCACGACCAAGGATCCGGATCTGTGCCGTCTGGTTGAACGTGATCCAATCACCAACCAGATCCTGCGTGTACTGAACATCAACGTTAACTCCGGTGGTGCACAGACGCGTGGTGTGGATCTGGAATTGCAGTATGCAGCTGAGCCGAATTTCTTCGGTGATACTGAAGAAAACTTCACCGTTCGTGCACTGGCAGGTTACCTGGCTGAAAACTCCAACACCTCCAATGCAGGCACTGTGGTCGATGCTGCGCGCAGCGTTGAACGCGCTGACTTGACGGCCACCATCTCTGGTAACTACACAGTAGGTGACATGAACTTCCGCCTGCAGCAAAACTATTATGGTGACACGTTGAACGACACTAACCATACCTGGATCGAAGGCAGGGATGTTGATAACACACACGTTGCGTCACAAACCATCACCAACTTTGCTGTGTCTTATGGCAGAGAGATGGAGAACAGAGGTGACTGGCGCGCTACATTCAACATCACCAACCTGTTTGATCGCGCACCGCCGATCATTGCAGGCGCTGGTGGCCAAACCTTGAGCAACAGCCACGATCAATTTGGTCGTCGTTATCAAGTTAGCTTGAACATGAACTTCTAGGTTCGACTTTTACCTTAGAACGCAGGAAGACGTTCAAAGCAGCAAGTAATATGAAACGGGGAAGAGTGATCTGCCCCGTTTTTTTTCGCGTGTACAAAAGTGCGACTGGTCTTCATTAGGTGTTTGCAAGCATTGCCAGAAGGCTGCATTAAGAATTTCTGATTAATGTGCATAACGTCATTCCCGCGGCTTTTAAAGCATGTCCCCGCGAAGGCGGGGACGGGAATCCATGTTGCTGATTTCCTGGATTCCCGCCTTCGCGGGAATGACGAATTA
>JAZKES010000151.1:4632-6922 GCA_040386995.1 Pseudomonadota bacterium | reverse complement strand
CTTCTCCTCTTCTCCAAACTTAATCCGCCATTCACCCAATATTTGCAGGTATTTAACTATTACCGAATACATTGCTGCCGGTTCCACTCATCAAAACCCGGGAGAATAAAATGTTGAAAAATTTCAGACTGAAAAAATTAGTTGGCTGCTGCCAGCGGCTGCCAGTGCTGCTGCCACTCGCTGTGTTATCCATTGCAGCTGGTTCCAGCGTGTCAGCACAACCTTCAGCTGCGCCAGCAGGTGTTGAAGAAATCAGTGTGTTCGGCAAAGGCGAAACCAGACAGGTGCAAAGTCTTACTGCAGCCCAGCTCGAACAATTTCCAGCGGGTACGAGCCCTCTCAAGGCGATAGAAAAACTACCTGGCGTGAATTTTCAATCAGCCGATCCTTACGGCGCGTACGAGTGGTCAACACGTATTGTCGTGCGTGGTTTTGGCCAGAACCAGATGGGTTTCACGCTCGATGGCGTTCCACTTGGCGACATGTCTTATGGTAATCACAACGGCTTGCACATCAGCCGCGCGATCATCTCCGAAAATATTGGCCGCGTATCGCTGTCGCAAGGCGCGGGCGCTTTGGGCACAGCATCAACCAGCAACCTTGGTGGAACACTCGAGTTTGAATCAGCGATGCCTGCCAGCGAATTCGGTGTAAGCACCAATGCGATGGTTGGCAGCGATGGTGCACAGCGGCTTTATGGTCGTATCGAAAGTGGCAATCTCAGCAGCGGCACACAGCTGTCACTCAGCGCAGTCACGCAAGAAACCGACAAATGGAAAGGTGCCGGCGCGCAAGAACAGGATTTCATCAACCTCAAGGCGGTACAGAACATTGGCGAGGCTACGCTGACGGGTTTTTACAGCAAGTCAGAACGCGCCGAAATCGATTATCAGGACATGTCGAAAGAAATGATTGCGCGCCTCGGCCGCGACTGGGACAACTTTTATCCTGACTACGCACGAGCGATAGCAACAGCACGCGGCCAGTTTACCGGCAACGTGAAAACCCTCGACGATGCCTACTGGAATGCATCGGGTTTACGTGAAGACAATCTGTACTACGCAGCGCTCGACTTGCCACTCAACAGCAACATCCAGTGGAAAACCACTGCGTATTTCCACGACAACGAAGGCCAGGGTTTGTGGGGCACACCATATGTAGCAACGCCAAACGGCGCACCACTTTCCATTCGCACCACTGAATATGAGATCGATCGCAGTGGCTGGATTTCATCGCTCGACTTCGACCTTGGTGCACATGTCATCAATGCCGGTATCTGGATCGAAGACAACGACTTCAACCAGGCGCGGCGTTTTTATGGCGAACCTTCTTCAGCCGCACCAAGCCGACCATTCGAGAATTTCCAGCGCAATCCGTTCCTCACGCAGTGGGAATATGATTTCAATACCGAAACCGTACAGCTCCACGTGCAGGACAACTGGCAGCTTACCGACGCACTCGAATTGCAGTTCGGCTTCAAGAGTGTCGACGTAGAGGTTTCTGCACGCACGGTTGTTGGCGATAACAAAACCGGCAAGGTAAACACCGATGAAAACTTCTTACCGCAAGCTGGTTTCCTGTATGTACTGAACGACGATAGCGAAATCTTCGGCGCGGTCGCGCGTAACGTGCGTGCGTTTATCGGATCGGCCACAGGTGTTTCGCCGTTCTCCACTACCCAGGCCGCATTCGAGCAGATTCGCAATACGATCAAGCCGGAGATTTCCACCACGATCGAACTTGGCTGGCGCTTCCGCACCGATGTGCTGGAAGGTGTGATCACGGGTTACCACGTCAACTTCGATGATCGCCTGCTCGCGATTCAGCAAGGCTCGTCAATCATCGGTAACTTCAACGCACTCGCGAACGTAGGTACTGTTAAATCCACCGGCCTCGAAACCGGTATCAACTGGCAGCTAACCGACATGCTCAACTGGTACAACTCAGCGAGTATCAACCGCTCTACTTACGAAGATGACTTCAACGATGGTGCAACCATCGTAAGAACATCCGGCAAAACAGCGGTGGATTCACCCGAGTTTATGTTCACCTCAGAACTCGGACTCGAAACCGAATCAGTGTTCGCGAAACTGAATTTCAAATACACCGACGAACGCCAGTACACGTATCTCAACGAAGGTTCAGTACCAAGCTTCACGATGCTGAATCTGTCGCTCGGGTATCGTTTTGGTGATCTGGGAATGGTGCAGGAACTCACCGCGCAGCTCGACGTTACCAACCTGCTCGACAAAGATTACATCTCGACTGTCGGCAGCGGTGGTTTCATCAA
>JAZKES010000151.1:0-4532 GCA_040386995.1 Pseudomonadota bacterium | reverse complement strand
CACTGCAGATAAGGACATGTGCCATGCCAACGTATAAAACGCCGGGAGTTTTCATCGAGGAAGTAACCCGGCTGCCTCCCTCCGTAACAGGAGTAGCAACTGCGGTGCCGGCCTTCATGGGCTTTACCGAACAGGCTGTCAACGAGAAGGGAGAGGACCTGACGGACGTTCCGACGCGCATTACCTCGTTGAAGGAATACGAACTTTATTTCGGTCGTGTGCCAGCACAAACCTTCGCGATAAATGTCATGCAGCGTCAGCAGAAATCCGACGGCCGTATCATCGACGTGCAGGTTACTTTCGCCACCAAGCCACCGCGTGTTCCAGCCTACCTGTTGTATTACAGCATGCAGATGTTCTTCGCCAACGGTGGCAGTGTTTGCTACGTTGTTTCGATAGGCAACACGTCGACGACTGCCTACGACCCTGCGCTTTTCGTCGCAGCGTTTGACGTCCTCGCAAAACATCACGAACCAACCCTCTACGTATTTCCGGATGCGTGTTCACATCGCGCTGGCTTCGAAGCCAGAGATGTAGACGTCGGCATGATCATAACTGCCGCACTGCAGAGTTGCGCACACGTGAAGAATCGTTTCACGATTTGTGATGTGCGCAATGCGTTATCTGGCGGCACGGTGACCAATGCAGATGTTGATAAAACTTTCCGGACTCAGATCTCTTCGTCACCCGAAATTCTCCGGTATGGAGCAGTGTATTTTCCGTATCTTGAAACCAGCATTAATTTTGTGAGCGCCGACAACCACGTGACGATAGCCAGCCACACCGTCGTGACTGTTGCCGACGATGGTAGCGAATCATCTGCTGCAGGCCACATCGCAGCGAACACCACACTCGATGTGATACGCGTCGCCAAATCGCTCGCTATTTACGACGCAGCTCACCGCTTCATCAGTCTCAACTCCAAAGTTACGCTGCCACCCAGTGGCGCCATTGCGGGCGTTTACGCGCAGGTCGACACTAATCGCGGCGTCTGGAAAGCTCCCGCAAACGTCTCGGTTGCGTTGGTAGAGAAGCCGGCACTCATGGTCGACGAGAAGTTTGGTGGCGACTTGAATGTTGATCTCTCAGGTAAATCCGTCAACACCATCCGGGCTTTTGCTGGCCGAGGCATTCGTGTCTGGGGCGCCCGCACGCTCGCCGGCAATGACAACGAGTGGCGCTATGTATCGGTGCGACGTTTCTGTAATTTCATCGAAGGTTCGGTGACGAACGCAATCGAGCCTTTCGTGTTCGAACCGAACGATGCCAACACCTGGATCAGGGTGCGCGGGATGATCGAGAATTTTTTGTTTCAGCAGTGGCAGCAGGGTGCACTGATGGGCAACAAGCCGGAAGAGGCTTTTTATGTAAGAGTCGGCCTGAACCAAACGATGACGGCCAATGACGTTCTGGAAGGGCGCATGATTGTGGAAATTGGTCTCGCGGTGGTCAGGCCTGCCGAATTTATTGTGTTGAGATTTATGCTGAAGATGTTGAGTCAGTGAAGCAGGAATGCGGCGCTGGCTTGGCAGTGATAAGACCGTCGCACAAATCGGTATTACCTTTTTTCATGCACGACTTCTGCGATTGCAATGGGGCGTTGTGAAACGGACCGTGCGGTTTTTTTGGCTGCTTTTGTTGAGCGTGCGACTTTGCCGGCTCTCGTCGTATTCCCACTGCATCGATAATTAATCTTCGAGCTCATGTCGAAAATATCCTGGACGTTATCCATGCCAGAAGTCCTCTGAAAAAAGCCGAGATGCTGCTTGCTGTGGCGGTGACTTGCTTGAATGTGATTCGTTGTGAGCCCCTTCGGATATCTCGTCTAATGGCTAGCCCAGGAATCACCACGAGTGATAATCGTATTTCTCCGCGCAAAAAAAAAGTCCACGACCATCACTGGAAGTGGACTGGAGCCCATTACGAATGGGTCAAGGGGGAGGAGTAAATTCGTCAGGCCTGGCGGAGGTTAACTACCCTTTCCATGCCAAGCCACGCTATTTGCAAGTGGCCCAGGTTTTCCAACTGGATCAGTTGAACAGCACCTGGAAGCTGTGCGGCAATTGAAGTACTGCTTAAAGACTTGCGACTTGTTTTCAAACCGCTGCACTGTTGCAACCAACTCGGCCGATGCGCTGAAACATCAGGAAAAAACGTATTCGCGCGCGCATCAATCTTCCATGATTTTGGCGTGGAGTGCGTAAAGTAGTTCATGGCTTCTCCAGAATATTCGTGAGCGGTGCGCCAGCTGCGGGATCGAACGCGTGATAATCGATTCCGAGCAAAGCAAGGAGTGTCGCTGCGATCTGGTTAGAACCTGCGCAATCTGTTGTTGCGACAAGTCCATTGTTTTTGACGCCAGCACCAATCGCAGCCATCCACACGGCATCCGAACCCACAATCCCTTCTTCATATTGCGCGAGTGATTTCATGTACCCGCCGAGCGATTCCTTGCTCGCATGGTGTTTCCAGGTTTCGAGCGGCTCTTCGCCACGGCCATGATCCACCGTGATGAAGATAGCGGTCTTGTTCTGATAAAAAGGATCGGACTGTACGAAGGCCCACAGCTCACTGATAAAACGGTCCGTTCTGTTGGCCGCAAACAGGTACTGGTCGTAGTCACCTTCGTGCGCAAAATCATCGGTTTCACCAAACGCCAGATACGTCACGCGTGAATGATGATTCTGCATATGCGACAGCGCATAGTGATGCGTAAACGCATCGAGCCGCACGGTGGGCCAGGGCGAAGGAATGTCGTTGTGTAGACGGGTCAGCGTTTCTTCAAGCGGTGTTTCGGGATTACTCTTGGCGCCCGCATTAACAGGCACACCGCTGCGCTCCGAGTTCACGATAAACGGAAATGCATCCCATGAGGTGAATGCGGCAACGTTGCCCGCAAACGTTTCCTGCTGCTGTAACCATTCGAGCACGGTGACGTTCGGATTAGGAATGGAGTCGTTGGTATCGATCGCGCGATCCGGCACGCCGGTCAGAATTTCGTTGTAGCCCGGATAGGAAAAATACCAGGGGTTGGTCACATGTGCGCACGAACCCGCATCGCGATTACCAATTACCGAACCTTGCTCAAGTATCACCTGATGCAAAAAAGGCATGAGTTTGTCAGCACGCTCAGTACTGGTCACGCCGCCAAACTTGCTCGCAAGGGCCTCGCCAATACTGTTGTATTCCTCGACCAGCAGGCGTTCATCAAGACCACGGAACACTTCCTGCCAACGCAAACCATCAATGGTGACGAGGATGACGTTTTCGGCCGCACCTGGCATTTGCTGGGCCTGCGCGATCTGTACGCCTGCAGAACATACGAGCATGCAGCACAAGGACGAAAGACGATGAAGAGATAAACGCATGTAATAGACAAGCCAAAATCAGACGGGGCGCATCATGCCAGCCAATATTTAAGACCAGAAAAAGCCGTGGCAAAGGTTTGAAAAATTTCCAGCCCCAAGCCCGTTGCACTCCACCCCAAAGCCACTCACACTCGCAGCCTGATCCGCCTCGACGAGCAATAATTTATAGAGTTGTTGCAACTCGGGTGTCAGGTGTTAAAGATGCTGTTCCGCGAAAGGAACAAGCAAAAGATCAAGCTCTTATCGCAACCGTTATCAGGGATTCGCCCCGGTGATCTGCCCCAAATGCCAGCACGAAAAAACCGCATTCGACACCGACGTCATGGAAGGTGTGTGCCCCAAATGTGGCATCGCCTATAACAAATGGCAGCCGCAAGAGGAGGAACTTACGCTGGTCCCTCTGACCGAGGCAGAAATGAATGCGGCCGATGATAAGCGGCTCGAAGAGTTATATCCGGAAACGTTCTGGCAGTGGTTATACCGCTACGCGTGTTTTATGCCGAGTGACCGTCATGAAAGTGCGTTTTGGGGCCACGGCCTGATTTATGTGTTTTTTGTGATCTGGGGCTTGCGGTTTATTTTCGGCGGCATCGACTGGATAACCGTGGGCGGTTCGTTCCTGCATCTCGTGAACCTGCCGTTTCATGAATACGGCCACGTGATGTTCAGTCCCTTCGGCACGTTCATGATGTTTCTCGGTGGCAGCCTCTTCCAGATCATGTTGCCGATGTTTCCGCTGTTTGCATTTATGGTCATGCAGCGCGACAACTTCGCCGCATCGATCATGCTCTGGTGGGTCGGGCAAAACTTCATCGACGTATCGGTTTACATCGCGGATGCACCGCTGCGCGCACTTCCGCTAATCAACGGCAATGGTGATGGCGAAAACCACGACTGGTGGAACCTGCTCAACATGACCAACAGCCTCGACTCGGCCGGCACTTACGCGAATCTGTGTTTCTTGATCGGCGTGTTCATCATCCTGCTGAGCAACGTGTGGGGCGGGCACTTGTTGTGGATAGAATTCAAGGGACGCACGGAGCCGGGTTTTACGAACGCTCAGTAGTTCTGTTCTGGTAATACGGAGAGATGTGGATATCCAGCACTCTTTCGTCCCCGTCCTTCAGCTCCGACTCCGTCCTTCCGCCCCACCTCCGTCCTTCC
>JAZKES010000150.1:0-2040 GCA_040386995.1 Pseudomonadota bacterium | reverse complement strand
CGCTCTTGTCATGGGCATCGCACTAAGCACATTTCTGACAACACAGACCGCCGCCGCACCTGTCGCGTACACAACGCCAAATGTCGTGACAACTGCTGGTGCAACATCCGTAACATTTGATGGCAAGACTTTTGTGAATCAGGGTTTGCAAGGTGTCGCGCGCTTGCCTGCGCAGACCACACGTGATTTCAATGGGGATACTTTCGGTGCTTTTTCAGGCATGGATATCGTGCCGGGCAGCTGGCGTAAAACCGCATCCGGTTATACAGGGGTACTGTATTCACTGCCCGATCGCGGACCGAACGGCATCGGCAGTGTGACGTTCAGCGATTACGCTGGCCGCGTTAGCCGCTTTGACATGAACTTCAATCCTTATGTCAGCAGCGCCAACCTGCCAGTCAGTGCGGATTCGCAGCACCAGTTGTCGCTCACGCAAAACGGTGGATTTTTCTTCAAGGACTTTAATGGTCGTGTCACTACCGGACTTGATCCCGGCACTGGCGCCACCGCATTTGTTACGCAGAACGGCATGAATCTGCCGGGCTCCACCGTTGGGCCCGCCGCCGGCAAGATCAGCCTCGACGCCGAAGGCCTGCGTTTTATGAACAACGGCAGCTTTTATGTTTCCGATGAATACGGCGCGAACGTTTATTATTTCGACAGAACCGGCGCGATGCTTGGTGTGATCCAGCCACCAGCAGCACTTACCGCACGCGCCGCTGACGGCAGCCTGTCGTACACCTCGCTTACCGACGCAACCACTGGCCGCCGTTTGAACCAGGGTCTCGAAGGCATGGCGATCACGCCCGACAACAAGAAACTCGTCACGCTGCTGCAGAGCGCGGCAATGCAGGACAGCAACACCAATCAGCAGACACGTACCAACACCCGTTTGATGATCTATGACATTTCGCAGACCAACACACCAGGCGCACCGGTCGCGGATTATGTGATGCAGCTACCGGTGTTCACCTCCAACGGCAACGGCGGTGCAGTGAATCGCACGGCTGCGCAGTCGGAGATACTCGCGCTTAACGACACGCAATTTCTCGTACTTTCACGCGATGGTAACGGTCTTGGCCAGGCCAACCTGAATCCAGTCTACAAAAGTATCGTGCTGATCGACACCGCGGGTGCGACCAACATCGCGGGCACCGCGTTTGAAACAACAACCACGCCGATCGCGACGAATGGTGAGTTGAATTCAACTATCAAACCCGTCAGCCAGGTTGAGGTCGTCAACATTCTGAACACCACGCAGCTCGGCAAGTTCGGTATCAATATCAATAACGTTGCGCCAACTCAACTCACACTCACCGAAAAACTCGAAGGCATGGCGCTGGTACCGGTGCTTGATGAAAACGCGCCGCAAGACTTCTTCCTGATGGTGGGCAACGACAATGACTTCCTGTCTAGCACTTGCAGTGTGGGCGGCCAGAATTGCGCGCAGGCCGTGAACAGCGATGCACTTGTGCTGGTTTATCGACTGACACTCCCCACTTACGTTGATTCACAATATTTGCTGGCGATGCAAGACGGCGGCGCCACAACACTCGGCATGACCTCAGTCGCTGCGCGCGATATGTCTACTTCAAACGCGGACAACATCGCGCAACATCTATCGACGCTGCGTCACATCACGGCGAATGCAGCTGCCGGTCGTTCAAGCGGTGCATTGTGGGTAGCCGGCAACTGGAATGAACGCGATGAAAGCAGCAAAACTACCGAAGCGCGCATGACCAATGTCGCACTCGGTTACGACATTGCGCTGAACGACTCTACCCTGGTTGGTATCGCCGGTGGCTATTTCGATGGCGACGCAGAAAGTACCGGTGGTTTCAGCGCAGATTACGCCGCTTATCAACTTTCTCTCTACGGTGCCTACAACACGGGCAGCCTCTATGCCAATGGCACTGCAAGTTATGGCGACATGACCTTCGATGATATCTATCGTGCAGGTGCCTACGGCATGAACGCTGTTGGCAATACCGATGGTTCAAGTTTTGCGATCACGGGAGAAGTCGGTTATCTGATGCAACA
>JAZKES010000149.1:0-1137 GCA_040386995.1 Pseudomonadota bacterium | reverse complement strand
GTACTTGACGAGCAGAGCACAGGAATGCTGGCCGACAATATCGAGAAACGCAGACATGTTTGAAAACTTCAATTTGGTCTTGGCAGTTAAAGAGTTAATAGCTGGCGGTGGACCATATGTGTATGGAATTTTCGGAACGGGAGTCCTTATGTGGGCTCTCATCCTGGAAAGATACCTCTACTTCACAACTGTATTGCCGTCGATTTCAAAAGAAACTGTGAAGCACTGGAACGCACGGGCTGACCATCAGTCCTGGTGTGCACGCCAGATCAGACAAATGATGATCTCAAAAGTGAACGCTGCTATGACATTTGGTTTTCCGTTGCTCCAGGTTTTGGTACCTCTATCACCATTGCTGGGGCTGGTTGGTACGGTAAGCGGCATGCTTGAAGTGTTCGACTCGATGGCGCTTCGTGGTTCGGCCGATGCTCGAACAATGGCAAGCGGCGTTTCAAAGGCAATGATTTGTACCATGACCGGTCTTGCTGTAAGTATCACAGGTTTATATCCTGTGCATTACTTCCGCACCAGGGCTCGCAACGAGACTGAACGTCTCTCTGACAAATTGAGTTACTGATTATGAGAATGCGCCGCCATAACGCAGATTCACATGACTCCGCCCATGGGATTGATTTGGCGCCCATGCTGGATTTCGTACTGAATCTGCTGATCTTCTTCATCATTACCGCCATTTTCGTTAAAGAATTTGGCTTGTCCGTTAACCGCCCGGACTCTGTTCAATCCAATTCAAACGCCGAAAACACCAACATCCAGATTCAGGTAACAAACGCCGGTGACATTTTCGTTAATGACCGCGTGGTGGATGTGCGTGCCGTTCGTGCCAACGTAGAAAGATTGAAAGCTCTCAATCCCGAAGCTGCTGTTGTGATAATTGCTGATGATGATGCCAAAACTGGCGTGATCATGACTGTTGTCAATCAGTGCCGCTTGGGTGGTGTTGACAACATAACGTTTACAACAGGCGGCTGATTGCCTCAGGATATTTACCATGAAATCACATCGTTTTAGTCAGAATGAAGGCGAGGACCATGGCATAGACCTGGCGCCAATGCTGGATTTCGTTCTCAACCTGTTAATATTTTTCATCATCACTACTTCGTTCATTAAAGAAGCTGG
>JAZKES010000148.1:0-2269 GCA_040386995.1 Pseudomonadota bacterium | reverse complement strand
GCAAAGTTATCCTGCACCAGATCAAAAAAATCACACTGGTTTTATCGCGTTATTATTCCACCACACACGAAAAACTTGTCGCCGCATTGATATCGCCGCTGCCGTCATACTTCGGCCATGCCGGATAAAAACACACCGGCCGCGTGCGTCCAGCACTTGCCTGATTCGCATCACTCGCAACGAGTTCTCCGGGCGCAGTGCCCTGCTCAACCCACGCTTCAAGTGCGTCGAGTGAAGACAAGCGTGCGTTGAACACACCGGTCACATGACCCATGCCAGGAATCGTATAAAACTTCACGAACTCATCGAGTGCCGCAGCATCGTAGCGAGTCTGTAGACGATTCCAGTACTGGATCGAGCTATAGGGCGAAATGAAGTCGTCAACAAGACCGTGAAAATAAATCAGCTTGCCGCCATTCGCGCGCCACTTGTCGAGGTCGATGCTGTTGGCACTCAGGCGCGGCACGATGTCTTTAATACGCGCTTCGAATTGCAGCGGATCGAAGTTCTCATAAACATTGAGTGCTGGATCTTCCGCAATCGCGAGCCCCAACGTCGCCGCGCCAGGCGCATATTGCAAGGCCTGCTGAGGACCTTCGGCACCAAGAATGCTTAAGCCGCCATCCTTAAACGTAGAACCTTCAAACGGCGTCCACTTTGGAAACTCCGCACTTTGCGTGTCATCCGGAAATATCGGAAAGCCAACCGCGTACGGAACATCAACAGCATTAAGTGCTTCGATCTGCGCGTCCGACAAACAGGTATCGCCAGTGTCTGCACCATCCGCACAACGCAGCGGATTTTCCGTAGTCGTTAATTTCAGCGGCGCGTTGGTTTCTTTGCACGCAGTCACGTTACTGATGATGCCATCACTCGCGTTATCCAGCGCATCGCAACGTTCATAAACGGTAGCAACCAGCAACTCCGCTTCAACAGGATTCAACCAGCTCTTGCCGTCGTTCGCCTGCAAGGCCTTCGCGAAATTCCACGCGGCCAAATGCAGCATCACTTCGTTGTGCGCGGGATAACCCGCAACCACGCCATCGTAGTCATCCGGATAACGCTGCACCGCATCGAAGCCTTCATGCCCACCCTGCGAACCACCGATGAAATAACTGTGTTCAGGCGCCGCACCATAACGCGCAGCAATCAACTGCATCGCAACATCATGCGTCTTCTTGATCTGCATATGCCCAAAATTATCGAGCGCCTCGGCATTCAGATAAAACGTACCATCAAAACCACCCGCACCCTTATGCCCCGAATCGCTACCCAGCGTCACATACCCACGCGCAAGCGGCGTCTGCTCACTCTCCGGCTGCTTCGCATAACGCGCAAGCCCCGTAACGAGATTGCCATTCAACCCACCACCACCAAACTGCAACATCTTGTTGTTCCAGTTGGTCGGCAGGTTCACCTCGAAATTGATGTCTGGCGCAGTGGAGTCAACCGGATGGATCGCACCGAGGACCTTGCAGTATTCACCGTTAGTGTTGTCGGTTGCGGTAGATGAGATCAGTTCTGCGGAGACTACATTAGCACCGGTTGTTGGTAGGCCGATGGAGTCGGGGGTGAATGTCATGCTGGTTAGTTGTTGGCACGCATCGGCTGCCGAGGGTGCTGATGCAACTGGTTCAGCTGCTGGCTGCGCAACGGGTTCGGCGGGTTGTTCGCTGCATGCGATGAGTAATCCGCAGGCGGAGAAGCAAAGAAGCTGGGATAGTGTTGTACGAGTGTTGGACGCAGAACTTTTCATAACATGCTCTCCGGCATTTATTAAGGGAGTGAACTCGAGGTTAACCCAAGTCTGGTCGCGGCAACAGTCCCGGAATGAACAAGAGTGATCGCTGAATATTCTGGCTCGTTCTTAGATGGTCAGTCTGCACTCTCGTGGAAGTTTGCTAGACTGCAAAAAAATGTGGGTGTCCAACCTGCTTACTCAAAACTCATCCCCTAATCAAAAAAGGAGAACTACATGCCAAAGGCCTATTGGGTTAGCACTTATCGCGTCGTGAAAGACAACGACAAACTTGCCGCGTATGCAAAGCTGGCTGGCCCCGCGCTTACTGCAAGCGGAGGTCGCTTTCTCGCGCGTGGAGAGCCAGCAAAGGTTTACGAACTCGGTTTGAAGCAGCGCACAGTGTTGCTTGAATTTGAGAGTGTCGAGCAGGCAGTTGCCGCGCATGACAGTCCTGCCTACCAGGCGGCGCTTGATGCTTTGGGCGACGGCGCAGAGCGCGAGATTCGAATCATCGAGGGTGTCTGACTG
>JAZKES010000147.1:0-2546 GCA_040386995.1 Pseudomonadota bacterium | reverse complement strand
TTCCTCAACGACCTGACCGCCAACCCCGAGCGCCTGAAAAAGATCCCGCATCTGGAGTTTGTACAGGACGCTGGCGCCGAAGGTATCGAAATGGTTATGTGGATGGCAATGCGCGGTGCGCTGAGCAAGAACATTCACGAGGTGTACCGGCACTATCACATACCAGCATCCAACACGGCTGCCGGACTGATCATTCTGGAAGAAGACCAACAGTAAGACATATATGTGGTGGCGCGGCATTCGTCTGCGCCACCGCTTGCTTCCTTGCGGAGGCAGCACGAGCCGCGGAAAGCCACGGTTTCAGGCGCGAACACCTCGCTCAGTTTTAAAATTTTCGCGTTCTCTCCAGGTTATTCTTCAGCCGCATCGATCCAGAGCGCAACCGATTCAAGCAACGATATTTAGACAAAAATCTTCAAGCAACAATTTTAAGTAACAGTGGCAGAATAAAAATCAGGCAACTCTGTCATCTTCAATATCAGGGGACACTCTATGATAAAAGTACTGATGGTAGGTCACGGCGCGTTCGCCGATAAACACATGGATGGGATCAAGAATATTCCTGACGTGGAAGTGGTGTCGATCTGCGGCCGTCGTGAAGACGCGACCCGCGAAGCAGCGCAGAAACGCGGCATCAAACAATGGGGCACCGATCTTGCCGAGTGCCTCAAGCAGGACGTCGACGCCGTCATCATCACCTCGGCAACACAAGTCCATGCAGCTCAGGCGATCCAGTGCCTGCAAGCCGGCAAACATGTACAAGTTGAGATTCCAATGGCCGATACGCTGGTCGATTCACGCGCGATTCTCGCCGCGCAACAGGAAGCCAACAAAGGCGGCAAAAAACTTGTCGCAATGGCCGGCCACACACGCCGCTTCAACCCTTCTCACCAGTGGATTCACAAAAAAATCCAGGCGGGCGAAATCAAGGTACTCGCGATGGACGTGCAGACCTATTTCTTCCGCCGCACGAATATGAATGCCGCTGGCGGCGTACGCAGCTGGACCGACCATCTGCTGTGGCATCATGCCTGCCACACCGTTGACCTGTTCTCCTACCAGACCGGCGAACCCGTCAAACACGCATTTGCACTCGAAGGCCCACATCATCCCGAGCTGAACATCGCGATGGACATGAGCATCGGCATGAAAACCGCTTCAGGCGCAGTTTGCACACTATCGCTGTCATTCAACAACGATGGCCCACTCGGCACATTCTTCCGTTACATCTGCGACAACGGCACTTACCTCGCGCGCTACGATGATTTGTTCGACGGCAAGGAAAACAAGATCGACGTATCCAAGGTCGATGTATCAATGAACGGCATCGAACTGCAGGATCGCGAATTCTTCGCCGCGATCAAGGAAGGCCGCGAGCCGAATGCTTCGATCGCGCAGTGCCTGCCGGCCATGGAAACACTCGACACTCTCGAACAGTGTTTAAATAGAACGAAGTAACACAACACGCGTAGCTGAATGCTGTAGTCTGGCATTCAGCTACCGCTTTCAACACCCCGCATTTTTTAGCGCCAATCCTCAAACAACCCTCGCGTTTTTCATTCGTACTTGCACGAGTCGAATACTGATTTTCCCCGGCATTGCGCATAACCTGTCTTATAATCCCGCTTGGCTCGAGTGTTGGCTACTGTGCGGGAAATATCAGTGAACAAGATCAATCCGAAAAAGTTACTCAACAGCAAATGGACAGCCGTCGCGCCCCAACACAAGGAAAAACATTTCGTCGTAACAACCATGGAATTCGACGAGGAAGGCGTAGTTGTTGTCTGCGAGATAGAAGCCGTCATGACTAAACGTGTGCTGCCAATCGAATGGCAGGACTTGAAAAATACGGCTCAATGGCTTCATGGCTGGCAATAATTTTCATCGTTCGAAAGCCCGAGAGTTCATCTTATGTACATCCAGCAAAAATTCGCCGAAACCCGTTTAGATGTCTTGCATGCGCTGCTGCGCGCACATCCGCTCGGCGCGTTTGTCGTATTGGGTCCGTCTGGCATCGAAGTAAATCATTTCCCTTTTTTTATTGACGCCGGTGCAGGACCGTTCGGGGTATTGCGCGGCCATATTCCGAAGGGCAATCCTGTCTGGAAAGATTTCTGCGACGCAGACTACGAGGCAGTGGTGATTTTTCAAGGCGAAGAATCCTACATCACGCCGTCGTGGTATCCGACCAAACACCAGCATGGGCAAGCAGTACCTACATGGAATTACGCGACCGTGCATGCTTACGGTCAACCTCGCTTCGTGCATGACCATCCATGGCTGCTTGCTAATGTCACCGAACTCACGAACAAACAGGAAGCAACGCAAGCGGTGCCGTGGCAGGTTGCGGATGCGCCGGCCGATTACATCACTTCAATGCTCGACAAAATTGTCGGCGTAGAAATTCCCATCACGCGTCTGCTCGGCAAATGGAAGATGAGCCAGAATAGACCTTCCGCTGATCAACTTGGCGTAATCGCAGGTTTGACTGCGCAAGACACCGAGAAGTCAGCAGCAGTTGCGCAGCTCGTCAAGGAAATGGGCGC
>JAZKES010000146.1:0-13834 GCA_040386995.1 Pseudomonadota bacterium | reverse complement strand
GGTTCGCGGAACACCACGGGATTTTCTGGCTCGCCGCTGTAGAGCGGCAACTCGAACGTCAAAGGCACCGAGAATGAATACACGTGATGACGAATGTCGTCGCTGTTGGGAAAGCGAATCGAATCGTTCGTGTAAATCGCAACAACATCAGGTACGAAACGTTTACCAACCTGGTCCATCAAATGTACGACGGGCGCCTTTTTATTTGCAGGCATGCTGGCAGACGTGATGGACACAACGGCCCGTTCCAGCGGATTGCCCTTCTGATCAACAAGGTTGAGAGTGGCGGACGAGGCGCAAACAACATGACTGACAAATAACAGCGACAGCAGGGGCATAAACAAAAACGAACGTAAACCCAGCTTGACCATGAATGACTCTGGCAACGAACTCATTTATTGGCTCACCTCATTTAATACGTGACTACTCCTATTTACGTTATCACCCGGGGCAAACTTTAGATTTTTCATCACACGTTTCGCTAAAGCGTGAGGTTCAAACACCTTATTGAAGTTTTCGGGAAATATGCCCGAAAGAAGTTGGGAAATTGTCCTCAATAATTGCTGACAAATGCCGACAGAAGCCGAGATCTACGTGTTATTCGAGGTGGTATGAAATCCATCACATTTGAGCAGCGCGAACTGTCGAGCTAGACCAAGACTGGGGATAACCTGGATCGCCAAGCTCGACAATTGGAGCAGACGATCAGCGTAATGACGACGTAAACACAGGTATTTTCAATAGTGCCAAACGTGGTTGATATAACGCTGAACAAAGTTACAGCATCACATCAGGTGATGACTGCTCAATACTCACGTTGCCGAGAGGGCAAGATAAGATGAGATCGATTGAAGTATTGGCACCGTCGGCCACACCGACGATACCAATGAGGTGTTGACTGAGCAGTGTTCAAGGCGTCAGTTCTGCAGCGCGTAGAAGATCTTCAACTGCATAAAACTGAAATGTTTTATCCGTCGACATCGCGACAAACAAGCCACCCGGAAAACCTGGCAGGGAGACGCTTGTGACGTCGCTGCCATCGCTTTCCGAGGTGCTTAATTTGATGCGTGCGAGCAAGCCATGTTCATGTGGATTGCCCGCACTTCCTTCTCGTGCATAAACGTTGAACTGATCCGCCTGCTGATCGGACACAAACATGTAACCGGTGTTGTCATCGCGTTTGTAGATCGAGATGCCTTCGTGATCTTCGGTGAAATCAGCTTTGCCAAATTCGGCGAGCATGTCATCCGCATCTTCAGCGAGTGGATCTGCGTGATATTTGCGCACGCCGTAGTTCTCGTCGCTGTAGTAGACATAACCAAGCTCGTTGTCCACCGCGATCGCTTCGATTTCCTTCAGGCCACTCCACGTTCCAAACGCACGCGTGAACACGCCACGCATTTGTCCGGTGCCATCGTCGGCCAGACGATACTGATGCAGATAACCACTCGTTGGTGCGAACTGATCAGAGCGACCCGCTATCGCAAACAACGCCCCATCACTCGCGCGTGTGTAAAGCGCAATGCCCATCACATCGCGTGCACGTTCGTCTTCAAACACCGGAATACCACCGCCATCGATCGGCGCCATGTCGGGCAACCGATAGATGCGCAACCGGTGTGCATAACGTTCGGCAACCACGGCGATGTCGACACGTTTGCCGCCAACCATCACACCATACGCAATGTCGACGTTGTTCGGCCGCAGCAGGCCACGTATTACTTTGTCCTGCTGCACCTTGCCCTGCAGGTCGTATACATAAAGCGCGCCGTCGGCATCCTTGTCGGTACCAATCACGAGACTCGCCGACGGATCGGCCGCGTTGATCCAGATTGCGGGATCGTCGGTGTCATAACGTACGGGCTCAGTGACAACTCTAGGCGCTACAATTTCTTCAGCACCAAAACAGAACGCGCTCGACACCAACAGCGTAATAATGCCCGCTGAATATAGGGGTAGTTTCGCCATCATGATCAAAGCGCCATACGAACCATGAACTGAAAGTATGGTCCCGCAGTTTCGGATTCGAGCTCGTATTCGTCGAAGTTGCGCGCAACCTGATCTTCAATGGTCGTAAATTTATTGAAGACTTCTTCCTTGGCGCCATCCAGCAGGTTTGAACCTACAAGACGCATGGTGAGTTTTTCACCGAAACGTTTCTCGATGAATACTTCGAGGTCAGCACCGTAAGTAGTAGTCACTTCCTCACCAACGATACGACCATATGCATCATCCTGTTTGCGGTACGTGGCACCGAATGCGCCAGCCAACATTGGCAGGTCCTGGATGAAACCGACGTTATAGACGGATTTGGATTGATCGTTGAAACGGCGTGTACCAAACGTGTCTTCGATCTCGCTGTCGAGCCATGAGTAGTTGAGGAACACACCAGTGTTGTCGAGGTTGACGACGCTCAGTGGTGTCGATAAATCGATCTCCACACCGGAGACTTCGCCGTCACCACTGTTACGTGGCTGCAACACAAACGTACCATCACCTTCGGAACCTTCGACGCCGGTGTTCGCCACTTCGGTCAGGTCTTTTACATCGCGACGGAAATAGTTGATGCCAACAACACCAGTGTTGCCGATGCGATGTTCAAAACCGATGTCGAAACCCACCGCGCTTTCTGGTGCGAGATCAGGATTACCGAGCAAGTCGTTGTCGCCCAGTTCTGCTTCGAGCAGAGCGGGCGAAATGAAGTTGAAGTTCGGGCGACGTACAGTGCGCGCTACCGATGCAGTTACGCGGTCGAGATCAGTGAGGTCGTAACGTATGTGTGCGGAAGGTAATACGAAATCGTAGTCGTTGTCGCTCTGGGTGTTGTCCGTCAAATCTGCGATCGACATGTCGGTGGTTTCATAACGCACGCCGGCTTCCCATGCGAGTCTGTCGGCCTCGCCATTGAGCACCAGGTAATAGTCATTGCGATCTTCTTCGATCGAATTCAAACCACCGGTTTCAGGTTGTAGATTATTCCACGGCGTACGTAGTTCGTTGGGATTACGTGCAAACTGATTCCAGCCAACTGCAGACGCTGCGTTAAAACGATTACGCTGTGTGCGGATGTCAGTATCACGCTCTTTGCGCTGCACGAACACACCGAAGCCAAACTCCATGCTTTCATTGATCGCAACCGCATGCTCGAGTTCGGCACTGCGTTCTTCATCATTGATATCGGTGTTGGTGAGGTCACCTGTAAAACGCGGCGTGGCGCGATCAAATTCAATTTCTTCTTCGGTCTCGCCGCTGAACGAATCGAAACTTGCGAGCGAAAACTTCGCAGAGGTTTTGCCGAGACTCCAATCGTGGTCAACGCTTGTTGAGAACGTGTAGTTATCCTGGTCGATGTCATTCACGTTGGCGTTGTCGGACAACAAAGCACCAGCGGGCACTGGACCAGTTAGCGCAACAGCATCATCGTAACCACGTGAGCGTTCGGTTTCGGTGCGATCGGTTTTTACATAGAAACCATCGAAGCCGAGATCAGTACCTTCGGCCAACGCAATGTCATAACTTGCATTGAATGAGGTGTCGGTACCATCGCGTGTATCGTCCTGGTCTTCACGGTTGTCGAAATCGTCAGCAACAAAGTCACTGTTGTTTTCGGGTGAATCACCAAAACGGAAACTCTCTTTTACTTTCGGGTTGTAACGGCCCTGACGGTTGGCGCCAACAATCAAACGACCACCACCCACTTCGCCACCCCACACGGCAGCCAGGCTTTCCTTGTATTCACCGTCGTCAAAACGCAGACCGCCCAAACGCACGTAACCACCGTCCATGCTGAAACCATCACGCATCACGATGTTCAACGTACCAGCCATTGCATCAGCTGAACGGCGCGCGCTTGAAGAACGCACCACTTCAACACGCTCAATCATTTCAGCAGGAATACGATCCATGAAGAATGAACGATCAGTGCTGGCGCCCGGAACTTGTTCGCCGTTGATCAGCACTTTGGTGTAACCAGGATCAAGACCACGCATACGCACACCATCGGATTCGATGACGTCGGACAGAAAGGTCACGCTTGGCATACGTTTTAATGCGTCACCAGCGGTGAGTGGTTCGAAGCGTTGAATGTAGTCGAGCCCATATTCGAGCGTGGGTACTGCGTCATCACTACGGTTGCGATAGCCGATCTGTCCCTGGATCACAATCTCCTCTACAGAACGAACAGCGCTGTCGCTGGTTTCTGTCTCAGCCGCCATCGCAGTGATTGCGTGTGACACGGCTAGTGCGATTAATGACACATGCAGTGTTCGCCTGGCATGAGTTTTCAGTGTAGACATGGGTAAAGCTCCATTGGGATGTAGTCAGGAAAAAGAACAATCATGAAAAGACGCGGCTGATCTCATACACGATGCCGTCGGCGTCGCTATTGGATGGGCCGGTCTGCGAACTGAAATAAAGACGTTGAAAAGACGGATCAAAAGCCGGGCCGCAGATTTCGGATTCATCCTGCCCGGTGATTTGCACAACCGGCAGTACGAGTCCATCAGGACCAAGCAAAACAATTTGCATGTCGCCGCCATCTTCTGCGACGAGCACATCGCCGGAGGCAGTGATCGTGACGTTATCGACGCCGCTCAAATGTGGCATTGTTGAAGTTGCTGCGTCGTAGATGATGGCGAGCTGCGCTGCATGGGTGTCGTAGCGCCAAACGCGGTTGTCGCCTTTGGTCGTGAAATACACGGCACCATCGTGCCAGGTGATGCCTTCGCCACCGTTGAACTTCGCGGATGCCAACAGCTGGTATCGTGTTGGTGTAATGATGGCGAGATGATCGGGCAAGTCGAGCCAGGTGACAGTCATCTGACCTGCATTGTGAACAACCTGCGCAATCTGCAGAGTGCCTTCATTCAGATCGGGCAACGCATTGGACGGAACGAAGCGATACAAACCGCCGTTAGGTTCATCCTCAGTCAGATACAGATGCGAAAATACCGGATCAATCGCGACCGCCTCATGTTTGAAACGTCCGAGTGAATGGCGTGCTACTGCAGGCTGTTGGCCGAACGGATCACATTCGTACACAAGGCCCCGTTCAACTTCTTCACACGAGAGCCACGTTTGCCACGGTGTTTTTCCGCCTGCGCAATTGTTGTCGGTTGCGGCAAGGATTGAATACGCATCGACGATTTCGCCTTGCGCGTTGAAACGCACGGCGCCAACGCCACCACCGCCATTAACAATCTTGACCTCGCTGTTCGATACGTAAACCCAACCGCCATCTTCGCTCGCGAAACAGGCTCCGCCATCGGGCGCGTTGTGCCAGATGTACGGCGCAGTATCGAGTACGGTCTTTGACGAACGCGCGATCACCCGCGACTTGAAGCCCGCAGGCAAACGCAGGCCGTTGTTGTCAGGTGGTAATAACTCGCCGAGATTTGTCGCGTTATCGAAAAGAAAAGTTGTGGCGGGTTTTTCTGCTGCAGACAGCGCCTGGCTATTCAAGCCACCGTTAACACCAAGCAAAAATGTTGCGAAACTGCGGGAACCCCAAGCGAGAAAATCACGACGCAGGAGTGAATTGATGAGGGGCTCAGTCATCCGCGCACAATAATCGCGGCATGTGAAAGGCTTATTAACGCTTCAACAAGCGTTTATTAAGACCCACGTATTTATTAAGGATGACGTTTCGACTGATGTGCGAGTTTCTGGATAGACTACACACGGTTTGTTAACAAATGATGAGTTGCGCGTCGGGAGGATCGCCGAGTGATTCAAGTAACAATACAGGCGACCATTCAAGCAGCTATTCAGGTCAGAAGGCCGACAACAATACCGGCAATGACACAAACACCAACTCACGCACTGGTGGTTGCTATCCCATTAATAAATCCGGCTAAAAGTCATGCAATCACCGCGGATCCGGCCTGTCGGTTCACGTTTTCACAATAGTCGCCACATGCACTAAAATGAACCTCCACGGCGTTCATTCGTATTTTTTGCAAGGACAAGCAATGAAACTTATCGGCATGCTCGATTCTCCCTACGTACGCAGAACCGCAATTACGCTGCGCTGCCTCGACATACCATTTGAACATCAGGCGTTATCGGTATTTTCGACGTTCAAGGAATTCAAGGAATTAAACCCCGTCGTCAAAGCGCCCACACTTATTCTTGATTCGGGCGAAGTGTTGATGGATTCAACGCTGATCATCGATTACGCCGAATCCTGTCTTGCCGGTAGAAGCCTGCTGCCCACAGACAGGCAGGAACGTATGGTGGCCTTGCAATGCATCAGTCACGCATTGGTCGCAGCGGATAAATCGGTGCAACTGATTTACGAGCGTAATCTGCGCCCCGTCGAAAAACAGCATGACCCGTGGCTTGAACGTGTTACAACTCAATTACTCGCCGCTTGTGATGGACTTGAAACCATATTGCGACAGAACCCTCTAGTTACGCAGAGCGGCAAGTTGTCGCAAGCGGCCATCACGAGTGCAGTTGCGTGGCAATTTATCAACAGCATGTTGCCGGCGCTTGTTACTGCTGCTGCGCATCCCCAGTTATACAAGTTGTCGGGAGTCGCGGAGAATCTGCCCGAATTTATTGCGTTCCCTCCTATTGGGTCTGGCGTCGGACAAGCCTGATTATTTTCCTTTTGATTTGTTAATTGATTCGTTTTGATTTAGCGCCGGAACCATTCATGAACATTCACTACCTGCAACACGTTCCATTCGAAGGCCTTGGCAGCATGGAGTTGCATCTGCGCGCGCAGGGCCATTCACTCTCAAGCACACATTTGTATCTCGACTCGATCCTGCCCGAACCGGATGACATCGACTGGCTGATTGTGATGGGTGGACCAATGGGTGTGTACGACGAAGCCTTGTATCCATGGCTCAAGATTGAAAAACGTTTTATTCGCGACGTTATTGCAGCGGGAAAACGTGTGCTGGGTATTTGCCTTGGCGCCCAACTGTTGGCGGAAGTATTGGGCGCGCGTGTTTATCGCAATAAACATCGGGAAATTGGCTGGTTTCCTGTGCAGCGCATGCCGGGTAATTCTACCTCCGCGCTGTTTGCGGTATTCCCCGCCGAGGCCGACGTGTTTCACTGGCATGGTGATACGTTTGATCTGCCGGAGCACACAGCACTGCTCGCGAGCAGTGAAGCCTGCAGAAACCAGGGATTTATTTTCCGCAATCAGGTGCTCGCACTTCAGTTCCATCTCGAAACCACACCGCAGAGCGCGACCGATCTGATTGCGCACTGCGGCAATGAACTCGACGGTTCGCGTTATGTGCAGGACGCCTCAGCGCTACTTGCTGACCCTCAGCGTTTTGCAACGATCAACAGAGTCATGGCTGATCTGCTCGATACTTTTGCGGCTCTGCTGGTGCTACGCCGCGCTACACGCGCTGACCTCAACACCTTGCGAGCCTGGGATGCGCTGCCGCATATTAGGGAAGCAAAGGGTGATGATGACTGGCAATGGGAGGCTGAGCTTTCCAAACATGTCTCTTCGCGTGAACAACTGATTGCAGACATCGGCGGCAAGCCTATTGGTTATCTTGAAATTATCGATCCCGCATTGGACGATTCGCATTACTGGGGCGAAATTGAGCCGGGTTATCGTGCGATCGACCTGTGGATTGGCGAGGCTGATTATCTCGGCAAAGGCTACGGCACGCGCATGATGGTGCTCGCTCTGGATCGCTGTTTTGCAGACTCTTCAGTGAAGGCAGTGATCATTGATCCACTCGCAAGCAACAAACGTGCAATCCGTTTTTATGAAAACCTCGGCTTTGAATTTGTGCAGCGTCGCCAGTTTGGTGATGACGACTGCAGCGTTTATCAACTGACGCGCAAAATCTACGAGCAGCGCAAACTGGCAAGTTAGGCGTGGAGCGATCGATGCGTTATACCGGAAGTTGTCATTGCAAGGCCGTGACGTTTGCCATCGAAGCACCCGAACATGTTGAAGTGGAAGACTGCAACTGTTCGATCTGCTCGAAGGCTGGTTTTCTGCACCTGATCATTCCGCTGAGCAAGTTCACCTTGCTGAGTGGCAAAGACAGTCTGACCACCTACACGTTCAACACGGGTGTCGCCAAACATACCTTCTGCAAAACCTGTGGCATGAAACCGTTCTACACGCCACGCTCGAATCCCGATGGCATCGACATCAACGTGCGCTGTCTTGATGAACAACCACCGTCGATGACCATCGTGAAATTCGACGGGCAGAACTGGGAGCTGCACGGCGCTGCACTCGCGAGTAAGAGCAAAGACTGACGCGAGGCTTGATACGTATTGGGCAAATACGCTGGATTGTTACGTGTTGGTTTTTTTGCGGTGTGTTAGACAACCAGGTTAAGCAGTTGTGATGAGCAAGTTGGTTCTGTTACGCAAAACACGCATGAGTCGTGGTTGCGCAAATGCTGAGTCTGGTATTCAACCCTGATCGAGTTTATATCCCATAACAAATTCTCCAGTTGCTGATATTTCACCAATTCGACTGAACACCAGGATCGTGATCTCGGACCAAACTGCAAACAGAATGAGTACGTTCTTTTGCGTATTTTTGCGCTCTTTTTACGTTCTGCAGTTAAGCCTTCCACAACTAAATGGTAGCATCCGCGCCGTAGCAATCAGCATCAGCAGGTTTCATGAAAGCCAAATCCAATATTGTTCTAATCGGCATGCCGGGCTCCGGCAAAAGCACCATCGGTATCATTCTCGCCAAACGCAGTTCGCATGATTTTGTTGATACGGATGTACTGATTCAGTCTGTCGAACATCGTTCCTTGCAAGCAATCATGGACAGCGAAGGTTACATGAAGCTGCGCGAAATTGAGGCGCGTGTACTGCAGGGCCTTAATGTAGAAAATCATGTGATCTCTACAGGCGGCAGCGTCGTGTACAGCGATGCCGCGATGCAACATTTGCGTAAAACCGGTACGACGATTTATCTGGACGTGACTCTCGACACCTTGCGCAGCCGCATCACCGATTACGAAACACGCGGCATCGCCAAACGTCCTGAACAGAGTTTCGATGATTTGTTCGAAGAGCGCGCGCTGCTCTATCGGAAATACGCAGACATCACGATCAAGGGTGATGTGATGTCGCAGGATGCGGCGTGTGAACACATCATGCAGTTGCTGGGCATCGAGTAGTTTCGTTTGCTTATTGCGAAGATACGTCCTGATGTCTTCGCGGAATTCCATTTTTGCCAATCAGGCGCGCAGAACCAGAGAACCTCTGATTAGTTGCAAATACGTCATACCCGCGGCTTTTTAAGCTTGTCCCCGCGAAAGCGGGGACGGGTATCCAGAAAGATCAACAACCTGGATTCCCTCTCTCGCGGGTATGACGTATTGATCGAAGTCCCCTTGGCGTCATGCGACACGTGCGAATCAATCGATAGGCTTCAGAGATCCTGGTTTGCAACGAAACGTGTTATTCATGGCTTGAGTGAAATGGGCGAGTACTTCTTCACAATCCGGATTCACTAACCGCTTCACTAAGCCGAACACACATCCGGGGCGCACATTCGCGCATGCTCCGTGCTCTCGATCTGTAACGTCACATGCGTGATTTCAAAACGGTCGTGCAGCATTTTTTCCGCCGCCACCAGCAACGTGCTGTGATCAGTCAGTTGTTCGCTGACGACCAGATGCGCCGTCAGTGCATTTTCGGCAGTGCCAAGCGCCCACACATGTAAGTCGTGCAAGTCGAGAACACCCGGCAAGTTGCGCAGCGCCTCGCGCACTTCAGTAAGCTTGATCGCCGTGGGCACTCCATCGAACAACAGATGTAACGTTTCACGCAGTAGCGACCACGTGCCAAAAATAATCAACACGGTAATCGCGAGGCTGACAGCAGGATCGATCCAGCTCCAGCCTTGCCACACATAAATTGCACCAGCGAGCACCACACCCACCGACACCATCGCATCGGCCGCCATATGCAGAAACGCACCACGCATGTTGAGATCGTGTTTACTGCCGGACAGAAAGAGCACTGCTGTAAGCGAATTGATCACAGCGCCAATACTCGCCACGATCATGACTGTGCCTGCAGAGATTGGCGTGGGTGTACGCAACCGTTCGATCGCTTCCCAACCCAGCGAGCCCATCGCTACGAGCAAAATAATCGCGTTGGCGAAACCCGCAAGAATAGAACTGCGCTGCCAACCATACGTATGGCGATCATCTGCTTGCAACTGACTCGCGGCCAGTGCTGCCCATGCGAGCACAAGTCCCGCAACATCGCTTAAATTATGACCGGCGTCGGCTAGCAGCGCGAGCGACTGTGTCTGCCAGCCATAAAATGCTTCGATGATAACGAAGCCGCCATTCAGTGCGAGCCCCAGCGCAAAAGCCCTGCCGTACCCGGAGGGCTTGTGACTGTGGTCATGACTCATCTAAGGCGGACGTTCAGCTGATCAACCAGCGGCACCCATTCCGCATCGAGGATATACGCCTGCTTGAGTAAATCGCGTTGCGACTTACTCCAGAACGGCGCTTCGGTGATCGGCACAGATTCGGGCAGTGGCCGATGTGACTTGATGAATTGTTCGATTGAATCCGCGTCACCTGCCAGGCCGAGCTGGCTGAACAGGTCACACAGTGCATGAGTTTCGGTTTCCATAATGTTTTCCTTAACGTGATGGTGAAAGGGTCAGCCCCTTCTGCTTGAGTGCTGATTTTATAGTGTTCAGCGCATTGGGACCAATGCCATGCAAGGCATTTAATTCAGTTTCCGTGAACCGGGTTATCGAGGCGAGCGTCGTGATTCCTTCACGTGCCAGCGCGCGGCGCGCCGGTGCGGCCAGTTGTAACGGTAGATCAGGCAGATCGGCATTGCCATCACACCACTGTGGATGCGATTTCATACTTCTTTCATTCCTCAATCTCCGTGAGGTTGTTATACGCAGCCTCGATATTCTGTTCTCTCAGGCGTTCATACTGCGCCCATCCCTTGTAGGGTTCAAGCGTGAGAGTTGCCTTCATCTGTTCCAGGTTCATGCCCTGCTGTAGTGCATCGCGAACAGCCTGCTGCAGATACTCGAAATATTTGCGCGTCTCTATAACATCAGACTTGCTGAACATCAGCGGGGTTCCATGCCCTGTGGTCAAAATGGAAAAGTCGAGTGCTTCGACGGCTTTGTACGAATCGATCCATTCCTGCATCGAATGGCCATCGAACGGACCACATGCACTCGGTAGCGACAACATGGTGTCGCGCACGAGAGCATCGGCGAGGAAGTCAGCGCTGAACAATGTGCGCTGTTCCGGGAACAACACAACCGTCATGTCGTCGGCATGATTACGACCCGGATGCAGCAGCACTATTTGCTGGCCACCGAACGTGAGTTCCATGCGATCTTCATAGACGACATCGGGCGGAACGATCTCCGCAAAATATTCTGCTGGCGTCATATGACCATCCTGATTGGTATCACGCGCGCGCTGGAATCCTGCGCCACACACACCCGGTGACGCATCACCCGGAATCGTGAACTCCTCGGGTTCGAACATGCCGTTGTTGTTGCGATCGATGATGTCGCCCGGCATATGCGGATAACGACCATCCATGTTTTGGAGCATGCGCGCCTGCGCGATAAAGGTCGCGGTATCTGCGAACACCTTGCCACCTTCCGCATGATCGTAATGACTGTGTGTATAGATAACGTATTTAACTTCCTTGCCGGGAAAACGCGTGGCGAGTTCCTGCTTGAGCCAGGTTGCGTAACCAGGATTGAGTGTATCGACCAGCAGGATGCCTTCATCCGTCACATACACCAGCGAATGCCAGATGCCGTTGCTGCCGCGATATAACGAGTCAGTGATTTCGGTAAACGTGTTGGCGCGCGGTGGCGGTTGTGCATGCGATTGCGCGGTGAAACCAAACAGGGACACAAGCGTTATAGAGTTGATCAGAAGCCGTATGGGTGATGCTTTCATGAGTATTCCCTATTGTTATTTTTATTAGTGATTCTTGCATGTTTTGCCGCGACGGTTGCGGTGCATCAACTGTTCTTAACCTTTCCGTTCGCCAGATTGTAATGCAGATAAGAGTTCTGTTTAATCAGAGAAAAAGGAGAACTTAATGGCCCACTTCCCCGACACGCTCGCTTTCTCTGGCATCCTCAAACCGCTGCGCTTTGAGGGCGATATTGTCGATCTGGAAGTAGAAGGCGAAATACCTGCCCAGCTCAACGGCACGTTTCATCGCGTACATCCCGACCAGCAGTTTCCGCCGATGTTTGAAAATGATCAGTTCTTTAATGGCGACGGCTTGATTTCGCTGTTCCGCTTTCGCAATGGCAAGGTCGATTTTAAACAACGCTTTGCACACACAGATAAATTCAAGCTCGAACGCCAGGCCGGCAAAGCGCTGTTTGGCGCGTATCGCAATCCACTGACCGATGCACCCGAAGCGAAAGGCAAAATCCGCGGCACGGCCAACACCAACGTGATGGTACATGCAGGGCAATTGTTTGCGCTGAAGGAAGATAGCCCTGCACTGCTGATGGATCCGCTCACACTCGAAACCAAAGGCTACACCAATTTCAACGGCAAGTGCCGGAGCCAGACATTCACGGCGCATCCAAAAATTGATCCGCTGACCGGCAACATGATCGCGTTCAGTTACGCGTCGTCCGGCTTGATCACACGTGATGCGACGTATATGGAAATCAGCCCGACGGGTGAGCTGCTGCGTGAAGTGTGGTTCGAAGTGCCTTACTACTCGATGATGCACGACTTCGGCGTGACCGAAGACTACGCGTGTTTCCACATCGTGCCGAACGTGTCGAGCTGGGAACGTTTGCAGGCTGGTCTGCCGCACTTTGGTTTCGATACGACGTTGCCCGTGTATCTCGGCGTGTTGCCACGCAAGGGTGACGCAAAAGATATGAAATGGTTCAAGTCACCCAACTTGTTCAGCTCACATGTGCTTAACGCGTTCAACGTGGGCAGCAAAATTTATTTCGACACACCTGTCGCGAAGAACAATATGTTCCCGTTTTTTCCCGACGTACACGGCGCGCCGTTCAACCGCGACGAAGCCGCGTCATTCCTCACGCGTTGGACAGTCGACATGAACAGCAAGGGTGATGAGTTCGAAAGCGTCGAACGCATGACGAATATGATCGGTGAATTCCCGCGCATGGATGATCGATATGTCACGCAGCGGCACACGTACGCGTGGTTGTTGGTTACTGATCGCTCGATGCCGTTTAATGGTCCGAGCGGTCGTGCCTCTGGCCTCTTGCTCAACAAGATCGGTTTTATGGATTTCAGCACGGGCAAACAGAGCGAATGGTTTTGTGGACCCGACTGTGTGATCCAGGAACCGTGCTTCGTGCCACGTTCTCCCACTGCGCCCGAAGGCGATGGTTATCTGCTCGCACTTGTTGATGACATCGTGCGTAATTATTCGGACCTCTTGATCTTCGAAGCGAAGGCAATTGAAGAAGGCCCCATCGCGCGCGTAAAACTCCCGTTCCGCTTGCGCCAGGGCTTACATGGCAATTGGGCGGATGAGCGGAAGTTGACGCGGGTTATATAAAGTTATGGAAGGTCTGAATAAAAAGTCATGGCCGCGGCGTTTGACATTTGTCCCTGTGAAAGCGGAGGCCGGAAGCCAGGCTGGTGATTCGGGTGGATACCCGCCTGCGCGGGTATGACGTATTCGCCATTATTCGTACGTGTTGATCTTCGAGGCGAAGGCCATGGAGAAGGCTCAAGTCATTCACGCGAAACCTGACAAACTTCCAATAACCCGTCCTTCTCGCAACACCTGCCAAACTTTCCATTAACCCATCCTTCCCGCAACACCTGGCAAACTTTCCATTAACCCATCCTTC
>JAZKES010000145.1:0-13876 GCA_040386995.1 Pseudomonadota bacterium | reverse complement strand
GTTGAAGCGGTGATGGTGCCGGTAATAGGAGTCGAACCTACGACCTTCGCATTACGAATGCGCTGCTCTACCAACTGAGCTATACCGGCGGTATGCGGGACGGGCGCGTATTCTAGCCGATATGGTCGTGTATTTGTCTGCTGTTTTAATGCTGTTTTTCTGTTTGCTTGCGACCGGCGATGTGTGGGGCTGATCAGGTTATTTCATTGCCGGGATTCGGTGGGTGAATTCCCCAAAATAGATTTCATCAATCCATATTCAATTTATGTTTCACCTTGCCGTTGGCAATGAAAAACAAGCGAATGCTCCAGCGAATTATTATTCAATTGAGCCCTATGCAATTATATCAACTGGAAACTGTGCAACCACAACTTGAAAATCGATGGGCAGCAATAAATTCTTTCATACATAAAAAAGCCCGCATTTGCGGGCTTTTTCCGAACTAATCACGATATTAAGCTTTTGCTTTACGGCCAGCACCCAGGCCAAGTCCTAACAGTCCGCTTGCCAACAGCAACAGAACACCGGGTTCTGGAACTTCTGCTGGTGGTTCACGTGGATCTTCTATGATTTTGCCTGTACCAGCAGTCCAGAGATGAGCATTGGAAAGTCCACCAGCGCCGCCAGTTCTGCCGGACGTTGGATTCTGGGCAAACGACCATGTGCCGGAGTATTGGCCTTCAGTGATGAAGAATGCGCCGAAGTCGGAAAGGTTTGCGTGGCTACCGCCACCAACATGCACGGTGAATACTGCTTTACCAAAAGTTTCCCAGAACCCCGCCGCCAAAGACCAGGTAGCGGTAATGTCTTTACCACCCCAGGTGCCAGTGACAAGGTTAACGGTTAACAAGGAGCCGCTGCCATTTGCAGCCAGGCCATCACGATGATCCCAATCAGTTGCGCCAAGATCGAAAGAGCCACCGAGGCTTTCGATATCTGCCGAACTATTGGGATTACCTTCACCAGTGCCACAAGAATCTGCGCTATTGAAGCCCCAGGTTCTGGTTGTCGCGCCGTTGGTAGATACGCAGCTCAAAGCGCCTGCGCTTGCGAAACTGGAAAAACCTGTTGCTACTGCGGTTGTCAAAACAAGGGCAACCAAACCACGAATTTTCATTTCATTTACCTGTTAAATATATTCGTTGAAGAATCAAAAACTACGCTATTCCCTAAGCACTTACTGTGCCAACAAAAATATCTATCAAAATCAATTAGATGGGAAATTTTACACATTGATTTGTATCATTCCTTTACAAAAAGGAGCTTTTCCCGAGGTTAATTATTTACAAAAATGACTTTTTCCCATCAAAACTACCGCTAGCGCCAAGTTATTGATTACTAATGCAATGTGAACTGCGTCACACTTCTGACTAAAAACCCCGGCAAACGACCGTTGTTAACGTCAAAACGACCTGGTTGGAGGTAGCCGCTCTGGCAAAACACCATTCGAGTCTAAGGGGAAACTATCTTGTTAAATTGACAAAATTCGAAGACCTGACCAATTAAAAAGGACCCCAACATGATCATCGTGGACTGCGGTTACAGGAACATTCAGACTCCCACCAGTTGAACAAGCCACACTAAAGATCAGTCAAACCATTATGAATGACACCAATGTATATAGAGGGGTTGTCCCTGGCTTCTTAACCTACACCAAAGAGGAAGAAGACCTATGATGAACCTCTCACGTTTTGGCCAACGGTACACCGGACACTCAGGTATCGTTGAACTCATGGAGGACCTCGGATCTGCACTACGCAAGAATCCGTCCATGCTGATGATGGGCGGAGGTACTCCGGCGCGGATTCCCGCCGTGGAAAGTATGTTTCGCGAGCACCTTCAGGCCATCATCAACGACCCTGAGCTGAGTTATGCAATGCTGGGCCGGTATCAGGGGCCGCAAGGAGATGAGCAGGTACGTAGTCTGTTGGCAGCTATGCTGCAAACTGAATATGGCTGGCCAGTGACAGCTGCCAATATCGTGGTGACCAATGGCGGGCAATCAGCGTTCTCTATATTGGCTAACATGCTGGCGGGAGAGGGCGGTAAAGGTGAACGCCGCAAGCTGCATTTTCCACTCACTCCTGAATATCTCGGTTACAGCGACATCGGCCTGACGGAAGATTTTTTCAGTTCCAGCAAACCTGAGATCGAACTGCTTGGTGATAATTTCTTCAAGTACCGTGTGGACTTTGCGCATTTGAAGATTAGCCCGGACGTTGCTGCGCTGTGTGTGTCGCGCCCCACTAATCCGAGTGGCAATGTGCTTACTGATGCGGAGGTCAGGCAACTCGATGCGCTTGCACGCAACCACAATATTCCGCTGATTCTCGATGCTGCGTATGGCAGCCCGTTTCCAGGTATTCAATTTACCGACGCTACTCCCTATTGGAGCGAGAACGTCATCTTGCTGTGTGGTCTCTCAAAGCTCGGTCTTCCCGGTACTCGCAGCGGGTTTATGATTTGCAGCGAAGAATTTGCCGCTGCGTTCAGCCGCGTCAATACCATTCTTAATCTGGCGAGTGGCAACACAGGAGTTACGCTTGCAACTCGTATGTTGCAATGTGGCGACCTCTTGAACATCAGCCGGAACATTCTGCAACCCTGGTATAAAGAGAAGAAAGACCTTGCGGTCGATTGCCTGCGCGCCGCACTTGGCAACGTTGCTTATCATATTCATAAACCCGAAGGAGCGTTTTTCCTCTGGCTCTGGTTGCCCGGCCTGCCAGTATCATGTGTAGAACTTTATGAACGGTTAAAGATCGCAGGTGTGCTTGTTATCCCCGGACATACTTCGTTTCCGGGCTTGCAGGAAGAATGGCAGCACACACAGGAATGTATTCGCATTTCTTATGCGGTTGATGCGAGCACCATAAAAAGTGGCGCAGCTCTGCTTGGCAGGGTGGTCAACGAAATTTATGCGCGGGTTTGAGGGTTCAATTGGCAATTCTCTAAAGAGACAATGAAGACGACAAGGCGGTTTTCGATGAAACTATTTTTTTCGCGTGTAACAAGTATCAGCTTCTTTTGCTTGCTGGTGCTCGCAGGTCATGTCCAGGCACAACTCGTCGCAGGCGACGAACTGGCAGACGTATTGCGGAAGGGAGGTCTTGTGCTGGTCATGCGGCACACCAATTCGCCACGCGAACTACCGGATGCTGCTACAGTTAATCCGGATAATGTGAACAGCGAGCGTCAGCTCGATGACAAGGGCCGCCGCGATGCGACTGCGATCGGTGAAACTATTCGGCGGCTGCACGTGTTAATCAGCGAAGTGCTCAGTAGTCCAACTTACCGTGCGCTCGAAACTGCGCGGCTTGCCGGTTTCGAGAGTGTAATTGTGCAGGACGAACTGAGCAACGAAGGAATGCAGGAGTCGGGCGCGCAGAATACAGAATGGCTGAGATCACAAGTTGCCTCTCAACCCGACAAGGGTAATCGCCTGCTGATTACACATGGACCAAATCTCAATGCTGCCTTTCCAGATGAAGCTGCAGGGTTGGAGGAGGGCGATACGCTGGTCTTCAAATATGACGCCAATACAGGTGTTAGTCTTGTTGCGAGAATAAAGGCGGCTGAGTGGCCGGAGCTATAAGGCAGAGTTAATCCGCCAACGTTTATTCGGCAGATGGGCGCAACCCTGAAATCCATAAGCTGCCGTGCTTACCTCAAACTGTTTTTACAGAATCCAATAACTGCACAAACATTTGTCCCGCCTTATTCAGGCTCCGATCCTGATGACTGATGTATACGAGTTTGCGTGACAAGTTCACGCCAGCAGGATTGAGCGCAGTGATCAGTTTTTTATCGAGCATACTTTCCGGCAACACGCTCCAGGTGTCGCCAACTGAAAGCAACGCCTTGATACTTTCGAGATAGTTTGAACTCAAGCCTTTTTCATGGGTGATCGTCAGCTTTTGGCTGCTGAACAAATCCGTCACGACCTGCGCTGTATAAAATTTCTGGCCAGGCAGTATTGCCGGATATTGTGCGATATGGGCGAGCCTGGGTTTTGTTATCTTCGTCAGCGGATGGTCTTTTGCTACGACGAACCGCAGCGTGTCCGCCCATATAACAGTCGCGTGAATTTTTGTATCGAGCCGCACACTTTCAGTTGTAACACCGATGTCCGCTTTTCCCTGCAGTATTGCCTCGTGTGCTTCTGCTGAATCCATAAATTCAATCTGGATTTTTACCTGCGGGTAACGCTTCTTGTAAGCCTGCAATACCTTGGGCAACCGATGTAATCCGATGTGATGGCTTGTCACCAGTTTGAGTACACCCTTCACTTCACCATCAAGATCGGCCAGCGCCTGTTTACTCTCGGCAAGCAACCGCAGGATGTCGTTGGCGAAGGGCAGCAGGCATGAGCCGGCTGCAGTCAGAAACAGCTTGCGGCCGATACGATCAAACAGGCGGGTATTCACCTGTTGCTCGAGTAACTGGATGCGTTTTGTCACGGCAGGCTGCGTTAAATGCAGATGTTCTGCTGTCAGTGAAATCGACTTCAGCTGCGTGACAGTGACAAACGTGAGGAGACTTTGGGTATCCATAGAACATCGGACTATGGTGATTAAAGGTAAAGTTTAATTCCTGTCAGGAATGAATTCCATGATAAATATGAATTGGTGTTATACGACATCATCGCCCTATATTGCCTGAATGGAACTCTGGATACCCTTCACCCTGTTTGCGGTTGTCATGCAGTCTGTTCGCATGGCAGGCCAGAAGCGGGTTACCCAATACCTGTCAGTACCGGCTGCAACGCTGGTGCGATTTCTTTATGGGTTGCCTTTTGCCGCTGTTTATTGCGGATTCTTGCATGTGCATGAAGGTGACAGTGCTACTACTTTCCACAAGGAATTTTTCCTTTGGTGTTCGCTCGCGGCTGTCAGCCAGATTATTGCGACGGTGTTGTTTGTAAAGGCGCTCCAGACCCGAAATTTTGCGGTGGGCACTTCGCTGGTGAAAACCGAGGCATTCATAACATCGCTTATCGGCAGTTGGTTCTTCGATGATCCCCTGAATCTGAACGGCTATGCTGCTGTGTTGCTTGGTGTGACTGGTGTGCTGATTGCAAGCAAAGTGCAGTTCAAACGCAGTGACGCAGCGACAACTGACACTATCGTTTACGGTCTTGGGGCAGGGTTGGGGTTTGCGCTTTCGGCGTTGTGGCTGCGAGAGGGCATTTTGAGCCTGGCTGTTCCTGCTATTCAGGGTGCAGCTTATGCGCTGCTTTTTATGGTTGTCCTGCAAACCGTTCTTTGTTTCGTCTGGGTGTTCGCCCGGCAACCGGAGCAGTTACGACTGATGCGTCACAAATGGCTGCCCTGTCTGTTCATCGGCTTTACAAGTGTGGCTGGCTCCATTGGCTGGTTTACTGCGATGAGTATGCAAAATGCTGCACTGGTAAGAACATTGGGTCAGACTGAGTTTCTGGTCGCGCTCGCAATTACCTACTACTATTTTGGTGAGTCGATTTCACGCAGGGAATTTCTGGGTATGTTGTTTGTGATTGTGAGCGTATTACTGCTGTTGAAATTTTGACAGCAGCACCGACGCAAGAATCTGCGGCAGCCCAAAATTCTTGACTGCGTGGATGCAGTACAGACGCCTCTATGTGTAGAATCGCCCCTCTGATACTTCTCTGCCATCAATATACAGGATGCTTCCCTAGGGAATAGCATTCGGGCAAGAATCTTCGGGCTTTTTGATAGAAAATATTGTCGAATTTTCGTTCCGAAGGTTCAGATAAATATTCTCGTGACGTTGTAGTTCAGTGGATATTAAACCCCCGATCAACGACTAATCGTGTCTCTAGTTCGCCTCAGCAACCAACGGCCCAATCAACCAGATGAACTGGCTAATCGATAAATTCACCATACCACCGGACAGCCTGCTTCTCATCGGTACTTATGAGCCGCTGATCGTAATCCTGTCGATAGTGATCGCCATATTTGCCTCCACGATGGCGTTGCAGATGAATCCGGAATGCAACCTGTACATCCATTTCAAAAGGCGACATATCTCTGCTGCAATTGGCGCGCTGGCCTTAGGCAGTGGTGTCTGGTCTATGCATTTCATCGGCATGCTGGCCTTCCATCTGCATACCCCGGTCGAGTACAACTGGGCACTGACCGCCTTTTCCATGTTGCCAAGCATCGGTGCATCATGGGTTGCGCTACGCCTAATCGCTAAGGGAAATATTTCTTCTAAAGAGTTGTTGCAGGGCGGGATACTGGTTGGTTGCGGAATTGGCGCCATGCATTACGTCGGTATGACAGCAATGCAAATGGGACCCGAGCTGCATTACGACCCCTGGTATTTCACACTATCCATCTTTGTTGCTGTGGGTCTATCTATGTTCGCGTTGTGGATACGTTATGGCATCCGCAAAGTATTCAACCTGAACCTCAGTGACTGGAGCCTCAACCTGCTGGGTGGCACCGTGATGGGTATTGCCATTTCCAGCGTGCACTATATGGGCATGGCTGCTGTGCGTTTTGTAACGCCGCAAGATATGCAGATGGAAGAAATTGGCGATGTATGGCAATCGATGATCCTGGCTATAGGCATCGCCTTGACGACGATGCTGATCACTTTTCTCGTGGTCGCTACGAACCTTATTCTTAAGTACAAGGATATGTCGAAGTCGGCTAGTGCCGGTGAAACTCGTTTACGCACAATCATGGATACTGCAGTCGACGGCATCGTTACCATTAATGCTTCCGGCGTAGTCCTGAATGTAAACATTACTGTAGAAAACATTTTCGGCTGGTCGGGCATAGAGATCATTGGCAAGAGTGTGGAGACCCTCATGCCGAGTCTCGATGAGCTCACTATCTGGCAGTGTCTGAAATCGGGCGAACAAGGCACCAGTAACGAAATTGAAGGTCTGCATCGTGATGGTCACCGGATTC
Source organism: Pseudomonadota bacterium (assembly GCA_040386995.1). GTDB lineage: Bacteria > Pseudomonadota > Gammaproteobacteria > Pseudomonadales > Pseudohongiellaceae > CAILUG01. Next base: position 6,956 of record JAZKES010000145.1, on the reverse strand, counting down.
CAGTTCGCCTTGCCATCGGCTGTGTACGGCTACCTGAGGAAGTTCTGTTTGTCGCGTTTGTGTCAGATATCAGTGAAAGCAAGAAAACCCAGACCGCGCTGAAAGAAAATGAAGCCAAGTTCCGCTCGTTGATCAGCAACATCCCGGGTGCCGCCTACCGTAGTCTTAACGATACAGAAGGCCACATGATTTTTATCAGCGACGCGATTGAAACAATCACGGGTTATCCCGCCGCAGATTTCATGCTGCCAAACCCCAAACGCAATTTTGCCGACCTGATTCATCCGGCCGACCAGCGCGTATCTGCAGCCGGGAAACACAAGGTTGCGTACGCTGAGGAATATCGCATCATCCGCAAAGACGGCAGCGTGCGATGGATACTCGACAACGCGGACTACGTGCACGACGCCATAGGTGAAATCAAATGGCTCGATGGTTTCCTGATGGACATTACGCCGCGCAAGGAAATGGAAGTGCAGCTGCTGCTGGCCAAGGAAAATGCCGAGTTTGCCGCAAAAACCAAAAGCGCGTTTCTGGCCAACATGACACACGAAATTCGCACACCCATGAATGCCATTCTGGGTTTTGGCGATTTGTTGCTCGAATCCGATCTGCCTCAAGAGCAGCATGATTATTTGCTCAACATCAGCACGGCGTCAAAATCACTGCTGCATTTGCTTAACAATGTTCTCGACAGTTCCCGGCTTGAACAGGGTAAGGTGGAACTCGAACTCGAAGAATTTTCACTACATGAACTGGTGGACGGGGTCATTTCGACGTTGTGGATTCAAGCACGACAGAAAGATTTGGCCGTCGACATCGAGTTGGATTCCTCGTTAAGTGATTATTACTTTGGCGCGGCGGATCGTGTACGCCAGGTACTCACGAGCCTTATTGGCAATGCCATCAAATTTACTGAAACAGGTGGTGTAAATTTCACCGTTAAACCCGCGGCAGGCGACAATATCCTGTTCAGTATTCGTGATACTGGTATTGGTATCCCGGCCAACAGACTCGAAAAAATCTTTGAACCCTTCACTCAAGCTGATGCATCGATGACAAGGCGTTTCGGTGGCACTGGCTTAGGAACCAGCATTAGCAAACAGCTTGTTGAATTGATGGGCGGCAGCATTTGGGTGGCAAGTGAACAAGGCAGCGGCAGTTGTTTCGAATTTGAAATACCCCTGCAGAAAGTTGGCAGCGTGGCGACTGCTGTTCAGGCATCTCCCCAATACAATTTGCCACGGCTCAATATTCTGATTGCAGATGACATTTCGCAGAATCTCGACTTGCTGCGCGGTCAACTCGAAAAAGATGGGCACGCGGTCACAAGTGTAATGGATGGACAGCAGGCGTTCGAAAAAATCCAGCACCAGGCTTTTGACCTGATCCTGATGGACGTGCAGATGCCATTGATGGACGGTCTTACAGCATCGATGGAAATCCATACCTGGCAGAAAGCGCAGAGAAGCGCTGTGACACCGATCATCGCGTTGACCGCAAGCACAAATGTGGAAGACAAGCTTGCGGCGAAGGATGCCGGCATGGAAGGCTTTGTAAAAAAACCGCTGGATTTCACCAAGCTGTACATTGAGATGACATATGCGCTGGGCTTGGCGGTAAGGCCCCGCGAAGAGATGGCGTTTGCAATTGCGCCTGTTATGCAAGAAAGCGACATAACAATTATCGAAAAAGACCAGGCCCTGAAGCACTGGTTGAGTTGGCCACGCTATCAACAAGAGCTTGCGCAATTTATTGCTTCTCAAAAGTACTTCGAACGCGCACTTGTGCCTTTGTTGCTGGATCAGGATTTTGAAAACCTCGCAAATGAATGCAACAAGTTGAAAGCTGCCAGCACCGAGCTTGCGCTTGGCGCATTGGCGACTACTTTTGGAAAACTGGAACAGGCATCGAATCAGAAAGCGACGCAGTTATGTCACGAATTGCTGGCACGGGTTGCTACCGATCTTTCTGCGGTAAAAAAAATACTGAAGGAATGGGACAAATTTTCTGAAGAAGTCCTGTAAGCCATAGGGATATATCTGTGGCTGCTTGCGCACGCTGCGGGTTTAAGACACCGTTATCATCGCATCAGCATATGGACGTCTTTTGCAGGCCCTTTGCGCCGTAAATACCCGACCGACAGGTACGGCTGCTGCATCATCTTCCCCTGTAACCGCGCGACTAATATCTGTGTATACTCTCGCCACTTTTCATAAAGAGGGGGCTCTTGTTCATGCAAAGTAGATTCCTGGTTGCGCTCGTAATTTCCCTTTTACCACTGTCAGTATTTGCCCAGTTATCGCCAGCGGCGTTATGGGCGACTGAGGTGGAGACCCAATACAACGTTCTGCCAAATGTCGCCTACACAACCGAAAACGGTATCGAGATGCATCTCGATATTTACAGCCGGCGCGATGTCACGACACCTCAACCCACATTGATATTTATGCACGGTGGTTTCTGGGTGGTGGGTTCGAAAGACAGCCAGATCACTGCATTATTGCCATGGCTCGAAAAAGGCTGGAATGTGGTCAACGTCGGATACCGGCTCGGCGGTGTTGCGTTAGCTCCTGCTGCGCTTGTTGATACGTTCTGTGCACTGCGTTTTGTAGGCGCGAATGCGGCGATGTATAACATTGATGTGAATCGCATAGTCGCCTCTGGGCAGTCGGCTGGTGGTCATCTTGCACTGTCGCTGGGTATGCTTGATGAAGCAGGTTTTGATTCGGGCTGTCCGGCTGGCACGACGCCGAAAGTTGCTGCAGTCATCAACTGGTTTGGTGTTGCCGATGTTAATGATGTCATTGCGGGTGAACATAAATCGGATGCTGCCGCGCGCTGGTTTGGCGACATGGACAGCGCCGCTGCCACGGAACTCGCCGGCAAGTTATCACCGCTTAACTATGTAACTAATGGCCTGCCGCCAATACTTTCCATTCAGGGCGATGCTGATATGGTCGTGCCTTACGCGCAAAGTGTTGCGTTACACGAAGCGTTGAAAGGAACCGACACAAAACACAGTCTTATGACTATTCCCGGTGGAGGGCACGGCCGCTTTACGGCAGACCAGCGCAGGGAAATTTACGAAACTATCAATGCTTTTCTGCACGATGCAGGCATTGAATAAATAACGATAATAATAAAAAACATGGTGGCGCCAGGACTGATCAGGTCCTGTCACTGCATAACTAAATAGCAGTCAACCAAGAGGGGAAAACGTATATGACCGTCGTGTCTATTCGCAAATTGTTGCTGGGCTGTGCGGCTGCATTCGTACTTCTGAATGCAGGTAACGCTACCGCCCAGGAACACAGTTACGCACCAAGTGATATTGAAAACGGTCGCGGTTTATACCAGGCCAATTGTCTAGGCTGTCACGGCAACAATGGTGATTCAGTGGAAGGCGCTAACCTGGCGAGCGGACGTTTTCGTCGCGCGAGTTCCGATGAAGATCTGATCGCACTGATCCGCACGGGTATCCCCGATACGTTGATGATTCCACGTCCGCAGTTTTCGTACGGCGATTTACGCGCGTTGGTTGCGTTCTTGCGTTCCATGCAAACAGGTGGCGCGCTGACTGCCGCAGACACTCAGGAAGTGGAAATCGGCGATGCGAAAAAAGGCGAAGAACTGTTCTTCGGTTCCGCCATGTGCAGTTCGTGCCATGGTGTGAACGGCGGCGGGTCACGTTTGTATCCTGATCTTGCGGGCATCGGTTCATCCCGCTCCCCGGCACTGTTGCAACAGTCCATCCTAGATCCTCGCGCTGTAGTACGCGAAGGCCAGCGGTTTTATCAGGTTAAAACCACCGATGGCAACATCGTTGCCGGCAAGGTCATGAACCGTGACACCCATTCCGTGCAACTGCTGAACGAACAGGAAACACTTGTGTCGTTCACCCAGGATGAAATAAGCGAACAGGGTTTCATTCCAACGCCGATGCCAGCGTACCTGGACGTCTTGTCCTCAGATGACGTAGCCGATCTTGTGGCCTACATGCTTTCACTGACTACCGCGGAGTAACAGTAATGAACATTACAAAGAAACTAGCTCTTCTTGCCGCGTGCCTGGTGCCGCTCGCAAGCCAGGCCCAGGTAACACCAGAACGTTTGCTCAATGAAGCAAGTGAACCCGGCAGCTGGATGATTCACCACGGCAGTTACGACGGTCAGCGCCATTCTGCTCTCACCCAGATCACACCGGAAAATGTCGGCAATCTTGAACTGCAATGGATATGGCAAGTGCGTTCTGCTGCTGGCGCAGCGCAGAAATTCGAAGCCACACCGTTGATGGTCGATGGGGTGTTGTATACGGTCAGTCCACCTAACGACGTTGTGGCGCTCGATCCAAAAACAGGCCGTGTGTTCTGGACCTATGCCTACACACCTGCAGCGGAAGCACGTGTGTGTTGTGGTCGTGTGAACCGCGGGCTTGCGATTCATGGCAACACGTTATTCATGGGAGCCATCGACGGTCAATTGCTTGCAATCGATGCGGCCAGTGGCCAGCTCAAATGGAGTGTCGCGGTAGGTGACCCGAATCTTGGTTATGCGCTTACTGTTGCGCCACTCGTGATCGACGACAAAGTGATCGTTGGTCCTGCAGGAGGCGAGTTTGGTATTCGCGGTTTTATTGCCGCTTATGATGTGGAAACCGGTAAGGAAATCTGGCGCTTCAATAACGTGCCTGGTCCCGGTGAACCCGGTTTCGAATCGTGGGAAGACCCTGCCAGGGAAGCCTGGAAATTGGGTGGCGGTTCGATCTGGACCACCGGCACGTACGATCCCGAGCTTAACCTCATGTACTGGGGAGTAGGCAATCCTGGTCCCGACTGGAATGGTGATTCTCGCCCCGGCGATAACCTCTACACGGAATCCGTCGTCGCGTTGAATCCTGATACCGGCAAGCTGGCCTGGCATTACCAGTACACACCACACGATGAGATGGATTACGACGCTACCCAGGTGCAAGTATTGGCCGACATCTCCTGGAAAGGCCAGCCACGCAAAGTATTGATGACCGCAAATCGCAACGGTGTTTTCTATGTACTTGATCGCACCAATGGCGAATTCCTGCTCGGCAAACCTTTCGTCGCAGTAAACTGGATGGATGGTAAATTCGATGCGAAAGGTCGACCGAATCGCGTGTTGTCGCCAACGGAGGAAGGCACTTTCATCATGCCGAACAACCAGGGTGCCACCAACTGGTATCCGCCATCGTTCAGCCCCGAGACTGGCTACTTTTACGTGCCGACATGGATGGACACGTACTCGGTGTATACGAAGCGCCCCGTCGAATATACACCCGGCCAACAATACGTTGGTGCATTCCCGACCATGGCGATGCCTGCACTCAGCGTACGTCCTGTAAACCAGCGCATACCTGAAGAAGGGTTTGGTGCAATCCAGGCGATTGATCCAGCCACAGGCGATATCGTATGGCGCCATGTCATGGCAGATGTGACTGACAGCGGCGTGCTGAGCACTGCGACAAATCTGGTATTCGCAGGTGGTCGAGAAGGCTACTTCTATGCACTCGATGCCAAAACTGGCGAAGAACTCTGGCGCGAAACTCTCGGCGGCCAGGTAGCCTCTGGCCCAATGAGTTTTGAACTTGATGGTCGCCAGTACATCATGGTCGCGGCAGGTGCCGGATTGTTTGCCTTCGCGTTGCCTGAATAAATGTTTGAATAGTTCGTACCAGTAATTTGTCGGCTTAGATAAAAGTACCAAAGTACCAAAGGCCGTGTCGGGTAACTGACACGGCCTTTTTATTTGGCATAGCGAAAATTGGTCCGCACCATTTCTGTCGATAGCGACAACAGTTGGTGCGTCATTTCTATTAACAAAAGTTACTGACCAATTGGCTCGAAATAATTTTCGAGGGCCAATTGACTCCATGTATATCTCAAAGTACGTTGAAGTGCGTTATTGCAATATTCTGCAGGTAAACCCCAATAAAAGGACAACAGCCATGCGCCGTTCAACTGCGGGTATATCGAATCAATTCTACCAACACGGAAAATATCCAGCCGTTGTGATTGCGCTACTACTAGCGTGTATCGCAACAATTGCGGCAGCGCAGGGTGCTGATCCGGATTTTTCAAACCTCGACGACGACGGTGTCGCTGTGATGATGCAATACCTTCAGACGTACGCGTTTCCTCGCTGGTGGCTGACTTTTGCGGCTATGTGTATAGCGCCGTGGCTACTCGCATTCAGCGGGTTGGGCAGCAGGCATGGTGGTGCGGCGATTTCCGGTAGAGGTCCACAGATGGCAGATCACTTGCGAAGAGTCAGTATATTGGGCAGCAAATATATGCTTGATGTATACACCGGTAATGTCATGAGTGAAAAAAGCTGGACGGAAACTACTGTCGAAACCACCACTACAACTACGGTAGGCGGTGACTGGACGTCCACGGGGTTCTGGCAGACGTCCATGTCGCCATCCACGCATGTTTCGGTCTCGACCACAACAATCAACAAGGATCAGGTCAGGGTCCGTTATCCAGACAACAGCAGGGGCTCGTGGGAATTCACTAACAGCAATTTTATTGTCGCACCAAACGATGTCATTTCATTGGTTGCGCGCAGGGTTGGTGGCCAACTGGAATGTTTGATTGGTTATAACCACGACAGTGGTCAGTTCGTCAGTTTCAATCTTCTGCATGCTCATGCAATCGCAGGGAAGCTCACGTGGTTCGTCGTAATAGTATTGGGTGCACTGGGTGCGAGCTGGGGCTGGAGCACAGCAATTGTGGCGTTCGTAAATGATGTGCTGCCGAATTCAGGTTTGCCGGCTACACCCATGGGGCTCACGATGTGGATCACCGCGTTTGTAATAGCAGCGGTAGTTGCGTTGGTACCACTGCTTATTGTCGGGGGGTTGCTACCAAGGATTCGCACGATGATCTTCAAGAATAGTGTGATGCCCGGAGTAAAACATTTTCT
>JAZKES010000144.1:0-1298 GCA_040386995.1 Pseudomonadota bacterium | reverse complement strand
CACCTGGCAAACTTTCCATTAACCCGTCATTCCCGCAACACCTGGCAAACTTTCCATTAACCCGTCATTCCCGCGCAGGCGGGAATCCAGGCGGTTGATTTTGCTGGATACCCGTCTCCGCTTTCGCCGGAACACGCTTTAGAACCGTGGACATAACGTACTCGTAACTAATCAGAGGTTGTCTTAAACGCAATCCCACTTTTATTTATCTGCATAACCAGCAAATCCTGAGTCAGTAAAAATTTGCTTCGAGACGAGACGGAATATTTCGATCGCTTCACTTGAGTTCGAGCACTTCCGCGTTTCGCATAATTGGCAAAGTGAATATCAAACGCGAACTCGCGTAGATCTCGCAAGTCACCATGCAAGTCGCGATGGGGTAAGATGTAGTCAACACGATTCGAGGACGACCTCATTTCGTTACCACCATCCGGGACGACCCGCATTGCTTTGAGGTGACCTTATGAACTGGACGATCCTTGTGCTCGCCGGGTTGTTTGAAATTGGCTGGGCTATCGGGCTGAAATATACCGATGGGTTTACACGGCTTTGGCCAACCGTTGGCACAGCACTCGCAATGCTCATCAGCCTGGGATTACTTGGCATCGCAATGAAGTCGCTACCTGTCGGCACTGCGTATGCGGTTTGGGTAGGCGTTGGTGCGGTTGGTACTGCAATACTTGGAATGGTGCTGCTTGGCGAGCCCGCAAGCTCTGGACGTCTGGTGAGTCTCGGCCTGATCATCGCGGGCATCATTGGTTTGAAGTTGGCGTCGCCTGGCTAATACTCCGTGTGTCGTAGATCAGTGTGTAGGTGCAACCTTGACGCAGGCATTCAAACAACAAAAACCAGCGTAACTTTTTTGTAGAGTTCGTCCGGCATCAATCGGTTGAACTATTTCGGCTGAACTATTAAAAAACCTCTGATTAATAGCGAACACACCACACCCGGTGCTTTTAAAGCTTGTCGAGCCCAGACGGGAATGTGTATCCAAACAATCTGGATTCCCGCCTTCGCGGGAATGACGAATTAAAGAAAGCCTTATTATTTTTTTTTGGGTTTCGCCGGTGTCACTCGGCTGGAGTTTAGAGAGCTTCTGACTAGTTGCGAATTCGTCATGCCACGGGTTCAAAGCTTCCCCCAGGCAGATACGGGCGTTCAGGTTGTTTGAAGGAACTTCGTACTAATTTGTCATTTCCGTGTTGATTCTCCTCTCCCGTGTTAATTCGCCTCTCCCGTGTTAATCCCCCTCTCCCGTGTTAATTCCCCTCTCCCGTGTTAATTCCCCTCTCCCGTGT
>JAZKES010000143.1:0-1016 GCA_040386995.1 Pseudomonadota bacterium | reverse complement strand
GGCGCTATGAGTCAGTCAACGGCAGCCCACAGTCAAAAGCTGTCCTTACGTACCCGGGAATAAAAAAGTATGGACCACGATAAAATTAATAAATGGTTAACTCTTGGCGCAAATGTCGGTGTGATTGCTGGCATTGTCTTTCTGGGAATTGAGTTGAGTCAAAATAACGAGCACGCGGCTTCACAAGCGAAGTACAACATGCTTCAAAATCAGGTTTCGGTAATAGCTCAGATTAGTTCATCTTCTGAGCTGGGTGAGGTTATCGCTCGAGCAAGAGCGTCAGCGGAATTACTTCCTGCTGACGAAGTGCGATTAAACGCACTGGCCGCTCAGACTGTCTACTTCTGGAAATGGGAATTTGAAGAATTTGAGGCTGGACGGATAGAGGGGCTACCGGTTGAGGCCTGGCGCGGCTTATTCGCTGGGTCTCCAGTACCACTTCCGATCAGCAGGGTTTGGCAGCCGATTGCTGCTCAGAATCCCGCGTTTGCAAAATTTATGACAGAAAATATCGTTAATTGAAAATCAATAAGTGCCTATTTATGGCCAATAGAACACCTAAGTGCCATCGGCGGGACCTGGCAAGCCGCGCCAGTTTTCATCGTCATTAAGTGAATCCATGCGACACGTATTTTTCATATTTATAGCGGTCATATCCCCCTCGAGATACTCGTCGCCAAGCTACAATCCAGCGCAAAGCCCAACCCGGAGTAAACTCACATGGGACTTCTAACCTTCAGTCTCAACGTCACGCTGGATGGCTGCGTCGATCATCAAGAGGGAATCGCTGACGACGAGACGCACGCTTTCTTCACGCGCCTTATGGACGAGGGCGGGGCGATGCTTTGGGGGCGCGTCACCTACGAGATGATGGAGGGCTTCTGGCCGGCGGTCGCTCGCGGCGATGAAGAGGCGCCGCCGGCGATACGCGAATGGGCGGTCAAGCTGGAGGCCAAGCCGAAGTACGTGGTGTCGTCGACGCGAACGAACTTCCCGTGGACCAACAGCCACCACAT
>JAZKES010000142.1:0-3145 GCA_040386995.1 Pseudomonadota bacterium | reverse complement strand
GAACAGATATGCGTACAAATCCTGAAAACACAGGCGGGGAGATAAGCCATGATCAACCAACTGTTTCGCACACAATTTGAAAGCAACCTTACCGCATTTATCGTGTTTCTCGCGCTGAACACACTACTTGGTGTTGCTCTCTTGACGCTGAACTATGATGACTGGGCCACGCCCGGTGAATTTTCTGTAGGGATCTCGTTCTGGCTGCTGCTTTTCTGCATCGTGGCGGGAGGCTTGTCACTGCTGCGCCATAACCGGGAACGGAGCAGTCGGCTTTATGCACAACTGCCGGTAACAAGCCTTGAGATACGTATCGCGCATTGGTCTCATGCTGCTCTGTACCTGCTGATATCTTCACTGATGTTACTGTTGATCAGCTTCTACGCAGCAACGACCTCATTCACTGACACCTTGCTGTTTACGTTGCTGCACTTCTTTCATGCAGGTGCGCTGCTGGCTATCGTCTCGATAGTTATGAGCAACAACTTGCGGTTGATCCCTGACGAAGTCCGTAAACGTACGATTGTCTATTTTCTACTCGCGACTTCGATCACCTTCCTGTTTTTGTTTGCCATAGGTTTCATCGTGGCAGGCTACATACACATGGAGAAGGAAGGGATCGAGAAGTGGTGGTTGTTAACACTGATCATGAGTGTGCTTTGTGCCGCGCTGGTCACTTTTGATATCCATTTGTTCAGGAAAAAGGCTGGCTACCTCGACTGAGGCCCAAATCCGGCACTGCGACAGGTCGCAGCAGGAAAGTAATTAATCTCACTTCGCCATCGTAGGGAAATAGCTAGAAGTTTTTCAATCGGTCCGATAGGTTTTTTCAATATAAAACTTCGATTTGATCGGTTTACCATGGCTTGGCCAAACAAGGCATGCAACCGAAGAGGAAACTTCTATGCGTCTATTAAAAAAACCAATTCTTACCGCGTTATCGGTAGGCTTGTCAGCAATGGCGCTGACAAGTTCTGCTTTTGCGCAGGGAGAACCAAGACCAAACCAATTCTGGTGGCCGGAACAACTCAACCTTTCGTCATTACGTCAGAATGATCCCGAGTCCAACCCGCTCGGCGCCGACTTCAACTACGCTGAAGAATTTGCCACGCTGGATATTGCAGCGCTCAAGAACGAAATTGCCGCACTGATGACCACGTCGCAGGATTGGTGGCCGGCAGACTATGGTCACTATGGCCCGTTTTTTATTCGCATGGCCTGGCATAGTGCGGGCACCTATCGCATTTTCGATGGTCGTGGTGGCGCGGCCGGTGGTCAGCAACGTTTCGAACCGCTCAACAGCTGGCCCGATAATGCCAACCTCGATAAAGCGCGGCGCTTGTTGTGGCCGATCAAGCAAAAGTACGGCAACAAGATTTCCTGGGCTGACTTGATGGTGCTTACGGGTAACGTTGCTCTTGAATCAATGGGCTTCAAGACTTTTGGTTTTGCTGGCGGACGTGAAGACGATTGGGAACCCGAGTTGGTGAACTGGGGACCCGAAGCTCAATTTATGGGTGATGAACGTTACAGCGGTGATCGCCAATTACAAAAACCTCTTGCTGCAGTGCAGATGGGTTTGATCTATGTGAATCCAGAAGGCCCTAACGGCAACCCTGATCCGCTTGCTGCAGCAAAAGACATTCGCGATACGTTTGCGCGTATGGCGATGAACGATGAAGAAACTGTCGCGCTTATTGCCGGTGGTCACACCTTTGGCAAGGCGCATGGCGCGGCGGCGCCGGCCGGTTGTGTAGGTCCTGCTCCTGCCGCTGGTGCTGTAGAAGCGCAAGGTATTGGCTGGACCAGCACGTGTGGAACGGGCAACGCTGGCGACACTATCACCAGCGGACTTGAAGGTGCATGGACCGTCAACCCGACAGCCTGGACTACCAACTTTTTCCAGAACCTGTTTGGCTACGAATGGGTACAGACCAAAAGCCCTGCCGGTGCTACGCAGTGGACACCCGCTGAAGGCGCGGGCGCAAACCTGGTGCCTGATGCTCACGATCCATCCGAGCGTCATGCGCCGATGATGCTGACCACAGACCTTGCTCTGCGGTTTGATCCCTCGTACGGCGAAATCTCGAAGCGCTTCATGGACAATCCGGAAGAATTTGAACTGGCTTTCGCCAAGGCATGGTTCAAGCTGACCCATCGCGACCTTGGACCACGTAGTCGTTATCTTGGCAACGCTGTGCCAGCCGAAGAACTGATATGGCAGGATCCCGTGCCAGCGGTGGACCATGCTCTGGTCGACGCGAATGACATCGAAGCTCTCAAGGCAGAAATTCTTGATTCAGGGTTAAGCGTTCCTGAACTGGTCAGAACCGCCTGGGCGTCAGCGTCTTCTTACCGAGGCACCGACATGCGTGGTGGCGCCAATGGTGGGCGCATCCGTCTTGCTCCGCAGAAAGATTGGGTAGCTAACAATCCCGATGAGTTGAGCAAAGTGGTGGCGCGTCTGGAGGACATCCAGCAGGAGTTCAACGAGGAGCAGTCTGGCGACAAGGAAGTGTCACTTGCCGATCTGATTGTGCTGGCAGGCAACGCGGCGATTGAGCAAGCGGCGGAATCCGCAGGCACCGAGGTGAATGTTCCGTTCACTCCGGGTCGTACCGATGCTTCACAGGAGCAGACAGATGTGCAGTCGTTTGCTGTTCTTGAACCAACCGCCGACGGTTTCCGTAACTACTTCGGCGAAGGTAATGTGCATTCACCTGCGGAGCTTTTGGTGGAGCGTGCAAATTACCTGACGCTGACCGTTCCTGAAATGACAGTGCTTGTAGGTGGCTTGCGCGCACTCGACGCAAACACAGGACAGGTTGCTCACGGCGTGTTCACCGATCAGCCGGGCACGTTGAGCAACGACTTCTTCGTGAATCTTCTCGACATGTCGACGCTGTGGTCAGTGTCTGCTGATGCGGAAGGTATTTACGAAGGACGTGATCGCGGCACCAACGAACTCAAATGGACCGCAACACCCGTTGACCTGATCTTTGGTTCGAACTCCGAGCTGCGTTCAATAGCAGAAGTGTATGCATCGAACGATGGCAGTGCGAAGTTTGTAAGTGACTTCGTCGAGGCCTGGACAAAAGTGATGAACCTGGGCCGCTTCGACATTTGAAGGTCTGCTCGCAAAGCT
>JAZKES010000141.1:6292-25923 GCA_040386995.1 Pseudomonadota bacterium | reverse complement strand
TCACACCACCGTGCTCATCCGACTACAGTAATTTCGCACAAGGCAATTTTACTGTAGCCGGATTTCACCGTTCGTTATTTGGTAGGACCAAAACTTTCAGCGAGCGGGAAGTTGCCAGCATAGGGCGGCCAGTTTGGCACGGCACGTGTTGGTGGTACGTAGTACATGGCGGTATACAGACCGCGCAATTTGCCTCCATCCATGTAGAACACATCGCAGAAGTGATTGCGACGTTTGCTGTGGCCGGGTTCGCGGATGAAGAGCGCGGACGCAACAACTACCTGCTGCTCAACATCGATGACATGCCAGCGACGTGCGGTTACGTTCTGCACGTTGAAGGTGGTGCTGCCAGAACGGCAATCGCTCAAGCCGTCGAGACCGCCATCGTTGATACGTTCCGGCGGAAGCGGATTGCCCACGGTTTTCTGGCCGTTTTCTTCACGATAACAACCTGGATGGGCGGCGACGATATTCGGATTGCGGTCGACAACATAGTCCCAATAGGAATTGGTTATATACATCAATTCCTCGCGTGTACTGCGTTCTGCGGCAGGTACGATGCGATCAAGCGGCGGATTGCCAGTCGTCAGGTAATCGGCATCCCATAAGGTATTACCTGCGACGCCATCCACACCTGCATCAGTTTCGCGACCCACAAACCACTCGGCTTCAGTTATCAGGCGGTTCTCAATGTGAACGCGTCCAGCCACAACTGCGCGTACGCCGCTTTCCTCGACAACTCCGTAATAGACCGCATTACGCGTCACTTCATCGAAGTATTGACGTTGCATGCCGCCAAGCGCAGTAGCGGTTTGCCAGAGGCCTTCACCCAAGGGTTGGACGACATCATTTTCGGTATGGCGATAAATCGTGGCTAGCGGTGCTTCGGCTGGGGCATGTGTTATCAATGCTGAAAGGTAATCATCCAGAACTTCCTTCATGCAAGCGCGGTTGCAGTCAGTCTGGCTGAGAGCCGGCTGACTGAAACTGAGTAGAACGGACGCAATGCCGGTTAATTTGGCAAACACGGAAAGGGGGGTAGATGACATGAATACCTCTTGGGTTTGAACCTTCTGATTATTGTGGGTAACGCCGGAATCGGGTGATTCTCTGTGTAAGCTGTTTTTGATGCAAGCAGCGAGAAATTTAGCGTTGTGATCTGTCCTTAGTATGCGGACAAGACCCGGTTCTTTTGGGTATCATCCAGACTGATTTTTATAATGGGTAAAGGAGTACTTATGCCAATTCTGGCCATGGCCAATCTTGATCTCAACAACAAGCGGGTGTTGATCAGGGAAGATCTCAACGTACCCGTCAAAGGCTCGACGATAGTTAATGATGCGCGCGTCCGGGCAGCGCTTCCTTCTATAAAACTGGCGTTGGAAAAAGGCGCGAAGGTCATACTGATGTCGCATCTGGGACGGCCCAAGGAAGGTCTTCCGCTTGCAGAACAAACCGATTCTGCGATGGCTCCAGTCGCTGCACATTTAAGCAGCCTGCTTGGCCAGGAAGTGAAAGTGATGCCGCAGAATTTCTCTGAAGCTGCTTCAAGGCAGATCGCACCGGGGCAGTGTGTGATGCTTGAAAATGTTCGTATTAATGTCGGCGAAAATGCCAATGCTGACGACCTCGCCAAATATTATGCGACTCTATGCGACGTATTCGTAATGGATGCGTTTGGCACCGCACATCGTGCGCAGGCGAGTACCCATGGAGTTGCCAAGTTCGCTGCGACCGCATGCGCCGGCCCATTACTCGTTGCCGAGCTTGATGCGCTTGAAAAAGCGTTGAATAAACCCGTGCGGCCGCTTGTTGCGCTGGTAGGTGGCGCGAAGGTGTCGAGCAAATTGCAGGTCCTCGAGGCACTCGCTGAAAAAGTCGACTCGCTGGTAGTAGGTGGTGGTATCGCGAATACTTTCCTGGCTGCGGCAGGCAAACCGGTTGGCAAATCGCTTTGCGAAGCAGACATGATTGAGTGCGCGCGTAAAATAATGGCGAAGACTCACATCCCGTTGCCGGTCGATGTTGTAGTGGCGAGCGAATTCAAGGAAACCGCAACGGCAACCATCAAGCTGGTTGATGACGTTACCGCTGATGACATGATTCTGGACATTGGTCCCCAATCAGTCGCAAATCTCGTTGAAACGCTCACCAATGCGCGCACAATTCTGTGGAACGGACCTGTAGGTGTTTTCGAGTTTCCCGCATTTGCGAAGGGTACTGAAGCAGTTGCCAGGGCCATCGCCGCGAATACTGGATTCTCGATTGCCGGCGGCGGCGAAACTATTACTGCTATAGAAAAATACGGAATTGAAAACCAGATCTCTTACATCTCGACCGGCGGCGGAGCTTTCCTTGAATTTGTGCAGGGTGATGTGCTTCCGGCAGTGGCCATACTGGAAGAGCGTGGTCGCTGAGTCAGAAAATTACGGGCTAAAACGCCTCAATTAAAGAATCGATGCAACTTAAAGAAACTTAAAGGACATTAACCATGGCACTTATCAGCCTTCGACAATTACTCGATCATGCGGCAGAACATTCATACGGAGTGCCTGCCTTCAACGTCAACAACCTCGAGCAGGTGCGTGCCATCATGATGGGTGCGGATGAAGTGAACAGTCCAGTAATCCTGCAGGCGTCTGCTGGCGCGCGCAAATATGCTGGCTCGAACTTTCTGAAACACATGATTGAAGCAGCGATTGAAGAGTTTCCACATATCCCCATCGTCATGCATCAGGATCATGGTGTTTCTCCTCCTGTCTGCCAACGTTCCATTCAATTGGGATTTTCATCAGTAATGATGGACGGCTCGCTGGGTGAAGATGGCAAAACCCCAACTGATTATGATTACAACGTAAAAGTAACTCGGCTGACCGTTGCGATGGCACATGCGTGTGGCGTTTCGGTCGAAGGAGAAATCGGTTGTCTTGGTTCGCTGGAAACAGGAATGGCCGGTGAAGAAGACGGCATTGGTGCTGAAGGCATTTTGTCCATGCATCAAATGCTGACCGATCCCGAAGAAGCGGAACGTTTTGTTGCCGATACTCAAGTCGATGCACTTGCCATCGCAGTGGGCACGAGCCATGGCGCTTACAAGTTCAGCCGTCCTCCTACGGGCGATATTCTGTCGATCGACAGGATTCGCGAAATTCACAAACGTCTTCCGAATACTCATCTCGTTATGCACGGTTCGTCGTCTGTGCCACAGGAGTGGCTCGCAGTTATCAATCAGTACGGCGGTGAGATGAATGAAACTTACGGCGTGCCGGTTGAACAGATTCAGGAAGGCATAAAAAATGGCGTGCGCAAGGTGAATATCGATACCGATCTTCGTCTTGCATCGACTGGTGCTGTGCGAAAGTTCCTGGCGGAAAATAAATCAGAGTTCGACCCGCGCAAATTCCTTGCGCCAACCATCACTGCAATGAAAGGCATCGTCAAAGATCGTCTGCAGGCTTTTGGCACAGCCGGTCAAGTATCAACCATCGGCAAAATCTATTCGCTGGAAGAAATGGCGACGCGTTACCAGAAAGGGAATTACAAATCCTAGGTGAACTGAGGTTGCGCCGTTTCATTTTTTGAAAAAGTTGTCCGATTGAAAGTACAACTGTTGATTGAAAGTGCGGCGGTTGATTGAAGTAGAGTTGTTGATTTAAATAGTTGCGTCACTTCTGCGAAGTTGTGGCGCAACTAAACGTGTTAAAACGCTGTAATTTTCGCTCTATTTGGCGTGTAAGGTTTTTACGCCATCCTTTGTAGCCAGCAGTAAAATGTCGGCGGGCCGCTGCGCAAACAAGCCGTTTGTCACAACTCCGGTGATCTGGTTTAACTCCGCTTCGAGTTTTCGTGGATCAATAATCGACATGTGATGAACATCGAGAATGATGTTGCCGTTATCAGTGATACATCCCTCGCGATAAACCGGATCTCCACCCAGCTTTACAATCTGTCTACCCACGTGGCTGCGCGCCATCGGAATAACTTCTACCGGTAAAGGAAACTTGCCGAGTATTTTTACGAATTTACTTTCATCAGCGATACACACAAAAACCTTGCTCACCGCTGCAACGATTTTTTCGCGAGTCAGTGCAGCGCCACCACCTTTGATCAACTGTAAATATTCATTCGCTTCGTCTGCGCCATCTACATAGATGCTGACCTCAGCAACACTATTCAGTTCGACTACCGGTATTCCGTGCGCCCTTAGTCTGCGTGCACTTTCTTCTGAGCTCGCGACGGTCGCGCTGATGTCGTGTTTGAGCGCCGCTAATTCCTCAATAAACAGGTTTGCAGTAGAACCAGTGCCAACACCAATCACACTGTCGCTGCGCAGGTTTTTCTTAACGTAATCGAAGGCGGCTTTGGCTACCGCTTTTTTCAGGTCGTTCTGGTTCATGGAGAGCTCCGAAGTAAAGTCTGCGGCAGTTTAGCCATTAAGCGGTATGTGGGGCGAGTAATTTGAGCGAGTTTAAAAATGTTGTTTGCGTCAAAAAAATCATATAAGGTTCATGATGTTAGGTGGTTTTAGTGAAATTTTACTAAAGTCAGGCGCCTAACATGCCGATCTAGCAGATACTTAATCCTGATTTCGAGGGGACTTTATGAAGAAGAAGCCCGATTTGATCGTATTATTGTTTTTGATTTTTGGTACTGGTCTTTTGATCAGCACTGTTGCGCAAAGTGGCTTGTTATAAAGCTTGATCGACCTCTAGCCTGATGGGCTGGCCTCTATACCAGGCCTCGTCAGTCACTACTCCGTTCAGGGGAACGTCCCACGACGCAACCTCCAGTTCTTCTGCCCTCTGACATTCATGGGCCAAGCCCAGCAAAATTGGCCTTTGGCGCACACTTCGGCGCAGAAATGAAAACGCGCGATCGTAATATCCTTTTCCCATTCCCAGGCGGTTACCGTTTATGTCGAACGCGACCAACGGCATCAATACGAGACTTAACGCAAACGGCTTACAGGTGAATTGACGCGCAGGCTCGAGAATGCCGAAGCTGTTGCGTACCAGTTTGTGTCCTTTTTTAAATTCGCGGAAATACAGTCGTGGACCATTCAACTTGCCCATCACGGGCAGATAACATTTTTTCTTGCGACGCTGCGCTTCGAGTAACAATAGGTGTGGACTGATTTCACCCGCGCGCGCCATCGAGAAAGCGATTCTTCGGCTAAACCGGAATAGCTTGCTGGGCGCAGTGCGCTTGTAGAGTTTGCGAGAAGCAATTTTTTGTTGTGAATACGTGAGCGCGCGACGGCGCTTTCGCATGAGCTTGCGCAATTCGTTGCGCTTATCGACGACTTGTACGGATTGGTGTGTATCGATGCTCACTCACTACTACTCAGTCACTGCCGTTTACTGTTGATTAAACAAAGTGAGACGCTGAATTGAAATGCAGAAAAAAATCCCCGGGATACCGCTGCTGAAATAGTCCTGAACCGAAAGGTTCAGGTGGTGGCCAGTCCGACGCGTCAGGCTTTCCGTCGAGCGGACATGCACACAGCGTCATTGGGCAAAGCCTCCGGGTTACATACATCGGCTCAAGAACACTTTCAGCTGGCCAATATCCCAGGGGGACGATCATTATAGTGCAAAAAAGTTGCTGCGCAGAATAAGAGTCGTTGGCGAGAGAATTAAATTTCTATTTGGCGACTGGCTAGCAGAACAGAATCAATTTTCTTTTCGAGGAGTTTGATTTCACGTAACGCATCACTTTCACTGGTGTTCGTGTTGTGACCCAGCTTGAGCAACTCGTGAGTTATGTTGAGAGCGGCAAGTACCGCGATTTTTTCGTAACCTAAAGAAGAGCCGCGTTTCCTCACCTCTTCCATGTTTTTATCGAGGTGACGTGCTGATTTTCGTAAGCTTTCTTCTTCTTCGGGTGGGCAGCTGATCTGATAATCGCGTCCCATAATAGTGATTGTCACGGAGCCAATAGCAGCCATCAGACTTGTCCTTCTTCCAATGTTTTCAGGCGGCGCAAGACTTTTTCAAGTCGTACTCGCGCGAGCTGGTTCTTGCCCAGCAATGTTTCGCGTTCGTTGCGCCAGTGATGTTCCCTGTCGCGTAATACCTGATTTTCTTTCTTCATGTCGCTGCAGAGTTTGATCAATTCATCAACTTTGCTATCGAGTGTTTTGAAACTACTGTTGCTCATGGCAAATGATCATGCAGGAAATTTGACCAGCAACTATAAAACGCACGCTATGACTGGTCAACAAGTGATTGCCCGAGGAAAAATGTTCGCAAAATTGTGCCACTGCCAGTACAAGAGAATTAAATCACGAGTCTCTAAGTGTTATCATCGAACGTCGAAAATCAGGTGATATATGCAAGCTGACTATATAAAAATTTCCCAACTTTTTGCCGAAAATCGTGTCGATAATTCGCTCGCCGAGATTCATGGATTACTCTCCGGCTTGTTGTGCACTGCAAATCCTGAAGCGGATCCTGAAGACGTCGGCCAACTCCTCCAACCGCCTCAAATACTTTCGGAAATATCACGCAAACTCTTGCGACAACTGGCCAATACCAGCAGCGAGCAATTGAGTAGCCTTGAATATAATTTTCAGCCACTGCTGCCTGGCGATGACAGTAGCTTGTCCGCCAGGGTGACTGCCCTGGGCGAGTGGTGTGAAGGTTTCACGGTGGGTTTTGCGGCTGGTTGTTATTTGCCAGAATCCAAACTTGGCGCAGAAATAGGCGAAATTCTCGCTGACTTTGCGCAATTTTCAGCAATGGGTGATTCCACCACCGATCTTACTGATCAAGACGAAGTAGATTACATGGAGCTCGTGGAATATGTCCGCATGGCGACAATCATGGTATATCAACACATTGCTGCCATCGATGCAGAGGAAGCCCGCAACGATGACGCGATCCCCGACTCCAAATTTCTACATTGATTAATATTTACGGACCCCACGTATGGCGATCACCCAAAAAGAGTTTCACCAGCGCCGCATGGAACTGATGAATCATATGGAAAGTAACAGTATTGCAATTCTCGCTGCTGCCAACTCCATACTCCGCAATGGCGATAGTGAATATCGTTATCGCCAGAACAGCGATATGTATTATCTGACTGGTTTTAATGAAGCGAATAGTGTGCTCGTGTTGATACCGGGTCGCGAGAAAGGCCAGTGTCTGCTGTTCTGCCAGGAAAAGGATCCAATGAAAGAGCTCTGGACGGGAAAGTTATTGGGACCCGACGCGGCTATTACTCAGCTCGGCATGGATGACGCGTTTCCGATTTCTGATATCGACGACATTCTGCCGGGTTTGATTGAAGGCAGGGAACGCGTTTATTACGCGATGGGCAAAGATGAGCAGTTCGATCACAGAGTTATGGAGTGGGTGAAGGTAATCCGCAAAAAAGTTCGCAGTGGTGCGCATTCGCCAGGTGAATTCATGGTGCTTGATCATCTGCTGCACGAAATGCGGTTGATCAAATCAAAAGCAGAAATTGATGTAATGCGCGAATCGGGACAGATCGCCGTGCGTGCGCACAAACGTGCAATGAAAGTATGTAAACCGGGCTTGAACGAATTTGAAGTTGAAGCCGAATTCATGCACGAATTTTTCCGCGCAGGTTGTCGCGCGCCATCATATACGTCCATCGTTGCTGGCGGAGCGAATGCCTGCATCCTGCACTACAACGAGAATAATCAGCTGCTGCAGAATGGCGACCTGATATTGATAGATGCAGGATGTGAATTTGAACATTACGCGTCCGACATCACGCGCACATTTCCGGTCAACGGTAAATTTTCGCCAGAACAGAAAGCGATTTATGAACTCGTGCTTGACGCACAACTCGCCGCGATTGAAACCGTAAAACCCGGCAACCACTGGAATTTGCCACACGACACCACTGTAAAAGTCTTGACCGAAGGCCTCGTTAAACTTGGCCTGTTGAAAGGCTCCGTAAGCAGTCTGATTGACAGTGGTGCGTACAAGGATTTTTACATGCATCGCGCTGGCCATTGGCTCGGCATGGATGTACATGATGTCGGCGACTACAAAATTGAAGGCAAGTGGCGCGAACTGGAGCCCGGCATGGTGCTGACAGTAGAGCCGGGTTTGTATATAGCTCCCGATAATAAAAATGTCGAAGCTCGCTGGCGTGGCATTGGTGTGCGTATCGAAGATGATGTGGCCGTCACGCGCAGTGGTTATGAAGTGCTGACCAACGGCTTGCCAAAAACAGTGCAAGACATCGAATCTTTCATGGCAGCAGCCTGATATTTCATCGCAGGGAAGGCGGGGCATGACACGCACAGACAGCGAACATTATGACGTCGTAATAGTCGGTGCGGGCATGGTCGGTGCAAGTCTCGCCTGTGCTTTGACAAACGACCGCAAGTCCAGAATCAAGTTGCTGCTTGTTGAAGCAAGTCCGGTTTTTAATAACTCAACTCCGCACCAACCAGGCTTCGATACGCGTAGCACTGTACTTTCCGCCGGCACGATGACGTATTTCGCGCAGCTTGGTCTAGCCGCCAACTTACTGCCAATCGCGGAACCCATCACGCATATTCATGTTTCTGATCAAGGTCGCTTCGGCAGCGTGCAACTCAACGCGGCTGATGAAGGTGTGCCGGCGCTTGGCTACGTGGTGGAGAACGCCAACCTTGGTCGAACATTAAATCAGTCCTTGCTCACGGCAGATGGTCTCGAATTGCGAGCGCCGATTCAGGTGACGAGTATCAAACCGTGCTCCTCAGGAATGCAGCTGCAGTTATCCGGCATCAACAACAATCAATCGGGCGACGGCGTATCAGAAAACACAATCACAACATCGTTGGTGATTCTTGCAGAAGGTGGTCGTTCTACTCTGTGCGAGCAGTTGGGCATTAGTCATCAGCACACTGACTACGAACAAAGTGCGCTGATTGCCAATGTGGCTTTTTCGCAACCGCATGAAGGGAAGGCGTTTGAACGTTTTACTCCGAAGGGGCCCCTCGCATTATTGCCGCTTGCAGATCATGACAATCAACACCGCGCTGCATTGATCTGGACCCATGCGAGTGAAAACATCGCTGGCTTCATGGCCATGAGTGATGAGTTATTGCTGAAAGAATTACAGAAAGATTTTGGCCATAGACTCGGAACGTTTACGCGGATTGGTAAACGCGCCGTATATCCACTGTCGCTGCAGGTTGCTCACGAGCAGATTCGTCCAGCACTCGTGCTGTTAGGCAATGTCGCACATTCATTACATCCAGTCGCGGGCCAGGGTTTTAATCTCGCCCTGCGCGATGCCATGGCGCTTGCGCATAATGTGAATGAGTCGATACAGATGGGTATTAGCCCCGGCAGTTTCACGCAGTTGCAAAAATATCTGCGGGCTGTTCAAACAGATCAACTGCACACAATCAGTTTCAGCAACTATATGACTCGGCTTTTTTCCAGCGACAACACCTTGCTGGCGTGGGTGCGCAAATCCGGCATGGCGAGTATTGATCTGTTGCCTCCCCTGAAACATCAGCTGAGTCGACAAGCGATGGGATTGGGCCACGCGCGAGTACCGCGGTTATGAATATGTTCGCGCAAATGCAGGCGTGTGAAACCGCCTTGCTGCATACCGATTTTATCCGTCAGCCCGACTTACTCGAGTTGATGCTTGCGCAGGATTTTCAGGAAATTTCCAGCGTGGGCCGCAGCAGTCGAGAAGCCGTGCGGCAATGGCTGCTGCAGAAAGATCCAAGAGCGCGTTGGGAGCTTGATCAATTTGAAACAAGCGAACTTACGCCAGAATTACGCCTCGTAACCTACCATGCCCACCAGGTGATTCCTGAGCGCTCACCTAGCAAAGGCAGCATGCATTGTTCATTGTGGAGCTACAGCAAACACATGCAATGCTGGCAATTGCGTTTTCATCAGACAAGCAAGCTCGTCTGACCAGCCGTTTCAGTCGGAGAGAAACATCATTCATATCGTTCTGCATTTTTTCGTGCCGGCATTGCTCGTCGCTGTTTGTTATCGCAAACGCTGGTGGCAAAGTTATTTGATGTTGATGGCAGGCATGCTTGTGGATGTGGATCATCTGTTGGCTGATCCTGTCTATGATCCTTTGCGTTGCAGCATGGGTTTTCATCCGCTGCATACCTGGCCATTCGTGATTGTGTACATTGTGCTTACTCTCGTGCCACGTACTCGTTTGCTCGGTATCGGGTTGATTATTCATATGCTGCTCGACACGATTGATTGCTTGCAGATGTCACAAGGTAGCTTTTTTCTGGATAACTTTTTTCAACTGCCGTCCTGGCTAACGTAGCGAAACTCCGCGCTTTTATACCTGCCAGTCCACCAGGAAACTTGTGAATTACCTGTGAAATCCGCGGCAATTCTGCATGCTTGAAAAATTTTGGGTTGACAACAGAATGCAGGTGGCGGCAACATGCGCGCCATGCAAACATTACTCACACATATGAATTGGTGGCGACTCGAGCAATCGGGCAGCCAGCAAAATTCCCGACAGGCATAAAGTACCGAGATGTAAATCGGGAGTACTTTACAAATTCCTGTCTCTGATTTTAACAAGGCCGCCCTGGCAACAAGGCGGCCTTTTTATTTCTGCGCATTCCAGCATTAATCATTCAAGTCCACCGCCAGGGCATTGTGCTTCACATGATGAAGCTCTTTTGGAGGACGCAATGAAATACAGTCAAACACATAGCTATGTAACCGCAGGTGGCATTCAGATTTTTCGCGCGAGTATTGGGGTGGATTACACCAACGCCGTGGAAGAAGTCATCACGCAGCTTGATTCTCATCCAGGTGTGCTACTCAGCTCTTCGTACGAATTTCCCGGGCGTTATGCGCGCTGGGATATCGGGTTTGCCAATCCGCCGGTGCGTATCAGCTCGCGTAATCGCAGCGTGACCTGTGAAGCGTTGAATTCGCGTGGTGAGGTCATGCTACGTATTCTGAAAAATATTTTCGCCGCAAGCGACGATATTGCGGAGTACGAATCGACGACAACATATCTGCGATTTGTCGTGCGCGCGCCAGAACTTGTGCTGATTGAAGAGGAACGCACACGCCAGCGTTCTGTGTTCAGTGTGTTGCGCAACATTCTGCAAGTGTTCGCGAGTCCGGACGACGACTATCTCGGCCTTTACGGCGCATTTGGTTATGAACTGGCATTTCAGTTTGAAGCGCCGGAGTTGCGAATTCCTCGCACCGGTGATGAGCGCAATCTTGTGTTGTACTTGCCCGATACAATTCTTGTTGTCGATCACAAACGCGAGACCGCGCAACATCTCTATTATGATTTTGCGTTTGATGACGGTGGAGTGAATTTCAGTACGCGCGATTTACCGCGTGTAACTAAAGAGGAAAAATTTCAATTCGTTCCCGCAGACGAGTCTGTCGTGAGTTGTGATCATGCACCAGGCCAGTATGCGGAGACAGTCAGCAAGGCTCTGCAATATTTCGCACGTGGCGATTTGTTCGAAACGGTGCCAGGACAAACTTTCAGTCGCGCATGTGAAGACAGCCCTGCGCAGATTTTTCGCCGCCTGCAAAAACAAAATCCCGCACCGTTCGGCGCATTGCTGAATCTCGGTGAGCAGGAATATCTCGTCGCCGCATCACCTGAGATGTACGTACGTGTCGAAGGTCGGCGTGTCGAAACGTGCCCTATTTCAGGCACTATCGCGCGTGGTAAAGATGCGATTGAAGACGCTGAGCAGATTCGCACATTGTTAAACTCCGCGAAGGATGAGGCGGAACTGTCGATGTGTACCGACGTGGATCGCAATGACAAGGCGCGCGTGTGTGAAGCAGGCTCCATCAAGGTGATTGGTCGCAGGCAGATCGAAATGTATTCGCGGCTTATTCATACCGTTGATCATGTTGAAGGCAAGTTGAAACCGGGTATGGATGCGCTGGATGCATTTCTATCGCATACATGGGCTGTCACGGTAACGGGTGCGCCGAAGCAGGCAGCCATTCAATTCATTGAAGATCATGAACTGACGCCACGGCGCTGGTATGGCGGGGCACTCGGCTGCCTCAGCTTTAATGGTGATCTGAATACCGGGCTCACGATCCGTACCTTGCGCATCCAGAACGGCAAGGCAGAAGTCAGGGCGGGAGCAACATTGTTGTTTGATTCGGATCCTCATGCGGAAGAAGCGGAAACGCGGTTGAAAGCATCAGCCATGCTCAAGGCCTTACATGTAGAGGCCAACGCTTTCGAGAGTAGCAAGCAAGCGTCCAACGTAATTTCAATGAAAGCCGCGAAAAAGGTTGATCACAATACATCCCAAAAGATCACGATCCTGATGGTCGACCACCAGGATTCGTTTGTTCACACGTTGTCATCCTATTTTCAGCAATGTGGCGCGAGTGTGGTGACTGTGCGTTACAGCGGAGTGGCGGCCATGCTCGAAAAACTGCAACCGCAACTTGTGGTGTTGTCGCCAGGTCCTGGACGTCCGCAAGATTTTAAATTGGCTGACACACTGGATCAGTGTTTAGCTCTGCAAATCCCGGTGTTTGGCGTGTGCCTAGGCTTGCAGGGTATTGTTGAATATTTTGGCGGCAGTCTCGGTGTGCTCGATTATCCGATGCATGGAAAACAATCGTTGCTCAAAAATCCGCAGGGCTTTTTATTTGCCGGGCTTGGCGAGCAGGTGCAAGTAGGGCGTTACCATTCGTTGGTAGCGACAACAGTGCCTGATGCTCTTGATGTGGTGGCGAATACGGAAGATGGGATTGTCATGGCAGTTCAGCACAAAACGTTGCCAGTGGCTGCTGTGCAGTTTCATCCAGAATCCATCTTGAGTCTGGCGGATGATGCGGGGCTCAGGATAGTTCGTAACGTGCTGCAATATATGGGTAACCGTGATGAGTCGCCGGAGGAAACGCTTATGGCTAACGCAACTATCTCTTGAAAAGAGATCTATTGAAAAGAAGTCTACTGTGAAGAGGATCTAATGGAGAGAGCTCTCGTGCAGAGAGCTTTCATCCAAGTGAACCTCTGGTTAGTTATGACGGCATACCCGCGGCTCTTAAAGCTTGTCCCCGCGAAGGTGGAGATGGGTATACGGCAAAATCGATAACCTGGATTCCCGCCTTCGCGGGAATGACGAATTAATTAATCAGAGATTTCTGATGCAAACAATAACGAATTAACCAGAGCCCCTAAATGCAAAACAATGACCGGTTAATCTGCGCCTCCCTAATGCAAAACCGTGCCGGGCTCCAACTGAATCGGGTCGTTGCCAAAATTGTCCACGTCTTTGGCAGAGAACTCGTAGTGGGTGTTGCAAAATTCGCAGTCCACTTTGATGGTGCCTTCTTCCTGCAGGATGCTGGCGAGTTCTTCTGGCCCGAGTGCAATTAGCGTGCGCTCTACCTTCTCACGTGAACAGGTGCAGCTAAAGCGTAAGGGTTTTGGTTCGAACACGCGCACTTGTTCTTCATGAAAGAGGTTGGTCAGCAAACGTTCGGGAGTTAACGAGAACAATTCGTCCTGCTGCAACGTGGCGGCGAGAAAGTTGATGCGATTCCAGTCTTCTTCGCGGTCGCGCTCACGTGGACTTTTGGCACTGTGAATCAGCACTTGTTCTTCCTGGTTTTTGCGCTGGGTGTTCTCGGGTAGCGCCTGTAAGAAGAAACCTGCAACTCGTGTATCAGTAACAAATAATTGAAACGTCGAGGGTAGTTGCTCGGACTGAACAAAATAGGCATTGAGGGCTTCAGGCAAAGAGTCACCGTCGAGCGAGACAATACTTTGGTAACGTTCACCGTCATCCTTGATCACGGAGATCAGCATCTGGCCTTCCCCGAAGACGTCCTTCAGTTTGCCGTCAGGAACTTCACCTTGCCATTTGGCGATGCCGCGCAGGTTGCCGGAGCTGGTTATCTGCGTAACAAGGCTTCTGAGAGGACCCTTACTCCGAATCTGGAGTATCATGGTGCCTTCGAATTTCACCGACGCCGATAACAGACTTACTGCTGCAAGCGCAGAACCGAGTTGTTTGCGCACAGGCTCGGGATATGGATAACGCGAGAGTATGGTTTCCCAGCTTTGATCGAGATAAACCAGCTCGCCCCGTATGTCGAGTCGGTCGAAGCTGAAGCGTAATAGTTTGTCCTGATAGCTCATGTTCACCTTTGTAAAAAAATCTGCCGGGTCCAACATAAGGGCCGGCATTCTCACCCTTTGCCTGTACCGATACAATACAAGCCGTTCTTCCGAGGTTAGCCCGTGTTTACAGAATTTGGTTTAAACGAACGCCTGTTAAAGGCACTCGAAAAACTTGCCCTGACAGTGCCCACACCTGTACAGGCCGATATGGTGCCACTTGCCCTAAAAGGCAAGGACATCCAGGCTAGCGCAGAAACTGGTAGCGGCAAAACCGCCGCGTATCTGTTGCCTATCCAGCACCAGATGCTGGAAAAGGCTGAACCCAATACGGCAACACGTGCACTGATATTGCTTCCAACACGCGAGTTATCCCAGCAGGTGGAAAAACATTGTCGCGATCTTGCGCAATTCACCCAACTGCAAAGCTGTTTAATCGTCGGTGGTACGTCGTACAAGGAACAACAGGCGCTGATTCGCAAGAACCCGGAATTCATCATTGGTACGCCCGGCCGCATTCGCGAACACGTCGAGAAAAACAGCATCGAACTGAAGGACCTCGAATTTCTCGTTCTCGATGAAGCAGATCGCATGCTCGACATGGGCTTTCGTGATGAGGTGATGACAATCGTCAGGGCCTGCCCGCCAAAGCGTCAGACCTTTCTGTTGTCTGCGACGCTCGAACATGAGGGCATTGGACGCATCGCTGAAGAAATTTTGCAGGAGCCTGCCATTGTTGCGATTGGTACTCATCGCGAAAAACACAGCAATATCGAACAGCAGATCATCCTTGCCGATGATC
The DNA here is from genome assembly GCA_040386995.1 of Pseudomonadota bacterium. Classification (GTDB taxonomy): domain Bacteria; phylum Pseudomonadota; class Gammaproteobacteria; order Pseudomonadales; family Pseudohongiellaceae; genus CAILUG01. The sequence continues at coordinate 11,018 of JAZKES010000141.1, read as the reverse complement.
CAAAGCACAAAAACCAGCTGACAAATTATCTGATCGCGAATTCAGAATTCGACAAGGCGCTGATATTCACCAATACGCGTGAACAGGCGCAGAACCTTGCGGACTTTTTGCAGAGTCAGCGCGACAGACACCAGAATGCCGAAAGTCTCTGGAGTAAAGCGGGCAAGCACAAAATCAAAGTCGCCTATCTGCATGGCGAGATGGCCCAAGATGATCGCAAACGTATCATGCATTGGTTTCGCACGGGTGTGGTGCGTGTACTCGTGGCAACAGACCTGGCTGCGCGCGGGCTCGACGTAAAGGGCGTAGATCTCGTACTCAACTACGGTATGGCGCGTTCAGGCGATGATCATGTGCACCGTATTGGTCGAACTGGCAGAGCGGGTGAAACCGGTCTCGCGATTTCGCTGATTGTGCCGCAGGAATGGAACGTCATGAGCAGCATAGAACGCTACTTGGGCGTGAAGTTTGAGCAGCGTGAAATAAAAGGCATGGAGGCGCGTTTTCAAGGTCCCGCCAAAAAGACGAAAAAAGCCGATAAAAAGCCTGTCAAAACCAAAGCCTATGTCAAACCGAAAGCCGAGCAGCGCCACAGCTTCAAGAAGAATGTCGGCAAACGTCGTAAGCCAAGTGAGAAGGTCGCAGCTTCTGACGCCACAACAACTGTTGTCAGCACCGAAGCTGCAGCTGGCATGGCGCCACCCAAACGTAAGTCTGGCGCAGATAAAGTTGCAGCGGCTAAAAAACCGACAGTAACTGATTCTTCCGCGGGCATGGCTCCGCTGAAACGTAAGCCAGCCAAGACGTGATTGGTTGATTGCTCAAGCGGTGACCAGGCTCTCATCAGGTTATCCGAATCCAGGATTAGTTTGAGGTTCTGGATATCAATCTTCTGGATAGCAATCTTCGCGATAGCAAACTAAGGGGATTCTGATTAATTCGTCATTCCCGCGGCTTTTAAAGCTTGTCCCCGCGAAGGCGGGGACGGGAATCCAGGTTGTTGATGTTGCTGGCTACCCATCCCCGCCTTCGCGACGAACATGTTTTATAAGCCGCGCGTATCAGGTATTCGCAATTAATCCGAGGTTCTCTAAAGGTTTGATGTTCAAACAGAGCCTCAGACAACAGCGGTTATCTATTTTTTCAAGATGGTCTGGATGGCGGGTTCTGTCTCCAGGCAGTGCTGAGAGCAAACATCGGGATAAAAAAATTCCCTCCGCTTTCATCGATAGTGGTGCGTTGTCTTGAAATCTTCAGGCGCGATTGCCAGTCTCTGACGCCTTGTTCAGTACATCAGCAAGTTCGGCTGTCAGGTTGACCCGATTGAATTGCTCGATTTTCCCCGCCGCCTGTTTGATCGCGAAAGGCTCCTCTGTTCGCGCCAGCGTTGCAGACAAAAAGGTTTTGATACTCGCGATATCGGCAGGCGAGATACAGGTTGTATCACTCATGCCGTCAAGAATTGACCACACTTCTCCCTTCGGACACAGCGCAAGAATGGTATTGCGCAGCGCCATATATTCGAAGGTTTTTGCTGGCACTACGCGTCCTGCAAATTCGTAGTCGCTGAGTAGAAGTACAAGCACATCCGACTGCCACATCATCTTGAGAGCGTCGGAATGATCGAGGTAGTCATGCAACGTAAGTGTGACATTGGTTGCGTTGAGACGCGCCAGCACAGCTTCCTGATCCGCAGTTCTGCGGCCCGCGATTTCCAATTCAATACGTGCAGTTTGCGTGGGGCTGTCCGCATACATTTGTTCAAGCGCAGTGACGAGCGGTGCGATAGAGGTGAGGTTCCATAAGGTGCCCACGTAGCTGAGTTTGATTTTTGCCGACCGTGCTTTTGGTTCGTTGTGATCAAGAAACGCAAAATCGTCGGGATCAAAGCCGTTATAAATACAGGCCGTAGATGTTGCTGTTTTGCCCAAGGCTTGTAACTTCTGTTTCAGCGCGGCAACGCTCAAGCTTGTTGTTGCGATCACCGTGTTGGCCTGCTTCAGCACAAACCGTTGCATACGGCTTTGGATGCTGGAGGCAAACCCGTTGGAAATCTTGTTTTCCCAAACCGAATTGCTGATGTCCCATTCGTCGCGGTAATCCACGACAAGCGGCACACCACTATCGCGACTCAACATGGCGCCTAACACAAGTGACGAAAACGGCGGTGCTGTGACAAAAATCGCATCGAACTTCTTCGCTTTTAATAATTTTTTACCTTCACGCAATGCGGCCGGTAACCACAGCACCTGTGGATCGGGCTGCAGCAGCGTGTTGGCAATGGCGCGCACCGAATTTTTCAGCTTGGTCTTCAAGCCGGATTGTGATTTTGCTGGCGCTGCCGATGCGCTCAGCGAGTGTTTTGTTTTGTAATCGGGTTCCAGCGTTTTGGCTTTTACGATTTCAACTGAGGCGGGAATTTCCGCGAGCATGCTGTCATCAAACAAGGGTACAGACGGGTTGGAAACAGTAAGCACTGTGGGCGCCCAGCCACAAGCGGGCAGATATTTCACGAATTTGGCTGCCCGTTGCACACCGGCGCCGCCAACAGGAGGAAAAAAATACGATACAACGAGGACAGATTTGGGCATGAATGGCTAGCTGATGCAGGTGCGGCGTGATGCTTATGGATGCTGCGATTGTAAGCTAGAGTTCAGCGAATGGGCAGGGCAGGTTTTCAAACGATAAAGACGTTAGGGCTGCAGATGAGCGTCTGTCCGCTCGTTGCAAGTTTGCAAGCAGCACGACCTTAAAGCGAGTTTTCTATAAAGAAGTGGCAGAGCCAGCTAGTGGCTCTGACAAACGTTAATATTCCCAATCCAGATTGGTCGACATCAACTTGCGATATTCTTCGATGGGTTCTTGCTTGTTGCCGATGACCACGAGAGTGCCGCCACCCACAGTAGGAGTAACAATACCGTTGAAACGTGCGTCGGCAATCTTGAACTCTGATGCAGCCATGGAGCTCGGGAAAACGATGATGGAAACCGGGCCCGTTTTGCCTTTCATGATCAGGTGCATCGCCTTGCCTTTGGAGATCCAGCAATCACCTGCAAATTTGATGTCGAGTTTTTTGATGTCGGCACTGGTCAACAAATGGGCACCTGTTACCTCTTCCATCTTGGCGTTTACTTCGAGTAACGGGATATCCATCTGGCTATCGAGGAACTGTTCTTCGCTGTACACGTGCGCAAAGATTTCATTCTCAAGACCGATGTTTAAATCCGGGCGGTAATAAAGGACCAAGCCAAACACGAGGATCAGGCAAGCAGCGACCGGCAGCACGCGGCGCCAGATACTGTCGTTGCTTGCTGTCATAACGGCAGGTGCTACAGATAAATCTGCAACCACCAGGTTTTCTTCCTGCGAAGGAATCTGCAACAGTTTTGCGCGCAACGCGGCATCCGCATTTACTGAATACATGCCAAGCTTGAGCTTCGCATTAAAATCACGGGCAGCCCGCTGCTCGGCGAGTAACGCAGGGTTAGCTGCGATTGCGGCTGCAAGATCCTCGGAATCATCCTCAGGATTTGCCCACAGGCGTTCGATAATGTCGTTCGTGTTCATGGCTTCTCTTGATCCTGCTGCAAATTAATACCGGCAAGTACATCGCGTAACTTGTTACGTGCACGGAACAGCCTTGTCATCACTGTATTGTTGTTCAGGTCCAGCATCACGGCGATTTCCTCCCCGCTGAACCCCCCAATAACCTGCAATATAAGTGGTTCGCGGTACTCGGGTTCCAGCGTAGCCATCGCCTTGTGCAGGAGGTGAACTTCCATTTGTTTGTCGGGTTCATTGTGCCGACTGTCGGGCAGTGCTTCGTCGAAATCGTCTATATCGTCCAGCTCCGGCCGATATTTTTCATAAAGCCGCGCATTTTCCCGGCGCAGAATGGTAAACAACCACGCTTTTGCGGCATCCATGCTTTGTAAACTGTCAAAGGCACGCCAGGCACGCATAAAGGTTTCCTGGGCGAGATCTTCAGCTTGCTGTTTGTTTTTACATAACCAGTAGGCATAACGATAAATGTCGTTGTAGAACTGATTAACGAGACCTTCATAACGAAGCCGTTTAGATCCGGCCTTCTCTATGACCGAGTTGTCATTGATTTCTTTCGCGGTCATGATAGTGATGGTCAAGTGAAAGTCTGCAAAGTGGCGGGTTTGTGATGGGCTTGGCATTATTGCCTAACCGTCGAAAACAAGGCAAGGATCAGCACACTTGTTGTGCGTTCAACCCGTTACGCGCGTTGTTCACGTCTTGTTCGCGTCTTGTTAAAGGTAAGGTTAATTCTGTCAAACTCTTACAAATACTTAACCTGTTCTTAATTTATGAATGTTAATTTAGCCGAAGTACAGGCAACCAAGAGAAACCGGGTGAGTAAAAAGAAATTAGTCATTATTGAAGACGAGCCAGACATACTGGAAGTATTAAGCTACAACCTCAAGCGCGAAGGATATGAGGTATTCACTGCAAGTGATGGCGTTCGTGGTCTTGCAATTATAAAGCGCGAAGCACCGGACCTTGTTCTGCTCGACCTGATGTTGCCTGGCATGGATGGCGTGGAGATTTGTGGCAGCATCAAGAAGGATCCTCAAACGCAGGGCACACTGATCATCATGGTAACCGCCAAAGGTGAAGAGAGTGACATCGTCCTGGGTCTTGGCGTTGGCGCCGACGATTACATAACCAAACCATTCAGCCCGAAAGAATTGATAGCAAG
>JAZKES010000141.1:0-6192 GCA_040386995.1 Pseudomonadota bacterium | reverse complement strand
GATGTGCATATCAGGGGTATCAGGAAAAAACTGGATGTTGACCCCCCGCTCATCGAGACCATCCGTGGCGTAGGCTATAGAATGGCTGACCAGGTTTGAACATTACAAACCTGGCCTTCAGGCTGCAGGACACTTTTAGCTAATCATGTTCACTTCATCCCACTTATGGCGTACCACCGCCACTTACGTGTTGTTTGTTCTTGTTGGCGTAGGCCTGCTGGTTCTGCAATCGCTCGTCACTATTTCCCGCGATGAACATACTCGCAGCGAAAAACAACTACATGATCACGCTTTTGCGCTCGCAGCTGCGATTGCACCAGCCATGCTCTCTGCAAACACTGTAGATCTGAAAAAGACGGCTGATGTTCTCGCTGAAAATACCGGGCTGCGTGTTTCGATTATGGATAGCGCGGGTGTCGTGCTGGTTGATACTCATGAAGACCCCGCCGGGATGGACAACCATCTGCATCGTCCCGAGGTGCAGACAGCAATCAACCGTGGTGAAGGTGGGGCTGAACGGTTCAGTCAAACGCTGCAGGAAAATTACTATTACCTTGCTGTTCCGGTCGCCTCGACCAACGGTTTGGCTGGCATCGTAAGGGTTGCGCGCTCGCAGAGTGAGCTTGAAGAACTGATACTCGAGGAGCAATTGAAGGTATTGCTGTCGGCGATGGGCATCATTGCGCTAATTGCTGCGCTGGCATTTGTAGTTGCCTGGCGCAAGGCAGCTGTCATGGAAGAAATAACCCAGATCACCGAAGCCATCGCGCAAGGCGATTTTGAGCGCAGGGTGGCGGAGTCCAAGGCTGTTGGTATGAAGCGCCTGGCGGATGCGATCAACCAGATGGCACGTAATTCAGCGCGCAGGGTGTCTGTCCTGACATCGGACCGCAACCGGTTGGCGACTGTTTTCACCGGCATGGTGGAAGGTGTTATCGACGTTGACCAGAAACAAAATACCATTCATATCAACGAAGCCGCCGCCGCAATGCTTGGGGTGGAGCGTGATAAATGTATTGGCAAGCCAGTGTGGCATGTAACGCGTCATCAAAAAATTACCCAGGCGCTGGATGAGGCCTTGCGCCAGCGCACGGTCATCAAGACGCAAGTGGATTATCCGCTCGAGAACCTTCATTTGGTCATGGATATCTACGTCGCGTCGCTGTCCGATGACCAGGGCGAGCCCATCGGAGCGGTCGTGGTAATGCACAACATCACCGAGCTGAAAAACCTGGAACGCGTGCGTACCGATTTCGTCGCAAATGCCTCGCATGAGCTCAAGACACCTATTACTGCGATACGCGGCATATCCGAAACTGTCGTTGGTGATCCCGATATGGACAAGGAAACGGCCATGCATTTTATGGAGCGTATTCATGCGCAGAGCATCCGTCTGTCACATCTGGTAAGCGATTTGATGACCATCTCTCGTCTTGAATCGGACCAGAACACCAGCGAATTTACGCTGCTCAATTTCGGTGAACTGGTCAATCGCGCGCTCGCTGCCGCCGAAACCGCAATCGAAAACAAACATCACACGCTGTCAGCAACCCTGCCCGAGGGCAAAGTTGAAGTCGTTGGCGACCGCCAGCAGCTCAGTCAGCTAGCGGATAACTTGCTGGATAACGCCATCAAATACACACCTGAAGGTGGTCAAATTAAAGTCAGGGTTTATGTTCAGGGTGGCAATGCCATTCTGGAGGTCGAGGACTCGGGCATTGGTATTAGCCCACAATACCAGCAAAGGGTATTCGAACGGTTTTACCGGGTAGACAAGGCTCGGTCGCAGAGCCTTGGTGGTACTGGCCTTGGGCTATCAATTGTCAAAAACATCGCGGAGCGCCACGGTGGCCTGGTGGGTGTGAGCAGTCAGCTTGGAAGAGGCTCGACGTTTACCTACCGCATGCCTTCTGCCCAGCGAAACCAAGATTAAGATTTACCGTTTGATGAAGGTTTTTGCGCCTTATCTTTATTGTTTCTTAACAAAGCTGCTGGAAAATGCCAGCACTTGATTTTGATGTTAATTTTCTGGTTTTAAACGCAAATTGCGTGATCCCGGATCAACTATTATCGAGCGGTGTATCAGCCGTTCGTCCCGCCTATCGATGCAACCGGAGACTACCAGTATGCAAAAGTGTTCAGTAATCAACTCCTTGATTTTTATCGGCTTCGGCCTGGCGTTAAGTTCATGCTCGAATGATCAGCCAGAGTCCGGCGCCGCAGAAGGCACGGTTGGCGGCGAAGCAGGACTCAGCGGAGCGGTCAGCATTGATGGTTCGAGCACAGTATTTCCGATTAGCGAGGCGGTTGCTGAAGAATTTCGTACTGAAGCGCCTGATGTATCAGTAACTGTTGGTGTGTCGGGTACTGGCGGTGGTTTCAATAAATTCGCCGCGGGTGAAATTGATATCAACGATGCTTCCAGGCCAATCAAGGATTCCGAAAAAGAAGCTGCTGCCGCAAATGGCATCGAATTCCTGGAAATTCCCGTGGCCTATGACGGCCTTTCAATTGTGGTGAATTCAGGAAATACCTGGGTTGATCACCTCACTGTCGCTGAATTACAGCAGATCTGGCAACCCGGCAGCGCGGTCGACAGCTGGGATGACGTGCGTCCCGAATGGCCAGCTCAACCGCTGCGCCTGTATGGTCCAGGTACTGATTCGGGCACCTTTGATTACTTCACTGAAGTTGTGAACGGCGAAGCCGGTACTTCGCGTCCCGACTACACCGCAAGCGAAGACGACAACGTTCTCGTGCAGGGCATAAGTGGCGATGAAAACTCATTGGGCTTCTTTGGATATGCCTACTACATCGCGAACAAGGACAAATTGAAGTTGATCCCTGTCGATGGCGGCAACGGCCCGATTGTGCCAAGTCCGGAAAGTATCAACGATGGAACTTACGCACCGCTTTCTCGCCCCATATTCATCTACCTAAGCAAAGCCGGCGCCCAGAAGCCGCAGGTGCGCAGTTTCGTAGAGTTCTACATCGAATCAGCACCTGCATTGGCTAGTGAAGTAGGCTACATTCCCCTGCGTCCTGAGTCTTATCAGGAATCAAAAACCGCGCTGGCCGGGTTCTGATAAAATCACAATACAAAGAAACAGGCCGCTCACGGGAGCAGTTCCCCGTTTGCGGCCACTAAAAAGCCGTATTCCATGACTCAGCTTCCTACCCTAGATAACCCGGTTGGCAAGGGCAGTAACACCAGCATTCACAAGGCAGGTTCACGTTGGGGCGAAGGTCTCATCAAGTTCTGGCTGCAAGTTTGTGCATTGCTCTCCATTCTGACGACCTTGGCTGTAGTGGTGCTGTTGCTGGTTGAGTCATTCGAATTTTTCACCAATGTAAGTCCCGTTGAATTCTTTTTTGGCACACGTTGGGTGCCAATCCTGCAACCGAGTTCATTTGGTGTATTGCCACTCGTCTGGGGTACCGCGCTTGTTACTATTGGCGCCGCCGTCATTGCCCTGCCGATGGGACTGGCGAGCGCAATTTATCTCAGTGAATACGCATCCGATCGTCAACGCGCATGGATCAAGCCAACGCTTGAACTGCTCGCGGGTATTCCAACAGTTGTGTACGGCTATTTCGCGCTGACTTTCGTTACGCCAGTGTTAAAAACCTTCATTCCGAATATTCAGGTATTCAATGCACTGAGCGCATCGATTGTGGTCGGCATCATGATCCTGCCGATGATTGCCACGCTCAGCGACAACGCGCTGCGTGCAGTGCCGATTAGTTTGCGTCAGGCAGCCTACGCGCTCGGCGCAACATCTTACGAAGTTACTACGCGAGTGGTAGTGCCAGCAGGGTTGTCGGGAGTGATGGCTTCTTATCTGCTCGCGATTTCACGAGCAATCGGCGAAACGATGGCGGTAACAATTGCCGCAGGCCAGACACCTAACTTGTCGCTGAGTATGCTTGAAAGCATCCAGACCATGACGTCCTACATCGTGCAGGTGAGTCTAGGCGATACACCGTCTGGAAGTGTCGCATATCAGACCTTGTTTGCCGTTGCCACTTTGCTGTTCATGATAACCCTGGTGATCAATATCATTTCGCAATGGATACTGACCCGATTCCGCGAGGTTTACGACTAGTGGCTTTTGTCAGCGAACAGGAAAACCGCAATCTTCAGCGTCGGCATCGCAAGTCGAAGATATTTGCGCATGTCTGCGCGGCCATTACCTGGGCCAGCGTACTTCTGCTTGCGGTACTTCTTTATCAGGTTTGCGTGGACGGCCTCGGTTGGCTCGACTGGCAGTTTCTCAATAGTTTTGTGTCGCGGTTCCCTGAGCGCGCGGGCATCAAGTCAGCCTTGGTTGGCACCTTGTATCTGATAGTTCTGATTGCATTGTTTTCGATTCCAGTCGGCATTTCTGCAGCGCTTTATCTCGAAGAATTTGCGAGTAAGGGCAGGTTATCGCGCTTGATCGAACTTAATATTTCCAATCTTTCAGGCGTACCTTCAATTGTGTATGGGATTTTAGGGCTTGCCATTTTTGTGCGATTTTTTGCGCTTGAACGCAGTTTGATTTCCGGCGCACTCACTATGAGTTTGCTGATCCTGCCGACTATTATCATCGCTGGCAGGGAAGCGATTCGTACGGTGCCAATGAGTATCCGTTACGCCGCGTTGTCACTCGGTGCTACACGTTGGCAGACGACCTGGTCTCACGTTTTGCCCGCTGCCTTTCCGGGCATAATGACCGGCGTGATTCTCGCGCTCTCTCGCGCCATTGGTGAAACAGCGCCATTGATCATGATCGGTGCGATGTCCTTTGTTGCGTTCACGCCACGCGGCCTCGGGGACTCTTTCACAGCTCTGCCGATCCAGATTTACAACTGGATTTCGCGGCCCCAGCTGGAATTCCATCAGCTCGCTGCGGCAGGCATCATCGTGTTGTTGCTGGTACTGCTGTTGATGAATGCCACCGCGATCTACATACGCAGCCGCACCGAGCGGAGATTGAAATAATGGCTAACTCACTTAGCCAGAAAGTCCGGTTACACCAAACTGGAATTGCCATGCACGGATTCGAAAAACGTGCGTTATCCTGCTGCATGACCCAATGGTCTGTAGGTGGTTGGGCTGGCGATAACGTTGAACAGGCAGAATTGCCCATGCCGAGCACCAAAAACCCAATGTTTAGAGGTAACTAATGTCTTCCCTGGAAACTGTCGAACACGGCAAGGATAAAAAGAAGGCCTTGCCGCCAGCAGTGCTGGATCTCAAAGAGGTCAGCGTGCTGTATTCAGGCAAGGCTGCAGTGAAAAAAGTGTCGTGCCAGATTCACCGTAACCGTATCACCGCCATCATTGGCCCTTCAGGCTGTGGCAAAAGCACACTGCTGCGTTCGCTCAACCGCATGAATGATTTCGTCGATGGCGTGAGCATAGAAGGTGAGATCCTGTTTGCTGACCAAAATCTGTATGGCAAGGATGTTGACCCGGTACAAGTGCGTCGCCGCATCGGTATGGTTTTTCAAAAACCGAATCCATTTCCGAAGTCGATTTACAACAATATCTCCTGGGGCCCGAGCATCAACGGTTACAACGGATCGATGGATGAGCTTGTAGAACGCTCGTTGTCGCAATCGGCTCTGTGGGAAGAAGTGAAAGACCGTCTGCACGATTCCGCGCTTAATTTGTCGGGTGGTCAGCAACAAAGGTTGTGTATAGCCCGCGCGCTTGCGATGGAGCCGCAGGTGTTGTTGATGGATGAGCCTTGTTCAGCGCTCGATCCAATCTCAACGGCACACATTGAAGATTTATTATTCGAACTGAAAACGCGCTATACAATAGTAATTGTTACTCATAACATGCAGCAGGCAGCACGTATTTCTGACTACACTGCATTTATGGAAATGGGCAACCTTGTTGAGTTTGGCGAGACGGATCAGATATTCACGCGTCCTAACGTCAAACGCACTGAGGAATATGTAACAGGCCGTTTCGGTTAAAGCCGGTTGTGTATTGTGCCGTTAATAAATTGTGCCGTTAATTACTTCAGTCGAACTTTTTTTGTCAGCTTTTTTTAACCAACTTTTTTACTAATTTTTTTTAACCAATAATGACCGATAGATAAGGTTCCAGAGTTCCATATGTCTTTGCACTTGCAGCGCGATCTTGAAGCCCTCAAAAAAGAAGTACTCCAGCTCGGAAACCTCGTCGAGAGTGCTATAA